>NZ_JBPZHC010000009.1:0-215689 GCF_051857465.1 Pseudarthrobacter cremeus | reverse complement strand
CGCCAACAAACTCAACAACCGGCCACGCCCCACACTGAACCTCGAGACCCCCAAACAACGTATGCGCCAACTCATCGCCGCCGCAGCCTAGCCCCAAAGTTGCAACGACCCATTGACTTTGAGGGACTCCGAAGTGCCGTAAGTGACCCCGCGTTGTTGGTGGTCAGGAATGGCGCGTACGCTCCCCGCCAGGCTTCTGCAGGATCCGGCCCCGGCAGGATCCTGCGGATCAAGAGCCCTCCCGCGCCAGCCTTTCCAGGGCCGCGAAAGCTGTTTTGCGGTCGGTCGTGGGCCAGAAAGGTGGAAGTGCGGCGCGAAGGAATCCGGCGTAGCGCTCCGTGGCAAGACGCGAATCCAGGACCGCCACCACACCCTTGTCGCCGGTTGAGCGGATCAGCCGGCCTGCCCCCTGCGCCAGACGGATCGCCGCATGCGTGGCCGACACCGCCATGAAGCCGTTTCCGCCGGCCTGCGCCACGGCGCGGGAGCGCGCCGTCATCAGGGGATCATCCGGCCGCGGGAACGGAATCCGGTCAATCACCACCAGGCGGCACGATCCGCCCGGAACGTCGACGCCCTGCCACAGGGACATGGTCCCGAACAGGCAGGTGTCGGGCTCGTCCGCGAATTGCTTGACCAGTGCCGTCATGGTGGAATCGCCCTGGCAGAGGATGCTGAGCCCCAGCCGCGGACGCATGGCCTCGGCCGCTTCCTCGGCGGCACGGCGGGACGAAAAGAGGCACAACGCTCCGCCCCCGGACGCCCGGATCAGCGCTTCAAGTTCGTCGAGGGCCTCCGGCGAGGCACCCCGGCCGGGTTTGGGCAGGTGCCCGGCCACATAGAGGATCCCCTGTTTGGGGTAATCAAAGGGCGAGCCGACATCGATTCCGGTCCAGCTCGGCGCCCCCTCCCCGACCAGCCCGAGCCCGCCGGCAGCCGGTTCGAAGGCTGACCCGATGGCCAGGGTGGCCGAGGTCAGCACCACGGTGTGGCCGGCGAAGAGCCCCTCGCGCAGCTTTCCGGCAACGCTGAGGGGTGCGATGTTGATCAGTACCGGCGCGGTGTCATCCGGCTGCCCGTAGCCCTGCTGCGGATCGAAAGTACTGGCGCGCGAGAACCAGACCACTTCGCGGTTTTCCTTGGCCACAATCAGCCGTTCACACAGTTCAAGGATGAGCATCAGCCGCGAACGGGCAAGCTGCCGCCCGCCGTCGGCCGTTTGGCCGCCCTCACCCTTGGAATCGGAAAGCGCGGCGCGGCACGCTTCGCGCAACTGGTCCACGCAGTCCAGCTGTTCGTCGTTGAGGCCGTTCGGGAGCAGCCCGTTGGGCACCCCGGCCAGGGCAAGTTCGAGGTTGGCGGCGGCCGCGTTGAGGGCGTCCACCGTGATGGCGGTGTGCTTCCGTGCCCCTGAAGCGGCAGCGTGGACCATCGCCACGGAAAGCTGCCCGGACACCGCGCCGGTGACCCGGTCCTGGAGTTCGTGGGCCTCGTCCACCACCACGACGTCGTATTCGGGGAGGACGGCGAGGCCTTCAAAGGCGCTGACGGCGAGCATTGCATGGTTGGTGACCACGACGTCGGCGTCGGCAGCGTCGTGGCGTGCCAGTTCGCTGAAGCACTCGTCCGCCATCGGGCACTTCTGCGCTCCCAGGCATTCCATCGAGGTCACGGAGACCTGCCGCCACGCCCGGTCCGTGACGCCCGGAAGCAGTTCGTCCCGGTCCCCTGAACCCGTTTTCGCAGCCCATTCGCGAAGCCGGACCACTTCCTTGCCCAGCTGGGACGACGGGCCGCCCAAGGCTGCGGCGAAATGCGGGACGCTGGTGTCCTCGCCCAGGGAGAAGAGCTGGCCCTCGGCGGGTTCCTCGGACGGGAACCCGCCGTCGAGCTTGTGCCTGCACACATAGTTCGAGCGGCCCTTGACCAGCGCGACCTTGACGGGCCGGTCAAGGGCAGGAGTGATGCTCTTGAGCAGCCGCGGAAGGTCGCGGCCCACAATCTGGGTCTGCAAGGCAAGCGTGGCGGTGGAAACCAGTGTGGGTTTGTCACTCACAAGCGAGTGCGCAATCAGCGGGATGAGATAGGCGAGCGATTTCCCCGTGCCTGTGCCTGCCTGGACGAGCAGGTGATCGCCGGTTTCAATTGCCTTGGCAACCTGCCTGGCCATCTCGTGCTGGCCGCTCCGGCTCTGACCGCCCATGCCGGCGACGGCGCGGTCGAGCAGTTCGATCACGAACTGCTCGGCCGCCGTACCCGCCATGTCCCCCGCGACAACCTCAGTCATGGTTGACGAATGATTCCAGTTCAGCAGCCAGGCCTTCGCGGACCATCACCACAGCGCGGGTGCCGTCCTCACCGTGATCCAGGCTCAGGATCTCCGCATCCGTCTCATGCAGCTTGCTGATCAGATCACCGCGGTCGTACGGGATCAGGAGCTCAAGCTTAACGCTGGGACGGGGAATCCCGTCGCTGATTGCGCGCAACAGCTCGGCGATGCCCTGACCGGTACGGGCGGATACCACCACGTGGCGCGGTTCCCGCTGTTTGAGGCGTTCCACCACGAAAGGATCTGCGGCGTCGGCCTTGTTGAGCACAATGATCTCGGGGATCTTGCGGGCGTCCACTTCGCTGAAGACTTTCCGGACGGCCGCAATCTGGCCTTCCGGGTCCGGGTGGGAAACGTCCACAACGTGCAGGATCAGGTCCGAGTCCGCCACTTCCTCCAGGGTTGACCGGAAGGCCTCCACCAGCTGGGTGGGCAGGGAACGGACAAAGCCCACGGTGTCAGCCAGGGTGTAGCCCAGACCGTCCGAGGTTTCGGCCTTGCGCACTGTGGGATCCAGCGTGGCGAAGAGTGCGTTCTCCACCAGCACACCCGCGTCGGTCAGCCTGTTCAGCAGCGATGATTTTCCGGCGTTGGTGTACCCGGCGATGGCGACGGACGGCACCGAATTACGACGGCGGTTGGCCCGCTTTGTTTCGCGTGCCGGCTTCATCGCGGCTATTTCACGCCGCAGCTTGGCCATACGCGTGCGGATCCGGCGGCGGTCGAGTTCGATCTTCGTCTCACCGGGTCCACGCGAACCCATGCCGGCGCCGGCGCCACCCACCTGGCCACCGGCCTGGCGGGACATCGATTCACCCCAGCCACGCAGGCGCGGCAGGAGGTATTCAAGCTGTGCCAGCTCCACCTGGGCCTTGCCCTCACGGCTCTTGGCGTGCTGGGCGAAGATATCCAGGATCAGGGCGGTGCGGTCGATGACCTTCACCTTGACAATGTCTTCCAGGCCACGGCGCTGTGAGGGTGCCAGCTCCGCATCCACCACAACGGTGTCGGCGCCGGTAGCCATCACGATCTCCTTGAGTTCAAGGGCCTTTCCGGAGCCCAGGAACGTGCCGGGGTCCGGTTTTGCCCGGCGCTGCACCAGGCCGTCCAGGACCTCCGAGCCTGCCGTCTCAGCCAGGGCGGCGAGTTCGCGCAGCGAGTTTTCCGCGTCCGCCAGGGTGCCCTCGGACCAGAGCCCGGCCAGAACCACCCGCTCCAGCCGGAGTTGCCGGTACTCGACTTCGGTGACATCTTCCAGTTCGGTGGAGAGGCCGGCCACGCGCCGCAGCGCCCGCCGTTCCTCAAGGTCTTGCTGGTCGCCGTCGTAGGTTGTGTGCTCGTCATCCCGGCGGGAGATCGCCTGCGCCCTGCCGAACACGGCCTTGTCGGTGTCTGTTGCGGTGACATTCCTGGCCGGTACATCCTTGGCAAGAATACGGTCGATGACAGCTTGGATTTCCTCGGGACTCATGTCCTGGGCTGCTGGATCGGAACCGGTATTGGGCTGGCTGGTCATGGTCTCCTTTGAAGATTCGGCATTTTCAGAATAGTGCCGATTGTTGTTCAGTGGTGAAGTATTCGCGCTGGGCTGACGGCTTGCGGTCATCCGGGCCTCCTGGGCTGCTGCGCGGGCCCGCTAATCTGCTGGCACGCACACATGAAATTCGCATCGTGGGGATACTTGAGGTGAGGAAAGGCACAGGCAGGTTAGCGAAGCGAAAAGCGGGGAGGCTGATCATTCGGGTGCTGCCCGGCGGCAGGACAGAAGAAAGGGAATCTGCCTTGCGCGCATGCGGAAGGTTGAAAACCTGCATCGCTGCGGGGCGCATCTGGCCGACGGGGCTATGCCCGTGCCGGCTACTCGAAGATCAAGAACATGGGTTCAAGATTAGCAGAGCGGGGCCCTGCAGTTTCGCATTGTCCACTGCTGCCAACTAATCTGGCCAGTTATGGAGTCCGCACATTATTTCAGCGCTACACCCGCCGGGCCGTTCACCCGCAAGCCGCTCACCGTTGAGCTGGCCGGCGAACCGCGCACGCTGCAGACATCCGCAGGGATCTTCAGCCCAGACGGGATCGACAAGGGCACGGCTGTGCTTCTGGCGGAGGCCCCCTCCCCGTCCCCTACCGGCAACCTGCTGGACATCGGCTGCGGCTGGGGGCCCATCGCGCTCACGCTGGCCTTGCGGGCGCCGCACGCCAGGGTCTACGCCGTGGACGTGAACGAACGCTGCATCACACTGACCAACGAGAACGCCGCCCTGCTGGGCTTGGGCAATGTGGTGGCCAGCACGCCCGGGCAGGTGGACCCGGAACTGCGCTTCGATACGATCTGGTCCAATCCGCCCATCCGGATCGGCAAGGACGAACTCCACGGCCTGCTGAAGCTGTGGCTGCCGCGGCTCGCGCCGGGCGGCTCGGCCTGGCTGGTGGTCCAGAAAAATTTGGGGTCCGACTCACTTCAGCGGTGGCTCGCAGCCGAACTGGATGAATCCTTTACCGTGACCCGGGAGTCCACGTCAAAGTCGTTCCGGATCCTCCGGGTCAGGAAAGCGTCCCGCTAGCCACAATCACTGCCGGGCCGCTGAGCTCGACGTGCTCGTGGCCGGCCGCCCCGGCAAAGAACTTAACACCGACGACGCCGCCGGGAACCCTCACCTGCCAGGTATCGGGTGCTTCCGCCCCTGCCCAGTGCCGGATGGCCGCCGCCGCGGCGCAGGCACCTGTTCCGCATGACTGTGTTTCGCCCACCCCGCGTTCGTGGACCCGCATGGTCACGGTGCCGATCCCGTCGTGCACCAGGGGATCAGAGGGCACGACGAATTCAACGTTGGTGCCTTTCGGCGGCACCGGATCAACGCGGGGGGCATCGAAGAGCCTGGTGGATTCGAGTTCGGAAAGTTCAGCAAGGGCCACCACGGTGTGCGGATTGCCCATGCTCACCGACAGTGCAGGACGTGGCACCTCGAGGCCTTCCGCGGAGACCAGGGAATCCATGGCTTTCGCGCTGGCTTCCCCGGGGAAGATGAACTCCCACGGTCCCATATCCACCGCGTAGTTGTCCCCCGTCCGGACCACGGTCTTGACTCCGCCACGGGTTCCGATGGTGAGAGCTCCGCCGTCGGGCAGGTCAACGAGCCCTTCGGCGCGAAGGAAATGCACAAAGACGCGGACTCCGTTGCCGCACATTTCGGAGAGCGACCCATCGCCGTTGCGGTAATCCATGAACCACTCCGCCTCGGGGCTGGTCCCGAGGAGCTCCCGGCCTTCTGACAGGTACCGGGAAGGTACGGCGCGTATCAGGCCGTCGCCGCCGATGCCGCGGTGGCGGTCGCACAGGGCGGCAACCTGTTCAGCATCGATGGTGTGGACGCCCTCCGGATCGGCAATCAGCACAAAATCGTTGCCCGTGCCATGGCCCTTGGAGAAGCGGAGTCCGCCCAGCGTGGTGAAGGCGGGCTCTGTGGTCTCTGCGGGAGTTACGTGCATGCTCCTAGGTTACCGGCCAGCCGGAGATCAGTTGAAACGGCCGACGGCGGCGCTCACCTGCAGAGCCGGGCCGCCTGGGCGGCAAGGTCCGGAGCGTCCCAGTCGAGCCAGGTGATCCGAGGGTCGGCGCGGAACCATGTCAGCTGTCGACGTGCGAACTGGCGCGTGGCCACAACGGTGTCCTCTACAGCCTCCTCAACCGTGGACTCGCCGTCGAGCACTTTGAGGAACTGCGCATAGCCCAGCGCGCGCGGGGCGGTCTTGCCGCGGCGGAGTCCTGCCGCGTCCAGGCCGCGTACCTCCTCGAGGAGTCCGCGCTGCACCATTGCCTCCACCCGAAGGGCCAGCCGCTCCCGGAGTACGGCCCGGTCCACGGCCAGGCCGATCTGGACAGCGGGCTGGACATACTCGCGGCGGGGCATGAATGAGCTGAAGGGGCGTCCGGTGAGCTGGTGCACTTCGAGCGCCCGGATGATCCGGCGCGCATCGGCCACACGGCCTGCGGACACCGGGTCCACGTTATGGAGCCGGGCAAGGAGGGCCTCCTGGCCGGTTTCCTCGAGCTCGGCCTCCAGCTGCCGGCGCAGTTCCGGGTCCGTTCCGGGGAATTCCAGGACGTCCAGGGCCGCCCTCACATACAAACCTGAACCGCCTGCAAGGATGGCCCGCTTACCGCGGGCATGGATGTCGCTGATAATGTCGCGGGCCTGCTGCTGGAAGTCGGAAACACTGGCCTCCTGGGTAACGTCCAGGGTATCCAGCAGATGGTGCGGCACGCCCCTTCGTTCAGGCACGGTAATTTTGGCGGTGCCGATGTCCATGCCCCGGTAGAACTGCATGGCATCGGCGTTGATGACCTCACCGTCCAGTTTGAGTGCCAGGCTGACGGCGAGGTCCGACTTGCCTGACCCGGTGGGACCGACGACGGCGATGACCGGGGGCTGCTCCAACGGGTCAGCGGCTCCGGACGGGCAGCGAGGGCATGCCCAGCGAGATACCGGTACGGGGGGCACCGGCGCCAGCTGCGCCGGCGCCTGCTGCACTGGGGGCGGGCGCACCGCATGAATCGGCCTGCGACCTGTCCCAGGCGTCGCCGGCGCGGGAGCGTCGGAGGCTGTAGTCGTCCAGTGCAGGGTCTGCGACGAGGTGGAAGGCTGCGGCCTCGGTAATGGTCACCGTGACAAGGTCACCGGGTCTGGGTGTTTCGGCACCTTCGGGTACGGAGAAATGCACCAGCCGCTGGTCCTGGGTACGGCCGGACAACCGGTGGGTTTCCTCGGACTTGCGTCCGGAATGGGCTGTCACCATGACCTCCACGCGGCGGCCGAGCTGTTTCGCGTTTTCCTCCGCTGCGATCCTGTCCTGCAGTGCGGTCAGCCGTTCGAAGCGCTCCTGGACAACAGCCTTGGGCAGCTGGTCGGGCAGGTCGGCAGCGGGGGTGCCCGGCCGCTTTGAATACTGGAACGTGAAGGCGGTGGCAAAGCGGGATTTCTCCACCACATCCAGGGTCGCCTGGAAGTCTTCCTCGGTTTCGCCCGGGAACCCCACGATGATGTCGGTGGAGATGGCTGCGTGCGGGATCTTCTCCCGGACCTTGTCCAGGATGCCCAGGAACCGGGTGGACCGGTAGGAGCGTTTCATGTCCCGGAGGACTTTGTCGGAACCGGACTGCAAGGGCATGTGGAGTTGCGGCATCACGTTGGGTGTCTCGGCCATGGCGTCGATGACGTCGTCCGTGAAGGCGGCCGGGTGGGGGCTGGTGAAACGCACGCGTTCCAGTCCCTCGATGTCCCCGCACGCCCGCAGTAGTTTGGAGAAGGCCTGCCGGTCACCGAACTCCACGCCGTAGGAGTTGACGTTCTGCCCCAGGAGCGTGACTTCGATGGCACCGTCATCCACCAGAGCCTGGATCTCCGCCAGGATGTCTCCGGGCCGGCGGTCCTTTTCCTTGCCGCGAAGGGCCGGGACGATGCAGAAGGTGCAGGTGTTGTTGCAGCCCACCGAGATGGATACCCAGCCTGAATAGACGGAGTCACGTTTGGTGGGCAGCGTGGACGGAAAGACGTCGAGGGACTCGAGGATTTCGAGCTGGGCCTCGTTGTTGTGCCGGGCCCGGTCCAGCAGGGCGGGCAGCGCGCCCACGTTGTGTGTGCCGAAGACCGCATCCACCCAAGGGGCCTTCTTGAGGATGGTCTCACGGTCCTTCTGCGCCAGGCAGCCGCCCACGGCGATCTGCATCCCGGGGTTGGCGGCCTTGACCGGAGCCAGCATGCCCAGATTTCCGTAGAGCTTGTTATCCGCATTTTCGCGGACAGCGCAGGTGTTGAACACCACGACGTCGGCCTGCTCACCATCCGCGGGAATGTAGCCCGCGGCTTCCAGCATGCCGGCCATGCGCTCCGAGTCATGCACGTTCATCTGGCAGCCGAAGGTACGCACCTGGTAGGTGCGCGGCTGCGGCGCAGCAGCGCCGGAAGAAGAAGCAGTTGCAGAAGCAGCAGAGGCTGAAGAAGGGACGGTACCGGATGCGGGGGCAGGAATGGTCAAACTCACCTGTTAAGGGTACCGGGTTGGCGGCGGCGCCGCCGATCTGCCCCAGGACAGCGATGACCGTCCGCTTAGCTGTCCGCGCTCTGGTCCGATTCCTGCGCCACCTGCGCGTCGATGACCTCGCCTACGACCCGAAATGCCTGCGACGGCTGGTAACCCTTCCGCGCGAGCATGGAGGCCAGGCGCCGGGTGATTTTGTCCCGCTTTGCCCGGTCCGACAGGTCAGTTCCGGCCCGGAGTTTCCTCTCCACGAGGCGGCGCGCAGCTTCTTCCTCGTCCGCGTCGGAGAGCTGTTCCAGTGCACCCGCGGCTGTCTCCGGATCGATGCCCTTCTCCGACAGTTCGCGGCGCAGTGCTCCCTTCGCCAGCTTCCGTGACTGGGAGCGGCTGCGCACCCACATGTCAGCAAATTCGGGGTCGTCGATGAGGCGGACCTCCTGGAACCGGTCCAGGACGGCTTCAGCCACATCCTCAGGTATGTTCCGCTCCGCCAGCTTCCGGGACAGCTGCAGCCGGCTTTTGGCCGAGCTGGTCAGCTGCCGCAGGACGATGGCGCGGGCAAGGGCGGCGGGGTCCGGCTCCGGGTCCATGGCGACGGACGAGTCAGGACTGGGGCCGTCCAGCCCCGGATCCCCGTGCCCGTCCTGCCCGAAACGCTTGCGCCCGCCGGTCCTGCGGTTTCTGCGTGCCGGCCCCGGCTCCCGCTCCTCCACTGGATCCACAGTCCTCTTAGAAGCCGTCAACGGCCTTCAGCTTGGGTGTGTCCTTGGACTCGTCTGCTGCCGGCTTGACCCCGACTCCGAGCTTCTCCTTGATCAGACGCTCAAGTTCCGTTGCGAGCTCGGGGTTGTCGCGCAGGAACCTGCGGGAGTTTTCCATGCCCTGGCCCAGCTGGTCGCCGTCGTAGGTGAACCATGAACCGGACTTTTTGATGATGCCGTGCTCAACGCCCATGTCGATGATGCCGCCCTCACGGGAGATGCCCAGGCCGTAGATGATGTCGAATTCGGCAATCTTGAAGGGCGGGGCCATCTTGTTCTTGACGATCTTGGCCTTGGTGCGGTTACCGACGGAGTCGGCACCTTCCTTAAGGGTCTGGATCCGGCGGACGTCGATGCGGATGGAGGCGTAGAACTTCAGTGCCTTACCACCGGTGGTGGTCTCCGGGGAGCCGAAGAACACGCCGATCTTTTCGCGAAGCTGGTTGATGAAGATGGCGGTGGTTTTGGTCTGGCTCAGGCGGCCGGTGATCTTACGCAGCGCCTGGCTCATCAGGCGGGCCTGCAGACCCACGTGGCTGTCACCCATGTCGCCCTCGATTTCGGCGCGCGGAACGAGGGCGGCGACGGAGTCGATAACGATCACGTCAAGCGAGCCGGAGCCGATCAGCATGTCCATGATTTCCAGGGCCTGCTCGCCGGTATCCGGCTGCGAGACCAGGAGGGCGTCGGTGTCCACGCCAAGCTTGGCAGCGTATTCCGGGTCCAGGGCGTGTTCGGCGTCAATGAAGGCAGCGATACCGCCGAGGCGCTGGGCGTTGGCCACAGCGTGCAGGGCAACGGTGGTTTTACCGGAGGATTCCGGGCCATAGATCTCCACGACGCGGCCGCGCGGCAGGCCCCCAATTCCCAGCGCGACGTCCAAGGCGATGGATCCGGTGGGGATGACCTCGATGGGAGCGCGCACCTCGTCACCCAGCCGCATGACCGAGCCCTTGCCGAACTGCTTGTCAATCTGGGCCAGCGCTGCTTCCAACGCTTTTTCACGATCCGGGGCTGCCGCCATGGTTCACACCTCTAATGCTTTCTCGCTTTGGAGTGGCCTCAGCGGCCGTTTATTGGTCATCTCTGACGCTAATGGCACCCACTGACATTCAAGCCGGATGACATCGCCTATGTGGATAACCCACTACGAAAAGCATAGCTATACCCGAACAGATATTCGAACAGGACGAACGGCGTGTCAGTGGAAAGACCGGGCGCGCGCCTGCCCGGAACGTTCAGTGGGTGGTAGTTCAGTGGTTGGTAGTTAAGTGGTGGGTATCAGTCGCGGAGGGGCTTGACGTCACGGCCAAGCCGGCGCTCGGGTGGCACATCCTGGACATCGCAGACTGCCAGCCATACCTGCCGGGGGCTTACACCGGCCGCGAGGGCCTGGTCAGCTGTGCGTCCGCCCACTCCGGCCAGGACCAGGGTACTGCTCAGGACGCGGGAGTACCCGGCTCCGAATTCGTCGTCCATAAGCCGCCAATAGTCACTGATCCGCACCAATAGAGTCTCTCATGACCGGGGACCCTAGAATTGTTGCCATGAGCAACGTGCCTGATACGCCTCCCTCGACTGGTCCTGCGGAGGCGCGTCCTGCCCGGTCTGGTCTTGCGGAGGCCGGTGCTGCCGGAATGGGCCGTGCACAGACGGGTGCTGCGGAGACTGGTTCGGGCGAGGACACCCTGGATGCGGCCCTGAATAATGTGGAGCACCAGATCAGCCTCTTCTGGCGCCGTGCCCGTTCCGTGTCCCAACAACTCTCCCGCCAGGTCCATCCGGATATGGAGCCGGCGGCGTATGGCCTGTTGGCGGTCATCCGGCGGGAGGGCCCCATCCGGCTCACGGACCTCGCGCTGAACATCGGGGTGGGAAAGCCCTCGGTCAGCCGCCAGATCGCCTTCCTGGAAAGCCTGGGCCTGGTTTCCAAGGAGGCCGATCCCCTGGATGGCAGGGCGCAGGCGATCCGCCTGACGGAGAAGGGTGAGGAAAGAATGCACCAGGTCCAGGATGCGCGCCGGCAGGTCTTCCGGGAGCGGCTGGGCGAATGGCCGGTCGGGGAACTGCAGACGCTCGCCGAGTACATGGCCAAGCTCAACACCATCTATGAACACGACGGCTTCGCCAAGGACACGTCCGCTTAGGCCGGCGACGGAACGTACGGAAGACGACGACAGTAGAAGACGACACCAGGACTCAACGACAAAGCCTCCGGCCTTGGGCCGGAGGCTTTGTCGTGTAACTGCCTTTGGATGCTGCGGGCGTTTTAGCGTGCGCCGGAGAGCAAACCGGTGGAGAGTTCGTTGTTGAGCTCAGCGCTCAGGTCGCGCTCAAGATCGCGTCCATAACGCTGTGAGAATTCCTGGGGAACGGTGTCCGGAACGGCTACTCCCTCGGCGACAGCAACGCGGTCGCTGACTTCGCGGAGCATGCTGGACAACGGAACGTCCAGGGCAGAGCAGATTGATGAAAGGAGCTCTGACGATGCTTCTTTTTGGCCACGCTCCACTTCGCTGAGGTAACCCAGGGAAACCCGGGCACTGTGCGAAACTTCGCGGAGCGTACGTCCCTGGCGCTGGCGGACATCGCGCAGGACATCACCGATTTCGTGACGAAGTACAACCATCTTGCGCTCCTTCTGTTCGCTCTTAGCCTGATCGGCGAGGCCCACATCCTTCCAGCGGACAACGCCGTTTACGGATACGGGCTGCTTTACCATCTGTATCGCCTTGCTCCCTCATAAGTGCGGTCCGCCGTGGAGCGAACCGTGGTGGTTTAATCATCCTAGGCGCCTCCATAGTCCGGAAGCGACACAATGTAATAACTAATGGATACCGGGATTTGTTCCCGGCAACTTTACGCCCGGTAACTTCAGGACGATAGGGCTGTGAGCAGACTTTCCAATGCTGCCCCGCACGCCTGTCCGCGGATCTCGGCCCGGTTTCCCGTGAAGACGTATTCGGCAAAGGTGACACCGCCCGCGGTGGCAACGCCGATGAACACGGTTCCGACCGGCTTGCCGTCATGTTCTTCGGGGCCGGCTACTCCTGTTGTGGCGATGCCGATGTCGGCACCCAACACGGTTCGGGCGCCTTCCGCCATCGCCGCGGCGACGTCCCCGTCAACGGATCCGACGGCGTCGAGAAGTTCAGGTGAGACCTTCAGGACCCCTGACTTGACCGTGTTCTGGTATGCCACCACGCCGCCCTGCAGCATGCCGGAGGCACCGGGTGTGTCTGCCAAAACGGCTGCGACCATGCCTGCCGTGAGTGATTCCGCGGTGGCAACCGTCCGGCCGGCGGCCAAGGCCTGCCTGACTGCCTGTTCCGCGAGATGGTGAAGATTAGTCACGTCAGCTCCCTAATTGGATGCTCTTGTTTCCCGGGCCTTCTTGCCCTGCGAGCGGAGCTTCAGGGCTTCAATGACATATTCGACGCCGGTCCACACCGTGATCAGGACCGCTGCCATCATGACGGCAAAGGCCACCCACACCAGCCAGGGAGCAATCGCGCCCAATGGCACGAGGTACAGGAAGATCGCTGCCGTCTGGACCACGGTTTTGAGCTTGCCGCCCCGCGACGCAGGGATGACCCCGTAACGGATGACAAAGAAACGAAGGGCCGTGATGCCCCACTCCCTGACGAGGATGACAATGGTGATCCACCACGGCAGTTCGTTGAGGATGGAGAGCATCACCAGCGCCGAGCCGATCAGGAGCTTGTCCGCAATGGGGTCCGCGATTTTGCCGAAATTGGTGATAAGCCCGCGGCTCCTGGCGATGTCGCCGTCGAGCTTGTCCGTGTAGATCGCGACGGCGAACGCCGCTACGGCGGCCCAGCGCCACGGCCCCAACTCACTCTGTAGTCCGGGAGCGTCCGCCACAAGGAACCAGACGAAGAACGGCACCAGGGCGATGCGCAGCATGGTCAGGATGTTGGGAAGATTCCAGATTCCTGCGCTGCTGGAGCCGGCGGCGGTTGCTTCGGTGCTAGTCACCTTCCTAGGCTACCGTCCGGTGAGGGACCAGGCGTCCTCTGATCCATCTTCGTCGTCCCCCCGGGAGCCCGGAGGCGAGTCGGCGCCGTCGTAGTATTCAACGTTCTGGCTGCGCTGGTCCAGGTCAGCCTGCACCAGGTCTTCGGCGTAGCCGCCCTGGGCGATGTTGGCGTTGGCGTTGTCGCTGAGCGCCGCAGTCTGCGAGTCGGCAACAGCCGGAGCCTCCTGTCCCTTCATGGCAGCAAGGACCGCCGCGAGGTCGTCCGGCTTGACCAGCACGTCGCGGGCCTTGGATCCCTCCGAAGGACCAACCACTCCCCTGGATTCGAGCAGGTCCATGAGCCGGCCGGCCTTGGCAAACCCGACCCGCAGTTTGCGCTGAAGCATGGAGGTCGACCCGAACTGGGTGGTGACCACAAGTTCAGTGGCCTGCAACAGCACTTCGAGGTCATCCCCGATGTCGTCGTCGATCTGCTTCTTCTGCGCCTCGGGCGCAACGTCGTCGCGGTAGACGGCCTTGAGCTGGCCCTTGACGTGTTCGACCACCTTGTGGATCTCGGACTCCGTGACCCACGCGCCCTGCACACGCATGGCCTTGGAAGCGCCCATGGGCAGGAACAGCGCGTCACCCTGGCCGATCAGCTTCTCCGCTCCCGGCTGGTCCAGGACCACGCGGGAGTCCGTGACGGAGGACGTGGCGAACGCCATCCGCGAGGGGACGTTGGCCTTGATCAGGCCGGTGACCACATCGACTGACGGACGCTGGGTGGCCAGGACCAGGTGGATGCCTGCGGCACGTGCCAGCTGGGTGATGCGGACGATCGAGTCCTCGACGTCGCGCGGCGCCACCATCATGAGGTCGGCGAGCTCGTCAACGATGACCAGCAGGTAGGGATAGGGCCGGATGACTCGCTTGGAGTCATCCGGCGGATGTACTTTTCCGGCACGGACGGCCTTGTTGAAGTCGTCAATGTGCTTGAAGCCGTAGTTGGCGAGGTCGTCGTAGCGGGCGTCCATCTCCCGGACCACCCATTGCAGTGCCTCGGCGGCCTTCTTGGGATTGGTGATGATGGGGGTGATGAGGTGCGGGACGCCCTCGTAGGCGGTCAGTTCCACGCGCTTGGGGTCCACCATGACCATGCGGACCTCATCCGGGGTGGCCCGCATGAGGATCGAAGTAATCATGGAGTTCACGAATGAGGACTTGCCTGCACCCGTGGCACCGGCGACGAGCAGGTGGGGCATCTTGGCGAGGTTGGCCACAACATAGCCGCCCTCGACGTCCTTGCCCACGCCCATGACCATCGGGTGTTCCGTGCGGCGGGCGTTCTGGCTGCGGAGGACGTCGCCCAGGGACACCGTTTCACGGTCCGTGTTGGGAATCTCGATGCCGATGGCCGACTTGCCCGGGATGGGGCTGAGGATCCGCACGTCGGAGGAAGCGACGGCGTAGGAGATGTTCTTGGACAGGGCCGTGACGCGCTCCACCTTGGTACCCGGGGAGAGCTCGATCTCGTAGCGGGTCACCGTTGGTCCGCGGCTGAAGCCGGTGACCTGGGCCTCCACGTTGAATTGGTTGAGGGTCTCGGTCAGGGAAGCGACGATGGCGTCGTTCGCTTCCGTGCGTTCCTTGGGGATGGACCCCGGGGTCAGAACGTCCGACGGCGGGAGGGTGTAGGTGACGTCGCCCGCCAGGGAGAGTTGCTCGGTCCGCTGCGGGATGGGAGTGGGCAGCGGGATCGGAGTGACGGGCTTGGCCGGTACCTGCGGAACAGCCACCGCTGCGGAATTCAGCGAACCCGCGGCCACCATGCCCGGTGTCACCAGCGGAATGGCCTCTGTGGCGTTCTCCCCAGCCGCCGGCGCGGCAGAACCCAGGCCCTGCGCGGCTTTGATCTTTTCGACGGCGATCTCCGCCTGCGTGGGGCGGCGGACTCCGGGCGCGGGCCTGGGCCCCGGGGCCGATGCTCCGGCGTCCGTCTCGTCGTCGTCAATGACAGCGTGCTCAAAGGCTTCGTCCCCCACGTAGCCTTCAAGTTTGGGATCGGCCTCATCGTCCTTCCCGAAGAAGCGCCGCTTCTTCTTCTTCGGCAGCGCCGCTGGCCGCGTTTCCTCGAGGTAGCTGCGGTCGTGGTTGTCGGCTGCCTCGCCGGGATCCTGGAGATCGATGCCCATCAGGTGTTCGTAGGCCGAGCGCAGGCGGCGGGGAATGGCCCCGAAGGGTGTCGCAGTGATGATCAGCAGGGAGGCGAAGGCCAACAGGCCATAAAGCACCAGGGGTACCGCCGCATGGATGGCCGCGAGGGGCGAGGCTGCCAGGAAGCCAAGCATGCCGCCGGCGCGCCTCAGACCGTCAAACCCCTGGGCGACGGTGGGCTGGCCGGCGAGGACGTGGGCCAGTCCGCATCCCGCGAAGGTCATGATGAGGAAACCGATGCCCACCCTGTTGTTTCCGCGCCCGTCGTCGGGCTGCCGGAAGAGCCGGAAGGCGCAGACAAAGAGCATGAGCGGCAGCAGCAGGGACATCCAGCCGAAGGTGCCGTTAACGACGTTGTAGACGGCGTCCGGGAACCAGCCAGTCATTCCCCACCAGGCAAACGTGGCGATGAAGACGCCGAGGGCCAGGTTGAAGAGGGCAGCACCGTCGCGGCGTTCCTCCGCCGGGAGGTCGCTGACGTCGGAGCCGATCCGGCGGACTCCCCCGCCCACCAGGTGGCCTACGCCGAGCCACGCGCCGGCCACAACACGCAGGAGCCAGGGCTGGCGCTGTTCGACGGCGGGCAGCCGGCGCGTGGCTGAGGCACCGGAGGATGATCCGCCGCGGCCGCTGGCGGTGCCCGTTTTGGGCCCTGTGGCGCCCGCGCCGCGGCCCGCCGCACCGCCCGTCTTGGTTCCGGAACTGCGGCCCGTGGTGCCGCCGGAATTGCCTCGGGGCGCGGGAGTAGTACGTGTGGCCATACGTGCCACGGTACCCGAACTGATGCGGTTTTCCGCGGATTTACGGCCGAAAACGGACCCCATGTTGCCCACAGGAAAGGCCCGGTTCCGAGGAACCGGGCCTTTGAAATCCGCTGGGCTTCGGCGCTGTTAAGCCTCGAGGACCACCGGGATGATCATGGGCTTGCGGCGGAGCTTGCGGTTGACCCAGGTACCGACAACGCGGCGCACAACCTGCTGGAGCTGGTGCGTGGTGTGGTCGGTCCGGTTCAGCACGGCTTCTTCCAGCGCGGCGTTGATCTTGGGGATGATTTCGTCGAAAACGGAATCGTCCTCGGCCACACCGCGGGCGTGGATCTCCGGCCCGGAAACCACCTTGCCGGTGGCGCGGTGGATGACCGTGATGATGGAGATGAACCCTTCGTCACCCAGGGTCTGGCGGTCCTTCAGATCGGCCTCGGTGACCTCACCGACGCTGGAGCCGTCGACGTAGACAAAGCCGACCTCGATCTGGCCCACGACATCGGCGCGGTGGTCCTTGAGGTCGATGACGGTGCCGTTGTCGGAGAGGATGACGCTGGCTTCCGGCACACCTGATTCGATGGCGATCTTGCCGTTGGCAATCAGGTGGCGGGTCTCGCCGTGCACTGGCATGGCGTTGAGCGGCTCAAGGATGTTGTAGCAGTAGAGCAGTTCGCCGGCAGCGGCGTGGCCCGAGACGTGGACCTTGGCGTTGCCCTTGTGGATGACGTCGGCACCGAGCTTCAGCAGGCCGTTGATGATGCGGAAAACAGCATTTTCGTTGCCAGGGATGAGGCTGGAGGCCAGGATCACGGTGTCGCCTTGGCCCACCACTACGCGGTGGTCTCCGTTGGCCATGCGGGACAGCGCTGCCATCGGCTCTCCCTGGGAACCGGTGGACATCAGGACCACGCGGTTGTCCGGCATGTTGTCGATGTTTTTGATGTCCACCACGAGGCCGGGGGGTACGTCAAGGTAGCCGAGCTTCTCCGCGATGGCCATGTTGCGAACCATCGAGCGGCCAACGAAGGCCACTTTCCGGTTGTGCTTGGCCGCGGCGTCGAGCACCTGCTGTACACGGTGGACGTGCGAGGAGAAGGACGCGACAATGATCCGCTTGGTGGCCTGGCCGAAAAGCCGTTCCAGGGTCGGACCGATCTCCTTCTCGGCGGTGGTGAAGCCCGGCACGTCCGCGTTGGTCGAGTCGGACATAAAGAGGTCCACTCCTTCTTCGCCGAGCTTGGCGAAGTGGCGGAGGTCGGTGATCCGGCCGTCCAGGGGCAGTTGGTCCATCTTGAAGTCGCCCGTGTGCAGCACGGTACCGGCGGCCGTGCGGATGAAGACCGCCAGGGCGTCGGGGATGGAGTGGTTGACCGCGACGAATTCGCATTCGAAGGGGCCGAACTTTTCGACCTGCCCCTCTTCAACGGTCAAAGTGTAGGGACGGATCCGGTGTTCCTGCAGCTTGGCCTCGATGAGGGCAAGGGTCAGCTGGGACCCGACCAGCGGAATGTCCGCACGGAGCCGCAGGAGGTACGGGACGGCACCGATGTGGTCCTCATGGCCGTGGGTCAGGACGACGGCGACAATGTCGTCCACGCGGTCCGCGATGTAGGAGAAGTCCGGCAGGATCAGGTCAACGCCGGGCTGGGTCTCCTCCGGGAAGAGGACGCCGCAGTCCACGACGAGCAGCTTGCCGTCGATTTCGAAAACGGCCATGTTCCGGCCGATCTCCCCCAGGCCACCGAGCGGAACAATCCGCAGGGTGCCTTGCGGCAGGCGTGGGGGCGTGACAAGGCCGGGAAGGGCGGTTTGGGTCATAGTGCACTACTTTCCAGGCGGAAGGGTGCCGGTCTTAGCCCTTAGGAAAAGACCAGCCCCGCTTCCGCCAAGTCCTCGCGGATGGATTCGATCTCGGCTTCGTCCGGCTCCACGAGGGGCAAACGGACAATCGAGTTGGGCAGGACTCCCTGCCATTTAAGAATTTGCTTGGCTGCGACGGCCCCTTGGACGCGGGTCATCGTTGCACGAACCACCGGGAGCAGCTCGAAGTTGATCTTTCGGGCGGTGCTGAGGTCGTTCGCGTTGACGGCGTCGATCAGCTCGCGGAAGCGGCGGGTGGCAACGTGGGTTGTGACGCCGACCAGTCCGACGGCGCCCAGGGCCATCCACGGGAGGGTCAGGCCGTCGTCGCCGGAGTAGAACAGCAGGTCAGTTTCCGCCATCACCTGACTGGCCGCGGCGAAGTCTGCTTTGGCGTCCTTGACGGCGACGATGTTCGGGTGCTGCGCCAGGCGGATCATGGTTTCGGGTTCGATGGCGATCGACGAGCGGCCCGGGATGTCATAGAGCATGACGGGAACATCGGTTGCTGACGCGACGGCCTCAAAGTGTGCGCGGACCCCGGCCTGGCTGGGCTTGTTGTAGTACGGCGTGACGAGCAGAAGGCCGTCGACGCCGAGCGCGGCCGCCTGCTGCGAAAGGCGGATGGAGTGCGCGGTGTCGTTGGTCCCGGTGCCGGCGACGATGGCGGCGCGGTTTCCCACGGCCTCCTTGACGGCACGGAACATGCCGAGGTTTTCCTCGTCTGTGAGGGTGGAGGTCTCACCGGTGGTTCCGGTGACAACCAGTCCGTCGCAGCCATCGTCCACGAGCCTGGTGGCCAGCTCCGCCGCCTGCGCGTAGTCCACTTTGCCATCCTTGGTGAAGGGCGTGACCATGGCGGTCAGGAGCGTACCAAGGGCAGGAATGTTCGCGGATGTGTGAGGCATGGAAAAAACGTTACCCTGTCCCCCTCCGGTTAGGACAATGGCAGAGGCGTGATCCACGTCAAACAGGGGACTTCGAAGGACTGCGCCGGGGACACGGCTTGCCCGTCAGCGGAATTTCCGCAAGGCACCGCGCTGCAGTATGGCAGTGACCACTTCCGTGCCGGTCCCGGCAGCCTTTCTGAGCTGGAGGCCATCGGGGCCCCAGAATCCGGTCAGACGATCGGACTGTCCCGAAGGTGTGGGCCCGGCAAGATTTGCCAGGATGCCGAACACGCCGTTGTCAGAGGCGAGGGCTTCAAGATGCAGTGCCAGCCGCCGCTCCTGATCCTGCGCATAGACAGCGGATACAGCGCAGGCATCCACTCCGGCAAACTCGTCCGCCGTGCAGTGGACAGGATCTTCGGCGTCGGAGCAGATGACCACGGTGATTTTCCAGCCGTCCAGTTCAAGCAGGATGCCACCGGCACCGGCCGTGAAATGTTGCTCTTCGACGCGGCCGAGCCGGGCCTTGAAGCCGGACTGCGTGGAGCCGTCAGGATGGATGACAAGGCAGGCCATCCGTGGCGTGCCGTCAGGTTCCTTGTAAGCGGCCCTGCTACGGCAGTTATCCCGGTGCGCCGGCAGATTTCATGGAGATCATCCAGCCGTGCGTCGACCGGCCGGAGCCAGGACTCTTCCGTCATTAGCTGTTCAAGGTTGCGGCCGGTCAAAGACAGCCCCGGAAAAACCACCAGCCGGGCGCCATGGGATTCGGCATCCTCGATGAGGCGCACGTGTTCCTGGACGTTCGGGATGATGCCGCCCTCCAGCGACCGGTACTGGACGGCGGAGACGGTCAGGGCTTCAGTCACCCTGTCATCCTAGGGACGATGCTGCAGATTCACAGGGTACTGGGTACCGTCGGGATGCCGGCCAGGTGCCGCCGCCTGACGCAGGCCCTGGCGCGGTCCCTGTACCGGGCCCTTGAGCGGGGCCTTAGCCGGGGCCTGAGGCGAGTCCGAAAGCGGGCCCTTGCCATGGCTATCCGGCTGGCAGTACCGTTCCACCGCCGCCTGACGCAGACCCTCAGCCCAGGCTGCCATTTTCTGGGCGGCCCGGACGTAATGGAACAGTTCCGTGGGCGTCAGCGCTTCCAGATCGACATCTGCCAGCCTGCGCGCCAACTCCGCTCCCGCCGGCTGGGCGCTGAGGCTGATGCCCTCTTCCTGCCACTGGACGTCCACTGCGGACCGTCCGGCCACGAGCTGACGGAACAGGAAATCCACCACTCCCGGACTCATGGCCTTCATCAGGCCCGCCGGCTGTGCCGGATAGCCGGCATCAATGGCCGGCCGAAGGGCGCTCTGGCCGGCCGGAGAATCCGGAAACTGTGGGGGCTGGGAAGGAGTCTGCATGCCGCCCATGTTATTCGAACATATATTCGAACACAAGGCCCCCGGAGCTCCGGCAGCGTCCACGGCATTCCCTGCGGCATCCCTGCCCGGCGAACCCGGTACGGATTCCAGCATGGATTCCATGCATAAACTCCGGCCTGGACTCCGGCCGCTACCTGCCTGGCTTCGCCCCGCGCACGGTGGCGTCACGTGACTGCCGCCCCCAAGGCAGGTGTGAGACCATCGCCTCATGACCTCCCGTGCCACCGCAAGGACCTCCAGGGTCCCCCGGCCCTCGCGGCCCGCGGGCCGCCTCCGTGGCATAGACGCGGCCCGGGGGCTTGCGCTCCTGGGCATGATGGCCACACATTTGCTCCCCACGTTCGAGGCCAACGCGGACCTGACTCCCACGTGGATCGGGCTGACCTTCTCCGGCCGGGCGGCTGCCTTGTTCGCTGTGTTGGCGGGAGTCGGCCTCGCGCTGTCCACCGGCAAGCAGGTGCCTCCCGAAGGGGCGGCCCTGAATGCAGCGCGCCGTGGAATCGCGCTGCGCGCACTGGTGATCGCCGCCGTCGGGCTCTCACTGGGCGGACTGGAGGTCAACCTTGCCATCATCCTGGTCCACTACGCCGCCCTGTTCCTCTGCGTCCTGCCGTTTTTGGGGCTGAAACTGAAGGCGCTGTGCGCCTGGGCCGCTGGCTGGATCCTGGTTTCACCGGTCCTCGCCTACCTGCTGAGGCCGTGGCTGATGGCGTCCGATCCGCCCCTGAACCTGGGGCACAACCCGTCGTGGGAGGACCTGGCGACGCCTTTTCCCCTGCTCGGCGACCTCTTCCTCACCGGCTACTACCCGGTTTTCCAGTGGCTGGCCTATCTGCTGGTGGGCCTGGCCATCGGCCGGCTCGCCCTCACCAAGGCGATGATTCCGGTGGTACTGCTGACAGGTGGCATCGCAGTGGCCGCCCTCGCCAAGGCCCTGGGCACGGCCGCGATGGAGAACTGGGGCGGCCGGGCGGCGCTCGAGGACGTCCTGAATGCACCCGGCTATCCGCTCGACAGCGTCCTGCAAGTCAACCTCACCGGAATCCGGCAGGAAGGATCCTGGTGGTGGCTCGCAGCCGCTGCGCCGCACTCCGCCACCACCTTGGACCTGGCCCACACCTCCGGTGTGGCTGCCGCGGTCGTGGGCGCGTGCCTGCTGCTCGGGAGGCTCGCTGAGTGGCTGGACCTCGACCTGTTGTTGCCGCTGCGGGGCGCCGGAGCCATGACGCTGACGCTCTACACCGTCCATGTCTGGGTGGTTTCGGGGTTCTACCTCAAGCCGCTGCCTGCCGGCTGGACGGAAGACGGCATGTACTTCGCCCATGCCGCTACAGCCATCATCGTGGGCACGGCGTTTGTCCTGCTGAAGTGGCGGGGGCCATTGGAATGGGCCGGCCACGCCGCCAACAGGATCGGGCGCGGCGAACGGATCGGCCAGCCATAGCCGGCCACACCCACGTGGTTCCGGGCCGGCTGGCCTGGAACCCCGGCAGCTAGGCCGGGACGTTGCCGCGGAACAGCCGGACGGCGTCCCGCATGGAGGAGCGGGCGCGCTTGCGGTCCCCTGCGGCATCGTAGGCACAGCTGAGCCGGAACCAGGAGCGCCAGTCTCCGGGAGCCGCCTCGGCTTCTGCCTTGTATTTTTCGAACTCCAGGTCCGCCGCGGAACGGACGATGCGGCCCGCCGGTGTGCGCGGGAGCTCATCCACGGGAAGCCCGCCCTCGGCTTCGAGGACCTTCGCCATCTGTTCCGTGCGCGCTCCGAACATCAGTTCACGGATCAACGCCCAGGCCCCAATGACTGGCAGCACAAGGTAGGCGGCGCCGATGGCCTTGGCGGCAGGGTTGCTGTCCGTCAGCAGCAGGACGGACCGCTGGAAGGAGACCACCAGGTAGAAGACGAGGAGGAGCGTCACGGCCCCCACCCAGACCTTGGTGCGGTTTTTGCGGAACGCCGCCAGGAAATCGCCCACGGCCTAAACCCCCAGGTCCAGGTAGCCGTCCAGGCCCACCGTCAGTCCGGGATGGGCAGCCACGTTCCGGACGCCGAGCAGCACGCCCGGCATAAAGGAAGCGCGATCGAAGGAATCGTGCCGGAACGTCAATTGCTCCCCCGGACCGCCGAGCAGCACTTCCTGGTGGGCCACCAGACCGCGGAGTCGAACGCTGTGCACGCGCACGCCGTCCACGTCGCAGCCCCGTGCTCCAGGCTGTTCGGTAGTGGTGGCGTCAGGGCTGGCCGGAACGCCCGCGGCCTGGCGCTCGGCCGCGATGAGCTGGGCAGTACGGACAGCTGTTCCGGAGGGCGCGTCCACCTTGTCCGGATGGTGGAGTTCAATGATTTCCACGGACTCGAAGTACTTGGCGGCCTTGGCAGCGAAGGCTGACGCCAGCACAGATCCCAGGGCGAAGTTGGGGGCGATCAGCACACCGGTTTCCGGGTGCTCCGCGAGGAGTGCTTCCAGGCCTGCGAGCCGGGCTGCGTCCCAGCCGGTGGTGCCCACCACGGCATGCATGCCGTGCTCGACGGCGTACCGGACGTTCGCCTCGGTGCTCTCCGGGACGGTCAGGTCCACCACGAATTGGGCACCCGAGGAAGCCAGTTGGTCCAGTGAGTCACCCCGTCCCAAAGCGGCTACGAGGTCCAGATCGGCGGCGGCTTCTACAGCCTTGACGGCTTCGGCGCCCATGCGGCCGTTGGCGCCCAGGACGGCCACGCGGCTGCGCGTGGGGTGTTGTTCGGTCATGCCGTTAACCCTACCGTCGGGCCGCTCGCTGGACTGAACCGGAGGCTGTGCGTTACCTCGCACAAACCAGAGCCAGGGCAGCCAGACCGGTGCCCGCGCCACGCCACGGGACGCATGAAGCGGGGTTACTCCCCCGCGCCCACCCATTCAACAGTCCCGTCAGTGAAGAACTGTTCCTTCCAGATGGGAACCTGCTCCTTGATCCTGTCCACCAGCTCGGAACACACGGCGAACGCCTGGCCGCGGTGCGCTGCGGAGACGGCGCAGACCAGCGCCGGGTCGCCGATTTCGAGCATGCCGATGCGGTGTGCGGCCCAGATCCGGACCGGCTGCAGCGAGGCATCGCCGGCATGTTCGGCCACGAGGGCGGCCACGACGTCGGCCATCACCTGGTGAGCCGTGGGGTGCGCACTGTAACTGAGCCGCTCTACTGCCTTGCCGCCGTCGTGATTCCTGACAACCCCGCTGAAGCTGACCACGGCCCCGGCAGTGTCCGACTCCACCGCGGCAATGGCCTGGTCCACAGAGATGGGCTCCGCACTGAGGACCGCGTGGACTACTTCGAAGACTGATTCAGTGCCCATGGCCGCCCTCCAGCTGGTCACACAGGTGACCGATCAGGGGATCAAGGACGGAGAGCCCGTCCATCACGCCCTTGGGCGATCCGGGCAGGTTGATGATGAACGTCCGCCCCGACGTCCCGGCATGGCCCCGGCTCAGCGCGGCCAGCGGCGTCTTGGCCGCGCCGGCACGCCGGACGGCCTCCATGATCCCGGGAACTTCACGGTCCAGCAGGGGCAACGTGACGTCCGGAGTCCGGTCATCGGGGCTGAGGCCCGTCCCGCCGCTGGTAATCACGACGGCGGGATGCTGGGTCAGGAGGGCCCGGATGGCTGCGCCTACCGGCTCCCCGTCCGGGACCACCATGGCGGGGTATGCCTCGAAGCCGTGCTCGGTCAGCCAGTCGATGATCACCGGGCCGGTCTCGTCCTCATAGATGCCGGCGGCGGCCCGGGTGGATGCGATGACAACACCGGCCTTGCGGCCCTGCACCTCACCATGCCGGTGCGGCTCAGGTTCACGCGCAGGCAGATACGTGCTTTCAATGCTCACAGTGTCCAGTCCCCGCTCTTGCCGCCGCTTTTGGCCAGCACCTTGATGTCCGTCAGCACGGCGTGCTTGTCCACAGCCTTGATCATGTCGTACACGCTGAGGGCAGCCACCGACGCCGCCGTCAGCGCTTCCATCTCGACGCCGGTGACACCCTGGGTCTTGACCGTGGCCAGGATCGCAACGGAATCGGGTCCGAGATCGAAATCCACCGTCACTTTCGACAGCGGCAACGGATGGCACAGCGGAATCAGTTCAGGGGTCTTCTTGGCGGCCATAATGCCTGCGACACGTGCCACGGCAAGTGCATCTCCCTTGGGCAGGCCACCGGAGCCCAGCAGGCCCAGCACTTCCTGCGTGGTGCGGACAGTGGCGGTGGCAGTGGCTTCGCGGGTGGTTTCGGCCTTGGCCGAAACGTCCACCATCTGGGCGCTCCCGTCCTGGCGGAGATGGGTCAGCGCGGGCTGGCTTTGTTCTGAATTCACAGCAACCATACTTCCACCTCATCACCCTCGGTGAGCGCGGCGACCCCCACGGGCACGTGGACCAGCGCGTTCGAGCCTGCCAGGGCACGCACCAGGTGCGAGCTTTCGCCCCCCTCGAGGCTGACCGTCCCGTCGGGGCGGAAGTTTCCCCGGCGGACCTGGTGCTTGTGAACAGGCGAGGTGAGGCGTTGGCCCAGCCGGGCGCGGAGGGATGGCCGCGGAGCGGGGGCACCGAAAAGACCGGAAAGGACGGGGCGGAGGAAAAGTTCGAAGGAAACCAGGCAGCTCACCGGGTTGCCGGGGAAGCCAAGGAACGGCACACCGTCGAAGGTGCCGATTCCCTGCGGGCCACCGGGCTGCATCGCCACGTGGAGGAACTCTGAATTCTGGCCCTCCATGGCCTGACGCACCACTTCATAGGCACCTTTGCTGACCCCGCCGGTGGTGACAATCAGGTCCACCGCCCCGGCATGGCCACGAAGCAGCGTTCGAAGTTCTTCGGGCCTGTCCGACGCGATGGCCGTGCGGATAACTGCCAGGCCTGCCTGCCGCATGGCACTTTCCAGGAGAGTGCCGTTGGCGTCATGGATCTTGCCGGGCGCCAGCGGCTGGCCCGGTTCCACCACTTCGTCTCCGGTAGTGACCAGCAGGACGGACAACGAACGGTGGACCGTAACGTCAGCTACGCCCAGCGCGGCCAACAGGCCCAACTGTGCAGGCCCCAGGAAGGTTCCCGCTGTGAGCGCACACTCCCCCGCGGCAATATCGCTGCCCGGGGAACGGACAAAGGTGCCTGCCGCGGTGGCCGGCAGCCAAACGGTACCGGGCTCTCCGGGGACCGGGAACCGGTCTGGAACGGCGCGTTCGATCGGCACGACGGCGTCCGCCCCGGCAGGGATCATGGCCCCGGTCATGATGGGGGCGGCGGTGCCGCGCTGAAGGTCTGCCGGCGTGGCACCGGCCGGAACGGGGTCAACGACACGCAGCTCCGCGCCGCCGTCGGGCGTGCCAAGGGTGGCAGGGCCGGCGGCGCCAGGGGCACTACCCGGGGCAACGCTGCCGGGGTCCGCGCCGTTGAGGTCCGCGCCGTTTACATCTGCGCTGTTGATGGCAAAGCCATCCATTTGCGAGTTGGGGAAAGGCGGCAGGCTGAGCGGCGCCATGACATCGTGGACCAGCCCTTTGCCCAAGGCATCGCGAAGGGCCAGTGTTTCGGTCCTGCCGGGTGTCGACAGCAGCGGCGCCAGCAGTTCAGCCACGGCAGCGCGGTGCTGGTCCACGGACCTCCCAGGGTGGGCGGCATGACCCCGGTGGCCGTCGCCGTGGCCCGCTCCGCCATGCGGGGCATCAACGTGCCGGGTTTCAACGTGCGGGGCTTCAACTTGCTGGCCGTCACCGTGCTGGTTGGTGCTGCTGTGCATGGGTCTGCCTTCGGTGTGGGCCGTCATGGATTCACATCAACTCTAATCGTGTGGAAGCCGGTGGCTCCGTCCGGCGCCGGCGGCCGGCTTTCCTCGGCCTGCGGCTCGCCGTCGCGGTCGGTGGCCCGCACCTGGACCTCATATTGTCCCGGCGTGAGCGGGATGCCCAGCTGCCACTGGTACCAGGTGTCCAGCGAGATCCCCGGCGCGAGCTCGGCCTTCTGCCACGGACCGCGGTTCACGCGAAGCTCCACGGTGCCGATCCCGGTGTGCTGTGCCCAGGCCACGCCGCCGAACATCACCGTTCCGGCACCCACCCGCCGGCCGCGGCGGGGCACATCTATCCTCGACGAGGTCTTGATGGGGCCGCGGTCCGACCAGCCGCGGGGTGTCCAGTAGCCGACGTCGTCGGCGAACCTGGTGACCCGGAGTTCAGTCAGCCATTTGGTCGCCGAAACATAGCCGTAGAGGCCCGGCACAATGAGCCGCACGGGAAAGCCGTGCTCCAGCGGCAGCGGATCGCCGTTCATACCCACCGCAAGGAGGGCATCCCGGTCATCAGTCAGGGCCTCCAGCGGGGTGCCGGCAGTCCAGCCGTCCGAACTCCGCGACAACACCATGTCCGCGCCGTTCTTCGGGCGGGCCAGGGCGAGCATCTCCCGGACAGGCCAGCCGAGCCAGCGTGCGTTGCCGATCAGGTCGCCGCCGACGTCATTGGACACGCAGGCAATGGTCACGTACCGCTCTGTCAGGGGTTTGGCCAGGAGATCAGTCAGGTTAAGTTCGATCTCCTCTTCCACCATCCCGGTGACACGTAAAGTCCAGGTGTCCGGATCGATGGAGGGGACAATCAGGGCGGTGTCTATCCGATAAAAATCGGCGTTCGGCGTCACCAGCGGCTGCATGCCGTCCAAGCCAACTTCGGCGCCGGCTGGAATGGCCGGCGCTGCAGAGACCGCCCCGGGGAGCCGCAGCTTTTCGCGGGCCTCGCTGATCCCGGTGGCCGCTCCCCGCCACACGGCGGCAATGACCCCGCCAACGGCAGTGGCCCCGGCGCCCGCAGTCAGGACCTGGAGGAAGGAGCGCCGGCCCGGCCTTGCCGTTCCTTCCGTCCCGGATGCGGCCGCAGCGCCATCTTCCTGGAGACGGCGGATCAGCATGCCAAGGAGGAGTGCGCCTGACGCGGCCGCCACAAGGGGCACGGGAACGGCGGCGGGAGTCACCTGGGCGCGGGTCAGCACGGCTGCAAGTCCCACGATCCCGAATGCTGCGATAACAGCCACGCCCACGAAGCGCCTGGCTTGTTCAAGAATCCCGGCCAATGATCCGACAGCCGCAATGACCAGCAACATCCCGGCCAGGAAGACAGCTTTGTCGGCCGTTCCGAACAATGAGATGGCCCAGTCCTTCACCCCCGGCGGGACAGCATCGATGACCACGCCGCCGACCGCCGTCAGTGGTGACAGGGACGGGCTTAACAGTCCGGCCAGCAGCTCGCCCAGCACCACGGCAGCGCCGGCGGACACAACGCCCGACGCCGCAGCCCAACGGCGGCTCCCCCGTGCGGCACCATCGGTTCCAGGCCGCTGGGAGGAGCGCCCGCCGTCGTCGGCCGTATCCTGCAGAGGCTGGGGCGTGTTCACCTCTCCAGCATAGGTTCGCCGGGGCGCTGCGGCGCCGGACTGGACAGCCTATCTGCCCGGTTTCCGGAAGTACTTCGGCAGGTACCTCACGGGGGTGGCGGCTGCCCGGCGGGACGGACGTGATGCCGCGGGCCAAACTTGGCGTAGCCTGAATTCATGACTGTTCAGCTAGGCATGCCGCAACCCCGGGATGGTGCAGGTGCCGGCCTGCCTCCGGCCCGGCCGGCCGACGCCCCGCCCGGGCTGCTGGACCGCTACGGCCGGCGCGCCACCGACATGCGGCTGTCCCTGACGGACAAGTGCAACCTGCGCTGTACCTACTGCATGCCGGCCGAAGGGCTCGAATGGCTTGCCAAGCAGGCCGTAATGTCCGCCGAGGAGATAGTGCGCATTGTCCGCATCGGCGTTGACTCGCTCGGCGTGCGCGAACTCCGCCTCACCGGCGGGGAGCCTCTGGTCCGTGCCGATCTGGTGGACATCATCGCCGCCCTCCGCAGCAATCACCCGGACCTGCCGATTTCCATGACAACCAACGGCGTGGGCCTGGACAAGAAAGCGGCCGCCCTCAAGGCCGCGGGCCTGACCCGGATCAACGTCTCGCTGGATTCGCTGCATGAAGAGACCTTCACCCAGCTGACCCGCCGCCCCTTCCTGGACCGCGTCCTGGCCGGTGTGGACGCCGCCTGGGCCGCCGGACTGGGCCCGGTCAAGCTCAATGCTGTGCTGATGCGGGGCATCAATGACACCGAGTCGCCGTCCCTGCTCGCCTGGGCGTTGGACCGCGGCTACGAGCTGCGCTTCATCGAACAGATGCCTTTGGACGCAGACCACGGCTGGACCCGCAGAAACATGATCACGGCCGCCGAAATCCGGGAACTGCTGTCCCGCGACTTTGTGCTCAGTCCCGATCCCCGCGCCCGCGACGGCGCCCCGGCCGAACGCTTTGAAGTACGACGCCGGCCGGAAGCTGAAGAAGTCTCTGTGGCTGAAGAACCCGTGCTGGGGACCGTGGGGATCATCGCGTCAGTCACGGAACCGTTCTGCGCCGACTGCAGGCGGACCCGGATCACCGCCGAGGGCAAGATCATGAGCTGCCTGTTCTCCCGTGAAGAGTTTGATCTGTTGGGCCTCCTGCGCGAGGGTGCCAGCGACGAAGCCCTGGCCGAACGCTGGCAAGATGCCATGTGGGTCAAACCCAAGGCCCACGGCATGGACCACACAGGTCTCGGCGCTGCGGACTTCGTGCAGCCGGACCGCAGCATGAGCGCCATCGGAGGCTAATTCTTGAACGTACGATACTTCGCTGCCGCACGCGCCGCCGCGGGCGTTGACGAAGAGCGCTTCGACCTCCCCACCGGGGCGACCGTTGCCGACCTGCTGCGGGCCGTCCTCGCCGTGGACCGCGCCGAGCCTCCCCTGGGCGCCCCTCCCCTGCAGCGCATACTTTCCCGCAGCAGCTTCCTCCTCAACGAGGTTGCGGTCCGGGACCACACGACTGTGTTAAACCCGGGCGACGTGGTTGACGTGCTGCCGCCGTTTGCCGGGGGCTAGGCGCAGTTCGCTCCGGGCCGGCAGCAGTTTTCCGGTCGCTGGACGCAGTTCGCGGGGGCTGATCGCAATTCGTTCCCGCTGCGGGTAGGCCCTGAAGTTTCATTCCCGAGTCCAGCTTCAGGGGCCGCCGGGTTATCCACATCGGCCTTTGTCCACACCTTAACTGTCGGTGCCCGCTGAGAAGGTAGAGGCATGGGAAGAACAGCGGCAATTGAGGCGGCGGAGGCTGTTTGTGCTTCCGCGGCCGAAGTCCTGGCTGCTCTTAAGGGTGGGACTGACTCTGCCGGATTCACCGGAAATGCGGATTCTGCCGGGTGTGCTGATGAAGATCCGTTGCGCCGGGAAGCTGATGGCTGGTTGGACACGCTGGCCCTGACTACCAGGATCAATGCGCAGGTCGCCGCTCTGACGGTCCACGCCGCGGCAGGCTACGCAGATACGGCCCAGGCGCTGGCGTCCCCTGACATGTCTGATCGCGCCCAGGAGATGGCGGTCGTGGCCGAAGTCGCGTGCGTCCTCACGGTCGGCGAACGGACCGCCTCAGCCCTGCTGTCCGAGTCCCAGACGCTGACCACCGGCCTGCCGTTGACCCTGTCCGCGCTGACGGCCGGGTCGCTGTCGTGGCAGCATGCCCGGGTGATGGTGGACGAGACCACGAACCTGGAACCCGGCGCCGCGAAGGCTCTGGAGGCGCATTTCCTGGACCCCGGGGTGGAGAACCCCAACCGGGGCTGCCCTGCCGGGGAACTGGTCGCCTCACGGTTCCGGCATAAGGCCCGGATCTGGCGGGAACGGCACCACCCGGTCAGCATCGAGAAGCGCCACGCCCGGTCGGTGGCGGACCGGCGGCTGGAATACCGTCCGGACCGGGACGGGATGGCCTGGCTTTCGGCGTACCTGCCCGCGGACCAGGCCGCCGGGATCTGGAACCGCACCACCGCCGCCGCCCGGGCGCTGCAGGGCCCGGACGAGGACCGCACCATGACCCAGAGGCGGGCCGACATCGCCGCCAACCTGCTCCTCGGCGGCGACGCGGACAACCTCACCGAAGGTGTCCCGCCCTCGCCGCGTGCGCAGGTCCTGCTCACCGCGCCCATCATGTCCCTGCTCGGCGCCACCGATGAGCCGGCGATGCTGGACGGGTACGGGCCGATCCCGGTCACCATGGCTCGCAGGCTCATCGCGGACGGCGCCACGTCCTTCCACCGCGTCCTCATCGATCCCAGGGACGGGGCGCCGCTGGAGATCGGCCGGACCAGCTACCCGGTCACCAAAGCCCAACGCCAATGGCTCCGGCTGCGTGACGGCAAGTGCCCGTTCCCCGGCTGCCACAACCAGTCCCTGGACAACGAAGCGGACCACCTCCACGCCTGGGCCCACGGCGGAACCACCGGCATCAGCAACCTCGCCCAGCCCTGCCCCAAACACCACAAACTCAGGCACACCGGCGGCTGGGAACCCGGCCCGGCCACCAAAGACGAACCGCCCGGCTGGACCTCACCCACCGGCCGACGCTACGCCAGCGAATACCCCGACTGGGAACCACCACAACTGCCGGGAGTTCGGCAAGAACCCCTGACCGATCTGCCCACTGTTGTCGGCTGGGATCCTCCGGACCGCGACGAGCCTCCTGACGACCTCTACGGGGCATGGTTTGACGTACCGCTGGGCCTGCCTCTCGGCGTTTGAGCCGTCGTGGGGTGCGTAGCCCCCTGCTTAGGGTGCTGTGCCTAAGGCCATGGCCAAGAGGGACGCCCGGCTGTGCACGCCGCAGGCATCAAATATCTGTTTGAACTGATCCTGGACGGTGTAGGCGCTGATGCCCAAGGCCGTGGCCATAGCAGCGGTGTCAACGCCTCCCGAAGCCAGCTCAAGCAGCTCCCTCTGCCGTGGTGTCAGACCAAAGCTCCGGGCGAAAATATCCAGCGTGGCCTCAGGCGGACATGCCTGGATAGTGACCGCCAACGGTGGCGTGCCCTCCGACCCTGCGGGACCCATCCGGCTGGCCCTCAGAATGGCCCACTGACCGGACGCCAGATGCACTCGGGACCACGCGGGATGGTGGTCCACGCCCGCCTCCACGGCCAGCAGTTGGGCAGCCACGTTCAGGACCTCGGCCGGAACGGTGTGAAAGGGCCGCGGCCCTGCTTGAAGGAGCCCCAGCCATTCGTCGACGGACGCCGTTCCGCCCACCACTGCCATGCCCTCGTCGAGGGTGAGGACGGCCTGTTGAGGCAGGTCAGGTCTCGGACGTCCATCAACGGACAAGGCAATGCCTGAGGAAACAGGCGACGGAACTGGCCCGGGGACGGCAAACTGCCTGGCGACCGACCGGCGAAGTGCCGGTGTCACCGCGCGCACTACCGATGCGAGGAACTGCACTTCTTCGGCAGTGAAAGCGCCTTGATCAGCCGTCCGCCAGAGATCAAGCCAACCCCAGTAGCCATACTTGTCCGCGAAGCCCGCATACAGAACATCGGATACTTCATAGCGCTTCATTAAGCCGTCCCAGACAAGGCTCTGCGATGGATTGCCATCAGTCTCGCTCAACAGTGTCCTCACCTGCGGTCCCCTGCCCGCCAGCGTGGTCCAGCGCCCTAAGGCCGTTAGATACTTCAGCCGGATCAGCAGCGGCAGATCCTCCGGGTACGGAATCCGGGCCATGGGGGAAATTCCGGTTCCCGTCACGGGGTCTGTAAGTGGCCAGACGAAGGCGATGAACGGAACAACGCGGCCCAACTCTGACAGCACACCAGCACGCAGAGCGTGGTGGTCCGGACTCGAATTACTGACGAGCCGAATCCGCTCCAGGCTCCGGTTCCAGGACCCTCCGGCTCTCATTCCCCCAGTATGCGCCCTGGGGACACGATCGCTGTCTGGACACCTCCGCACTCTGGACACCACCGCACTCTGGCCAGCACCGCCGTACCCCCGCCAGTACCGCCGTACCCCGGCCAGTACCGCCGTACCCCCGCCAGCACCGCCATACCCCGGCCAGTACCGCCGTACCCCAGCCAGCAGTCCCCCAGAATTCTGGGATGGCCGCCGGATTGGCACGCATTTACCGTGAAAACATGCACCGGAGGAAAAACCAGCGGCGGAGAACCACCGCAACCGCGGGACCCAAACATCGCAATCCAGCTGAGGAGAATCGGTAATGTTCACACTGCGCATAGAGCATGGCATCAAGGATTTCGGACTGTGGAAGCAGGCATTCGACCGCGATCCGGTGGACCGGGCTGCGTCGGGCGTGGTCGGCCACCGGATTTCCCGGCCTGTGGATGACTCCCATTACGTCGTGGTGGAGCTCGATTTCAATGAGCTCAGAGAGGCTGAGCAATTGCTGGCTAACCTGAAAGCCAAGGTTTGGAACTCACCGGCCGTGTCCCCTGCGTTGCATGGGGCGCCGCAAACCCGAATCCTGGAATCCGCGGTCTGAGGCGCACCGGGATGACGCTGCGCCTGCGCTGGAGCCGTCAGGCCCGTCGGCACTCCAAACGCATAAACGGTGCGTAGTCTGACGAGGCGCCAAGCCGCAACTCGGCGGTATGGGTCAGCACGCCGTCGTGGACACGGAAAGTATGGCGCGCCGTGCCCCGGTCGCTGTGGCGCTCCACCCGGAGGACACCGTCCTGCCACGTGCACCGGGCAGGTGCTTCGGGCGGCTGGCCCAGGCTGTCCACGTAGTACCAGAGAACGTCGTCATGGTCCGGGTCAACAGTGAACACGCCATGGCCCTCAAAGTGTGTGCCGTCAGCTTCCGTGTGCCGGTAGCTTTGCACCACGGCGTAGCCGCCGGCCGCCCGCGTATAGCTCACCTCGGCCGATGCCGTGCGTTCGGGCCCCCACGCCGACGCTGCAAGGCGTGTGGTACCCCGCCAGTGTCCCAGAAAGTCTTCCAGTACTGCGTGCACCGTTCCCGGCTGCGGAGCGTCCATGGATTCATTATCGCCGGACTGTGCCAGTCAGGTCAGGCTATTGCCGTGAGGGCCATACGAATCAGAGGCCGAACGTCTCAGTTTCCTCGAACGGGCCCACCACGGTAACGGTCCTGGGAGCAGCAGCCAGTTCCCTGGCCAGGTCCTGGACCTCCTGCGCGGTGACTGCCTTGATGAGTCGGAGCGTTTCGTCGATGTCCTGGTATTCGCCGGACACGAGTTCCGCGCGACCCAGCCGTGACATCCGCGAACCGGTGTCCTCAAGAGCCAGGACTATTCCGCCGCACAACTGTCCCACTGCTTTGCGGAGCTCGTCGTCCGAGATCCCGCCTTCCGCGAGCTTGTCCAGTTCCAGACCCAGCAGGTCCAGAACCTGACGGACCTTCGACGGTGTGCACCCGGCGTACATGCCGAAGTAGCCGGCATCGGCATAGGACGACGCAAACGAGTACGTGGAGTACACCAGCCCACGCTTTTCCCGGATCTCCTGGAAGAGGCGCGAGGACATGCCGCCGCCGAGAACGGCGTTGAGTACGCTCATGACGAAGCGGCGGTCATCGGTGGCCACGATCGTGGGGCAGCCCATGATGATGTTGGCCTGCTCCACCGCACGCTTGACCACATGGAGTCCGGCGGTGCCGGTGATCTCTGCCCGCTCGGTGGACCGTCGATCCACGGGAGCGGCGTCCGGCTCCAGCGACCACCCGGCAGCGTGGAGCGCATCGACCACAAGGCTGCAGACGACGTCGTGCTCCAACCCTCCGGCGGCGGTGATGACCAGCTCATCAGGACGGTAGTACCGGCGGTAGTGCTCCCAGACGGAGTCGCGGGCTACGGCCCGGATGGCGGCGGGGGTTCCGCCGATGGGGCGGCCCAGCGGGTGTGTGCCGAGAACGGCCGCCACGAAGTTTTCATGGGCGACGTCGGTGGGGTCATCGCTGTCCATGGCGATTTCCTCCAGGATGACGTCGCGTTCCTGCTCCATTTCGGCCGGATCCAGCACGGCGCCGGTGATCATGTCGGCAATGACGTCGATGGCCATGGGCAGGTCGGTGTCGAGCACTCTGGCGAAGTAGCAGGTGCTTTCCTTGGCGGTGGCGGCATTGGATTCCCCGCCCACCTCATCAAAGGCGGAGGCGATTTCCAGGGCGGTCCGCTTTTTGGTGCCTTTGAACAGCAGGTGCTCCAGGAAATGGGTGGAACCGTGCTGCCCGGGCGCCTCGTCGCGGGAGCCTACCCCCACCCAGAAGCCGATGGTCGCCGAGCGCTGGCCCGGCATGGCCTCGGTGAGGACCCGCACGCCGCCGGGGAGGACCGACCGCCGCACAACGGCGCCGCCCTCGGATCCATGAACCAGGGTGTCGCCAGCGTGGTTCTGCTCAAGCGGCAGGGGTACAACAGTCATTGAGGCCTTTCAAAAAGCGGCAGCCGGATCTGGCTGCCATCGTAACAGCGGGGGGGCGGGTGTAAAATCCCCGGGCCCCGCCGATTCATGCTTGTGTACCGAAAACCCGATTACTCGGAGTCGGCGCCCTCAGCGGCAACCGAAGCGTGAACGCGCTCGGTTTCGCCGGCGCCTTCCTCTTCAGCCACTACGGGGGAAAGGGACAGCTTTCCGCGGTCGTCGATCTTGGTGATTTCCACCTGGATCTTCTGGCCGACGGAAACAACGTCATCAACGTTGTCCACGCGCTTGCCACCGGCGATCTTGCGCAGCTCGGAGATGTGCAGCAGGCCGTCCTTGCCCGGGGTGAGGGAAATGAAGGCACCGAAGGTGGTGGTCTTGACGACCGTACCCAGGTAGCGCTCGCCGATTTCCGGAACCTGCGGGTTCGCAATGGCGTTGATCGCGGAGCGCGCTGCGTCTGCAGACGGACCGTTGGTGGCGCCAATGTAGACAGTGCCGTCGTCCTCGATGGAGATGTCGGCGCCGGTGTCTTCCTGGATCTGGTTGATCATCTTGCCCTTGGGCCCAATGACCTCGCCGATCTTGTCAACCGGGATCTTGACCGCGATGACGCGCGGGGCGAACTCGGAGAGCTCGTCCGGGGTGTCGATCGCGGAGTTGATCACATCCAGGATGTGCAGGCGGGCTTCGCGGGCCTGCTTCAGTGCTGCTGCCAGCACGGAGGCGGGGATACCGTCGAGCTTGGTGTCCAGCTGGATGGCCGTGACGAACTCGGAGGTACCGGCGACCTTGAAGTCCATGTCACCGAAGGCATCTTCGGCGCCGAGGATATCGGTCAGGGCTGCGTAGCGGGTCTGGCCGTCAACCTGGTCGGAGACCAGGCCCATGGCGATACCTGCGACGGCGGCCTTCAGGGGCACACCGGCGTTCAGCATCGACAGGGTGGAGGCGCAGACGGAACCCATCGACGTCGAACCGTTGGAGCTGAGAGCCTCAGACACCTGGCGGATGGCGTACGGGAATTCCTCGCGGGACGGCAGTACGGGCACGAGTGCGCGCTCTGCCAGTGCACCGTGGCCGATTTCGCGGCGCTTGGGCGAACCCACGCGGCCGGTCTCACCGGTGGAGTACGGCGGGAAGTTGTAGTTGTGCATGTAGCGCTTGCGCGTCACGGGAGACAGCGAGTCGATCTGCTGTTCCATCTTGAGCATGTTCAGCGTGGTGACGCCCAGGATCTGGGTTTCGCCGCGCTCGAAGATAGCCGAACCGTGCACGCGGGGCAGAACCTCAACCTCGGCAGTGAGCTGGCGGATGTCCGTCAGGCCACGGCCGTCGATGCGGATCTGGTCCTTGAGGATACGCTGGCGCACAACCTGCTTGGTGACCGAGCGGAATGCTGCGGACAGTTCCTTCTCGCGGCCCTCGAACTGGCCGGACAGTGAAGAAGTGACTTCGTCCTTGAGCTCGTCAGAGGCGACGTCGCGTTCCTGCTTGTCAGCGATCTGGAAGACAGCAGCCAGCTTCTCGGCGGCAGCGGACTCAACAGCGGCGTAGACGTCATCCTGGTAGTCCAGAAAGACCGGGAACTCAACCGTGGGCTTGGCAGCGCGGGCGGCCAGGTCAGCCTGGGCGTCGCACAGTGCCTTGATGAACGGCTTGGCAGCCTCGAGGCCCTCGGAGACAACCTCTTCGGTGGGAGCCGTGGCTCCCTGTTCCTTGATGAGGTTCCAGGAGTTGTCGGTCGCTTCGGCTTCGACCATCATGATGGCGACGTCGTCACCGGCAACGCGGCCGGCTACAACCATGTTGAACACGGAGTTTTCCAGCTGGGAGTGCTTGGGGAAAGCAACCCACTGTGAACCCTGTTCGTCAGCAACGAGGGCAACGCGGACGCCGCCGATCGGGCCGGAGAACGGGAGGCCGGAAAGCTGGGTGGACATGGAGGAGGCGTTGATGGCCACCACGTCGTAGAGCTCATCAGGGTTGATCGCCAGGACGGTCACGACGATCTGGACCTCGTTGCGGAGGCCCTTCACGAACGCCGGACGCAGCGGGCGGTCCATGAGGCGGCAGGCCAGGATGGCCTCAGTGGACGGGCGGCCTTCACGGCGGAAGAACGAGCCCGGGATGCGGCCGGCGGCGTACATACGCTCTTCGACGTCAACCGTAAGCGGGAAGAAGTCAAAACCTTCACGCGGGTGCTTGCCGGCGGTGGTTGCGGACAGCAGCGCGGTGTCTTCGTCGATGTACACCATGGCTGCGCCGGCTGCCTGCTTGGCAAGACGGCCGGTTTCGAAGCGGATTACACGCTTGCCAAAGCGGCCATTGTCAATGACTGCTTCTGAGAACTGGATTTCGGGACCCTCCAAGAGAGTCACCTCCGTTTCTTGTTTCACGGAGCCCAGCCGCATCAACCCAGCCCAGCATCTGTCTACTGGCCTGCACTGCACCCGGTCATCGATCGAGACCCACGGGCCAGGGCTTCAGTCTTCGAAGCCGTTCCCGGGAATCACTACCGAGGACCGCGAATGCGTGATGCGGTTGATCCTCCTGTTTAGTTTTCCTTTGAAGAAGGCGGCCCGATCCACAAGGGAAAGGGCCGCCCCTTAAGCCTGACTAGCGGCGCAGGCCGAGGCGCTCGATGAGCGCACGGTAGCGGGCGATGTCAGTGTTCTTGAGGTAGGTGAGCATGCGCTTGCGACGACCAACCATGGCCAGCAGACCGCGCTGGGTGTGGTAATCGTGCTTGTGCTCCTTCATGTGCTCAGTCAGATCCTTGATCCGCTGGGTAAGGACTGCAACCTGGACCTCGGGCGAACCGGTGTCGCCTTCGCCGGTTGCGTATTCCTTGATGATGGACTGCTTTACAGCGGCGTCAAGTGCCACAATAACTCCTAGAGATGTGCCGTGAGGCCCGAATCAGTAATTCACTGCCGGGTCTGCCAGCGCAGGAATCCCCGGAAAACCGGGGTTCGCCATACATGGCAGGAACCAGCCGCCACGGACTGCAGCCGGATCCATCGTTCAGTTTACCGTCAGCGCCGCAATCTTGTCGAAACAGCCGCGCCGGCGACCCCAACCGGCCAGCCCGGCAGGAGGGTCACGGACGGAGCAGGTCCCGGACGGCCGCCATGCCGCGGTACAGTTCGGCAAAGCTGGTGCTCAGCGGCGACAGCCCGATGCGGATTCCCTGCGGTGCCCGGAAGTCCGGAATGACGTCCTGTTCCCAGAGCGCAGCGGTCACGTTGCGGAATGCCGGATGGTCCAGCGTGATGTGGCTCCCCCGCCGTTCCGGTTCGCGCGGTGACGACAACTGAACGCCCAGGGGTTCGAGCCAGGCTTCGAACAGGTCCACGGCGTAGGCGGTGAGGTCCAGGGACTTCGCCCTGATGGCGGCCATCCCGGTCCCTTCGATGAGATCCAACGTCCCGCGCATGGCGAGCATGCCGAAGATGGCGGGGGTACCGCTGAGGAATCCCCGGATTCCCGGCGCTGGTTCATACCCTGCGGCCATCTCAAAGGCATCCTTGCGTCCCATCCAGCCCCAGACCGGCTGCCGAAGCGTGGGAAGGTGGCGGCTGTTGACGTACGCGAAGGCCGGCGAGCCCGGGCCGCCGTTGAGGTACTTGTAAGTGCAGCCGGCAGCAAAGTCCACGCCTGCGCCGTCGAGGTCGATTTCCACCGAGCCGGCGGAGTGGCACAGGTCCCAGACCACCAGCGCCCCGGCGCTGTGCGCAACGTCGGTAATGGCCGGAAGATCTGCCAGGAAACCTGAGCGGTACGCCACATGGGAGAGAAGTACGACGGCGGTGGACGGCCCGGTTGCCTCCTTCACCTGCTCAGGGGTCACCCCTGCTGCCGGATCGGCGTCGATCCATCTGAGGGTAAGGCCTTCCTCGCGGGCTATCCCTTCCACCAGGTAGCGGTCGGTGGGGAAATTCTCCGTGTCCAGCACGATCTCGGTCCGGGCAGGATCGGTCACGGCTGCCAGGGCAGCACGGATCAGCTTGTACAGCACCACGGTGGTGGAATCGGCAATCACTGTCTGGCCGGGAGCCGCTCCCAGCACTGCCCGGCCCAGCTGGTCGCCGATGGCCTGCGGAAGTTCCAGCCATTCCTCGTCCCAGCCGCGGATGAGCCTGCCGCCCCAGCCGTCCTGGATGAAGGCGCTGATGTCGTTAACCGTCCGCTTCAGCGGCCGGCCCAGGGAGTTGCCGTCAAGATAGGACAGGTCGGTATCGGTGCCGATGAAGAGCCCGCGGCAGCGGGCCAGCGGGTCACTGGCATCAAGGTGGGCTGCCCGCTCGAGGAGGGCGCCGTCGTCGTAGGTTTCTGTCAGAGGGCCACCGTGTGTGCTCACTGGCCGATCTCCGTCCGGACCGCAAAAAGCTCAGGGAAGAAGGTGAGTTCCAGGGCCTTCTGGAGGAAAGCGGCGCCGCTGGATCCTCCGGTTCCGGATTTCATGCCGATGGTGCGCTGGACGGTGCGGAGGTGGCGGAACCGCCAAAGCTGGAAGTTGTCTTCGAGGTCCACGAGTTCCTCGCAGGCCTCGTAGGCGCCCCAGTTGTCGGCAGCGTTTTCGTAGATGTGTTTGAAAAGCGGCACCAGCTCGGGACAGAACTCGTGGGCGCGGGTGACGTCGCGTTCCAGGACGGACGGCGGAACGTCGAAGCCCTGCCGCGCCAGGTAGGCGAGGAATTCGTCGTAGATGCTGGGGGCGTTGAGCAGTTCCTCCAGCATGGCGTGTGCTTCAGGATCGGATTCAAACACCGGAAGCATCTTGCGGTTCTTGTTGCCCAGGACAAACTCAACGGCGCGGTACTGGCTGGACTGGAAGCCGGAGGAATTGCCCAGGAAGCCGCGGAACTGCGAATACTCCGTGGGCGTCAGCGTTGCCAGCACGGACCACTGCTCCGTCAGGGTCTTCTGGATGTGCTTGACCCGGGCGATGCCCTTGAGCGCCGCACCAAGGTCGTCGGCGCGGAGCCACACAGCGGCGCTGCGGAGCTCGTGCAGCACGAGTTTGAGCCACAGTTCGGTGGTCTGGTGCTGGATGATGAACAGCAGTTCGTCGTGGTGCTCGGGCTTGCTGACAGGCTGCTGGGCGCTGAGGAGGGTCGGCAGTTGCAGGTAGGACGAGTAGCTCATCCGGGAGCTGAAGTCGCGGACGATGCCCTTGTCCAGCTTCCTGGTGTTCTTTTGGACAGTCACTGGCTGCCTTTCGTGGCGGGTGCTCTTGGTTAGCGCCGCGCCAGCAGGTCGTGCGCCTGGACGACGTCCAGCCGCATCTGCTCAACCAGCGCCTCAGGCCCACGGTATGCCACCATGCCGCGGAGGCGCTGCACAAATTCCACGATCACTGTCTGGCCGTACAGATCGAAGTCCTCCACGGACTCTTGCGGACGGTCAATCACGTGGGCTTCAACCTGGCGGCTGACGCCGTCGAACGTGGGGTTCGACCCCACCGAGATGGCAGCGGGCCAGCGCGTCCCCACATGGTCAACCAGCCACCCCGCGTAGATTCCGTCCGCGGGGATGAAGCCTGACGCCTCATGGGCAAGGTTGGCTGTGGGGAACCCCAAGGCCCGTCCCCGGGCGGCGCCGTGGACAACTTCTCCGCGCATCCGGTGCGGGCGGCCCAACACGGCGGCGGCCGTGGCAACGTCTCCCTCCTGAAGTGCTTCACGCACCCAGGTGGAGGAACAGCGGCGGTCCCTGCCGCCGTCGTCGTGCAGCGGATAGCCTTCAGAGCCGAACTCGCTGATGACCTGGACTTCGAAGCCGAATTTCCCGCCGAGTTCCTTCATGGTTTCCAGGTCACCGGAGTTGCCCCGGCCGAACCTGGAATCGTGGCCGATCACCACGTGGCTGGCATGAAGACTGTCCACGAAAACCTGCCGCACGAACTCCTCGGGCGTGAGGCTGGCGAGGTTGAGTGAATACTTCATCACCAGGATCGCGTCGAGGCCCAACTCCCCCAGGGCCTCCAGTTTGTCCGGAAGGCCCATGATCAGTTCCGGCGCTGATTCCGGCCGGTGGATGAGGGCGGGGTGCGGATCAAAGGTGATGGCGACGGCCCTGGCACCGTTGAGCCGCGCGGTGCGCGTGAGCTGGGAGAGCACTTGCTGGTGGCCGCGATGGACGCCGTCGAAGTTGCCAAACGTGACAACGGAGGGACCAAAGTCCGCCGGGACTTCGGACGGATCGTTCCAGATGTAGACCATCACCCTCGCCTTTTTACTGCGTACAACTGTCATGGTTCCGGGCGCGCCGGCGCCGGAACCCTCTAAGATTACCCGCAATCACGGTGGCTTCCGGACGGCGCAACTGTGCCTGTCGGCCACCGATACGGCCACGGGTACCTCTCTGGTACCGGTCAGTACGGGGGGACTACGATGCAAGGGCAGCTTCCGGCGGCGACACTCGCCGCATAGAACAATGTCCGCGACTCAACGCGGCGCTGAAGGAGTTACCTCATGACCGAGATCCACGACCTCCTGAACCAGATCGATGTCAACCAGATCGCCTCCCTGCTCGGAACAGATCCGGCTTCAGCCCAGTCAGCCGTCGAAGCGGCGCTGCCTACGCTGCTGGCAGGGATGCACAACAACGCGCAGGCTCCCGACGGCGCTGCATCACTTCAGGAGGCCCTCGGCCAGCACCAGGACGGGCTGGCCGATGGCGGCGTGGACGCCACCCGGGTTGACACGGCGGACGGCGAAAAGATTGTCAGCCACGTCTTTGGTGGTCAGCAGGATCAGGTTGCGGCCCAGCTTGCAGGCGCGCCCGCCCTCGGTGGCATCGGTGGAGACCTGATCCGGAAGGTCCTCCCCATCCTCGCGCCGATTGTGATGTCCTACCTGGCGAAGAAGATCCTCGGTCAGGGCGGCCAAGGCGCCGGCCAGCAGACGCAGGCAGGCGGCGCTCCCGGTCAGGCCGGTGGCATCGACCTCGGCAGCATCCTCGGCGGGATCCTCGGCGCAGGTGCGGGTGCAGGTGCGGGCGCTGGGTCCGGCCGGCAGGGTTCGGTGCTGGACAGCATCCTGGGGAGCCTCGGCGGCATCCTCGGTGGCGGGGCTCCGGGAACGCAGGCGGAGCCGCAGCCTGCGACGCCTGCCCAGACGCCGGAACGTGACCGGCTGCCGGACCTTCAGGGCCAGCCGGGTCAGCGGTCAGTGCAGCCCGGCGAGGTCATCCACGTGGACCTCCCTGAGAGCCAGCCCGCTCCGGAGCCGGCCAAGGGCGGCGGACTGGGCGACATCCTCGGTGGCCTGTTTGGCAAGAAGTAACAGCACCGGAAGCAGCACCAACAGGATTACTGCGGGTAGCTAGCGCTGCCCTTCGGCGGCGGCCGGGCTCTTCCCCGGCCGCCGCCGGTACAGCCAGACCAGGCCCAGGATGGGCAGGAGCAGCGGGATAAAGGCGTAGCCTCGGCCGAACAGCGACCAGACCGTCTCGTGCGGGAACTGCACGGGATCGAAAACGCTCAGCGCCCCCACCACCAGCACACCCACGAGTTCCACCAGCACGGCTGCAAGCGAGACCTTGAACCAGGTGCGCCCGGGCTTGGCCAGGGATACGGTGGCCACGAGATACACGACGGCAGCGAAGGCGGAGAGCAGGTAGGCCAACGGGGCCTCGGAGAACTTGGTCAGGATCTGGTAGCCGGCGCGGGCGGTGGCTGAAATCGCAAACACCGCATAGACGGCAATGAGGAGACGCCCGGGACCGGTGTTCCTGGTGTCCTTGCCGCCGGTCCTGCCGCGGGCCTTGCCAACCCCGGCTCCGCCGGCCTTGGACGCGGGAGTGGCTCCGGACGCGGGAGTGGTTCCGGACTTCGGTGCTTTCACGTTGCGGGCTTCTTCCATTTCAGTACCAGATCTGGTTCATTCGGGCGGCCATCACCAATGCTGTGACGCCGACAGCGGCCAAGACAAAGTTGCTCCAGCGGGTCCGCTCAAGAATGGCCCAGTAGACAGCGGCCGGCGGCAGCAGCATGGCCGTAGCCAGGTATCCCCAGAATTCCCAGGCCTCGCCGGCGATAGGTTCGCCCGCGATGACCCTGATGATCGAACCCACCAGGTAGACCACCAAGCTCAGCTCGACGGCAGCGACGGACAGGATGGTGACATCGTTCGGAGCTTTTTTCAGGATGCCTGCCACCAGGCAGATGCCGCTTGAGATGATGCCCACCGTCATGATGATGTAGAAGTACGCGTCCATGCTCAGGAATCCTGGCTGGCGTTGCCGGGCGCGAAGACAAGAACCGGCTTCGCGTAGCTGCCGGTATCGGCCAGGAGGGCCACGAGGCTGCCATCCGGTGCGAAGGCCGCTGCAGGGTGCTCGGTGGTGGCAGCCTGCAGGCTGCCCGCTTCCGTTCCCGCTGCGATCCGTCGGCCGAAGGAGATCTCGGTCGTCTCCTCGGCCGTGAGTTCGCGGTTGGGCATGAGGGCCCGGGCGGCCTGCGACATCTCCAGGACCTCGAGTTCTTCAGCAAGCTGCTCCAGGGTACGGGCCTGTTCCAGCGAGTAGGGGCCAACGTGGGTCCGACGGAGTGCCGTGAGGTGGCCACCCACCCCGAGCGCGTCGCCCAGGTCCCGGGCGAGCGCACGGATATAGGTCCCGGACGAGCACTCCACTGTGACATCGACGTCCAGGACGTCGCTGCCGGGTTCCCGGTTGATGCCGTGGACCTCGAAACGGTGGATGGTGACAGGCCGGGCCGCGAGCTTCACTTCCTCGCCTGACCGGACGCGGGCGTATGCGCGTTCGCCGTTGACTTTGATGGCGCTGACGCTGCTGGGGACCTGCTGTATCTCCCCGGTCAGGGCGGCGACGCCGCCGCGAACTGCCGCATCGGTGACCGCGGCGGCGCTGACGGAGGCAATAACATCGCCTTCGGCGTCGTCCGTGATGGTGGACTGGCCCAACCGGATGGTGGCTGTGTACGTCTTGGAGGTGCCCACGATGTAGGTGAGGAGCCGGGTGGCCTTGTTGATGCCGACCACCAGCACTCCGGTGGCCATGGGATCGAGGGTGCCGGCGTGCCCCACTTTCCGGGTTCCGGCGATGCGACGCATCCGACCAACCACATCATGGCTGGTCCATCCCTGCGGTTTGTCCACTATCACCAGTCCAGAAAGCACGCCTCCCAGTATATCGGCGCTCAGCGAAGCGCTTGGTCAAGCCAGGAGCGAAGGGCTTCGGCGGGTGCAGCCCCTGTCTGGGTGGCCACCACTTTGCCGCCACTGATGATCATGAGCGTGGGAATCGCCTGGATGTCGAACCGGCGGGACAACCGGGGAGCCTGGTCAACATCAACCTTGACGAGCTTGATCCGGCCGGCCCGCTCCCTGGCAAGCTTGTCCAGGACGGGACTCACCATCCGGCAGGGCCCGCACCAGGCGGCCCAGAAATCGATGAGCGCAGGAACCGGGGACTGTTCAGCCACTACTGCGAAGTCGTCGTCCCCGGCGTCGACGATCCAGGGCAGGTCAGCCCTGCAGCTGCCGCATCGCGGATGGCCGGACGCAGCGGCGGGAACCCGGTTGGTCTTCCCGCACGTGGGGCATTTGATCAGGGCTGGTTCCACTGCTCCTCCAGGCACTTGGGCTCCGGTTCAGTATTCGGTTCGTTCGGTATTGTTCCGCCAGGCGTCAAACGGAAGCTCCGACGTCGGAATCGGCTCGTGTTCCACCGGCAAAAGTTCCGGCCTGGTTCCGTCGAAGTATTCGTAGAAGAGCGCGTCGTCGAACCCGGCTGCGGCAGCGCCGTGGCGGTCGGCGGCGAAATACACGCGGTCAATGCGCGCCCAGAGCGCTGCGGCCAGGCATAAGGGGCACGGCTCGCAACTGGCGTAGAGTACGGCGCCGCTGAGGTCGAAGTTGGCGCTCGCAGCGGCCGCCGTACGGATGGCCACTACTTCAGCGTGCGCGGTGGGATCGTTGTCCCGGGTTACCCGGTTGATGCCTTCGTGGATGCGTCCGTCGGCTGTCACCACGAGGGCGGCGAACGGTCCCCCGCCGTCAGCGACGTTCCGGACCGCCAGGTTCACGGTGCGTTCGAGGTACTGCCGTTCGAGGTGCGGTTCGGCGTCGTTGTGATCATTCCCCAAGGCCATAGCTCGATCCTAGCCACGCTGGCAGGAAGGGGGGCGGATTAGGGGGAGATGACATCGACTTTGTTGCGGCAGCGGGACTAACCTAGCGCCAGGGGTTCATTCAGTCCAGTGCTGATCTTGGTCTCATTGCCCGGCCCCGTCCGCGGGGTTCACTTCAACTCCGGAGTATGCAATGAACAGGAAGTCCAGAGTTATCGCGTGCCTGGCGGCCGCCGCGATCCTTGTCCCGGCGAGTCCGGCCGCCGCTGAATCCAAAGAATCCGGTCCCGACACCGTGGCGGAGCACTTGTTGTCACCGCTGAGCCTCGCTGTGGGACCAGGCAAGAGCATCCTCGTCACACAGAACTTTGCCGGAACGCTGGACCGCGTCGAGGACGACAAAGAGCCCGTCAACGTTTACACGAGGGCGGACTGGGATGTTGGCGGTGTTGAAACGCGCGGCACCACCACGTTTTTCGTTGAAAGCGTGGGCGCCGGGCCTGACCCAAGGGAGCTGGCCGGCTTCTTGAAGTCGATCAACGGCCGGGGAGAGGTCAAAGAGATCGCTGACCTCGCCGCCTACGAAGTGAACAACAACCCGGACGGATCCCAGCACTACGGCTTCGGCTCCGATGTCCCGGACGAGTGCCTGGCCAAAATCAACGTGCCGTTCCCGCCTGCCCAATACACCGGGATAGTCGATTCCCATCCCTATGCCACGGCCGTGCAGGGCAACACCGTGTACGTGGCCGACGCCGGGATGAATGCCATCCTGAAGGTCAACGCCACCACCGGAGAAATCTCCACGGTCGCCGTGCTGCCCCCGCGTCCGGCAGAGGTGACTGCCGATGCCGCCGCAGCTGTTGGCTTCCCGGAGTGCGTTAAGGGCTACGACTATGCCTTCGAGGCGGTGCCAACAGACGTGGAGATCGGCCCTGACGGCTGGCTGTACGTCTCATCGCTGCCGGGCGGTCCTGAGGATCCGTCCCTGGGCGCCCGCGGTGCCATCTTCCGGATCAATCCCTGGACCGGGGCGACTCACGTCTGGGCAGAGGACATCCTCAGCCCCACCGGCATTGCGGTCGCAGGCAACGGGGACGTGTACGCCGCTTCGATGTTCGGCAACGAGATCGTCAGGATCGACGCCCGGAGCCGTGAGCAGTCACAGTTCCTGGCGGTGACAACACCGGGTGCGGTTGAGATCAAGGGCCGGACCCTTTACGCCACGGTCAACGCCCTGCCTGATTTCACGGCCCCACCGCCGCCGCCGGCCCTGGGTGAGGTCATCGAGGCCGGCATCAGCTAGCAGCAAGACCGGATTTTCGGGAAGCAGAAGGCCCGGACCACCTGCGCGGTCCGGGCCTTCTGCTAAGAACCGGGCTTCTACTTGGAGCCGTCTTCGTCGAGCTCTTCGTTGTCGGTGAGGTCGAGGTCCTCTTCGTCGAAGTCATCCTCGTCAATTTCGACGTCCTCGGGGATGTCGCTCTTGTAAGGATCGGCGTCGCCGGCGTGCTTGGCGCTGGCAGCCAGGGCCGCCACCTCGGCATCGCGCTTCTTGGCAGCCCGGAGGAGTTCCTCGAGGTTCGAGGCGTTGACCGGGATCTGGTCAGCCACAAATTCCAGCGTGGGCGTCAGGCGGACGGTGATGTTGCGCCCCACTTCCTGACGGAGCACACCCTTGGCCTTGTCCAGCCCCTTGGCAGCATCAGCCTGGACAGCCTGGTCACCGAAAACGGTGTAGTAGATCGTGGCATGCTGCAGATCATTGGTCACGCGGGCATCGGTAACAGTAATGCCCTCCAGCCGGGGATCCTTAACCTTCCGGCCCAGAGCCTCCGCAACAACAACCTTAATCCGCTGCGCCAACTTGGCAGCCCGTGCGGGATCAGCCATTTCCACTCCTAAAAAATTTGGATGTACGACGGCGCCGGAACGGGCCCGCACAACTGTTGGGTTTTGATGCCACGCACCTAAGGCGAGTCTACGACTGACCCGCGTTGGATTTTTCCGGCGGCCTGGGAGTGGCATCCAAGGAGCTGGCCGAGGGCCCCGACCCGAGCTTGCGAGGGTTGGGAAGGCCAGTTCCGCTACCGGAGCTGGGCGGCACAGGATCGCAGATCCAGTGCCGTCCAGCGCAGGGGCGGGGCCGCCGGAAAATCCGACGCCCCCGACCCGTCAAGCGAAAGACAACTTAGACGCGCGGCTTTTCGCGCATCTCGAAGGTCTCAATGATGTCGCCTTCGGTGATGTCGTTGAACGAACCAAGACCAATACCACACTCGAAGTCCGTGCGGACCTCAGTGGCGTCGTCCTTGAAGCGCTTGAGCGTCTCAACGGTGAGGTTCTCACCGATGATCTTGCCGTCGCGGCTGATGCGGGCTTTCGTGTTGCGTCGGATGATGCCCGAGCGAACGATGGACCCGGCGATGTTTCCGAACTTGGAAGAGCGGAAGACTTCGCGGACCTCGGCGGTGCCCAGCTGGACCTCTTCGTACTCCGGCTTGAGCATGCCTTTGAGGGCTGCTTCGATGTCATCGATTGCTGCGTAGATGACGGAGTAGAAGCGCATGTCCACGCCTTCGCGGTCTGCCAGTTCGGCAACCCGCTCGGCGGGCTTGACGTTGAAGCCGATGATAACGGCGCTGTCCACTGTTGCCAGGTTGACGTCGTTCTGCGTGATGGCACCCACGCCGCGGTGGATGACGCGCAGCTGCACGCCTTCGCCGACGTCGATCTTGAGCAGTGCGTCTTCGAGGGCTTCCACGGCACCGGACACGTCACCCTTGAGGATGAGGTTGAGGGTGTCGATCTTGCCGTCGGCCACAGCCTGGTCGAAGTCTTCGAGGCTGATGCGCTTGCGGCGCTTGGCGAGGGCTGCGTTGCGGTCGGCTGCTTCACGCTTCTCGGCGATCTGGCGGGCGGTGCGCTCGTCAGCGGTCACAAAGAAGGTGTCGCCGGCGCGCGGCACGTTGGACAGACCCAGCACCTGAACGGGGCGGGACGGGCCGGCCTCGGTCAGGGCGCTGCCGTCGTCGTCGAACATCGCACGGACGCGGCCGTGGGCCGTGCCTGCCACGATGGTGTCGCCGACATGCAACGTACCGGACTGGACCAGGACGGTGGCCACGGAACCGCGGCCCTTGTCCAGGTTGGCTTCGATCGCGATACCGCGGGCGTCCTTGTTCGGGTTGGCGCGCATGTCCAGGGCGGCGTCTGCGGTGAGCAGGACGGCCTCGAGCAGCTCGTCGATGTTGAGGTTCTGGCGGGCAGAGACCTCCACGAACATGGTGTCGCCACCGTATTCTTCCGGAACCAGTCCGTATTCGGTCAGCTGGCCGCGGACCTTCTCCGGGTTGGCGCCTTCCTTATCAATCTTGTTCACGGCCACGACGATCGGCACGTTGGCCGCCTGGGCGTGGTTGAGGGCTTCAACGGTCTGCGGCATAACGCCGTCGTCCGCTGCGACCACCAGGATGGCGATGTCGGTGACCTTCGCACCACGGGCACGCATGGCGGTGAACGCCTCGTGGCCCGGAGTATCGATGAACGTGATCTTGCGGTCAGTGCCTTCGTGCTGGTGCGTGACCTGGTAAGCACCGATGTGCTGCGTGATGCCGCCGTGCTCGCCCGCCATAACGTCGGACTTGCGGATGGCATCGAGCAGCCGGGTCTTACCGTGGTCAACGTGACCCATGACGGTGACGACCGGAGGACGTGCCTCGAGGTCTTCGTCGCCTTCGGCTTCCAGCTCGGCTTCGAAGTCGATGTCGAAGCCGGAGAGCAGCTCGCGCTCCTCATCTTCCGGGGACACAACCTGGAGCTTGTAGCCAAGTTCCTCACCCAGCAGGGCGAAGGTCTCTTCATCCAGCGACTGCGTGGCAGTAGCCATTTCGCCGAGGTGGAAGAGCACGGTCACCAGTGCTGCGGGGTTTGCCTCGATTTTGTCGGCAAAGTCCGTGATGGACGAGCCACGGCGAAGCCGGACTACGGTGTTGCCGTCGCCGCGGGGTACGCTCACGCCACCCAGCGACGGAGCACTCATCTGCTCGAGTTCCTGGCGCTTGGCGCGCTTGGACTTGCGCTGCTTGCCGCGTCCTGCACCGCCCTTACCGAAGGCACCCTGGGTGCCACCGCGACCGCGGCCACCCTTGCCGAAACCGCCGCCGGCCGGAGCGCCGCCACCGGCACCGGGAGCGCCGCCTGTACCTGGCGCGCCGCCCGGACGTCCGGGACCGCGTGCGCCGCCACCGGGACGTCCTGCACCGGCCGGTGCGGGACGCTCAGTGCGGTTGGGCATCATGCCCGGGGTAGGACGGTTTCCACCGGCACCTGCCGGGCGGGGGCCGCCTGCACCGGCTGCGGGACGCGGACCACCCGGACGGGGGCCGCCTGCACCGGCTGCGGGACGGGGACCACCCGGACGGGGGCCGCCTGCACCGGCTGCGGGACGGGGACCACCTGGACGGTCACCGTCGGGCCGGCTTCCACCGGACCGGGGCATGCCCTGTGAAGGTGCGAACGGGTTGTTACCCGGACGCGGAGCGCGTTCCCCGTCGCCGCCACGGCCGCGGGGCATGCCCTGGGAGGTGGCGAAAGGGTTGTTGCCCGGGCGGGGACCGCCGGGGCGGGGTGCCGAACCGCCCTGGGATCCACCCTGCGGTGATCCCTGGCGGGTGGGTGCGGCCGGAGTCTCAGCCTTGGGGGCCGGACGGGCACCAGGCTTTGCACCGTTGAACGGGGATGCCGGAGCACTGGCAGCGGGGGCGGCCGGAGCTGCAGCTGCAGCCGGGGCCGCCGGAGCGGCAGCAGCAGGCGCTGCGGCAGCAGGTGCTGCAGGCGCCGTGGGAGCTGCCGGACGTGAGTCAGCCGACGGGGCCGGTGCTGCGGGTGCAGTTGCTGCAGCCGGGGCCGGCGCCTTGGGCGCAGCTGCCGGAGCTGCGGCGTTTGCCGCGGCGTCGGGGTAGGCGTTGCGGAGTTTCCGCACCACCGGGGCCTCAATTGTTGACGAGGCGGAGCGAACGAATTCGCCCAGTTCCTGCAGTTTTGTCACTGCATCTTTGGAAGTAATACCGAGCTCTTTAGCGAGCTCATGTACGCGGACCTTGGCCACATTTCTCCTGTCTCGGTCCGCACCGAGCCAGGCACGAACCGTCTACTTCTTACTGCGGGCCCCAGCCGCGTTTGCAGCTGTCGGGCCCATTGCAGAGCGCAACAAAGTTGTCATCGTTGCGCACTCATCGCTGGGAACTCATCGGGTTTCCATCAGTTTTCTGACCCGCTTTCAGGTTGGACGGTTTTTGCTGCAGCTACCGGAGGTTTCCGCAACGGGCCGGCTTGCTTGCCTGCCAGGATCCGGCGTTCGACGTCGGCGGTTCCGGTTGCGCCGTTGAGGGCACGTCCGAATGCACGCCGCTTCACCGCCAGGGCAAGGCACGCTTCGCTGGGGTGCAGCCATGCTCCCCTGCCAGCCATCCGGCGTCGTTCGTCAACCAGCACTGTGGTGGAACCAGTGCTTTCGGCGACGAGCCGGAGTAACTCCGACCGCGCACCCTTCTTTCGGCATCCGATGCAGGTACGCTGCGGTTGATTCTCGCTGTGAAGCACTTCTGCCACGGGGAGCATCATCCTGACGTTCATAACTGCCGGCCCGGAATCCCCTCACCGCAAGTCAGCGGATCAGGAATTCTCAGGGCACACGAATACCGGCCGTTAGGCGCGGTCACGTTCTATTCTAGACCCTCCGGGCCGTTCTGCCTGAAACCGCGGCTTCCGGTGCGGAAGCCGCGGCAGGTACCAGCGCCCGGGGAGGCGCGGCGGATGCAGGTCAGTGATCCCGCGGCGCGGCAGCGTCGGAGACGATATCGATCCGCCATCCGGTCAGTTTCGCTGCCAGGCGGGCGTTCTGGCCTTCCTTGCCGATTGCCAGCGAGAGCTGGTAGTCGGGAACCACAACACGCGCAGACCTGGTGGCCTCATCGGTGATCGTGACGGAGTTCACACGCGAAGGCGAGAGGGCGCTGGCAATGAACGCGGCAGGATCTTCGCTGTAGTCGACGATGTCGATTTTCTCGTCGTTCAGTTCAGTCATGACGGCCCGGACGCGCGAACCCATTTCGCCGATGCAGGCTCCCTTGGCGTTGATGCCCTGGGTGTTGGCTTTGACGGCGATCTTGGTGCGGTGGCCGGCCTCGCGGGCCAGGGCAACAATCTCCACGGAGCGGTCGGCAATCTCCGGCACCTCCAGTTCGAAGAGCTTCCGGACCAGGCCCGGGTGCGACCGGGAAAGGGTGACCGACGGGCCTTTGGTGCCGCGGTGGACATCGATCACCAGGGCACGGAGCCGGTTGCCGTGGGTGTACTTCTCCCCCGGTACCTGCTCGGGCGGCGGCAGCAGGGCCTCCACCGAACCCAGGTTGACCTGGATCATGTGCGGGTTGTTGCCCTGCTGGATGGTCCCGGACACGAGTTCGCCCTCGCGTCCCTTGAACTCGCCCAGGACGGCGTCGTCCTCCACGTCGCGCAGGCGCTGGAGGATGATCTGCCGGGCGGTGCTTGCCGCGATGCGGCCGAAACCGGCCGGGGTGTCCTCGAACTCGCCGATCGGGGCGCCGTCGTCGTCGATCTCCACGGCCCAGATGGTGACGTGGCCGCTCTTGCGGTCCAGCTCTGCGCGGGCCTTCTCGAAAGCCCCGGGCGACTTGTGATAGGCCACCAGGAGCGCCTGCTCGATGGTGGGGATCAGGAGGTCCAGCGGAATTTCCCGTTCACGCTCCAGAAGTCTCAGCGCGCTCATGTCAATATCCATCAGGCCTCCTCAGAAGGTCCATTGTGTTCAGTTTCCAGACCGGCCTCTTCGAGGTGGCTGAATTCGATCTCGACTTTTCCGTTGCGGATCCTGTCGAAAGGAAGTTTTACCGGTTCGCCCTGTTTGGCCTTCATGCCCTTTTTGACCTCGATCTCCGGGACGAGCGTCACGCCGGAGTCGTCCACTGACTGGACCCGGCCGGTGACGTTCTCGCCCTGGATGACGTTGACCTTGACCATGCGGCCGCGGGCCCGGTGCCAGTGCCTCGGTTCGGTCAGGGGACGCCCCACCCCCGGGGAGGAGACTTCAAGATCATACGGGCGGCCGTCATCGGCAGGATCGTTGTCCAGGACATCGGAGAGGACCCTGGAGATGTCGGAGATGACGTCAAGGTTCACCCCGCCCGTTTCCTCCTGCGGCAGGTCCACGACGACGTGGACCACCCGGTGTGAGCCGGCGTTGATGGAGACATCCTCAAGATAGAGGCGGTTGGCCTGGACTGCGGGTTCCAGCAGGGCCCGCAGCCGGGCAGCTTCCGGATTGTAAGCGGGCGCAGCCTCGGGTTTGCCCGCCCCGGTAGGTTCTGATGAAGTCGTGGCTTCTGCATTACTCACGATTCCGGCCGCCTCCGATAGATGATGTTGTGACTACTAGCCTAGCGATTATCCGGCCGCAGTGGTGCACGGAGATTGGCATCAGGCGTGACAACATGGTCTGTTGTGAATGACGACACGCAGGAAAACGGCCGCCCCAGGCGCTATTTCCGGTATGCCGTTTTTTCGCTGGCAGCCCTTCTTGTCCTCAGCCTGGGATTTGTCGTGATCCCCCGCGGGCCTGAAGTTCCCCACACACCGCCGTTTTCCGAGCAGGCGAGGGCGTCCGCGTACTCGGATGCCCTGTCACTCAGGTCCGCCGGCCTCGTACTTGAACGCGCCGCCGGAGACGTACCGTCAGGCGCACAGGCCGCCGCCGTGGGCCGCGCTGTGACTTTGCTGACTGTCCACGCCCGGGCCTTGATGCTGCCGGGAGATTCGACAGCTTCCGGGCCGCCAGCGTCCTCTGTCCCGTCGCCTCCGCCTCCTTCGGCGGCCCCGCCATCAGCGGCGGAGCTCGCCGGGGCACTTCAGGCAAGTGCGGCCCGGCGCCTGAAGGACGCAGAAACGGCCGACGGCGGTATGGCCCGCCTCCTGGCCGGCGCCGGCACGGCCCAGCTGCTGGCAGCAGAGGACATCGCCAAGGCTGCCGGGATAGCCCTGGCCGCCACTCCGGTTGCGGATCTTCCGGACGCCGGCGCCCACTCCCCCACAGCACAGGCAAGTGACAGGTCCACCGTTTCGGCCGCCGCAAGCTGCCCGGCCGGGCCACCCGGGGACGGCAGCAGTCTGGGTTCGGCCCTGGCGTCGGCCGTGGCAGCGGAGCTGGAACTCGTCTACGCCTACCAGGCCGCGCTGACCCGGCTTGACGCCGGTTCGGCGGTTCCGGCGTCGGGCTTCCTGGCACAGCACCAGGACCTCCACGGCGACGCCGAGGCACTCGCCGCGGCCGGCTGCACCGGCGTGCCTCCCCAACCTGCCGGCTATCCCTTGAGCCAGGCCTTCCTTGCCGCACCCGCCACCGCACTCGGGGCCCTCGAGGCAGGGAGCCTCCCGGTGTACGGCGACCTGGTAGCCCTGAGCGAAGGATCCGGCAGGGTCTGGGCCATAGCGGCGCTCCAGTCTGCCGCCCGCAGGACCTTGCACTGGGGCAGCTCCCCGGGCGCCGTGCCCGGCCTGGTCCTGGCCGAACCGGAACTGCCGGAACTGCCGGAGACGGTCCGGGCCCCGAAGCCGTCCGCGGCCGGCGTGCCGGAACCGTCCACCACCGCCCGCGGCTAGGGCGCAAAACCAGAGCACCCGGTTGGAAGTCAGCTGAGCCTTGGCACACTGGCACGCCGCGGGCGCTAATGCTTTGCTGTAGGCATGGACAACGCATCTGCACCGGCTCTTCACGAGGACGAGCCGCACCACAATGACATCGCCCACCGCCTCAACTGGCTTCGCGCCGGCGTCCTGGGTGCCAACGACGGAATCGTCTCGGTCGCCGCCATCGTGGTGGGTGTCGCCGGTGTGACCAACGAGGCAGGCCCGATTCTGGTGGCCGGTGCCGCCGGCGTAGTGGGCGGCGCGATCTCCATGGCTTTGGGCGAATACGTCTCCGTCAGCAGCCAGAAGGACAGCCAGAAGGCCCTGATCGAGAAAGAACGCCGTGAACTTCTCGAACAGCCTGACGAGGAGCTCGCGGAACTCGCGGCGATCTATCAGTCCAAAGGCCTCAGCGTGGCCACTGCGCAGACGGTTGCCCGGGAGCTCACGGCCCACGATGCCCTGGGCGCCCACCTCTCGGCAGAACTGAACATCGACGAGACAGACATCGTGAGTCCGTGGCACGCCGCCTTTGCGTCGGCTGTCGCATTCTTGATCGGCGCCGTCCTGCCAATGCTGGCCATCCTCCTTCCGCCGGCGGACATCCGGGTGCCCCTGACGTTCGTCGCCGTCCTGGTGGCACTCGCCGCCACTGGTGCGCTGGGCGCCTGGATCGGCGGAGGCTCGAAGCTGCGGGCGGCCGTGCGGGTGGTGGTGGGAGGCGCTGCGGCCCTCGTTGCGACGTTCTCGATCGGCAACCTGCTCGGGGCAAGCGGCGTGATGTGATGCTGCGGACAGAGGTTCCCATCCCGCCGGCCCTCAGCCTGCGCTACGGCGGCAGCAGCGCAGGCCGTGCCTGGCTTGCCTCGCTGCCTGACCTGGTCCAGGGGCGGCTGGAGCATTGGGAGCTGGCCGTTGACCTTGGACCCGGCGGATTGCCCTGGCACGGGCATGGCGCCGTGGTGGTCCCGGTCCTCAGGAAGGACGGCACACCTGCCGCCCTGAAGATCGCATTCCCCCACGACGAGGCCAGGGTTGAACGCCACGCTCTTGCGCTGTGGGGAGGACACGGCGCCGTCCGCCTGCTGGAGTCCGACGCGGGTACCTGCGCCATGCTCCTGGAGCGGCTGAACGGGAACTGCTCCCTGCAGAGTGTGCCGCTGCACGAGGCATTGGAGGTCTGGGGCAACCTCATGCCGCTGTTGAGCCTGCCACCGGACACCCGACCCCAATGGCGGGAGTTCAACCACATCGCCGCACAGGCGGAACAGTGGAGCGATGACCTGCCCGCCGAATGGGAACAGCAGGGCCGCCCCTTCCCGCGCTGGCTGCTCGAAGCGGCTTTGGAAGTCTGCCAGACCCGCGGCGCCGTGGGACGCCGCTCGGGACACGACGTCCTGGTCCACACGGATCTTCATTTCCTGAATATCCTGGCCAGGCCGCAGGGAGGCTTTGCTGCCATCGACCCTCAACCCATGGTCGGCGAAGCCGCGTTCGCCGTCGCACCGCTTCTGTGGAACCGTCTGGGCGACCTGCCCCGCGCGGATCCGGCCGCAGGGTTAAGGCAGCGCTGCCGGGACTTCAGCTCCGCTGCCGGCGTTGACCCGGAAGCCGCGCGCCAGTGGGCCGTCGCCCGCGAAGTGGAAAACGCCCTGCAGTACGCCTCGCATCCAGGCCGGCAGGGCGACCTCGCCCGGTCGTTGTGGGTTGCCAGCACCCTGGCCGGGCGGACCCTTGACGGGCTGCCCGCCGCCCATGACCTGCCGGAACCGGGGCATTCCGCCGGCTGAGGAACGCGTGCCGCCCGGCGGGCTCAGGCCCTGGCCGTACGGTCAGCTGCCCGCAGACTTCACCGCTGACAAAGCTGAGCTGACCGCTTCAACGGCGGTGTCGACGTCGTCCGCGTCAGTGCTCCAATTGCTCACAGAGACGCGCAGGACGTCCCGGCCCTGCCAGTGCGAGCCGGACATCCAGACTTTGCCGTCCGCGATCACCCGGGCCGTCACGGCACGGGTGATGGCGTCGTCGGCGAAGGCGAGGGAAACCTGGGTGTAGTCCACGTCGTTGAGCACCTCGATGCCATCCACTTCCGCCAGCCGCTTGCCGATCCGTGCAGCGGCGTCGGTAAGCGCCCGGACCTGCGCTGCCACCCCTTCGCGGCCGAGGGAGCGGAGGGCCGCCCACACCGGCACGCCACGGCCCCGGCGGGACAGTTCCGGAACCTTTTCATGCGGGTCCCCGGGACCTTCCGGATCCTGGATCAAGTAGCTGGTGTGCACGCCCATGGCGCTGCGCAGGGCGTTCGAATCCTTGACTACGGCGATGCCGCAGTCATACGGGACATTCAGGGTCTTGTGCGCATCAGTCCCCCACGAATCGGCCAACTCCATGCCCTGGGTGAGGTGCGCGAATTCGGGGACGGCGGCCGCCCAGAGGCCGAAGGCGCCGTCCACGTGCACCCACGCACCATGGCGCCGGGCGATCCGGATGGCGTCCTCAAACGGGTCGAAGGCTCCGGAATGGAGGTTGCCTGCCTGGAGACACACCAGTGCCGGACCGGAGGAAGCCGAAAGCATCCGGTCCAGTTCTGCCGGGAGCAGCCGGCCCTGGGTGTCTGCCGGGACGGGGGCAGGCCGGCCCAGGCCGAGGTAGCGCAGCCCGAGGTCAATGGTGTCGTGCCGTTCCTGCCCCACCAAACACCTGATCCGTGGAGCGCCCGCGAGCCCGTCCCGGTCCAGGTCCCACCCTGCGTCGGTCAGCAGCCGCCAGCGTGCGGCAGCGAGCCCGGTGAAGTTGGCCATGGTGGCCCCGGTGGTGAAGCCGACATCGGATTCTGCCGGGAGCCCCAAAAGGTCCAGCAGCCAGGACGCGGCGCCGTCTTCGATGGCGGCTATGGCGGGGGTGGCGTAGCGCAGGCCGGAGTTCTGGTCCCAGGCGCTGACCAGCCAGTCCGCAGCCAGAGCTGCCGGCAACGTCCCGCCGATCACCCAACCGAAGAACCGTCCGGCCGGCATGGCCATAAGGCCCGGCCCGGCCTTGTCCGCAAGATACTCCACCACGGCCGAGGCCGGCATGCCCTGCCCGGGAAGGGGCCCGCCGAAGTCCGCTGCGAGGTCGTGGGCGTTTTTCAGGGGTCCGACCCGCCTGTCCGGCAGGCTCTCCAGCCACTCCCTGGCCCGCGCGGCCGCTACTGACAGTGCTTCCGAATAGGGTTCCCCGCCTGCGGACATACCAGCATGGTACGCCCGGCGGGCCGGGCCTGCGAGGGTTTCCGGACGGCCCGGTCAGGCGAAGTTTTCGGCCCAGACGTCCAAGCCAAGCTTGATGATCAGTGCACCCACCACCAGCAGGAAAACGACACGGACGAAGCGGCTTCCCTGCTTGACGGCGGTCCGCGCCCCCAGGTAGCCGCCGGCCATGTTGGCAAGGCCAAGCATGAGGCCCACGCCCCACAGCAGGGATCCGTGGGGCAGGAAGAACAGCAGGGCCCCGGCGTTGGTGGCCATGTTCACGATTTTGGCCTTGGCACTGGCTTCCAGGAATGCGTAGCCCATTGCCGAGACGAGCGCGATGATGAGGAACGAGCCGGTTCCCGGGCCGATGAGGCCGTCATAAAAACCGATCACCGCCCCGATCAGGCACGCCACGACGTAGTGGGTGTGGCCGTCGTGCCGCAGCACGGTGATGTCACCGACGTCAGGTTTGAGGGCGGTAAAAAGTGCGACGGCGACCAGCGCGAGAACGATGATTGGTTTGAAGACACTGGCCGGCAAAGTCGCAGCCAGGACTGCGCCGCCGAAGCTGCCGGCCAGGGCGATGACGGCCATGGGTATGGCCGTCCTGAGATCAGGTTTCACTCGTCCGTAGTACGTCACCGCGCTGGTGGTGGTGCCGAAAATGGACCCCATCTTGTTGGTGGCCAGCGCCTGGACCGGCGTGATGCCGGGCACCAGCAGCAGGGCGGGAAGCTGGATCAGCCCGCCGCCGCCCACCACAGCGTCAACCCAGCCGGCGGCGAATCCAGCCACCACAATCAGGATGATCGTGGCGGTCTGGATCGACTCGAACCCCGAAATCACCGCCGCGTCTTAGCCGCGGACGGCGGTGACCACGTAGTCGACAGCCTTGTCCACGGCCACGTTTTCCGCTTCGCCGCTGCGGCGGTCCTTGATCTCCACCACGCCGTCCACCAGGCCGCGGCCGACGGCCAGGATAGTGGGGACGCCGACGAGTTCGGCGTCGCCGAACTTCACGCCGGGGGAAACCTTGGGGCGGTCGTCATAGATGACGTCCAGACCGGCGGCCTCGAGTTCCAGCGCCAGCTTCTCCGCAGCCGCGAAGATCTCCTCGCCGCGGCCAACTGCCACGACGTGGACATCGGCGGGGGCGACGGCGCGGGGCCAGACGAGGCCCCTGTCGTCGTGGTTGGACTCTGCGAGGGCGGCCACGGCCCGGGTGACGCCCACGCCGTAGGAGCCCATGGTGACCACCACCTGTTTGCCGTTCTGGTCCAGGACCTTCAGCTCCAGGGCCGCCGCGTACTTTCGGCCGAGCTGGAAGATGTGGCCCATCTCGATGCCGCGCGCGATCTCCAGTGGTCCGGAGCCGTCCGGGGCGGGATCGCCTTCGCGGACGTCGGTGCATTCGATGGTGCCGTCCCAGCCGAAGTCGCGGCCGGCCACGAGGCCGAACACGTGCTTTCCGGCCTCGTTGGCGCCGGTCACCCAGGCCGTGCCGCTGACAACACGGGGATCGACCAGGTACAGCAGCTTGGTGGCGCTTTCAGTGCCCAGGAGCGGTTCAGCCAGTGACAGGCCCGGGCCAAGGTAGCCCTTGACGATCAGGGGCTGCTTCTTGAGGTCATCGTCGTTGGCGGCTTCCAGCCCGATCTCGCCGGCGATCGGCAGGTAACGCCCGATGTTGGCCTCCACCCGCTTCAGGTCCACCCCGCGGTCACCGGGCAGGCCGATGACAACCAACTGGCGTTCACCAGTGGGCAGGGTGACGGCGAGGACCACGTTCTTGAGGGTGTCGGCACCGGTCCAGGCGCCGCCGTCGGCCTCTGTCCGGGGAGAAATCTCATTGGCGGCTGCCACCAGAGTCTCGATGGTGGGTGTGTCCGGGGTGTCCAGGACCTCTGCGGCCGGGGCATCGGTGAAGTCGGTGTCTGCCGGGACCACGGTGGTGACGGCCTCGACGTTGGCTGCGTAGCCGCCCGCGGACCGCACGAAGGTGTCCTCGCCGACCTCGGTGGGGTGCAGGAATTCCTCGCTCTTGGAGCCGCCCATGGCGCCGGCCGTGGCGGCAACGGGAATGACCTCCAGGCCCAGGCGCTCAAAGATGCGGATATAGGCGGCTCGGTGCGCTGCGTAGCTGGCGTCCAGGCCGGCGTCGTCCACGTCGAAGGAGTACGAATCCTTCATGATGAATTCGCGGCCGCGCAGCAGTCCCGCCCGGGGACGTGCCTCGTCGCGGTACTTGTTCTGGATCTGGTAGAGGCTTAGGGGCAGGTCCTTGTAGGAGGAGTACAGGTCCTTGACCAGGAGCGTGAACATTTCCTCGTGCGTCGGGGCGAGCAGGTAGTCCGCACCCTTGCGGTCCTGGAGCCGGAACAGGCCCTCGCCATATTCGGTCCACCGGTTGGTGGCCTCATAGGGCTCGCGCGGCAGCAACGCCGGGAAGTGGACTTCCTGGGCGCCGATGGCTGCCATTTCCTCGCGGATGACGGCTTCGACCTTGCGGAGCACACTGAGCCCCAGCGGCAGCCAGGTATAGATGCCGGGCGCTGCGCGCCGGATGTAGCCGGCCCGCACCAGCAGCCGGTGACTCGCCACCTCGGCATCGACGGGATCTTCGCGCAGGGTGCGCAGGAAAAGCTGGGACATTCTTGTGACCACGGGCGGGTATCCGTTTCTGGGGAATGGCTGCTGGAAAGCAGAGCCGGGCAATTCGTCTGGGTACTAATCTACCGGCAAGCAACGCCGATGCCCGCGGGAGCGTGCGGGCCCGCCGGCGATTCCCGTGGCCGAATACAGCGAAAAGCCACGCCCGGGCTGCAAAGCCCCTGGCCCCCATTCGGGCTGGTCATTGCGGCCGGGCGTGGCTTTTCTTGCCGTTTACGCCGTTGGTTTACTGGTGAGGACTGGTGAGACCGCCCACCCACTCCAGCGCAGCTAGATCGAACTTATGTGATAGCCGACACGATGACAAGTATTTTTTCAATTCGAAGTTATTGACGATGGTTCCGGGCAGGCCTAGTTTTAATTCATCAGGTGGTGAATTAAAAGGATTGTCAGGGCACGGAGGCATCAATGTCCCACGCAGCATCATCGCCGGCCCCCCGGAGCGGGGCGGGTGTCACCGCCACTGCCCTTCACATCGTCCGGGACAAGACTCCCATTCTGCGTGGTCTTGACTTCGCCATCCCGGCGGGCCGGATCACCGGACTCCTGGGACCGTCCGGCAGCGGAAAAACCACCCTCATGCGGGCAATCATGGGTGTCCAGGCCCTGACGTCCGGCTCGATCGAGGTTCTCGGCCTTCCAGCAGGCCACCCTGATCTTCGGCACCAGGTGGGCTATGTAAGCCAGTCTCCGAGTGTTTATCCGGACCTGACCGTTGAAGCGAACGTCCGCTACTTCGGCGCCATGCACCGCAAGGGCCGGGATGCGGCGGCAGAGGCGATCGCCGCCGTCGGACTTGAACCCCAAACCCGGCAAAAAACCGGCGATCTTTCCGGCGGGGAGCTCAGCAGGGTCTCCCTGGCGTGCGCCCTCGTGGCGCATCCGGCACTGCTGGTCCTCGATGAGCCGACCGTCGGCCTTGATCCTGTCCTCCGGGCGGACCTGTGGGGCAGGTTCCGGTCGATGGCCGATGCGGGGACAACCCTCCTGGTCTCCAGCCACGTGATGGAGGAAGCAAGCCACTGCGAATCGCTCCTGCTCCTGCGTGAGGGCAGGCTCCTTGCGCAGCTGACGCCGGCTGAATTGAGCCAGCGCGGGCAGAGCGCCGATCTCGAGCAGGCATTCCTGCATATCATCCTGCATGCTGCCGAGCAGTCCGGCCGCTCCCCCGAACATCGCGGGAGCCCGGCTGAAAGGACCGTGCGGCCATGAACCTGATGATGATGCTGGCCACTGCCCGGCGGGTCCTGGACCAGCTCCGCCACGACCACCGCAGTGTCGCGCTGATCCTGGTAGTGCCGGCGCTGCTGCTGACCGCTGTGTACTTCCTCTTCGAGAACGAAACACTCCCGCCAGGAGTCCCCAGGACGTTCGACCGCGTTGGCCTGATGATGCTGGCGATCTTTCCTTTTGTGGTCATGTTCCTGGTCACTTCCATCACCATGCTGCGTGAACGCACGTCCGGGACCCTGGAGCGGCTGCTGACCACGCCGGTTCATAAGGCCGACCTGCTGTTCGGCTACGGCCTGGCCTTCTCCATCATGGCCGCCCTGCAGTCGCTGGTTGCCACAGGGGTGGCGTACTGGATCCTTGGCCTGGACATCCAGGGAAGCCCTGGACTGGTGGTGATGATCGCCGTGATCAATGCGGTGCTGGGCGTCGCCCTGGGCCTGCTGTGCTCGGCGTTCGCCCGGACGGAATTCCAGGCCGTGCAGTTCATGCCGGTGGTGGTGGTCCCGCAAATCCTGCTGTGCGGCCTCTTTGTCGCCCGCGACCGGATGAACGACGTCCTCGAAGCGGTGGCGAATGTCCTGCCGCTCACCTACTCGGTGGATGCGCTGCAGGAGATCGCCGCCAACGCCGATCCCAGTGACCGGCTGTGGATGGACGCCGGGGTCATCGCGGCCATAGTCCTGGCGGTCCTGGTGCTGGCATCATTGACCCTGCGTCGGCGGACCGCGTGAACGGAAGGACGGACGACGACGGCGCCACAGCCGGGTCCGGGCGGCGTGGCCGGCGGGGCGGGGCAACGGAGTCGCGCGCCGAGATCCTGGAGACCGCCCGGAGGCTGTTCGCCGAACAGGGTTTCGAAGGAACCAGCCTCCGCGGGGTTGCCCGGGAAGCCGGTGTGGACCCTGCCATGGTCCACCACTTCTTCGACGGCAAGGACGAGCTGTTCGCGCTCAGCGTGGCATTGCCGGTCGACCCGGAAAAAGTCCTTGAGGGCGTCGACGAACACCCCCCGGAGGACAGGGCCGAGGCGATTGTGCGGGCAGTGCTTCGCGTGTGGGAGAGCCCCGCCCAGCACAGCCTGGTGGCCTTTCTGCGGGGAACCATCGGTTCCAAAGCCAAGACCCTGCTGCTGCGGGAACTCGTATCGCGGGCCATCCTCAGCCGGATCATGGCGGGGGTGCCCGGTCCGCCCGCGGAAGTTGCTTTGCGCGGAAACCTGGTGGCCACACAGATGGTGGGCCTGATGCTGGTCCGCTATGTGGTGCGGCTTGAACCCCTCGCCTCCGCCTCGCCTGAGGACGTGATCCGGCTTGTTGCCCCGAACGTCCAGCGTTACCTGACCGGAGACCTGCCCGAAGAAAAGCCGGCTAAAAGAGAACCGTAGCGAAGGTGCCCACCTGGCGGAAACCGACGCGCTCATACGTCGACCGGGCGCGGAGGTTGAAACCGTTCACGTACAGGCTGGTCACGGGAGCGAGTTTCCTGGCCTGCTCCACCACGGCTGCCATATAGCCGGCGCTCAGCCCCTGCCCGCGGTAGCCGGGGTTCATCCAGACGCCCTGGATCTGCGTGACGTCCGCGGTTACCGCCCCCAGCTCGGCCTTGAAGACCACCTCGCCGGAGCTGTTGACGTGGGCCAGTGAGTGGCCTTGCCGGATCAGGCCTTCAACGCGGCGGCTGTAGAACTCCTTGCCGCCCAGGAAGGGCGAGTAGCCCACTTCCTCTTCGAACATGGCCGCGCAGGCCGGCAGGATCCGGTCAAAATCGGCCAGCCGGCCCAGCGCCAGGTCAGCGTTGGGTGCTACGGCCGGCGGCTGGTCAAGGGTCATGAGGGGCTGTTCGTCCCGCACTTCGTGGGCCGTGTGCCCCAGTTCGGCAAGCTCGGAGTGGAGCGCGAGAACCGCCTCCGCGGGCCCGAAAGCCGATGCGAAGCGGCGCCCGGAGCTGCTTGCCGCGGCTGCCACGAGCCCCGCGAACGCGGGGTCAAGTTCGACCGGCACAAGGTTGGCCCCGGTCCAGCAGGCACCCACCAGGATGCCGTCGTCGAACACGCCCAGGACGGCGGCACCGCCGGTGGTAGGCGCTGCGGTGCCTACGGACCGCAGGTGGGCAAGGATGAAGACATTGGCCACCGGGTCCTGCTGCGCAAGGTGCCGGAGGGCAGGGGTGTCCGCGCCGGAAAGGGCATGGACGGATATCCCCGCCTCTGCGGTCCCCGGCTTATGAGACGCTAACCACGGGGCTACCCTTGACAGCATCTTCGCCATCGGCCTCCCCCATCTCTTCAGCAATGCGCATGGCCTCTTCGATCAGTGTCTCAACAATCTCACTTTCAGGCACAGTCTTGATAACTTCGCCCTTCACAAAGATCTGGCCCTTGCCGTTGCCGGACGCCACTCCGAGGTCCGCTTCGCGTGCTTCGCCGGGTCCGTTCACCACGCAGCCCATGACAGCCACGCGCAGCGGAATCTCCATTCCTTCCAGGCCGGCGGTGACCTGCTCGGCGAGGGTGTAGACATCAACCTGGGCGCGGCCGCACGAAGGACAGGAAACGATTTCGAGCTTTCGCGGGCGCAGGTTCAGTGACTGGAGGATCTGGTTGCCCACCTTGATTTCCTCCACCGGCGGGGCGGACAGCGAAACACGAATGGTGTCGCCGATGCCCCGTGAGAGAAGTGCCCCAAAGGCGGTGGCCGACTTGATGGTGCCCTGGAAAGCCGGCCCGGCTTCGGTCACGCCCAGGTGCAGTGGCCAGTCGCCCTGCTCGGCCAGCATCTCATAGGCGGCGACCATGATGACCGGGTCATTGTGCTTGACCGAAATTTTGAAGTCGTTGAAGCCGTGCTCCTCGAACAGCGAAGCCTCCCACACGGCGGACTCCACCAGCGCCTCAGGTGTGGCCTTGCCGTACTTCTTGAGGATCCCGGGTTCCAGCGAACCTGCGTTGATGCCGATCCGGATCGAGGTGCCGTGGTCCTTCGCCGCGCGGGCGATCTCCTTGACCTGGTCATCGAACTTGCGGATGTTGCCCGGATTCACGCGGACGGCGGCGCAGCCGGCCTCGATGGCCGCGAACACGTACTTGGGCTGGAAATGGATATCCGCGATAACGGGGATCTGGGATTTGCGGGCGATGATGGGCAGCGCCTCGGCATCATCGGCAGACGGGCAGGCCACGCGCACGATGTCGCAACCCGAAGCGGTGAGTTCAGCAATCTGCTGCAGTGTGGCGTTGATGTCCGTGGTGGGCGTGGTGGTCATGGACTGCACGCTGATGGGCGAGTCCGAGCCGACTCCCACGGAGCCCACCTTGATCTGGCGCGTCTTGCGGCGGGGGGCGAGGACGGGTGGCGGTGCTGACGGCATTCCCAGGCTGACCGAGGTCACGTGGACTCCTTGGGTAGGTTTTATCGGGGGTGAGAGAGGTCCGTCGGAATCAGGACGCGTGCGCTGCCAGGATGCCGATCACGGGAGTCCATTCTGTACTGCGGATACCGGCGATGGTTCCCGCGACGGCGAAGGGGTCCTGTTTCAGGAGGTCGTTCAGTGCGGCTTCGTCCTGGACCTTGAAGATCAGCAGGGCGCCTGCGCCGTCACCGTAGGGTCCGCTGGTCAGGAGCCGGCCGTCCTCCGCGAGACCGGCAAGCCAGCCGCGGTGGGCAGGGCGGTGTTCATCGCGGGTGGCGGAGGAATCTGCGGCGTACACGTACTCAACGGCAAAAACAGTCATAAGGACACCCTATCCCCCGGCGTGGCCTGTCGCCGATCCGGCGGGCAGGGTCCGCTCCACAGCCGGCCCCTCAGACCCGGAAGCGCAGACCCGGCTCAGTTCAGCGCAGCCCAGTTCAGCCCAGCTCAGCCCAGCTCAGCTCAGGAAGAAGACCTTGGCGATCGCCGCCGTCCCCGCAGCCCACAGCATCGAAGTGAGCGTCCCGATGATGAACCGTTCCGCCGCCACGGGGGTTTCCTTCAGTTCGGCGAACCTGCCCAGGCCTTTGACAGCCACAATGTAGGCAATGGCCACCGGCTGTCCGGCCAGGATGGCCAGGCAGACTCCGAGGCGCTCGAGGACGCCGATAATTGCGCCGCCCCGCAGGATCCGCTGGGCCGGAATCGGTGGCACCGGGTGGGTAACGTCCGACGTCGGGTGGCTGGCCCCGGTGGTCAGCTCTCCGTCGACGGTTTGTCCCGCCTGGGCCGGCGGGCCCGCCGGAAGAGTGTCCACTGTGACGTCGGCGGACGGGTCCTGGACTGACGCGTCCTGTTCCGTCTTCCCGGCGGCGTCGGCCTTGTCATCGATGGTCCTGGCGAGCCGGAACACCAGTGCCGTCACGGGCCACCCCGCGAATCCGGCCACAATCAGGGCAATGGTGATCCAGAGTGCGTTCACCGGTCTCCTTCAATCTGGGAACGAGCGTAGTCCAGCAGCATGGCTGCAGCAGGCCTGGCAGCCCATTCTTCCGGCCAACCGGATCTGAGCACTGCACGGCTCACCGATTGCTCAGTTATCCCGAGGTCGCGGGCCACTTGTTTCTGGCTGCCGTGCCTTCCCTCACCGGTTTGGAGCTCCCGGAGCCGATCGACCACCCGCCATTGGGCCTCTGTCCGCTGCTGCACGACGCGTCCGATCAGGCGAAGCACTGCCTGGGCATTTGCACTTGCCATGGATCCTTCCTTGGCTGCGGGAGGAACCTCCCGGCCACGGCCCATACTGCCGGACACCACTGACAATGGGACCTGGCCTGCCGCGCCCTTTGCCAGTTCCACGGCCTTTCGAGCCGCCACAAAGCCGCTTCCGGATCCTTCACGCGGGCTTGCGCCGGTCATCAGCTGCACGGTACCGATCCCGATCCCGACGTACCAGCGCCCGCTGCGGAGCGCGTGCAAAGCGATCTCGACCACCTCTGCGGCGTCTTCGAGGACTCCCTGGAGTTCATCACCCACGGAACGCTCAAAGGGCGCGTGTGTGAGCGTGCCCAGCTCGGCAATCAGGTCCGGGACCCGATCGATATCGCCGGTGCTGCCCCGCTGATCGATGGTCAGAACGTACATGGGACAACCGTATGCGGCTGATAAGAAATATTCAATCGAAAACAGCTGATTATCTGATATCAGCCGGAAAAGGCTGAATAGTGGGAATCAGCCGGTACGAGGCAGCACCTGTGCGCAGAGCCAGGCCGAGTCAGGCCGGACCCGTCGTCGTAACGTTCGGCGCTGCAGCACGGTGCCTTGATGCGCTCCAGGCAATCCATCCGCCTGCCACAGCCATGAGCACGGCCCCGGCAGACTGGGTTGGCAGGCTGGCACCTGTTGTCGCCTGCCCCAGGACGACACCCAGCACGAAGAACAGCACGGTGCCTGCAGCCCAGAGTGCCCCCGCCCAGCGCGGCAGGAGGCGGGAACGCCAGACCGCGATCCCCAGGAGCACGTTGCCGACTAACGCCAGCAGGAGGCCGAGCAGGAACGCCCCGTTCATGGAGCCGGGAAACTCCAGCTGCATCACGTCCCGGTTTCCGGCCAGGTAGGCCTTGCCAATGGCGGGGCTGGCGAACGTGGAGATGACCGCCGGCACGAGCAGCAGCGCCGTTCCGGCAGCAGTGGTGACCATTCCCGCCAGCGCGAGGCCGCCCGCACGGCTGTTGGCCAGGCAACAGCCCAGGGCGAAGACACCAAGGAGGGTCAGGATCGTGCCTGCAGTGCCGCCATACAGGTGGCTGAACTGGTAGGAGTCGGTACTGACAAAGCGCGCCCAGGTTTCCGGGTCCTTCGCCTGGTCCGGCTGCGGTTCCAGAGTTGCCCAGGCTGTGACCAGCCAGGACAGAGCCAGCGCCCACAGCCCTGCCTGGATCCAGCGGCTGACGATCTGCGGGTTCGACGCGCGCATGTTTCAGGTTAATTCCGGGCCGGATCACGCCAACAGGGCCAAAAGACTCGCCGCACTGCCGCGAAGCTGGACTGCACGGTTTTAGGCAAGCACTCCCCCGAAGCCGCTCAGCCGAACAGGTTCACCGGCTTGACGATGTCGGCGTAGATCAGCAAAGCACTCATGCCCATCAGCAGGGCGGCCACCACATAGGTCACAGGCAGCAATTTGGCGATGTCGAAGGCACCCGGGTCCGGCTTGCCGAACAGCTTGGCCACCCGCCGCCGGGCCCCTTCATAGAGCGCACCGGCCACATGGCCGCCGTCGAGCGGGAGCAGCGGGATGAGGTTGAAGACCGCGAGCGCAAAGTTCAGTCCGGCCAGCAGCCCCACCAGCGCACCCAGCCTGGACTGGAGGGGCACCTCTTCCATGGCGGCCACCTCACCGGCAACCCGCCCAACACCCACCACGCTGATGGGCCCGTTGGGGTCACGCTCTTCCTCGCTGAAGGCCGCCTTGGCGACGCCCACCACCCGGGCAGGCAGGTTGAACACCACACCGGCCACCTGCCTGATGTTTTCCCCCGCCATGGGCAGGACGGACGACGCCGGCTGGGGAACCAGCTCGGTCTGCGCGCCAATGCCCAGGAAGCCCACGTCCTGGTACAGGAGTGTCCCGGCGGCGTCCTTGGCCTGGCGCCCGTCAACGCCGACGACGGGCCGCGCGGACAGCACCGGCGTCACCGTGGTGGTGACCGGGGCGCCGTCGCGTTGGACCGTGATGCTCACTTCCCTGCCGGCGGATGCACGGATCCACTCGGTCAGCTGGTCCCAGCCGGTGACCGTCTTTCCATCAAACGAGGTGACTACGTCCTTGGGCAGGAGTCCGGCCGCTGCCGCCGGGGTCAGCCGGCAATCGGGGGAATCCGGGTCGACTGTCTGGCCGGCCGCGACCTGGCACTTGGAGACGTCGGAGATGGTGGTGGTGGCAGTGGCCACGCCGAAGCCCATCAGCAGGACCGCTGTGAGCGCCACACCGATCAGCAGGTTCATCGCAGGGCCACCCAGCATCACGATGACTTTTTTCCACACAGGCAGCCGGTAGAACACCCGGTTGCTGTCCTCGGGGCCTACCTCCTCGTGGGCCATGGAGCGGGCTTCGGTGGCCAGGGTCTGGAACATGCCGGTGCTGGAGGGCCGGACCGTTCCGTCGTCCTTGTTCGGCGGGTACATGCCGATCATGGACACGTAGCCGCCCAGCGGGATCGCTTTGACTCCGTATTCGGTTTCACCCTTCCGTTTCGACCAGAGGGTGGGGCCGAAGCCGATCATGTACTTGGTGACACGCACCTTGAACAGCTTCGCCGGCACCAGGTGCCCCACTTCGTGAAGCGCGATGGACACGGCGATGCCGATCGCCACGAAGACGACGCCGAGGATAAAGAGGATGACGGGACTCATGCGTGGATCTGCTGCTTCCTAGAGACTGCTGACTGCTAAACGTTCGTGGGCGCGCTCCCGTGCCCATTTTTCAGCATCCAGTACCGACTCCAGTGTCAGCCCGGAAGAACCTGAATGTTCGCTGAGGACGGCATCGATGGTGTCCACGATCTCTGTGAACCGGATGCGCCCTGCGTGGAAGGCCGTGACCGCTTCCTCATTCGCCGCGTTGAAGACGGCCGGAAAGGTACTCCCCTGCTTGGCTGCGTCCTTGGCCAGCGCCACTGCCGGGAAGGCTGCCGAGTCCAAAGGCTCGAAGGTCCAGCTGGTGGCTTTGGTCCAGTCGCAGGCTGCGGCGGCCTTGGGAACCCTGTCCGGCCAGCCCAGCCCTAAGGCAATGGGCAGGCGCATGTCCGGCGGCGACGCCTGGGCAATGACTGACCCGTCAATGAACTGGACCATCGAGTGCACCACTGACTGCGGGTGGACCACAACCTCGATCCGGTCCAGGGGCACATCGAACAGCAGATGGGCTTCAATGAGCTCAAGGCCCTTGTTGACCAGCGTGGCCGAATTCGTGGTGACCATCAGACCCATGTCCCAGGTGGGGTGCGCCAGCGCTTCCTGAGGGGACACATCGTGGAGCTGTTCCCTCGTCCGGCCGCGGAAGGGGCCGCCTGAGGCGGTCAGAATGAGCTTTTCCACCTCGGCGGCGGAACCGGAACGCAGGCACTGCGCAATGGCCGAGTGCTCGGAGTCCACCGGAACGATCTGGCCAGCCCGGGCGGCAGCCTTGACCAGCTCGCCGCCGACGATCAGCGATTCCTTGTTGGCCAGGGCCAGCGTTGCCCCTGACTTCAACGCCGCAAGGGTGGGTGCCAGTCCGATGGAACCGGTGATGCCGTTCAGGACCACATCGGCGTCCACCGCTGCGATCCGGGCCGAAGCGTCCGGGCCGGAAATGATCTCTGGCTTGTACCCGTGCCGCCCGGCGCTCCTCGCCGCCTCAGCGATCAGGGCTTCGAGCTGCCGTGGATCCCCGGCAGCGATTCCCACCACGCTGACCCCGGTGTGGACGGCCTGCCTGGCCAGGAGCCCGAGGTTGCCGCCGCCTGCGCTCAGTGCCACCACCTCGAAAAGGTGCGGGGCGCCGTCGACGACGTCAATCGCCTGGGTGCCTATGGAACCCGTGGACCCTAGAAGGACGATTCTGCGTGGCTGCATGGCTTAAGTATCCCGCACAGGAGATGGCGTTCCGATCCGGCGGCCGGATCTGGAGCCCGGGCAGGCGTGGGCGTAACGTGGAGTGCGTGGACTGGGTTTCCTGGTTCGATGCTCCGGAGTACGGATTCGCCCGGAATGTGCTGCAGCGAGGCGTGGCGTCGTTGTACTTTGTTGCGTTCCTGTCCACCCTGAACCAGTTTCCGGCACTCCTGGGCGAGCGCGGGCTGCTCCCTGTTCCCGACTACCTGGAGGGCTTCAGTGCACGGCGCCGGCCCACGCTCTTCCGGTGGCGCTATTCGGACCGGCTGCTGCGCCTGGTCTGCGTTGCCGGCCTCGGCGTTTCCGCCCTCCTGGTTGCCGGGGTCCCCCAGCTGGGACCGCCCTGGGTTCCGCTGATCGCGTTCCTGTCCTTGTGGCTGCTGTACATGTCGATCGTGAATGTTGGCCAGACTTTTTACGGTTTCGGCTGGGAGATGCTGCTTCTGGAGGCCGGCTTCACGGTGGCGTTCCTGGGCTCGGACCAGACTGAGCCGCCCCGGACCATCCTGATCCTGGTTGCGTGGCTGGTGTTCCGTCTGGAGTTCGGCGCCGGGATGATCAAGATCCGCGGCGGCCGGGAATGGCGGGACCTGACTGCCCTCTACTACCACCACGAGACCCAGCCGATGCCCGGTCCCTTGAGCCGGCAGGCGCACCTGCTGCCCAAGCCCTTCCACCGGCTGGAGGTGGTGGGCAACCACTTTGCCCAGCTGGTGGTGCCGTTCTTCCTCTTCGCGCCGCAGCCTGTGGCCAGCGCCGCCGCGGGCATCATCATCTTCACGCAGCTGTGGCTCGTGGGCAGCGGCAACTTCGCCTGGCTGAACTGGATAGCCATCGTGCTGGCATTCTCCGCGGTGAGCGACCAGGCGGCCCATGCGGTGCTGCCCTTCCTGCCGCTGGACTGGCATCCGCTCGAGGGCAGCCGTGGAAATCCGCCGTACTGGCTGGCGGTCACCCTGCTGGCGACCCTGCTGCTGGTGGTCCTGAGCTACTGGCCGGTCCGCAACCTGTTTTCCAAGCGGCAGCTGATGAATGCGAGCTTCAACCGCTGGCAGCTTGTCAACACGTACGGCGCTTTCGGGACGGTGACCAAACAACGCATCGAGATCGTGGTGGAAGGCACCCTGGACGAGGATCCCGATGAAACCGCCGACTGGAGGGAGTACGGGTTCAAGGGAAAGCCCGGCGATGTGCGCCGGCTGCCCCGCCAGTGGGCGCCTTACCACCTGAGGCTGGACTGGCTCATGTGGTTCCTGCCGCTCCGGACGGTGCACGAGGAGTGGTTCTATGCCTTCCTCGCCAAGCTCCTTGAGGCGGACCCGCGGATGCTGCGGCTGCTGCGCAGCGACCCGTTCGACGGCGCACCGCCGCATTGGGTGCGTGCCCGCAGCTACCTTTACCGTTTTGCCACGCGGGCCGAGTTCCGGGAGACCGGTGAGCGGTGGGTCAGGACTCCGCTTTATGAGGCGATTCCACCGCTGTCCCTCCGCCGGACGCCGGGACGCCGGCCTGCACGCTAGCTGTGGATCCCGGCGGGCTAGCTATGGATCCCGGCCCTGCGGATGGTGGCCTCCGCGTGCTTGAGGATGGGCCCGTCGATCATCTTGCCGTTGAACTGGAAGACGCCGGAACCCGCTGACGCCGCGGCTTTGAGCAGCTCGGTTGCGGCCGCGATGTCGGCCTCCGTCGGAGCATAGGCCCCCCGGACAGCCGCTGCCTGGGTGGGGTGGATGCAGGCCTTGGAGCCGAACCCGGAGGCGACGGCGTCTGCGGCTTCCACAGCCAGTCCCTCAAGGTCCGGGATGTTGATGTACACCGCGTCAACGGCTGCCTTTCCGAACGCCCTCGCTGCGATGAGGACGGCGGACCGGGCGTGCAGGGCGACAGCGCGGTAGCCGCCGTCGTCCTTCCTGCTGGACGTGCCGCCGAGTGATGCCACCAGGTCCTCGGCGCCCCACATCAGGCCAACGACGTTGGGAGCGGCAGCGATGGCGGGGGCGTTGAGGATCCCGACAGCTGTCTCACACAGTGCAATGACGTGGAATCCGCTGAGTGCTTTGAGCTGGTCCGCGCTCTCCGCTTTGGCCAGCATTACCGTCTTGTACGGTGTGTGGGCCAGGCAGTGCAGGTCCTTCTCGAACTCCTCCGTGCCCGCCGGATTGATCCTGATGATGGTGCGGCTGGGATCGAGTTCCGGCCCTTCGCCCGCAGCCCCGAGCTGGGCGAGGATGGCGCCGCGGGCCCGCTGTTTGTCCGCGGGCGCCACGGCATCTTCGAGGTCGAGAATGACTGCGTCCGCCCGTTCCGAAGCTTTTTGGTACCGCTCGGGGCGGTCGGCCGGGCAGAACAGCAGGGCAGGACCCATCACGAAAGTCATACAGCCATTGTCCCCTTTTGGCTCCCGGATTGCTGCCCGGATTGTGCCTGTTGGGTCCACATGAGGCACGTGCGGGTGGCCAGTGCCACCACGGTGCCGTCCTGGTTCCGGCCCGTGTGCTGCATGGTCACAAGCCCCTGGCCGGGACGGGACGCTGACAGGCGTTTCTGCGTAATGACGGTCTCCGTGTAGAGCGTGTCACCGTGGTACAGCGGGTGCGGGAAGGAAACGTCTGTGAGGCCCAGCTGGGCGACGATGGTGCCCTGGGTCAGTTGGGTGACGGACTGCCCCACCATGGTGGACAGCGTGAACATGGAGTTGACCAGCCTCTGGCCAAACGGCTGCCCGGCGCTCCAGGCGGCGTCGAGATGCAGGGCCTGGGTGTTCATGGTCAGGGTGGTGAACAGGACGTTGTCCGCCTCCGTCACCGTCCGTCCGGGCCGGTGGGCATAGAGCACGCCCTCCTCGAGTTCCTCGAAGTAGAGTCCGCGTTGTTCGACGATGCGCTGGCTGCCGGTCATACGGTGAGTTCCTGGTCTTCCTCGAAAAGCTCGGCGCCGGTGGCGGCTGCCACGTCCTCCACGGACACGTTGGGGGCCAGTTCGCGCAGCACCAGCCGGGACGATCCTGCGTCGCGCACCACGTCGATGACGGCGAGGTCCGTAATGATCCTGTCCACGCAGGCTTTGCCGGTCAGCGGCAGCGAGCACTGCTCCACGATCTTGGGCTTGCCGTTGCGGTCCACGTGTTCCATCATCACGATCACCTTCTTGGCACCGAAGACCAGGTCCATGGCACCGCCCATGCCCTTGACCATCTTGCCGGGGATCATCCAGTTGGCCAGGTCCCCGTTGGCGGCCACTTCCATGGCGCCGAGGACCGCCACGTCCACGTGGCCGCCCCGGATCATGCCGAAGGACGAAGCGGAATCGAAGAATGCGGCACCCTTGTTGACCGTGACGGTTTCCTTTCCGGCGTTGATGAGGTCGGGATCCACCTGGTCCTCTTCCGGGTAGGGCCCGACGCCGAGGATCCCGTTCTCCGAGTGGAGCACCACTTCCACGCCTTCGGGGATGTAGTTGGGGATGAGGGTGGGCATGCCGATCCCCAGGTTGACGTATTGGCCGTTGCTGAGTTCCTGCGCCACCCGCGCGGCCAGTTCGTTGCGGGTCCAGCCTTTGGTCTCGGGATTGATGCCTTCGGGATGCCCGACGGCGGCGGGCCGGTATTCATGACGGACGGCTTCAGGACGGGGCGGGGCTCCCTGCGGGCTGGTGGACTCCATGGCTACGCTCCTGCCTGTTCTGTTGCCTTCTCGGATCCGGAGGCCCGCGTGAGAGCCACAGTCCGCTTTTCAATCCGTTTCTCGCCGGCAGGGACCACCACGACGCGCTGGACGAAGATGCCCGGCGTGTGGACATGTTCCGGGTCCAGCTCCCCCGGCTCAACGAGTTCCTCGACTTCGGCGATGGTGATCCGCCCCGCCATGGCGCACAGCGGATTGAAGTTCATGGCCGTTGCATGGAAGACCAGGTTGCCGTGGCGGTCGCCCTTCCACGCGTGGACCAGGCCAAAGTCGGGCGTCAGCGACTCTTCGAGCACGTAGTCGACCCCGTTGAAGGGCCGCACCTCCTTGGCCGCTGAGGCGATGGCGATGCCGCCCTCGGCGTCGTACTTCTGTGGCAGGCCGCCGTCGGAGACCTGGGTGCCCACGCCCGCCTTGGTGTAGAAGGCCGGGATCCCGGCGCCGCCCGCCCGGAGCTTCTCGGCGAGTGTGCCCTGCGGGGTCAGCACCACCTCCAGCTCACCCGAAAGGTACTGACGGGCGAACTCCTTGTTCTCACCCACATAGGAACTGATGGTCCGCCGGATCCTGCCGTCCCGGAGCAGGACTCCCAGTCCCCAGTCGTCGACGCCGCAGTTGTTGCTGACGGTCTCCAGGTCCTTGGTGCCGTGCCGGTGCAGGGCGTCGATCAGGGCGACCGGTATGCCGCAGAGGCCGAACCCTCCCACCGCGAGCGACGCGCCGTCGGGAATATCCGCGATGGCTTCCTCAGCGCTGGCAACAACCTTGTTAATCATCAGTGATCCTTTCAGGGCGGCTACAGTGCGAGGTCCTACGGTCCGGGTTGCTGCAGTCCGGGTTATTGCAGTCCGGGTTACAGTCCGAGTTCGCGGGCGATGAGCATCAGCTGGACCTCCGTGGTGCCCTCCCCCACTTCAAGGATCTTGGAGTCGCGGTAGTGGCGTGCCACGGTGAATTCGTTGATGAAGCCATAGCCGCCGAATACCTGGGTGGCATCCCGCGCGTTGTCCATGGCCGCCTCGCCTGCGACCATCTTAGCGATGGCCGCCTGCGTCTTGAACGGCTTGCCGGCCAGCATTCTGGCGGCAGCATCGTAGTAGGCCAGGCGGGAGGTGTGCGCGCGTGCCTGCATGCGGGCAATCTTGAACGCGATGGCCTGGTGCTTGCCGATGTTCTGGCCGAAGGCTCTGCGTTCCTTGGCGTATTTCACCGAGAGATCCACGCAGCCCTGGGCGGCCCCGGTGGCAAGGGCTGCGATGGCAATCCGGCCCTCGTCCAGGATCGAGAGGAAGTTGGCGTAGCCGCGTCCCTCCTCGCCGAGCAGGTTCTCCTCCGGCACGCGGACATCCTTCAGCGTCAGCGGGTGGGTGTCCGAGGCATTCCAGCCCACCTTGTTGTAGGCCTTCTCGGCCTTGAAGCCCGGCGTGCCGGTGGGCACCAGGATGGTTGAGATCTCCTTCTTGAGGCTGCCGTCCGGGCGCTCTTCCTGGCCCGTCACGGCGGTGACCGTGACCAGGCGGGTGATGTCGGTGCCGGAGTTGGTGATGAACTCCTTGTTGCCGTTGATCACCCACTCTGTCTTGTCTCCGACGGTCTCGCGCCGGGCGTGGGTCTTGGTGCCGCCGGCGTCCGAGCCTGCTTCCGGCTCCGTGAGGCCGAAGCCGGCGAGCGCCTGGCCAGAGGCCAGCATCGGCAGCCATTCCTCCTTCTGCGCATCCGTGCCGAACCGGTAAATGGGCATGGCCCCGAGCGAGACTCCGGCTTCAAGCGTGATGGCTACTGACTGGTCCACCCTCCCCAGCTGTTCGAGGGCGAGAGCCAGGGCGAAGTAGTCCCCGCCCATCCCCCCGTGCTCTTCCGGAAACGGCAGCCCGAACAGGCCCATGTCCGCCATCTGCTTGACCACTTCGTAGGGGAAGCTGTGTTCCTCGTCGTGCTTGGCCGAGACCGGGGCCACCACCGAGTCCGCAAAGTCGCGGACCGTATCGCTGAGGTCCTGGTACTCCTCGCTGAGTTCAAAATCTGCCATGGCTAGGGCTCCTGGATCGGTTCTTGGCGTGTTTCGTGAATGGTGGCCAGGACCTGGTCGAGCTTGACCAGGTCGCCGGCCTTGGCGCTGATGTGGACGGTACCGGCCACCTCGGCGCTCAGTTGGTGTTCCATCTTCATGGCTTCCACGGAGAGGAGCAGTTGGCCGGCCGTGACGGTGTCGCCGTCGCTGACGGCCACGGACACCACCGTGCCCGGCATGGGCGAACGGACCTCGGGGTCCGCGGCGCCTTCCTCGCGGTGGATGGCAGCCAGGACCCTGGTGAGCCGGGTCTCCCTCGTCAGGACCTCCAGCCGGCAGGACCAGCCCTCGTTGCCGAGGAACAGTCCCGTGGGCCGGGCAGGGGCCGGGTTATCCCATGCGGGCCTGACCGGGCCGGTGTAAACCGGCGCGAACGAATAGGTCACGGCTTTCCCGTCGAGGCTCAACACGGCTTGTCTTCGCGAAATGAACTCCAGTGACGCCTGCCGCTCGGCCCCGTTGTCCACTGTGACCCGGACGGGCCCGTCAACAATCCGTCCTCCGGACACCCGCACCGTTGCGACGCCGCCGTCGGGGGTTCCCAGGCTGATCCGCCGTGGTGCCGATGGGCCGAGCCGCCAGCCTTTCCTGTTCCGCCACGGTCCGGGCGGGGCAGGTGTGTTGTCCTGTTCCTCCCGCTCGAGGGCGTACAGGGCCGCCGCCACCAGCTCGGTTTCGGCCAGCCGGCGGAAGGCGAGCTCCGGCAGCTTGCGTTCGATCAGTCCCGTATCGAGGTGCCCGGCGCGGACATCGGGGTCGTTGATCAGCAGCCGCAGGTATTCGACGTTGGTCTCGATGCCCAGGGCGGTATACCCGGCGAGCGCCTCGTCAAGCGTGTCAAGCGCCGCGGTGCGGTCCGCACCCCAGGCTATGACCTTGGAGATCATGGGGTCGTAGTTCGAGGAGAGCTCCAGCCCGTCGATCAGGGAAGAGTCGACCCTGACGCGGCCCCTGCCCGTTTCAACTTCCGCCCGGGCCGGGGCACCGGGGCGCTGGGCGGGGCCGGGAAGCTCGTCCAGCAGGAGAACGGTCCCGGAGGAGGGCAGGAAGTTCCGTTCCGGGATCTCCGCATAGACACGCGCTTCCACTGCGTGCCCCTGGAGTACGACGTCGGACTGGGCGACGGTGAGGACCCCGCCGGCGGCGATGCGCACCTGCCATTGGACAAGATCAACACCGGTGACCATTTCGGTGACCGGGTGCTCCACCTGGAGGCGGGTATTCATCTCCATGAAGAAGAACTCGTCCGGGGCTTCGTCGGAGACCAGGAACTCCACGGTCCCCGCCCCGCTGTAGTGGACACTGCGCGCTGCCTGGCAGGCTGCCTCGCCGATCCGGGCCCGGGTGGCTCCGCCGTCGTGCAAGGAATCCAGCAGCGGCGAGGGCGCTTCCTCAATGACCTTCTGGTGGCGGCGCTGCAGCGAGCATTCACGCTCGCCCAGGTGGATGACGTTGCCGTGGTTGTCAGCCAGGACCTGGACCTCGATGTGCCGGGGCGCGCGCACCAGCCGTTCAAGGAAGAGGGTGTCGTCGCCGAAGGCACCCGCTGCCACCCTGCGGGCGGTTGCCAAGGTGGTTTCGAGCTCCTCGGGACGCTCCACGATGTGCATGCCCTTCCCGCCGCCGCCGGCGGACGGCTTGATGAGCAGCGGGAACCCGACGCCGGGCGCGGCGTCCATGAGCTCGGCGTCCGTCATGCCCGGCCGGGCAACGCCGGGCACCACGGGAACCCCGTACCCTGCCACGTGGTTCTTCGACCGGATTTTGTCACCCATGATGTTCAGCGACTCGACGCCGGGGCCGATGAACGTGATGCCGGCCTGCTCCAGCGCGCGGGCGAACTCGACGTTCTCGCTGAGGAAGCCGTAGCCGGGGTGGACCGCCTCGGCACCGGTGTCGCGGCAGGCCTGGATGATGGCGGCGATCTTCAGATAGCTTTCGGTTGCAGCTGCAGGCCCGATCCGGACAGCCACGTCCGCCTCGCGCACATGCCTGGCACCGGCGTCGGCGTCGCTGTAGACCGCCACCGACCGGATCCCGAGCGAGCGCAGGGAGCGGATCACGCGGCAGGCAATTTCGCCGCGGTTGGCCACGAGTACCGTACCGAAGAGGTGCTCCGGCGCCGTGCGGTCCGGCACCGTATCGGCAGGGGCGGGTGAAGGAGTGGCTGGGAGGGGGAAAGTCACGGCTGGCTCACATCCGGAAAAGGCCGAAGGAGGTCTCCGGCAGCGGGGCGCGGGAGATGACGTCCAGCGCCAGTCCCAGGACGGTGCGGGTGTCCGCGGGGTCAATCACGCCGTCGTCCCAGAGGCGGGCGGTGGAATAGTAGGGGCTGCCCTGGTCCTCATACTGTTGCCGGATCGGAGCCTTGAAGGCGTCCTCGTCCTCGGCGGACCATTCCTCGCCCCGGGCCTCATACTGGTCGCGCTTGACGGTGGCGAGGACACTGGACGCCTGGTTCCCGCCCATGACGGAGATCCGGCTTGCCGGCCACATCCAGAGAAAACGCGGAGAGTACGCCCGGCCGCACATGGAGTAGTTGCCTGCCCCGAAAGACCCGCCGATGACCACCGTCAGCTTGGGCACCCGTGCAGTGGCCACCGCAGTGACCATCTTGGCGCCGTTCTTGGCGATGCCGCCCTGCTCGGAGTCCTTGCCCACCATGAACCCGGAGATGTTCTGCAGGAACACCAGCGGGATGCCGCGCTGGTCGCACAGCTCGATGAAGTGGGCACCTTTGAGGGATGACTCGCTGAAGAGCACGCCGTTGTTGGCCACGATCCCCACGGGGTGGCCGTGCAGCCTGGCAAAACCGGTGACCAGCGTGGCGCCGTACTCCTTTTTGAATTCGTGGAACCGGCTGCCGTCCACGAGACGGGCAATGACCTCGCGGACGTCGTAGGGGGCGTTGACGTCCGTGGGCACGGCGCCGTACAGCCCGGCAGGGTCCGCCGAAGGTTCGACGGCGGTTTCCACGTCCCAGGCGGGCGCTGCCGGTTTTGGCAGGGTGGAGACGATGTCGCGGATGATCTGCAGGGCGTGTTCGTCGTTCTCGGCGAGGTGGTCCGTGACGCCCGAGACTCTGGAGTGTACGTCGCCGCCGCCCAACTCCTCGGCGGTGACAATCTCGCCGATTGCCGCCTTCACCAGCGGCGGCCCGCCCAGGAAGATGGTGCCTTGGTTCCTGACGATCACGGTCTCGTCGCTCATGGCGGGGACGTAGGCGCCGCCGGCCGTGCAGGAGCCCATCACGGAGGCGATCTGCGGGATTTTGGCAGCGGACAGCCTGGCCTGGTTGTAGAAGATCCGGCCGAAGTGCTCTTTGTCCGGAAAGACCTCGTCCTGCTTGGGGAGGAACGCTCCGCCGGAATCAACCAGGTAGATGCAGGGCAGCCGGTTTTCGAGGGCGATTTCCTGGGCGCGCAGGTGCTTCTTGACGGTCATCGGATAGTAGGTGCCGCCTTTGACCGTGGCGTCGTTGGAAATCAGCAGGACGTGGCGGCCATGGACCAGGCCGATGCCTGCTATGACACCGGCTCCGGGTGAGTCGTTGTTGTACATTCCGTTGGCTGCGAGCGGCGCAATTTCCAGGAACGGGCTGTCGTCGTCGAGCAGCTGGTCAATGCGTTCGCGCGGCAGCAGCTTGCCGCGGGCCACATGGCGTTCGCGCGATGCCACGGGGCCGCCCAGTGCAGCTTCGGCGAGCTTTGCCCGGAGCTCAGCTGCCAGCGAGGTCTGCGCACTGCTGTTTGCAGCGAAGGCTTCCCCTGCGGGGTCCAGCCGGCTGCTGAGGGTCTCCATCGACGGTGTCCGGTCCTGTTCTGTTGAGCCACACCCGAGCAGGCGCCAAGGCCAACTCGGTTAGTGATTTGTAACTGAAATTCAGGTTAGTCTTTATTAACTGTGATGTCCAACACAAACAGGCATTGCTAGAATTTGCTGGTCCAAGGAGGAAACGTGCCCACCAGCCGACCGGTTCCATCAGCGCAGCCGGCGCCGCCGGCCCAGCCTGCTCCGGCAACCCGGCCTGCTCCGGCGACCCAGCGGAGCCAGGCGAAGGAAAACCGCCGGCAGGCCCTGCTGGGCGCTGCCGCGTCGCTCTTCGCCGCGAACGGGTTCAACCGGGTATCCCTGGAGGACCTGGGCGCTGCCGCAGGTGTCAGCGGCCCCGCCGTCTACCGCCACTTCCCCGGCAAGCAGGCGGTATTGGGCGCCCTGCTGCTCACCGTCAGCCGGGACCTCCTTGAGGGCGGCCGCCGCGTAGTGGCTGAAAACACCGACCCCCTGGCAGCGCTCCGGCGGCTCGTCTGTTTCCAGGTCGATTTTGCCCTGGGAAAGCCGGACGTGATCCGGGTACAGGACCGGGACTTCAGCAACCTCACCGCACAGGACCAGTTCGAGGTGCGGACGCTGCAGCGGAATTACGTGGAACTCTGGGTCGACGTCCTCGCCAGGCTGCACCCTGCCGATGACGCAGCCGAACTGCGGATGCGCGCCCATGCCACCTTCGGGCTGATCAACTCCACGCCCCACTCCGTCCGCACCCACGGGCGTAAAGTCACGGCGAAGTCAGCCCGCCCCCTGCTGGAAGGCATGGCCATGGCGGCGCTCACCGTGGACGTCCAGGGGACCTGAACTGACAAACGGCGTGGAAGCGGCCCGGCCCGCATGACCGCAGCTGGGCAGCAATGGTCATGCGGGCCGGGGCCGGTCCTGCGGCCGGCGGCCGCCTAGATCATGGTCAGCACCATGCCGGGCTCGGCCAGGATGGCGCCCACGTCCGCGAGGAACCGTGATCCCTGCTCCCCGTCCACCAGCCGGTGGTCGAACGACAGGCTGAGCGTCATGACCTGGCGCAGGGCCACCTCATTCTGGAATTCCCAAGGCGCCTTCCGGACGGCGCCCATGGCCAGGATGGCCGCCTCGCCTGAATTCAGGATGGGCGTGCCGGCATCAATACCGAAAACGCCGATATTGGTGATGGAGATGGTCCCGCCCGACAGTTCCGCCGGAGCAGTTTTGCCTGCGCGTGCCGAGTCGGTCAGCCCGGTGAGGGCTTCGGACAGCTCCAGCAGCGACATGGTGTCCGCGTCCTTGATGTTCGGAACCGTAAGTCCGCGGGGGGTCGCGGCGGCGATGCCGAGGTTCACATAGTTGAACTGCACCACCTCCTGGTTGGCCTCGTCCCACCTGGAATTCAGCGCCGGATTCCGGCGAAGCGCGATCAGGACAGCCTTCGCCACGATCGTCAGGGGTGTGAGCTTGTGGCCCGAAAAAGCCTTGCCCGCCTTCAACTTGGCGAGGAGGTCCATGGTGGGCGTCACATCCACCGTCAGGAATTCGGTGGCATGCGGTGCCGTGAAAGCACTGGCCACCATGGCCGCGGCCATGGCCTTCCGAACGCCCTTGATCGGGCTGCGGACCTCCCGCTCCCCGCGGGATGCGCCACGCCCGCCGGACGCCTGATCCGGAACTGCCGCGCCATCCGATACGGCCGTAAGATGGCGCACCGGCGCAAGGTCGCCGCCCACGAAGTTCAGGACGTCTTCGCGGGTGATCAGCCCGTCAGTGCCGGTGCCACGGACGGCCGACAGTTCCACGCCAAGGTCCTTTGCGAGTTTCCGCACGGGCGGGGTGGAGCGGGGGCGCCCGTTCCCGGTTGTCTGGTCAGGCAGCCCTGCCGCCGGGGCTTCGGCCGGTTCGGACACCGGGCGGGAGGCTGACACGGAACCGGTCACGGACGCCGCGAAGTTACGGGTCCGCCGCGCGGGACGGCCTGAACTTTCGAGGACGGCGCCATACCCCACGAGGTTGGGTTCCCTCTTGGCGGGAGCCGCCGCTGCGGTGGACTCCCCCGCCTGGGCTCCCCCGGAAACCTGCGCACCCGACGGCGACGCTCCGGCGTCGTCCGCCACTTCGAACGAGACAATCGGTTTGCCGACTTCCACTACGGTTCCCGGCTGTTCGTGAAGCTCCTTGACCACGCCGGCGAAAGGCGACGGCAGCTCAACGACGGCCTTGGCCGTTTCCACCTCGGCGATGACCTGGTTGAGGCTGACGGTATCTCCGACCGCCACCTTCCAGCTGAGGATTTCGGATTCGGTCAGGCCTTCACCGAGGTCGGGGAGCCTGAATTCCTTGATCATGGTGGCGCTCATCCTTCCAGCCCGCTGAGGGAGTTCGGGCGTCCGAGTGCGCGGTCCACGCCGTCAAGAATCCGGTCAAGGCCCGGCAGGTGGTGCATTTCGAGCTTGGAGGAGGGATAGGGGATGTCGAACCCGGTAATCCGCACGGGCGCCGCTTCAAGGTAATGGAAGCAGCGTTCGGTGATGCTTGCTGCCAGCTCGGCTCCAACTCCGCCGTGCTGGCCTGCCTCATGGGTGACCACGAGGCGGCCGGTCTTGCGTACGGATTTTTCTATAGTGGCGAAGTCCACCGGGGCGAGGGAACGCAGGTCGATGACTTCGATGGAGATCCCTTCGTCCGCGGCGGCGGTGGCGGCGTCCCGGGCAGTCTTGACCAGCGGCCCGTAGGCCACGAGCGTCACGTCCGTGCCCTCGGTCAGCACACGGGCGGTGTCCATGGGCAGCGCTGTCCGCGGGTCAATGCCCTCGTCCACTTCGCCTTTGTCGTGGTAGCGGCGCTTGGGCTCGAAGAACAGCACCGGATCGTCGCTGAGGATTGCCTGCTGGATCACCGTGTGGGCGTCCTGCGGATTGGAAACAGTGACCACCCGCAGGCCGGACGTGTGCGTGAAGTACGCCTCGGGCGACTCGGAGTGGTGTTCCGGTGAGCCAATGCCGCCGCCGAAAGGAACGCGGATGGTGATGGGCAGCTTCACCGCGCCCCGGGTCCGGTAGTGCATTTTGGCCACCTGGCTCACGATCTGGTCGAACGCGGGATAGATGAAGCCGTCAAACTGGATCTCGAGCACCGGCCGGTACCCGCGGAAGGCGAGGCCGACGGCGGTGCCGATAATGGCCGACTCGGCCAGGGGGCTGTCCACCACGCGGTGGGTGCCGAAGTCCTTCTGGAGGCCGTCCGTCACGCGAAAAACACCGCCCAGGGTGCCGATATCCTCGCCCATGAGGATGACTTTGGGATCGTTTTCGAGGGATTTGCGCAGGCCGGAATTGATGGCACGGGCAAAGGTCATCTGGGTCATCAGCGTGCACCTTCTTCTGCAGGGGCTTCCGCGGGGTCACCGAAGGAAGCCAGGTAACGGGTGTAGTGGTCCTGCTGCCGGTCCAGCCAGGAGTTGGGCGAGCTGTACACATGCTTGAAGACTTCCAGCGGTTCGGGATCGGGCATGTTGATGCAGCCGGCGCGAAGCTCGCGTGCGACGGCATCCGCCTTGTCCTGGACCTGCTGCTGCAGCTGGTCGGTGAGGAGGCCCTTGCGGTCCAGGAGCGCCTTGATCCGGGAGATGGGGTCCTTGGCGGCCCAGTCCTCCAGTTCATTGGCGTCCCGGTAGCGGGTGGGGTCATCCGCCGTGGTGTGCGGGCCCATGCGGTAGGTGACGGCCTCAATGAAGGTTGGCCCGCCGCCATGCCTGGCGCGGTCCAAGGCCACGCGGGTGGCTGCCATGACGGCCAGTACATCGTTCCCGTCCACCCGGAGGCTGGGGATGCCGAATCCGGTGGCCCGGTCCGCGAGCTGGACGTGGGACTGGAGCCGCACAGGCTCCGAAATGGCCCAGTGATTGTTCGAGCAGAAGAAGACCACGGGCACCTGGAAGCTGGCTGCAAAGACCATGGCCTCGCTGACGTCGCCCTCACTCGTTGCGCCGTCGCCAAAGTACGTCACCGCCACCGAGTCGGCGCCGTCGTTCTGGATCCCCATGGCGTAGCCGGTGGCATGGAGCGTCTGCGCTCCGATGATGATCTGCGGCGTCGCCATGTTGACGGTGTAAGGATCCCAGCCGGAGGCTGCTGTGCCGCGCCAGACCCGCAGGATGTCCGCCAGGTCAACGCCGCGGCAGTAGGCCACTCCATTTTCCCGGTAGCTGGAGAACACAAAGTCATCGTCCCTCAGGGCCCTGGCGGAACCCACCTGCGCCGCCTCCTGGCCCAGCAACGGCGGCCAAAGTCCGAGCTCGCCCTGCCGCTGGAGGGCGGTGGCCTCGACGTCAATGCGCCGGATGACCGTCAAATCCTCGTAGAGGGAAGTCAGCTGCTCATCCGCGATGTCCTGCACCCAGGGGTCGAATTCCGGATGGCTGACCCGCTCCCCCGAAGGGGTGATCAGCTGGATGAGGTTCCTGCCTGGTCCGGCAGGGGTTACCGAATTTCCAGCAGGGATTCCTGCATTTTCGACCGGGCGGCCTGTGCCCGTTCCGCCCTGGCCCGCTTCGTCTGTAGACACGATCGCACGCAACCTTTTCACGTCGTTTTGACTACTGCCTGGGAACTTGTGGTTCCGCCGGCCGCAGCCGCCCGGGCGCCGTTGCCCCGGATAATTGTGACCCTACTCACAATGCTCAATGGGTACAACCACCGCCGCGCCTCTTGAGCATAATGCCCTGTTTGGGCCCGTTCGACCGTGCTAACGTTGCGCAACATGCAACCTTTGGATGGCACCGACACCCGCCTGCTTTCAGCCCTGGCACGAGACCCCCGGCGGACTGTCGTGGCGCTGGCCCAGAAGCTGGGGCTCTCGCGGAACACCGTCCAGGCGCGGATGGCCCAGCTGGAGAAGAAGCACGTCTTCCTGTCCTTTGAACGCCGGATCAACCCGGCTTCTCTCGGGTACCCCCTGATGGCTTTCATCTCGGTGCACGTCCAGCAGCAGAAGCTGGGACAGCTGGCCCACGACCTCGCCGGCATCCCGGAGATCCTGGAAGGCTACGGCCTCACCGGCTCGGCAGACCTCCTGCTGCGTGTGGTCGCACTGGACGCCGAAGACCTCTTCCGGATCAACGGGAAGATCCTGGCGTGTGATGGCGTAGACAGGACCGATACTGCCCTGGCCATGAGCGAACTGATCCCCTTCCGCATCCGGCCGCTGCTGGAGCGGGGATCCGGTGATGGTTAGGATCTGGAGGAAAAGGGACGGTTAAGGCCCGGAGGCGGGCCGGGTTATAGGCTGTTCCATGGTGTATCGATGGGTGCCGTTCAGCGGATCCCAGCAATAAGGCAAAGCAGTGCGTTGCCGGAAAGGCTCCATGTTGAGCAATCCCCAGGAACCGTACCAGCCGGGCGAGCCCGGAGCCGGGCCGCAACAGCCACCGGCAGTCCCGATTGGCGCCCCGGGCCAGTACGGTGCCCCCGGCCGGTACGCGGCACCGGCCATTGACCGGACAGCCGTGCCTGACGGCACACCGGGTTACGTCCCTGCCCCCGGGCAACGCCCTGCAGACGGGCCATTCGGACTGCCCGGCCAGCAACCGCCCGCCCGCGGCCGCAGGAAACTCTGGACCATCCTGGGAATCGCGGCTGGTGTCCTGTTGCTGGCAGTACTGGGCGTGATCATCCTCCTCAGCGTCCTCAATGCCGCCACCAACCATGCCAGGGGCCTCGCGGATGGCTTCACCAAGCTGGTGATCTCCGGCGACAGCTCCAAAGCCTACGACGATTACCTGGACCCGGCACTGAAGGAACAGTTGTCCAAGGAAGCTTTCATCGCGGGCGTCAAAAGCCTGGAGATGGACAACAGCTGCAAGGCCGCCTACAACAACGTCAAAGCCGGCACCGAGAACAACACCACGTCCGCCGACATCACGGGCGTTATCACCTGTGACGGGGACAAGAAGATCGACCTCGTCTACCGCTTCGAGGGCGAGGCACTCAAGATGGTCAACATCAAGCTCAAGCCGCAGACCTAGCCCACGGCAGCTCCGGGCGCGTGACGCGAAGAACCCCTGTGCCGAGGCACAGGGGTTCTTCGCGTCACCGGCAGGTTCGCTCAGGAAACCACGGTTCCTGCAGGAAACCAGAGGTCAGTGATCCACTGCCTTCTCGGCGCCGACCCCCGTGAGGGACCGCACTTCCATCTCGGCCTGCTTGGCGGTGTCCTCGCGGTTCTTGTCCAGGACCGTGCCGAGCCAGCCCAGCAGGAACGCCAGCGGGATGGAGACAATGCCCGGGTTGCTGAGCGGGAAGAGGGCAAAGTTGGCGTCCTTGATCATCGACGTCGCTCCGCCGGATACCACCGGCGAGAAGATGATCAGGATGATGGCCGAGCCCAGGCCGCCGTACATGCTCCAGACGGCTCCCTGGGTGGTGAACTTCCGCCAGAACAGGGAGTAGACAATAGTGGGCAGGTTCGCCGAGGCTGCCACGGCGAAGGCCAGGGCCACCAGGAAGGCCACGTTCTGGCCGTTGGCGAAGATGCCGCCCAGGATGGCCAGCACGCCGATGACCACCACGGTGCGCCGCGCGACCTTGACCTCTGTGTCGGCGTCGGCCTTTCCCTTGGAGATGACGCTGGCATAGATGTCATGGGCGAATGAGGCGGCAGCGGTGATGGTCAGGCCGGCAACCACTGCCAGGATGGTGGCGAAGGCCACGGCGGAGATGAAGCCCAGGAGCAGCGGGCCGCCGAGGTGGAAGGCCAGCAGCGGTGCTGCGGAGTTGACTCCGCCGGGTGCTGCCTTGATCGTTGCTGCACCCACGAGGGCAGCAGCGCCGTAGCCCAGGACCAGGGTGAAAAGGTAGAAGAGACCGATCAGCCCGATGGACCAGACCACTGACTTCCTGGCTTCCTTGGCCGTGGGAACGGTGTAGAAGCGCATCAGCACGTGCGGCAGGGCTGCGGTGCCCAGGACCAGGGCCAGTCCGAGGGACATAAAATCCAGCTTGGACGTCTCGGTCTTGCCGTACTGCAGGCCGGGGTTGAGCATGTTCGGGTTGCCTGAGGTCTCCACTGCGCCGCCCAGGAGGTCGGAGAGGTTGAAACCGTAGATGGCGAGGACCCAGAAAGTCATCACCGCAGCCCCTGCAATCAGGAGCATGGCCTTGATGATCTGGACCCAGGTGGTGCCCTTCATGCCGCCGATCAGTACGTACATGATCATGAGGGCGCCGACGACGATGATCACCAGCGCCTGTCCGCCCCAGTCGCTGATGCCCAGGAGAAGGGAGATCAGGCTGCCTGCGCCGGCCATCTGGGCCAGGAGGTAGAAGAAGCAGACGGCGAGGGTGGAGATGGCGGCGGCGATGCGCACGGGGCGCTGCTTCAGCCGGAAGGAGAGGACATCGGCCATGGTGAACTTTCCGGTGTTCCGGAGCAGCTCGGCCACCAGCAGCAGGGCCACCAGCCAGGCCACCAGGAAGCCGATGGAGTACATAAAGCCGTCGTAGCCGTTGACAGCGATGGCACCGGTGATGCCCAGGAAGGACGCCGCCGAGAGGTAGTCACCGGCGATGGCTGTGCCGTTCTGGGGCCCGGTGAAGGAGCGCCCTGCGGCGTAGTAATCGGCCGCTGTTTTGTTGTTCCTGCTCGCCCGGACCACGATCACCATGGTGACCGCCACGAACAGGCCGAAGATCCCCATGTTCAGGAGCGTGGTTTCCTTGAGGTCGGCAACGTCTACTGCCGTGGCAATCCCGATCATTTCTTCACTCCGGTCACGATGTTGCCGTCCTTATCAAATTCGTGGCCTTCGATCTCATGGCGGATTTCCGCCGCGATCGGGTCCAGCCTGCGGTTGCAATAGCTGACGTACCAGCCGGTGATGGCGAATGTGGTGACGAACTGCAGCAGCCCCAGGATCAGGCCAACGTTGATGTTTCCCCACACTTTGGTGGACATGAAGTCAACTGCATAATCCGCCAGCAGGACGTATGCGAAGTACCACAGCAGGAATGCAACGGCCATGGGGAATACAAAGCTGCGGTGACGTTTGCGCAGTTCCTGGAACCGCTCCGTCGACTGGACCTGCTCGAAGTCCACGGACGCCGCTGCGTCCGGAGTGTGGGCATCGTTACCCATCGTTCCTCCTCATTGAGTCTTGCCTGGTTCACACCGCCTGCATGAAGGATGCGCCAGTGTGACTGCAATCACTGTGCGCCGTGACGGGCGCTACATTCCATAGCCGCCAGCCCAACGTTCGCTCAACGGTCGCGATGCTGCGCCTAACGGCACCCGCAGCTACGCTGGGCACCATGCCGGACTCCCCACTCCTGACCGCTGCCGCCATCGCCGTGATTGTCCTGGCGATCGCCGTCGTGGTCGGTGCAGGCATCAAGGTGCTGCGTTCCTTCCGTGAGCTGGGCACCGACGCCGAGCTGGCCACCTACAACACCCTCCACGCTGCATCCCGCGCGGGGCAGCACCTGCGTACCGGGCTCAATCCGGCCGGTGCCGCGAAGGCGAGCCGGCAGCTGCGCAACCTCCTCGGCTGCGAAGCCCTGGCAATCACCGATACCGCAGGCGTGCTGGCCTGGGACGGTGCCGCGGAGGAACTGAAACCGCTTCTGATGGGGCTGGCGGCAGATGTACTGGCCGGTGGCCGGACTGCCGTGATCCAGCCCCGGGACCTGGGCTTTGGCGGTAACCAGGGCAGTCTGGCCGCCGTCATTGCGCCGGTCAAGGCCGGTTCCAAGGTGGTGGGCGTGGTTGCCGCGTTTGCCCCGTCCGCCGGCGCCGGACTGGTCCGCGCCACCGGTGAAGTGGCCGACTGGGTGGCTGTCCAGGTGGAGCTGGCCGAGCTCGACGCGTCCCGCACGTTGCTGATGGAAGCTGAGGTCCGGGCCCTCCGCGCCCAGATCAGCCCGCACTTCATCTATAACTCGCTGAACGCCATCGCATCATTCATCAACACCGATCCGGCGCGTGCCCGTGAACTGGTGGTGGAGTTCGCCGACTTCACACGGTATTCGTTCCGCAGGCACGGCGACTTCACCACCCTTGCCGAGGAGCTGCGCTGCATTGACCGCTATCTGCTGCTGGAGCGGGCACGGTTTGGCGAGCGGGTGCAGGTCAGCCTCCGGATTGCGCCGGAAGTGCTGGGCACCGTGATTCCCTTCCTGAGCCTGCAACCGCTCGTGGAAAACGCCGTGCGGCACGGTCTGGAGGCCAAGGAAGGGCCCGGCCATATCAGCATCACCGCGGAGGACTCGGGCGCCTTCGCGGAGGTGACCATCGAGGACGACGGCGTGGGCATGGACCCTGCCCAGCTTCAGTCCATGCTGGCCGGCCACACCGACGGCGACCACGTGGGGCTCCGGAACGTGGATGCCAGACTGCGGCAGGTGTACGGCGATGAACACGGCCTGGTGATTGAGACAGCCCCCGGCGAAGGCACGCTGATCACCATGCGGGTGCCCAAGTCCCAGCCCGGCCACGACGCCTGAGCCGCTCCCCCGGCAAGGCACCACGGGGCGGCTAATGTAGGACCATGATTAATGTCCTCGTCGCCGACGACGAGTTACCGGCCGTGGAGGAACTGGCTTACCTCCTGGGCAGGGACGACCGGATAGGCACCATCCACCGGGCATCCTCCGGCTCCGAGGCGCTGCGGGCGCTCAGCACGGAGTCCGTGGACGCCGTCTTCCTCGACATCCACATGCCCGCGGTTTCCGGCCTGGACATCGCCCGGGCCATCGCACGCAGCAGCCACCCACCGGCCGTAGTGTTCGTCACCGCAGACGAGGATTGCGCGCTGGAGGCTTTCGAGCTGGCCGCAGTGGACTACCTGCTTAAGCCGGTCCGCGCCGAGCGGCTGGCCCGTTCGGTGGGCCGGATCAGCGAGCTCCTGCGCGACGGCGGGGCAGGTCCGGCACCCGAGATGATCACCGTGGACCAGGGCGGCACCACTCGGATGATCAGGCGCGACGACGTCACGTACGTCCAGGCGCAAGGAGACTATGCCCGCCTCCACACGGCTGACGCCAGTTACCTGATCAGGGTGCCGTTGGCTGACCTGGAGCAGCAGTGGGCAGACGCCGGGTTCATCCGGACCCACCGGTCCTACCTGGTGGCACTGAAGCACGTGGCCTCGATGAAGCTCTCCGCCGACGGACCCAGCGTCAGCGTGGCCGGGGCCAACCTTCCCATCAGCCGCCGCCACCTGCCCACCGTCCGGGAGAAGCTGCAGGCCACCCGGATCCGGCCGCAGCTGTGACACGGGTCCGGGTGACTGCCCCGCTCTCCGCTGCCCGGCCGGCCGCACAGACGCGGGAGGCTGCCGAGGAGTCCGTGGTGGGACAGCTTTTTGTCAGGTCGCTGATCCGGTCCCAGCTCCGGCTGGCGCTGGTGGTTGCGGGCGGATTCCTGCTGATCCTGGGTGCCTTTCCGCTGCTTCTGGCAGCCGTCCCCGGACTCGCCGAGACCAGGGTGGCAGGGATACCGTTCGACTGGCTGCTGTTGGGTGCTGGCATCTATCCCGTGATCGGCCTGAGCGCGTGGCTGTTCATCCGGACGGCGGCACGGAATGAGGCCCGGTACCGCGATCTGGCGGAGGACAAGTGAGGCCGCAATGAATCCCGCTGTGGGCCTGGTGGCCCTCGTGGTGGTGGCTGTGGCCACCGCAGTGATCGGCTTCTACGGGCTGCGGATCTCCCGCACCACGGGCGACTTCTATGTTGCCTCGCGGACCGTCAAACCATGGTGGAACGCCTCCGCCATCGGCGGTGAATACCTGTCGGCGGCGAGTTTCCTGGGTGTGGCAGGCCTGATCCTGCTGTCCGGAACGGATGCCCTGTGGTTTCCGGTGGGCTACACCGCCGGGTACCTGATGCTGCTCCTCTTTGTGGCAGCCCCGCTGCGCCGGTCCGGCGCGTACACGATCCCGGACTTCACCGAAGCCCGGCTCGATTCGCGGGCAGTCCGCCGCGTGACCAGCCTGGTGGTGGTCGTGGTGGGCTGGCTGTACATCGTGCCGCAGCTGCACGGGGCAGCCCTGACCATCCGGATCAGCACAGGGCTGCCGGCCTGGGTGGGGTCGGTGGCTGTGGTGGTCATCGTGTGCCTGACCGTGGTGGCCGGCGGCATGCGTTCCATCACCTTTGTGCAGGCATTCCAGTACTGGCTCAAACTCACGGCGCTGGCGGTGCCGGTGCTGTTCCTCATTTTCACGCTTGCCGGCACCGGGGGCCACGAAGTGGCTCCGGCGGCAGTCAATCCCACCGGCCTGGCTCCTGCCGGACCGTATCAAAACATTTCCCTGCTGGTGGCGCTGCTGTTCGGCACCCTGGGCCTCCCGCATGTCCTGGTCCGCTTCTATACCAATCCCGACGGTCACTCGGCGCGGCGCACCACCCTGATCGTCCTGGGGCTGCTCTCGGTGTTCTACCTCTTTCCCACGGCGTACGGGCTGCTCGGCAGAATGTTCGCTCCGGAACTGGCCCGCTCAGGCCAGGCCGATGCGGTGGTTCTCCTGCTGCCGGGGCAGTTCATCGGCGGGACAGCCGGTGACCTGCTCTCGGCGCTGGTGGTGGCAGGTGCTTTTGCCGCCTTCCTGTCCACCACCTCCGGCCTGGTGGTCTCGCTGGCGGGGGTCATCAGCCAGGATGTCCTGGGCGGCAGTGTGCGGGGGTTCCGGTTGGCGGCCGTGATCGCGGCCCTGGTTCCGTTGGGCTTTGCCTTTATGACAGACTCCCTGGCCCTGGCCGGCAGTGTAGGCCTTGTGTTCGCCTTCACCGCGTCCACGGTGTGCCCGGTTCTCCTGCTGGGCATCTGGTGGCGTGGCCTGACGGACACCGGCGCGATTGCCGGGATGGTGACCGGCGGCATGCTCTGCGGCGGAGCGATGGTGTCCGGCTCTTTTCTTGGTGCCGCGGGCACCCCGTTCTGGCTGGCCCAGCCGGCGGCCTGGAGTGTCCCCGCCGCCTTCGCCGTGATGGTTTTCGTCTCCCGTGCCACCAGGAAGCGGGTCCCGCGGACCATGGCACGGGTGATGACCCGGTTGCACACTCCCGAACGGCCGCTGGTCACCGAACGCTGAGACGGCAGGCCGCAGCAGGCACCGCAACCGCGACCGCCACCGCCACCGCCGCGGGTACGACGACGGCGTGACCCGCCGCCGTCGTCGGCTCCCCTCGCGCGGGGGACCGTCAAAGGTGGACAATTACCGCATGTCCACCCAGGACGGAAACACTGCCGCCGGGCCTGACGGTGTTCCGGCGTCGGTCCGGGCCCAGCTGCTCGCCACCGAGCACTGGTCCCTGCTGGCCTCCCGGAGCACCACGCAAGGTGAGGTTCTGACGCGGATCAGCATGTTCCTGACGTTCACCTCAGCCAGCCTGGTGAGCCTGGCGCTGGTGGGTCAGGCGACCAGGTTCTCGGACGCCTTCATCATCCTGGCGATGGCTGTACTCCTCGCGGACCTGGTGATCGGCCTGCTGACCCAGGTCCGGGTGATGAACGTCGGCCTGGAGGACCTGATGTACGTCGTTGCCATGAACAGGCTGCGGGCGGCCTACGTTGACCTTGACCCGGGCCTCGCGCCGTACTTGATGGCCGGACTCCATGATGACCTGCCCGGCTCCCGCCAAACCTATTTTTTTCTTGGTCCGCGGAGACCCTGGAGCCAGGTGGCAGGAAGCAGCATGGTCTTTATCCAGATGGCAAACACCGCCCTGATCGCCATCATCCTCGGAACCTTTGCGATGATTCTGGGTGCCGGAACCGCCCTGGCGGTCCTGGTCGGGGCGGTCTGTGGGCTGGCGTTCATGGCCGGATCCGTTATCCACGGAAACCGCATGTATTTTTCCTCGTGGCGGAGCTACACGCCGTTGTCCCCCACGCCTGGAACTGACAAGTAAGTCCCCCGCTTCAGCCAGGACCTCAGTCGATGGCTGCCATCAGTTCAACCACGCGGTCCAGGAAGGCGTCCACCTGGGTCTCCTCGTACCCGTCCTGGCCGGCGGCGGGACGAAAGACAGCACGGCGGACGTTGTCCACGCTGAGGGGCTTGTCCTCCTCGAGGTAGCCGATCAGGTCATAGCAGAGCTTGTCCACATCCTGGATGTTGTAGCTGCGGACGTTCTTCCTGGCCGGGCGCCTGAAGCGTTCGCCGTCAGGCCTGTGCAGGCGGCCGCGGAGGATGCCGGAGAGTTTTCCGATCTCGCGGAGCCAGGCGTCTTCGCCACGCGCCGCGATCAGCTCGTCCCGCTCACGGCGGGCGAAAGCGTCCTCGAGCCGGTCCAGGGCCGAATCCACCACGGCGGCCGAGTAGCCGCCTTTGACCGGATCAAAGGACACTGCACGGACATCGGCACTCCCCAGCGGGTGGACGGCGGCTTTCGGGGTCTCAAGCGCCACTTTGGCCCGCTGGAGGAACTGGTCCACCTGCTTGGCGTTGTAGCCAAATTCGTTGCTGCGCACGCGCTCAAACGACGCGGGAATTTTCCGTTGAAAATCCAATGCCACTGTTGTTCCTTTGTTGCTCTTGAGCTGGCTCACATTATGGACCAGTCTATTGGACTGCCTGTGTCAGATGGGGCGCCCTCAGGCACCCGAGACCACCGCAAACAGGACGAACGCCACAGGCGAGGCGAAAACAATGGAGTCGAGACGGTCCATCACGCCGCCGTGCCCGGGCAGGATGCTGCTCATGTCCTTGATGCCCAGTTCACGCTTGACCATGGACTCGGCAAGGTCTCCGGCAGTGGACGCGGCAACGATACCCAGCGCCAGGACCACGCCGACCCACCAGGGTCTGTCCAGGAGGAAGATGCAGGCGAGGATTCCGATCACCATAGCCCCGGCAACGGATCCGGCAAAGCCTTCCCACGACTTCTTCGGGCTGATCTTGGGAGCCATCGGGTGCTTACCCAGCGACGCGCCAACCAGGTAGCCGAACGTGTCGTTCGAGACCACCAGCAGCAGCATCACGGCCACCTGCCACGCCCCGGCCGGCACGGTCCCGCCTGGGTATAAGCCCAACGTAGGCATCACGCCGGCGGAATGGAGCGGAAGGGTGGCGAAGCTGATGAAGAAGGGGACCCAGCCGAGGGTGAACACACCGGCGAAGATGCTGTTGGCCGATCCGACCGGGCTTTCCACCGAACGCCACAGCAGGACGGCGACGCAACTCAGGAGCAGCGCAAACAGGAGGCTTTCGAGGCCGCCAAAATAGGCGGCAAAGGGCATGGCCACTGTGCCCACCATGACCGGGATGATGGGCATTCTGGTCCCGTTGGCCTCCAGGGCGCGGAAGATCTCCCAGACCCCGAAAATCGCGAACCCCGTGGTCACGGCCACGAAGCCGAGCGGGAGGAAGATCAGTCCACCGAGCACACCGATCAGCATGGCCAGGCCCACCACGATGGCTGCGGGAAGGTTCCGTCCGGCCTTGGGCGTCGGGTTGCTGCGCGGCTTTGTCCCCCTTGCCCGCGCCCTCGAGGCGGGGGCCTGCTCTGCCTGGCTCATCAGACTTCGAGCAGCTCTGCTTCCTTGCGCTTGAGCAGCTCGTCGATGCCGTCCACGTGGGCCTTGGTCAGCGAATCGAGTTCCTTTTCGGCGCGGCTGCCCTCGTCCTCGCCGGCCTCGCCGTCCTTGACCAGCTTATCCAGCGTCTCCTTGGCCTTGCGCCGGATGTTGCGGATGGACACCTTGGCGTCCTCGCCCTTGGTCTTGACGATCTTGACGTATTCCTTGCGGCGTTCCTGGGTCAGGTCGGGGATGGTGATCCTGATGACGTTCCCGTCATTGGAGGGGTTGGCTCCCACTTCGGAGTCGCTCAGTGCCCGCTCAATATCGCGCAGTGCGGTCTTGTCGAACGGCGTGATCAGGATGGTGCGGGCGTCGGGAATAGCGAAGGACGCGAGCTGCTGCAGCGGGGTGGGTGAACCGTAATAATCCACCAGGACCTTGTTGTAAAGGCCCGGGTTTGCCCGGCCGGTGCGGATCGAGGCGAAGTCTTCCTTGGCTACCTCTACTGCCTTGTCCATCTTCTCTTCGGCTTCGAGCAAGGTTTCTTCGATCACGGTCTCTCCTCAGAAATCAGTGCAGTCCGGGTCCCGGTTCCCTGCATAATCTTGGTTCAGTCTTGCTGGTCCCACCCTTGGCCCTGCCAGCGGGTGGGAGTGTCCTGAAATCATCCTAGCCGTAGCTACGGGGTCACCAGGGTACCGAGCTTTTCGCCCAGGATGGCGCGGGTGACGTTGCCTTCGCCTTCCATCCCGAAGACCACCATGGACAGGTTGTTGTCCTTGCACATGGTCATTGCGGTCTGGTCCATGACCCTGATGTCCCGGCGGAGGGCGTCGTCATAGCTGAGCGTCTCAAGCCGCTCGGCGTCGGGGTCCTTCTTGGGGTCCGCGGTGTACACGGCGTCCACGCCGCTCTTGGCCATCAGCACCACGTCTGCATGCACTTCCAGGGCTCGCTGGGCAGCCACTGTATCGGTGGAGAAGTACGGCAGTCCGGCACCGGCCCCGAAGATGACCACGCGGCCCTTTTCCATGTGGCGGATGGCGCGGCGCGGGATATACGCTTCAGCGACCTGGCCCATGGTGATAGCGCTCTGGACCCGGGTTTCCACGCCTGCCTGCTCCAGGAAATCCTGCAAGGCAAGGCAGTTCATGACGGTTCCCAGCATGCCCATGTAGTCTGCGCGCGACCGGTCCATGCCGCTCTGCGACAGCTCCGCGCCGCGGAAGAAGTTTCCGCCGCCGACGACGATCGCAACTTCCACCTCGGGGATGGCCGCGGCGATCTGCTTGGCGACGTCGCGGACGGTCTCGGGGTCAACGCCCAGTTTTCCTCCGCCGAAGACCTCGCCTGAGAGTTTCAGGAGGACGCGGCGTCGGCTCTTCTCTGGCTGGTTTGAAGTAATGACGGCTTCCATGGGTGCCTTCCCGTTGGTGAACTCTGAAAAGATTATCGTGCCGGGCGGCCAAAGGTCTCATCCGACCATTCGCCGTGCATGCAAAAGGGGCGGCCACCGAAGTGGCCACCCCTTTGCGGTTTCGGCTAGGAGCCGACGCGGAAACGTGCGAAAGCAGTTCCCTTGACACCGGCCTCTTCGAGGACCTGTGCCACAGACTTCTTGGCGTCCTTGGCGAATGCCTGGTCAACCAGCACTTCACCCTTGTAGAAGCCCGTCACGCGGCCTTCCACAATCTTGGTCATGGCGGCCTCGGGCTTGCCTTCAGCCTTGGCGGTCTCTTCGGCGATGCGGCGCTCGGACTCAACCAGGTCGGACGGAACGTCTTCGCGGGTCAGGTAGTTCGGTGACATCGCTGCAATGTGCACCGCGACGTCGTGCGCGGCAGTGGCAGCAGCTTCGCCCTCGCCGTCAACAGCGAACAGGACGCCGACCTGGGCCGGGAGATCCTTGGAGGTCTTGTGCAGGTAAGCGTCAACCGTGCCGCCCTCGATGCGGGAAATCCGGCGGACAACAACCTTTTCGCCCAGGACTGCGCCTTCTTCGACGACAACCTCGGAGAGCGGCTTGCCGTCAACCTCGACGGCGAGGAGGGAATCGAGATCGGCGGCGCCGGACTCGACAGCCACGGCCAGGACCTTGTCGGCCAGCTGGATGAACTTATCAGCCTTGGCAACGAAGTCGGTTTCGCAGTTGACTTCGATCATCACGCCGACGCCGTTGCTGACCTTCGCGGCCACCAGGCCTTCAGCGGTGGAGCGGCCTTCGCGCTTGGTAGCGCCCTTGAGGCCCTTGATGCGGATGATCTCGATGGCCTTCTCGGCGTCACCGTTGGCTTCGTCAAGAGCCTTCTTAACGTCCATCATGCCGGCGCCGGTGCGCTCGCGCAGAGCCTTGATGTCAGCGGCAGTGTAGTTCGCCATGTGAACCCCTCTGTCTAGAAAATGTATGTGGTGTACGGACTGACAGGACGGCAGCTCACTTTGTGAGCGGCCATCCTGTCAGCTGCTTCGGCGCTGCCAGGAGCGCCGAAGATTCCGGATTTACTTGTATTACTTGTCGGCGTCGGCGGCGGGAGCCTCGGCAGCAGCCGGAGCTTCCTCAGCGGCCGGTGCTTCCTCAGCGGCCGGAGCAGCTTCAGCGGCGGGGGCCTCGGCGGCAGCCGGGGCTTCCTCTGCAGCCGGAGCAGCAGCCTCTTCAGCCTTGCTGCCTTCGAGGAGTTCGCGCTCCCACTCGGCCAGCGGCTCTTCCGGAGCCTCGGTGGTGCCTGTTGCACGCTGGTTGCGGGCGATGAGGCCCTCAGCAACGGCGTCGGCAACAACGCGGGTCAGCAGGTTCACGGAGCGGATGGCGTCGTCGTTGCCCGGGATCGGGAAGTCGACTTCGTCAGGATCGCAGTTGGTGTCCAGGATGGCCACAACGGGGATGTTGAGCTTCTTGGCTTCGTCAACGGCGAGGTGTTCCTTCTTGGTGTCCACGATCCAGAGCACGGACGGTGCCTTGGTCAGGTTGCGGATACCGCCAAGGTTGGTTTCCAGCTTGGTCAGTTCACGGCGAAGGAGCAGCAGTTCCTTCTTGGTGTACGCGGAACCGGCGACGTCGTCGAAGTCGATCTCTTCCAGTTCCTTCATGCGCTGGATGCGCTTGGAAACCGTCTGGAAGTTGGTCAGCATACCGCCGAGCCAGCGCTGGTTCACGTAGGGCTGGCCCACGCGGGTTGCCTGCTCAGCAATTGCTTCCTGGGCCTGCTTCTTGGTGCCGACGAAGAGTACGGTGCCGCCGTGTGCAACGGTGGCCTTCACGAACTCGTAGGCGCGGTCGATGTAGGACAGCGACTGCTGAAGGTCGATGATGTAGATGCCGTTGCGCTCCGTGAAGATGAATCGCTTCATCTTCGGGTTCCAACGGCGGGTCTGGTGTCCAAAGTGGACGCCGCTGTCAAGCAGCTGGCGCATAGTTACGACGGGCATGCCGGCGCTCCTTCCGGCAGGTCATTCATGAGAAAGCCTCGCGGCCCTCTTACCCTGCCAATAGTTGACGGTTGATTAGCGTGGCCCAGGGCGGGCCGTGCTCCTGGCATCCATTGCGACTCTCATCAGGACCGCGAAGGCCCTGACCGCAAGAGGCACAATCCTCCTCATACAAAGCCTGGGCTTCAGAATCGGAGGTCTGGATGCGCGTAGTCAGCTGCTGCTCCCCCGCATTCCTGAATGAGGCGTGCCGACGCAAAGCGTTGAGGGCACAGCAAACTGCTCCACCAAGTGTACTACAGGGACCCCTCTCCAACGGACAGCAGGCAGTCCCCCGGCACGGGTTTTCCACATGGCTCCAGCGGACTCTTTCGCCGCCGGGAGGTGCACGGAATGCTGGGCACATGAAAGCCGCCGTGGTCCTCGCCGCCTTATTTGTTGTGCCCGCCGCCGCGGTCCCGCAGACAGCACCTGCGCCGACGTTCTCTGCGGCCGTGGCAGCGGTGCAGGCAGCAACTCCGCAGCCGTCCTGGAACTGGCCGTTCTCCCCCAGGCCGGCGGTGCTGAGAGCATTCGACCCACCGGACAAGCCGTGGATGAGCGGCCATCGTGGCGTGGACCTTGGGGCAACGCACGACGGCGTCATGGTCCTCTCGCCCGAGTCCGGCACCGTCAGCTTTGTGGGCGTAGTGGTGGACCGGCCCGTGATCACGATCGATCACGGGGGTGGGCTCCGCAGCAGCTTCGAGCCGGTGGAGAGCTCCCTGACGGCCGGGGACGCGGTGGCCAAGGGGGAAGCGATCGGCACACTGCGGCCCGGCCACTGCGGGGTCCTTGCCTGCGTCCATTGGGGCGTCAGGCGGGGCGAGGCCTACGTCAATCCGCTGGACTTCGTGATGGATCTGCGCCCGTCCATCCTCCTGCCGGTAACGCCAAAGCCACCGATGGCGCTGGAGCTGGAGCTGCCGGTGACGCCGAAGCTGCCGGTGACGCCAAAGCCACCGGTGACGCTAGACGATGGCTGAGATCCCGGTGATGGCGCGGCCGGTCACGAGGGTGTTGACCTCATGGGTCCCCTCGTAGGAATAGATCGCTTCGGCGTCCGCGAAGATCTTGGCCATCTCAAAGTCGGTCACAATGCCGTTGCCGCCCAGGAGGCTGCGCCCGATTGCCACGCTTTCGCGCATGCGGGCGGTGGTGAACGCCTTCGCCAGCGCTGACTGCTCGTCCTTGGCCTGGCCGGCGTCCTCAAGCTGGGAGAGCCTGACCATCATGCCCATGGAGCTGACGGCGTTACCCAGGATCTGTACCAGCTGGCTCTGGACCAGCTGGAAGGAGGCCAGCGGCCGGCCGAACTGGTGGCGCTCCACCGCATAGCGGCGGGCCACGTCAAAGGCCGCAAGCTGCTGGCCGACAGCCTGCCAGGCAACTGCGAGGCGCGTGACTTTGAGGACTTTGTTCGTGTCGCGGAAGCTGTTGGCGCCGGCCAGTTTGAAGAAGCCGGGTACAACCACATTCTCGAGGACGATGTCGGCGTTCTGCACGGTACGCAGGGAGATTTTGTTTTCAATCTTCGTGGCGCTGAAGCCAGGCAGTGCGGTATCCACGAGGAAGCCCTTGACCTGGTTGTCGGCGAGGTCCCGGGCGTAGATGACCACCCAGTCCGAGAACGTGGCGTTGCCGATCCACCGCTTGGCTCCATTGAGGATCCAGTTCTCGCCGTCGCGCTGTGCTGTGGTGCGGGTGCCGCCGGCAACATCGGATCCGCCCAGAGGTTCGGTGAGCCCGAAGGCGCCGATTTTCTTGAGCGAGTAGATGTCCGGGAGCCACGCGTCCTGCTGTTCCTGGGAGGCCAGGGCTTCGATGGAACCGGTGAAGAGTCCGTCATGCACCCCCATGAAGGTGGCGATGGAGGTATCTGCGCGCGTGGCCTCCGCATGGACCAGGCCTGCGAACAGATTTGAATAGCCCTGCCGGCGCACCGGGCTCACCAGGTCAATTTCGGCGAGTTTGGGAATGAGGTCCATCGGGAATTCGCCGCGGTTCCAGCAGTCCACCGCGATGGGCCGCACTTCACGGGCAAGGAATCCCCGGATTTCGGCCAGGCGGTCCTGCTCCTTTCCCGTCAGGAGCTGCTCGAAGGCGAAGAAGTCACCGTCGGCGTACGGAAGGTTGTTGATGTCAACAGCGGCTTTGGACATTGGTTTCCCTCGCAAGGATCAGCCGTCCCCTGCATGGCGGGAGAAGCGGCAGCGGTATGTTACTGGTCAGTAACATACCGCAGATCCGCCTTTAACAAAAGAAAGCCGCATCCGACGCTTTGGCGTCGGACGCGGCTTCACAGCTGTTGCAGGTGTCACGGTGGTTGGAAACTGTAGGGCTACTCGGACTTGAACCGAGGACCTTAGGATTATGAGTCCCGCGCTCTAACCAGCTGAGCTATAGCCCCGTGCGCACCGCCGGCCTGGTCCGCAAAGGACTTCGGTTACAGCAGGGCAAAAACACTCTAGCAAACCGCAGCGGGGCCTTCGGACCACCGGGTGGCAGTCGCTGGCCGTTCGCCAGCGCCCGGCGGGCCCGCCCTCAGACCGCCTTGTCCTCGAAGCTGGCACCCCGGTAGAGGTCCTCGAACGTCTGCAGCGTGCCCTCCATGCTGTGCGCCTCCACCATCCGGCGGCTGGCCCGGCCCATCACGGCACGCTGGTCGGGAGGAAGCTGCATGATCCGGGTGATCTTTTCAGCGAGGTCGTCGCTGTCATTGGGCGTGAACAGGTAGCCATTCTCGCCGTCCCGCACCAGATGCGGCAGGGCCATCGCATCGGCGAGCAGAACAGGCGTGGACGCAGACATGGCTTCGAGGGTTACCAGCGACTGCAGTTCAGCGGTGCCCGGCATGCAGAACAGATCCGCCTTGATGTAGGCCTCCCTGAGGTCCTCATCACTGGCGAGGCCCAGGAATTTCACCCGTTCGCCCAGGCCCATCCGTTCAGCCTGCGCTTCGAGTGCACTGCGGACTTCGCCGCCGCCCACAATTTCCAGATGGACATTGAGCGCCGGCGGCGTTTTGGCAACCGCGTCGATGAGCACATCCACGTGCTTTTCCTCGGCCAGGCGTCCCACGAACAACACCGTGGGGAAGGGGTTGGGTTCGATGACTTCGCCTGGCTTCAGCTCGTAAGCCGCCGAGTCGATGCCGTTGGAGAGCGGCAGGACTTTTCGCAGGAAGGCGTGCTGGTGCATGGCCTTGGCAGCCAGCGGAGTAGGCGTCGTCACCACATCGGCCTGGCCCATGACCTTGCCCATGTCCTTCCAGGAAATCTTTCCGATGATGTCCTTGAACCACTGCGGGAACGGCAGGAACGGGTTCAGATTCTCCGGCATGAAGTGATTGGTGGCCACAACCCTGACGCCGCGCTTCACAGCTTCATACAGGACGTGCTCGCCGATCATGTAGTGGCTCTGGATGTGCACCACGTCAGGCTTCAGGCGGTCGAACAGGAGGCTGATTTCCTTCTTGATTTCCCACGGAAAGCAGATCCGGAAGTACTCGTGGGTCCACACCCCGTGGGAACGCAGCCGGTGCACTGTGGCCTCGGAGCGGAACTCCGTGAAGCTCGCACCGTTATCTGCGCGGCAAGCCAGCACATGCACATCGTGGCCCCGGCCGGTCATACCCTTCGCGAGGCGGTAGCTGAACTGGGCGGCCCCGTTGATGTGGGGCGGATAGGTATCGGCTGCAATCAGGACGGTCAGGGGTGGCTGGTCAGAGGGCGTTGTCACGTGGAGAGCTCCTGAAGGTCACGGGGCGGCAGCTGTCGCCGGCCGCCGCGGTTTTGCCGCGCTGTGGCGCCGGGCAGTTGGATACAAATCGGCTGGTGGATGGACGTGGGCTAATGGGCCGCCCTGCCCGCCGCCTTCCGCGCGTCTTTCTTGCGCTTGGTGACCTCGGGGTGGTGCCTGGAAAGGGCGATCACCCCCACGATAGCAAGCGAAGCAGCAGTAGCCATGGCAATCGCCATCACGGCGTGGACGTCAGGGCGCAGTTCGCCCAGGATCACGATGCCGATGGCGATGCCCACGATCGGATCAATGACCGTCAGGCCGGCGATCACCAGATCCGGAGGGCCGCCGGAGTAGGCGCTCTGGACAAACCAGGACCCCAGGCCGCCGGCCGCGGCTATTGCCACCACCGAGTACCACTGGACATTGAGCAGAACCAGCCCATTCGGATCCAGCAGATGCTTACCGATAATCCGGGTGAGCACTGCGACAAACCCGAACAGCACACCGGCACCAAGGATGTAAACGAACGCACTCATCCGGTGCCGGAACATCACCGCCAGGGTACCAAAAACGCCCACGGCGAGTGCCAGCAGGAGCACAATGGTCAGTTCGTCGTCCTGGCTGACGTGGTGGTTCTCCTGGGTCACGTTGACGGCCAGAAGGACGAAAAGTGCCGAACCCGTCACGCACGCCGCAATCGAGACCATGGTTGCGCGGTTGATGGTGAGGCCCTGGTCGCGGGCGTTGACCACGGTGGTAATGACCAGGGCAATCGCCCCGATCGGCTGCACCACGGTCAGCGGGGCGGACACGAGCGCCACGGCGTTCATTCCCATCCCCACGCATAACAGGAGCAGACCAAGGACCCAACGCGGGTTCCGGAGAAGACGAAGGAAGCCGTTTGAGCTCAGGGCGAGCCCTCCGGTGTCGGCTTTGACGGCACTTCCCTGTTTTTGCGCCCCAAAGGCAAGGCAGAAAGCGCCCAGCACCGCGAGCAGAACCGCCACCCATACCATCAGGCGGCGCCGCCGTCGTGACGTGACTGCGTGCCCTGGTGTGACTGCATTCTGCCTTTACGCAGGATGGCCCAAAAGTAGTTATAGGCCGCGATCCAGTGGCCTGCGAGTCCCAGTCCGAGGACAATCCAGGCAGCCACGGACAACGGCCCGGTGAACTGGTGGTCCAGGCGCGAGAGGATGAGCAGCGGCGTCCCCAGCAGGAGCAGCCCCGTGCGGATCTTGCCTACCCGGCTGACAGGGAGATCGGGATGGCCATGGAAGTAGGAGAGGGTCATCACCAGGAGCACGGCATCAGGCACTACGAGCGCTGCGAGGTACAGCCAATTCACGACGCCGGCGATCACCAGCGTGACCGCCACCGCTATCAGGGCGAGCCGGTCGGCAAGGGGATCCAGAACCCGGCCAAGCCTGGACGCCTGGTCGAAACGGCGGGCCACATAGCCGTCAACCCAGTCACTGCCGGCCATGACCGCCAGCACGACCACGGCGATGCCGTACTCCTTCTGCGCCAGCACCAGCCAGATGAAGAGCGGCACACCCATAAAGCGCAGCACCGTGAGCGCGTTCGGGATGGTAAGGACCCGGTCGTGGTCCACCTGGGGGCGGCCGGGACGTGAGCCAGCACCAATGAACTTCAATCCGTCCCCTCCTCCCTACAACACAGTGTGAACGCGTGGCTTGTTGTTATGGGTTCCGGAGCAGCTTGCGAAGCAGGACCACAAGAACCGTTGCGGACGCCGCAAGGGCTGCAAGCGGCTTCCAGCGGAGTCCGGGACCCTCAGCCGGCTCCGAGAGCGCAGCGAATCTCCGGCCGGCAGCTTCCAGGCCGTGATCGAACGCGGTCTTGCCCTCGCCCAGCTTTTCCTTGGCGGTACCCGCGAGGAACCTGACCTGGGGCTTGATGTCGAGCTCAGCGTCCAGTTCGTCACGGACTTCAGCGATATGGCGCCGCCGCTGCTCAATGCGGCGGTGGAGCTCGGGCTCGGAGGCGTGCGGGAATTCCTTCTTGTGTGCCTCGGCTTTGGCTTCTTTCTCAGCCTTGGCCTTCGCAGCTGCCTCGTCCTTGGCCGCCTTGGCGGCCTTCGCCTCCGGGCTGTCCGGATCAAGAATTGCGGCGTTGAAGGCCGAGCCTTCCTTGGCAATTCCAAGATCGTACTTAATCCCGCGGATTGTCTCCTCGGGGACCAAGGGCATGGCCTTCTTGAATTTCCGGACGCCGATCAGTGCGCCGATGAGGGCAATGACCAGGAAAGCCGCGCACACCAGGAGAGCGGCCAGCCATGCCGGCATGATGGTGGCCAGGCCCATGATGGCGGCCACTATGAGGCCAACCACGAGGAAAGCCAGGAAAATGAGCGCGACACCCAGGAACGCGGCGGCAACTCCCACCTGGATGCCCTTGCGCTTGATCTCAACCTTGGCGAAGGCGATTTCGTCATTGAGTTGGCGGGGGGCCAGGCGGAGGAGTAATTTCACCGTTCTGGGAAGCGCAGTGATCCGTAATCCCTGGCTGGTCCGCCCGGTGTGACGTCCGCTCATCGGTTACCGCCTTACTTGTTGCTGGTCTCTTGCCTGGTCGCTCGGCTTCCGGGTGCTGCGGGAGCGTGCGGCAGCACAGTCCCGCCCCCAAAACTATCATTCAGGTTCAGGGCAAACTTCAGGGCTGGCCGTGCGGCGCGCCCGCACCCCCGCAAAGATGGAGCCTCGCGCGCCTAGGATTGGTCTCCGTGACCATTCACTCCAATCCGGGCGATTCGCTGAGCCGCCGCCGGAAACTGTTGTACATACTCCTTCTCGGTGCCCTCACGGCCTTGGGCCCCTTCACGATTGACCTGTACCTGCCGGCATTCCCTGCGCTGGAGGAAAGCCTGGGAGTCACCGCGGCGCAGGTCCAGCTGACGCTGGCCGGCACCACAGTTGGCTTTGCCCTGGGTCAGCTGGTGGTGGGACCGATCAGCGACAAGTTCGGCCGGCGGCTCCCGCTGATCCTCGCCACCGCTGTGCACATCGCGTCCTCGGTGGGAGCTGCGTTGTCCACGGACATCGGCACGCTGGGCTTCTTCCGCGTCCTGATGGGCGTCGGTGCGGCAGGCGGCGGCGTGGTGGCCATGGCCATGGTGCGGGACCTGTTCGCCGGGTACGCCATGGTCCGGATGTTTTCGCGCATGGCACTGGTGAACGGCCTGGCGCCAATCCTTGCCCCGGTTATCGGCTCCCAGCTGCTTCTGGTAATGCCCTGGCCCGGCATCTTCGTGTTCCTCGCCTGCTACGGCACGGTGGTGATCATCGCGGCACTTTTCCTGGTCCGCGAAACACTGCCACCGGAAAAGCGCGGCCAGTCCGGGATGACGGCCCGCCAGCGGTACAAAGTCCTCTTCACTGACCGGATCTTCGTTGGCCTCCTGCTGGTGGGCGGTATGAATTTTGCCGGCCTCTTCACGTATCTGTCGGCGTCGCCTTTCCTGTTCCAGAATATTTTCGGGTTCTCGCCCCAGCAGTACGGCCTTCTCTTCGGCGTAAATTCGCTGGGCATCGTGGCTGGAGTGCAGATCAGCTCCCGGCTGATCAGGCGGGTTCCGCCCCAGTGGATCATTGCCTGTTCCACAGGCTGGATGTTCCTGATGGCCCTGCTGATCGTCGCCTTCGACCAGGCCGGCCTGGGGCTCTGGGGGGTCATGGTTCCGCTGTGGTTCTACATCATGGGTGCCGGCTTCACCTTTCCCTGCGTGCAGGTCCTGGCACTGGCCAGCCACGGCGCCCAGGCCGGGACAGCCGCATCCCTGCTGGGCGCCGCGACGTTCCTTATGGCCGGCCTGATCTCGCCCGTGGTGGGCTGGCTGGGCATCACCAGCTCGACCCCCATGGGCGCCGTGCAGGCGGCCTGTATCCTGGTGGCGATTGCGGGCCTTTGGCTGATAGTCAGGCCGCGGACTGTCCCCTCCATCCACTGACTTCCCCTGCCTGAAAGGTGGCCTGATGCAACGCAAACCGCACCGCAACCCCCGGGGACTGTTCCTCGGGGCGGTGCTGGGCGCCGTCGCAGGTTACTTCGCGGGGCGGATGTTCGGCAGTGCCGCCATCGGGATCATCCTCGGCGCGCTGGCTGGCGCTGCCCTGTTGTACCGGCTCAACCCCGGCCCGTGGAACCGTCCCTGACCGCTGCTGATCCTGTGGCGGTGCCAGTGCCAGTGCCAAGGGTGTCCTGCCATTGCCGCCCGGGACACTTACCGCGATAAAATAAATCCGTGGCCAGCTGGCAGTATCCCTCACCGCTTCCAGCCACATGGCAACGCTGCGACTCCGGCATCCTGCCCCTGTGGTGGGAACGGTTGTGCGCCCAGACCGGTGAGCAGTCCGCGGCGCTCTATGCTGCCGGCCTGTTCACGGAGGACCGCCGCCGGCCCATCGCCCAATGGTTTAACCCGGCTTTCAATGCAGCCCTGCTGGTGGCGCCCGAGACGTCCCCTGAGTGGCCGGTCCAGCGCTTCGGAATCTTTTACGCACCGCCGGGTTCGGGGTTTTCCCGGGTGCACTCGGCACCCCATGAATGGCATCCGCGCGAGCCGCGCAAGTCCCCCACCGAACAGGAAGCCTTCCTGGCGGCCATCGCCGAGGCGGAGCGGTTCCTGCAGGTGGAAATGGACTTCGTGTAAGGGATGCCTAGGACTGCGGCGCGCCCGATACCGCAGGATGCTCCCAGCGCATTACGAAGTCGGCCTGCCGGAGGGCTGCCGAGGGGCCCAGGAGTCCCATGGCGCGCAGCATCCCGTTCCGGAGAGCACGCGTGAGAGGGTGGCGTGCCGTCGCGAGCCGTGCCATTGCCTCCGACCGGCGGACCATGAGTGAGGTGCGCGGGAGCCTCGCTGCGGTGTAATCCGCCAGGCCGTCCGCTACTGTCCCGGCGACGCTGAGGCAGTAAGCCAAAGTCACCGCATCCTCGATCGCCTGGCACGCGCCCTGTCCCAGGTTCGGGGCCATGGCATGGGCAGCATCACCAAGGATGGCCACCCTGCCCACGTTGAATGACGGCAACGGTACCCGCATCGAATGGATGTCCGTGCGGAGGACCGACGAGGCGTCGATCCGGGCGATGGCCTCCGGAATCGGTGCATGCAGGTGTCCGAAGCGCCGTGTCAGTTCGGCGTTCCCGTCCTCGTGCCCGCCCCGGGTCATCGGAGCATCGACGGCCGCCTCCGCGAAGACGTACAGCCATCCGTTGGCTAGCGGCAGCATGCCGAATTCGCCGCCGGAACTCCACGTCGTGCCGATGTGCGTGCCGACGCCATCGGCCTCAATGACGGCCTGCCAGGCCGTCAGCCCGGCAAACGCCGGCGCCGGATGCCCGGGAAAGAGTGCCGGGCGGGTTCGGGAGTGTATTCCGTCGGCTGCGACCACCAGGTCGCCGCGGAGCACTTCGCCGGTGTCCAGCGTGACCTCGCCCTCGTGGGCGTTGACCGTCGCCGCCATCGTACCGAGCCGCAGGGAGCCTTCCGGCAGGAGGGAGTGCAGCATCCCGACGAGCTCGGCACGGCGCACCGCCACGAAGGGATGCCCGTACCGCTCAAGGGCGATGGCGGAGTCATTGTGGGACAGCCAGGCACCCCGGGCGTTCCTGATGCCTCCATCGCCCTGCAGCGCGGCGAGGGCGTGGATCCTTGCCACGATGCCTCCAGGGATGGCGTCCAGCGCCCGCTGGGCGTTCGGCGCCATGGCCAGGGCGTAGCCGACGGGTTTGAGCTTCGGAGTCCGTTCAATGACCTGAACGTCCCAGCCTTTGCCCGCCAGGGCCAGGGCCGCCGTAAGGCCGCCAATGCCCGCACCGATGATGATTGCCCGTTGTCGCGCCGTCCCCGTCATTTCGCGCCTCCGCGTCCCCCTGTCGCCCCGGAACGGCGGCGGTAGACACATCATGCACCTGCACCGCGCCAACCGGAAGACGGGATTTCCGTGCTGGTTCAGGCCGTGGGCCCTGCGGCCGTTTACTGGCTGCGGCTTCCACGGCGGGAGGGCAAGAAAAATCCCCGCCCTCACTCGGAGAACGGGGATTATTCGTTGATTGCTCCTCCTGCTGGACTTGAACCAGCAACCCTTCGATTAACAGTCGAATGCTCTGCCAATTGAGCTAAGGAGGAATGAAGCAGGTATGACATTAGCAAAGGTTTCCCGGCTATGGGAAATCGGCAGACGCGGTGCGCAGGATACCCTCCCCGGGTATAAAAAAATCCCCGCTCCGGAGGACCGGAACGGGGATTGTGCGCTCCTCCTGCTGGACTTGAACCAGCAACCCTTCGATTAACAGTCGAATGCTCTGCCAATTGAGCTAAGGAGGAATGAAGCGGGTATCAGCCTAGCAAACTCCCCGCGGGGAAGTGAAATCGGGCAATGGAACGGGCCCGCAGCGCCAACAGATCAGGCGTCCGAGCGCAATGCCCGGCGTTCCATTTCCAGCATCATCAGTTCGCGGTTGAGACGCTGGTAGTCCTCCGGATGCGCCGCGGCATCCAGCCGCTGCAGCTGGCCCATCTTGTCCGCCTTCACCCGGGTGATCTGCAGCTCGAAAAGCCGCGACAGAATGTCCCTGCAGTATTTCTGGACTGCCTCGGCGGTGCTTGCCGGCAAAGGCACCACGGCAAGTTCGGACACGAGGGGACGGAGCGGTTCCGGGACCTCGTTCATGATCTGTTCGACCCAGCGCACCGGCTCGCCGATCAGCCCCGGACCGGACGCCCGCATGGCGTCGTGCACAGCCTGGAAAGCGGGCGTCACGAACCGGGCCGCGGAGAAGCGCTCCCAGATGCCGCCGCCCAGCAGGGCGGGCTCCTGCAGCGCCACCTCCAGCGCCTGCCGCTCCATGGACGCCACGGGGTCCCGGGGGTCCGGCCGGTTGAAGGACGGGACAGCGCCCGACGCCGGTCCGGCAGCTACGCCGGGCCCGCCGGCCTGTGCCGTCCTCACGGGAGCCGCGGCCCCGGACGGCGTCCCCGGGGACGCCTGGGCGCCGCTACTGGCCGCCTTCATGGCGGCGCCGACAGCGCGGGAGACCTCTTCAACCGACATGCCCAGCCAGCCGGCCAGTTCGCGGGCATAAGCGGGCCTGATGCCGGCGTCGCGGATCTGGGCCACGACGGGAGCCGATTCCCGCAGGGCTGCCACCCTTCCCTCTACGGTGTCCAGGTTGTGGCGCTTCAACGTGGCCCGGATGGCAAACTCGAACAGCGGCCGCCGTGTGTTGATGAGGTCGCGGACAGCCGCATCGCCTTTGCTTTGCCGCAGCTCGCAAGGATCCGCCCCGGAGGGCTCCACCGCAACGTAGGTCTGGGCCGTAAAGCGCTGGTCCTCCTCGAAGGCGCGCAGGGCGGCCTTCTGCCCGGCGGCGTCGCCGTCGAAGGTGAAGATGACCTCTCCCCCGGTGCCGTCGTCGGACAACAGGCGCCGGGCAATCTTGATGTGCTCGGTGCCGAACGCTGTGCCGCAGGTGGCTACCGCCGTCGGAATTCCCGCGAGGTGGCAGGCCATGACGTCCGTATAGCCTTCCACCACCACCAGTTGGCGGTCTTTGGCGATGTTCCGCTTGGCGAGGTCGATCCCGTACAGGACCTGGGACTTCTTGTAGAGCGTGGTTTCGGGCGTGTTGAGGTACTTGGGGCCCTGATCGTCCTCGTAGAGCTTGCGGGCGCCGAAGCCGATGGTGTCCCCCGCAATGTCACGGATGGGCCAGATCAGCCGGCCACGGAAACGGTCATAGATCCCCCGGTTGCCTTCCGAGAACATTCCGGTGAGCTTAAGCTCAGCGTCCGTGAACCCGCGGCCACGGAGGTGCTTCAGGAGCGCGTCCCAGCCCTGCGGGGCATAACCGACACCGAACTGTTCCGAAGCAGCCCGGTCAAAGCCGCGGTTGTAGAGGAAGTTGCGGCCCTCGGCCGCACCCGGGGTGAGGAGCTGGGCACGGAAGAACTCGTCGGCGATCTTGTGGGCATCCAGGAGGCGCTGGCGTTTGCCGACCTCTTCCCGGTTGGGCCCCGTTCCGCCGTCCTCGTAGCGCAGCTCGTAGCCGATACGGGCGGCCAGCTTTTCCACGGCTTCATGGAAGGAGGTGTGGTCCTGCTTCTGGACAAAGGCGATGACGTCGCCGTCTTCGCCGCAGCCGAAGCAGTGGTATCTGCCCACCTGCGGGCGGACAGTGAACGACGGCGAGCGTTCGTCGTGGAAGGGGCACAGGCCCTTGTAGGTCCCCAGCCCGGCACCCTTGAGCGTGACGTAGCCGTCAACCACTTCCTTGATGTCCGTGCGCTGGCGTACTTCGTCAATATCTTCACGTTTGATCAGGCCAGCCACAGAGCCATCCTAGACCCGCCGCAGGGCTGGGGTTGAAGCGGGGCCTGCCATATGTGGGCAGTTGCGTCGAAGGTCACCACCATCCAGTCACCACAGCGAGGGCAGGCTGCCCACCAGCCGTTCGTACATGGCCAGCGCCGAACCGTCGGTCAGCGAGGCGACCTGGTCGATCACAACCCTCAGCCGGGCGCCGTCGTCTGCTGCATCCCGCCAGTCCGCGGCGAACATGGGCTCCAGGTGGCGGTCCCCGGTGGAGTTCAAAGCCGTCACCAGGGCGTGGAGCACCTCGCGCTGGCGCTCGTAGATGGGCTGCCGGTGCTCGGTGGTCATGACGAAAGTTGTGGCCAGGCCCTTCATCACGGCGATCTCCATCACCGTCTCATCCGGGACCATCAGCTCGGCGTTGTAGCGGGTGAGGTTTTCCGGGCCGTAGAGGGCGCGGGTGGTCTCCAATGCACTCTGGCAGAACCTGCCGATGAGCTGGCTGGTCATGTTTTTCAGGGCCGCCATGGACTTGCGGCTGCCGTCGGCCTCGCGCACCCAGACGTCGGTTGCCTCGAGCCGGGCCAGGGCGGCGTCGATGGCCGCGGGATCGTTGTGCGGGAGGTACCACTGTTTGGCATAGCCCACCACGCGGGCGCGGTGGTCCGGATTGTCCATCCACCGCAGCTGGAAATGGCCCGCCACGATCGCGTCCTCGACGTCGTGGACTGAGTAGGAGATGTCGTCGGCCAGGTCCATGACCTGGGCTTCCAGGCAGGACCGGCGCACCGGGGCGCCTTCGCGGAGCCAGTTGAAGATCGGCAGGTCATCCTCGTAGGCACCGAACTTGCTGGTGCGCTGACCATGGATCACCGGCGCTTCCAGCGCCGACCAAGGGTATTTGGCGGCGGCGTCCAGGCTGGCCCGGGTCAGGTTCAGTCCGGCGGGGCTTCCGTCCGGAGCCAGGACCTTCGGTTCAAGCCGGGTGAGCAGCCGCAGGGTCTGGGCATTGCCTTCAAAGCCGCCGATCGCATGGGCCACTTCGTTCAGGGCCGATTCACCGTTGTGGCCGAACGGCGGGTGGCCGAGGTCATGGCTGAGGCAGGCGGTGTCCACCACATCCGGGTCGCAGCCCAGGGCGCGGCCGAGTTCCCGGCCCACCTGGGCAACTTCCAGGCTGTGGGTCAGGCGGGTGCGGACGAAGTCGTCGGTGTCCGGCGCCACCACCTGCGTCTTGGCTCCCAGGCGGCGCAGGGCCGACGAATGGAGCACCCGGGCGCGGTCCCGTTCGAAGTCGGAGCGGTAGGTGTTCTTAGGTGACTCCTCCACCCACCGGGCAGAGTCGTGGGGCTCGTAGCCGGGCAGGACCGGGGCCGTAGTGCGGGTTTCAGCCACCGGAGACATCCAGTTCGGCGGCGGAGATGTCCTTGGACTGTGCCTCGTTCAGGGAGCGGGACTCCAGCCAGTCCTTGGGCAGCGCAGGAGTTTTCGGCGAGCCGGCGCGGCCGCGGGGGCCTTCGGCGTCGACGCCGGGGTACGGCGATGCGGAGTCCAGTTCGTCCAAAGCCGCCCGAAGTTCCTCAAGGCTGTTCACCAGCGTCATCCGGGTCCGCAGTTCGCCGCCCACCACGTAGCCCTTGAAGTACCAGGCAATATGCTTGCGTATCTCGCGCAGGGCTTTGCCCTCGTCGCCGAAGGTTTCGACCATCAGTTCGGCGTGCCGGTAGACGCTCTCGGAAACCTTGCCCAGATCCGGTTGGTGACGGACGTCGCTTCCTTCGAAAGCAGCCATCAGGTCGCCGAACAGCCACGGCCGTCCCTGGCAGCCGCGGCCCACCACCACGCCATCCACTCCGGTTTCCCGGACCATCCGGACGGCGTCCTCAGCGGACCAGATGTCGCCGTTGCCCAGGACGGGAATGTCGGGGAGGGCTTCGCGCAGGCGGGCGATCGCGGTCCAGTCGGCCTGGCCGGAGTAGAACTGCGCCGCGGTGCGGCCATGAAGCGCGACGGCGGCGACCCCGGCATCGCGGGCGATCCGGCCCGCCTCGAGGTATGTCAGGTGGTCTTCGTCGATGCCTTTGCGCATTTTGATGGTGAGCGGGACGTTGCCCTTGGACGCCTCCTTCACCGCGGTCTGGACGATGGAGGTGAACAGGTCGATCTTCCAGGGCAGGGCGGAGCCGCCGCCGCGCCGTGTCACCTTCGGGACCGGGCAGCCGAAGTTCAGGTCGATGTGGTCAGCCCTGTCCTCTTCCACCAGCATGCGCACTGCCTGGCCGACAGTGACGGGGTCCACGCCGTACAGCTGGACTGAGCGGACTTTCTCGTCGTCGTCGTGCGAGATGATGCGCAGGGACTCCGGGGTGCGCTCCACGAGGGCGCGCGAGGTCACCATCTCGGCTACGTACATACCGCCGCCGTACTCACGGCAGAGGCGGCGGAACGCGGAGTTGGTGATGCCGGCCATAGGAGCCAGGATCACGGGGGTATCCACCGTGATGGGGCCCAGCTTCAGGGGCGGGAGTTCCAGCTTGGGGGCAGGAGGCGTTGCTACAACAGTCACCCGTCCATTGTCTCAAAGACGGACAAATCGGCAGGCCGCGCGCCCACGGGACGGCGCGCGGGGGTCAGCAAGAGCGTCAGCCGCGGTCTGCGCGGCGTCCCCGCCGGGTCTCCGGCACGTCGGCGTCGGCACTGCGCGTCCCGGCGTCGGTGGTTGTTCCCGTCGTTACCCGGCGGGAGCGGCTGCTGGCAGCCGCCGCTGCCAGCGCACCGGTATCGACGACGTCGTCCGGGTTCACGGGAGGAGGAGCGCCGGCGATGGTGCCGTGCTGACTGCCAGGGCCGCCGTCGGCCGTTCCCGCCGTCTGGATGCCCGTTGCCTTGACCACCAGCACCGCGATCAGCGTGGTAACGGGGATGGCGAGCACCAGGCCAATGGAGCCAACAAGTGTCCGGATGACTTCCTCGGACAGCTCGGCGCTGGTCAGGGTGTCCGCCAGCGGTCGGTCGTAGAGCATCACGATGATCAGGATGGGCAGCGCGGCGCCCGCGTAGGCGAAGGCGATGGTGTAGACAGTGGAGGCGATGTGGTCCCGGCCGATCCGCATGGCGGAGGAGAAGAGTTTCCGTGCGCTGGTAGCCGGTGCGAGTTCGTAAAGTTCCCAGACGGCCGAGGACTGCGTGATGGTGACGTCGTTCAGGACGCCCAGTCCGGAGATGATCAGGCCGCACAGGATGACCCCGGAAATGGAGATGTTGGCCGAGGTGTTGATCAGGGTGGTGGCATCGTGGCTGCCCACCCCGGCGAGGTTGGCCGCTTCGGTGGCCCAGGCGGCCAGGAGCGCGGTGATGGCCAGACCGAACATGGTGCCCAGCAACGCGGTGGATGTCCGGGCCGAGAATCCGTGGGCAAAATAGAGCACCCCGACCATGATCACTGTCGAACCCACCAGCGCCAGCAGCAGCGGCGGTTTGCCTTCCACCAGGCCGGGCAGCATAAAGCCGGCCAGGACGAAATAGGCACCCACCAGCCCCACGAGGGCGCGGAACCCGCGCCAGCGCGCCACGGCTATGACCACGACGGCGTAGAGGATCGCCAGCAGCACGATGGGCAAAGTCCGGACGAAGTCAACGAAGATAAAGGCCGGGGAACCCTGCGACGCCGCGGCGCCGGGAGCGTGGGACAGGTTCAGGTACCTGATCTGGTCGCCGGGCTTCACGCCATGGGACTGTGCCACTTCAGGGTTGATCACCACTTTGACCGGGCTGCCGCCCTGATCCGGTTGGGTCAAGGCAAACATGCAGTCCGAGCCCTTGGGTGCGGCCTGCCCTGCTGTGTCCGGCGGCAGGGCGCCCTGCTGCAAGGTGCCTGCAGAGCCCTGCGTGCAGCTTTCCTCCACGACGCTCTGGATCTTCCCGGTGTCGAAGGTGACCCCGGGCGCGGCCGAATACGGGCTGGCGAGGGTGATCCCCTCCTTGGACCCGGACGGCCAGAGCATCGCCATGGCGGCGAGGGTCAGAAGCGTCAGCGGCACCAGCACGGCCGCAAGGATGCGGTTGGCTTTCCGTCGTGCGGCAATCGCTTCTGCTGTCGGCTCCGAATGACCTGTCGGAGCGTGGGAGTGACCGGATCCCATCAGCAGTTAATCCTCATACCTTGAACTCTACGTCCGGCACCATAGGGTTGATAAATGGGGAGCAGGAACCGGAAGGAATCGGCGTGACGAACGGTAAGACTGAGCAGTACGGCAATGTACCTGACACCGGCTCCGCGGTGAGGCAGCGGGCAGTCCTCACGGTCCTGGAGGCATCGGGGCCCACGAAGGGCGTCGCGCTGGTGCTGCATGGTGGCAAGTCGCACAGCTTCGAGGCGGTGGAAGCATGGCAGCTCAGCCCGCTCAGGATGGTTCCTCTCGCCCGCCACCTGCACCGCGCCGGGAAGAACCACGGGCTGGCTGTCTGGTCGCTGAGGAACAGTGTCCGCGGCTGGAACGGCCAGGACATGTCCGCGCTGAAGGACGCCCGCTGGGCCCTCCAGCAAATCACCATGAAACATCCGGGGTTGCCCGTGTATCTGGTCGGCCACTCCATGGGCGGGCTTACCGCAGTCTGCGCCGCCGGCCATCCGCAGGTGGAAGCCGTTGTGGCGCTCGCGCCCTGGCTGAACCCGGGAACACCTGCGGCAAGCGTGGCCGGCCGCAAAGTCCTGATTGTCCACGGCACCGGGGACCGGATGACCAGCGCCGCAGAGTCCCTGAAGTTCGCTCGCCGCGCCGCCGAGGACGCCGCCTCCATGCAGTACGTATCGTTGAAAGCCGCCGGGCATTTCATGATCCGCCGGGTCCGCGTGTGGCAGGCCCTGTCCACCGGCTTCGTCATGAAGGCATTCTGCGAGCGGACTGGCTTCTCCCACCCGGCCTCACAGGCCCTGGAGGAACTGCTCCCGGAGTCCTGCGTCCAGGTGACCCTGTGAGCCCCTTTCCCTGGCCGGAATTCACCGCTTCACTGCCGTGGGCAGCCCTGGCTGTGCTCATTGTCCTGGCTGTGACTTTTGCGGTGGCCGTCCGTCAGCGGCGACACTCGGTAATGGACGTCGCGTGGGGCCCGGGGTTTGTTGCCATCGCCGCCGTGTCCTGGTTCCTGTCGGCAGGATCCGGAGATGACACCCGGCGGCTGCTGCTCCTGCTGCTGACCGCAGTCTGGGGGCTGCGCCTGGGATTCCACATCGGCTGGCGGGCGCGCGACGGGCACGAGGACCCGCGCTACCAAAGCATGCTCAGCACGGCGCCGGGGTCCCGGGACACGTACGCCCTCCGGCAGGTCTACCTGCCGCAGGGCCTGGTCATGTTCTTCGTGTCCCTGACCCTGCAGGTGGGCATGTTCGCCACCGGCCCGGTGTCCTGGGTGGCGCTGCCCGGAATCCTGCTGTGGGTCACCGGGTTCGTGTTCGAAACCGTGGGCGACTGGCAGTTATCGCAGTTCAAGAAGGATCCGTCCCGCCGCGGCACGGTGCTGGACACCGGCCTGTGGCGCTACACCCGGCACCCCAACTACTTTGGCGATGCAGCTGTCTGGACGGGCCTGTTCCTCATCGCCGCGGACTCCTGGCCCGGCATCCTCACCATCCTGTCCCCGGCCCTGATGGTGTGGACGCTGGCAGGAAAAACGGGGAAACCGCTGACGGAAAAGGCGATGTCCGGCCGTCGCGGCTACAAGGAATACGTCGAGGCGACCTCCGGGTTCATCCCGTGGCCGCCCCGGCGCAGGTGAACGCCCCGCGCGCTTTCAACTGCGCCTTTCACCTGCGCGGTGCGCCGGTCCTGCCTGGCGTCAGTCCCTGCCCGGTGTCCGTCAGTCAGTCCGTCAGTCAGTCAGCCAGTCAGTCAGAGACAACCAGGGTTTCAGCGCCGGCCTGCCGCGCTTTGCCGCTGTCCAGCAGGGGTTCGACGGCGGCGCGCAGCGCAGTCATGGAATCATCCAGTTCCAGCATGACCGGGTGCTGGTAGGCCAGGAGCGCGAGCAGGTCACGGACAGCTGCTGCGGCGTCATCCGGCGCCAACGCGGGTTCGTGGCCAACAAACACATCCGTGGCCTGCGAAGCCGGACCCTGGGTTGATCCTTCAGCGGCCATCGGGTCCTGAGCTGCTTCCGCATAGCTGACAGCGAAAGCACGGATCCTGCCCTTTTTGCTGGGAGCCACGCCTTTGCCGAAGGCGGACTCCGGCTCGGCCCGGAGCACGATCGCTCCGTGGGCGCCGGTGAGGTCGTCCAGGAACAGCTTCTGCACCTGCCCCGCAGACAGCACGCCGGGGGAATCCCAGCCGTGGATGGAGGTGTAGTAACGCCCCACCACCTCGGTCAGCTCCACGGAGCCGGTGGCGAGGTCCATCACGACGTCGGACCCGGCATTTTCATCGTTGGACGGCCCGCCGCCGTCGTTCTTTGCGGGGAAAACCGGCAGCTTGAGGGCGCCGGGCTCCACCACCACCAGCCGTGAGCGCTGGATGGGCGAGAGGCCGGCGGCCTCGGCAAACGCGGCGCCCGGGGTGCCGGGCTGCACCTTCGCTCGGAGCCTGGTGACGCCCGACGGCGACTGTTCGGCTTCGCGGCGCAACATGGCCAGCAGCGTGGCACCGATGCCGGCGCGGCGGTGGTCCCGCGCCACCTCGATGTAGGCCCAGAGCCGTTCCGGGTGCAGCGAGGCCTCGTACACCACTCCGGCTGCCACCGGGATGCCGACGCCGTCGATGACGTCCTCGGCCACGATGGTGCGTCGCCACGGCGTTCCGTCCGTCCCGGCCGAGGACACGGTCAGGGCACCGCGGAACTGCCGGGCCTGGTCCGTTTCGGGGCCGCCCCAGATTTCCAGGAGCGTCAGGTCATCGCCGTCACGCCATTCGCGGTATTCGATGGCCATGCTCAGGCGCCGATCAGGCGGGCGGCCAGGTAGCCTTCCACCTTGTCCAGCGAGACGCGTTCCTGGCTCATGGTGTCCCGCTCGCGGATGGTGACTGCCTGGTCATCGAGGGTGTCGAAGTCCACGGTGATGCAGAACGGCGTACCGATCTCGTCCTGGCGGCGGTAGCGGCGGCCGATCGCGCCGGCGTCGTCGAAGTCGATGTTCCAGTTCTTACGCAGCTGCGCACCCAGGTCCTTGGCCTTCGGGGAGAGGTCCTCGTTGCGGCTCAGCGGCAGCACTGCGGCCTTGACCGGGGCCAGGCGCGGGTCCAGGCGCAGGACCGTGCGGACATCGACGCCGCCCTTGGCGTTGGGTGCCTCGTCCTCGGTGTAGGCGTCCACCAGGAACGCCATGAAGGAACGGGTCAGCCCGGCGGCGGGCTCAATGACATAGGGCGTGTAGCGCTCGTTGGTGGCCTGGTTGAAGTAGCTCAGGTCCTGGCCGGAGGCCTTGGAGTGGGTGGAGAGGTCAAAGTCGGTGCGGTTGGCGATGCCTTCAAGCTCGCCCCACTCCGAGCCCTGGAAGCCGAAGCGGTACTCAATGTCCGTGGTGCCCTTGGAGTAGTGGCTGAGCTTCTCCAGCGGGTGCTCGAAGAAGCGCAGGTTCTCCTCGCGGATGCCCAGGCCGGTGTACCAGGACATGCGCTCCTTCATCCAGTACTGGTGCCATTCCTCGTCGGTGCCGGGCTCGACGAAGAACTCCATTTCCATCTGCTCGAACTCACGGGTGCGGAAGATGAAGTTGCCCGGCGTGATCTCGTTGCGGAAGGACTTGCCGATCTGGCCGATGCCGAACGGCGGCTTCTTGCGGGAGGTGGTGAGGACGTTGCTGAAGTTCACGAAAATGCCCTGGGCCGTCTCGGGACGCAGGTAGTGCAGGCCTTCTTCGCTTGCCACAGGGCCAAGGTAGGTCTTCAGCAGGCCGGAGAACTCGTGGGGTTCGGTCCATTGGCCGCGGGTGCCGCAGTTGGCGCACGCAATGTCCTTCAAGCCGTTTTCTGCGGGGCGGCCCTTCTTTTCCTCGTATTCTTCCTCGAGGTGGTCGGCCCGGTAACGCTTGTGGCAGGACAGGCACTCAACCAGCGGATCGGAGAAGACGTCCACGTGGCCGGAAGCTTCCCAGACCTGGCGGGGCAGGATGACGGAGGAGTCAAGGCCCACCACGTCTTCGCGGCCGCGGACCATGGACTGCCACCACTGGCGCTTGATGTTTTCCTTCAGCTCCGCACCAAGGGGCCCGTAATCCCAGGCAGAACGCGAACCACCGTAGATCTCACCGGCCTGGAACACAAAGCCCCGCCGCTTGGAGAGGGAAATGACCTGGTCGAGAACGGATTTAGGTGCCATGGGTGGAACTCCAATTTCTACAGGGCCGCTGGGTGCGGTCCGCGGTTTATCTGGCCCCGCTGCACGTGCGTGCATCACCGCAGGATGCGGGCGGGGCGGGCGAAGGAAACTAAGGTGCGGCGTCAGCCGCTTGTCCTAGCCTACCGGCCCGGCCTCCGTAAGGCGCCCCGTGGCCAGGGAAGGGTGGCCAGGATGATGGCGGCCAGGGTGAGCAGGGTGCCAAGGACTGTGGCAGGAGCAACCACCGAGCCCGGGGAAGGCACCAACAGGTCCAGGCCCAGGGAACCAAGAAGCTGCCCTGCAATCATGCCCAGGCCGGTGACCAGCACGCCCAGGCTGCGTACCAGCAGCGCGCCCAGGCCAATGAAGAGGCAACCCATGGGACCGCCAAGGTAAAACCACCACTCGACCGGCAGCGGGTTGCCCGGGCCGGACAGCGCCAGCTTGACGCCCCACGCAATCCACAGAACCACCGTGCCTGCCACAAAGTTCACCAGCGTGGCGGCGATGGGTGTGCCGTAGTGGACAGTGGCGGTTCCGTTCATCGCCTGCTGAAAGCTCATGAGGAACCCGGCGAGGACAGGGAGCAGGAGAGGCACCAGCAAGGTTTCCGGACCCCCGCCGGTGCTGCCGGCCGCACCCGTTGCCCCCGCAGTCTGGGCAAACCGCGGCGAGACCGCCCAGGCGACGGCGGCGATGGTCAGGACACTGCCAATCACCCGGATGGCGGTAACAGGCCTTTTGCCGGCAGGCCCGATGCCCAGCCGGTCCACCAGCAGCCCGCTGAGCGTCTGCCCTGTCACGGTGGACACCGTAAACAGCGCCACCCCCAGGAGGCCGACGGTGAAGGACTGCGCAAAGACAAATAAGGCGCCGATCCCACCGGCCAGGACATATCCCGGCGGGAAGGCACGGCTGCGGACGGCGGGTATAACCCTGGCCAGTCCCGCGCGCCCCTTGGGGAGGACCAGCGAAATCAGGATCATGACGACCAGGCCGATGCTGAAGCTGACCACCCCGGCGGCGATGCCGTCGTTGAGGTGCGCTCCGAGGGCTCCGTTGATGCGGCCCTGGACGGGGATGGCCAACCCGGCTCCGACGGCCAGCAGGAACCCTGCCGGCAGCGGCAGTCGCGGGGAAAGGGTCATTGAAAGTACCTTACGTCAGGCATCATGGCTGTATGAGCAACCAGGACATTGAAGAGATCCCCATCCGTGACAGCATGATCCGCCTTGGCCAACTCCTCAAGCTCGCCAATCTGGTGGAAGACGGGGTGGAAGCGGCAGAACTCATCAAGAACGGACTGGTGAAGGTCAACGGCGAGATCGACGAACGGCGCGGCCGGCAACTCCACAATGGCGACACCGTGACCGTCAACTCCCAGACCGTGAAGGTCGTTGCCCCGGAGGCTGACTGACCGCATCAAAAGGTGCCGGCGGCACTGAGCCGCCGGCCGCCGTCGCCCGTTACCTGCTCAGCCTGTTATTTGTTCAGCACCTCATGGGTCAGGAACTCGGACACATGCCCGATTTCCTGCTGGTTGATGCCATGCCACATCCCGGTGTAGAGCACCTTGGTCAGGTGGACGTGTTCACGGACCCAGCCCATGGTGTAGTCAATCTTGTCCGGCGTGATCACGGGATCCTGCTGGTCTCGGCCCCAGAACAGGGGCACCGTGCCGTCCAGCTCGCCGTCCCGGAAGCTGGGATCGCCGTCGGCGTTGACAACAAAGCCGGAAAGCCCGACGACGGCGGCATAGTCAGCGGGCCGCTGCCGCAGCAGCGTGGTGGCCATCGCCATTCCCATGGAAAAGCCGAGCAGCGTCACCGACGGGTGGTTGGCCTTGACGGAGTCGATCCAGTCCTGCACATATGCGGCTGCCTTCTTGACTGCGTCCAGCGAGTATTCCACCGATGCCGTGAGCGGGAACCACATGAACCCCGGACCGGTGGGCAGCGGCGCCCGGACGGAGGCCACGACAAATTCCGGGGGCAGCAGATCCGCCAGGCTCAGGAGGTCCTGTTCATTGGCGCCGTAGCCGTGCAAGAGTACGAGGAGGGGCTTTCCGGCGCGCTGGTCCTCGGGCTTGGACCACAGAACAACGGGGGCAGGAAATACTTGGGCGTCAGTCATGGTTTCCATTCTTACAGCTACCCATCAGTAGCTGCCCACGGTGGCGCACCTGGACGGGGACGAGGAAGGATAGGACCGTGAATGGAGCCGAAGCCATGCAAAATCCGACCGTGACCACCGAATCCCACCCGTGGAGCAGGTATGTGGCCATGGGAGACTCCTTTACGGAGGGCATTGGCGACCCCGATCCCGTCAGCCCCGGCGGCTACCGCGGCTGGGCAGACCGGGTGGCAGAGGAACTCGGCCGCGGGCAGGCTGACTTTGCGTACGCCAACCTTGCGGTCCGCGGGCGGCTGCTCCAGCAGATCGTGGATCAGCAGCTTGCTGCCTGCCTTGCTCTTAAACCCGACCTCGTGACGCTGTCCGCCGGCGGCAACGATCTCATCAGGCCGGGCGGCGATCCCGATGCGTTGGCTGAGAAGCTCGATTCGGTCGTCCAGATCCTGTCCATGAGCGGGGCCACGGTGGTCCTGTTCAACGGCCCGGATACAGGTTCTTCAGTGCTGGGGCGCGTCCGCAGCAAGGTGGCCATCTACAACGAGAACCTCCGCACTGTAGCGGCCCGCCATGATGCGATCATCGCGGACATGTGGTCGCTCAAGCAGCTGAACGATCCGCAGATGTGGGACGAGGACCGCCTGCACTTCTCGCCGCTGGGCCACCACACCATCGCTGCCATGGTGCTTGATTCGCTCAACGTCAGCCATACCCTCGAGCCGCTTCAGCCCAAGCCCCTGCCGGGCCGCACCTGGCGCGCGGCCCGGACCGAAGACCTGGTGTGGGCCCGCACGCATTTTGTCCCGTGGGTGGTACGCCGCCTGCGCAACCGCTCCTCCGGAGACGGTGTCACCGCAAAACGCCCGACGCCGGGCCCGGTGTTCGGCCCGGGCGTCCCGTTGGGTTCCGGCGAGGGTCCGCTGGGCACCACCGAAGCCCGCCGGTAGCGGCAGCGCCGGTGGTGACGCCGGTAAGGGCAGCAGCCAGGAGAGGGAGAGCAGGCAGCCATGGACCCGGACGAGGTGGTGCGGCGGCGGCTGATCGCCCAGCGGCTACGCGGCCCCGGCCTGGCCTCCCCCGACGACGTCGTGCGGCACCTGCTGGCTGTCCAGGCCCAGGAATTCCCCTACGCCCGCTGGAGCCTGGCCCAGCGCACGCAACGCCCCCGGACAGCCGCGGTCACGGCAGGGGACGTTGAGCGGGCTGTGGCGGACGGCCGGATCCTGCGCACGCACATCCTGCGTCCCACCTGGCATTTTGTCCACCGGGAAGATCTCCGCTGGCTGATGGCGCTGTCCGCGCCGCGGCTCCACCAGGGAAATGAAGCCACCTACCGCAGGACAGGGATTGACGCGGCTACGGCGGAGGCCGGCACACAGGTCCTGGCAGACGCTGTACGGGGCGGGCGGCACCAGACCCGCGACCAGTTGGCAATGCGGCTCCAGGAGGCCGGGTTCGACGCGGTTGGCCTGCGGCTCGCCTACCTGATCATGTATGCCGAAGCCGGCTCCATACTGGTCAGCGGGGCGCCGGTGAGGAGTCCGGGCGGTGCTCTGAAGCAGACGTACGCCCTCTTTGATGAGCGTGTCCCGCCTGCCCCGGCCACTCCGGTATCCCGGGACGAGGCCCTCGGCCGGCTGGCCCGGCGCTACTTCACCAGCCGTGGTCCGGCCACGCTGAAGGACTGTGCAGGCTGGTCCGGACTCACCGTCACTGAGGTGCGGCGCGGTCTGCACGTGGCGCAGGAGACCCATCCGGACGCCCTGGCGGCCATGGTGATGGACGGCGTCGCATACTATTTCGACGCCGCCGCGGAAGCCCCCGGCACGGCAGCAGGCACAGAAGCAGGCACAGAAGCCGGCGCAGAAGGCGGCGCAGAAGGCGTTCCGGCAGGCACCGGGCCGAGGATCGACCTGATCCAGTGCTACGACGAATACGTCATGGGCTATTTCCCCACCCGGCATTATCTGGGTGGAACTGCTCCTGCCCTCCCCGCAGCGGGTGCGCCCGTGCATGTGGTGCTGCTGGACGGCCGGATGGCAGGTTCCTGGCGGCACACGTTGTTCCCCGGCCGCTGTGAGATCGATATCCGTCTGTCCCGCGCCGCGGACGCGCCGGCGGGATCGGCGCGGGCCCAGGCGGTTGATGGCGCCGTGCAGGACGCCGTGGACAGGTACGGGTCATTCCTCGGCGTCCCCACCGCCCCGGTACACACCGGGGTTAAGCTGGAAGGACACAATTGAGAGGCGCTATACCGTGAACAGCTTGTTTTTCTGGATCATCGTTCTGTCGTTCCTGATTCCCATGGCGATGCGGATGTACCGGAAGTCCGTCAACAAGCGAAACCAGGAACAGAGCTTCTCCGGACGCTACCCGGACCAGTTTCCCGGCGGCGGGCAGTTCCCGGGCCAGCAAAGCCGGCAGCCCCGCGACGGCTACACCCAGCAGGATTACATGGGCGGTGGATTCCGCCAGATCGATGGACCCCAGCCGCTTCCGCCGGCGGAGCCGCTTCCGCCCATGCAGCCGGTTCCGCCCATGAACCAGCAGTTCCCGCCCTACGGCCAGCAGCCCTATGGCCAGCCGGCGCCCCGCGCGGAAGCGCCGCAGCCTCCGGCCGCCCCTGTTACTCCCCCGCCGCCGTCGGCCCCGTTGGGATTCCGCGCCCGGAAGCTTGCCGAACTTGACCAGCAGTACAGCAATGGTGAGATGCCGGTGGATGAGTATATGAAGCGCCGCTCCGAAATCATGGACGGCTAACCTGCCTGATCCCAAAAACCCTGCTTAGTCCCGCTTCGAGGGATCCAGCGAGCCGTCGACCAGCTTGATGATCATGGAGCAGTCCTTGCCGGCCTCCCCGGCATCGATGAGCCTCTGGAAGAGCTGCTGGACGTGGCGGCCGATTTCAAGCGGGGTACCGGTGTCCTCGGCGGCACTGATGGCCAGGCCGATGTCCTTGTTCGCCAGCTCCGTGGTGAAGGTGGGGGCGAAGCCTTTGTTCGAGGCTGACGTGGGAACCACCCCCGGCACCGGGTACCAGGTGCGCAGCGCCCAACTGTCTCCCGAGGAGACAGAGGCGATGTCCCAGAACACCTGCTTGTCCAGGCCCAGCCGGTCAGCCAGCACGGCGCCCTCGGCCGTGGAGGCGAGATTGATGAAGAGCATGAGGTTGTTGCAGATCTTGGCAGCCTGGCCGGTGGTGGCACCGCCGGTAGGAATGATGTTGGCGGCCATGGGCCCAATGAAGGCGGTGGCGTCCGCAACGGCATTGTCCTCACCACCCACCATGAATGTCAGCGTTCCGGCCTCGGCTCCACTCACGCCACCGGAAACCGGGGCATCCACAAAGCGGAAGCCGGCGGCAGCGGCGGCGTCGTGCAGTTCCTGGGCGGAAGCGATGTCAATGGTGGAGGAGTCCACCAGGAGGGTGCGCTTGTCGGCATGTGCAAGGACGCCGTCCCCGCCCAGGTAGACAGCCTTGGCGTGCTCGCCCTTCGGCAGCATGGTGAAGACGACGTCCGCACCCTCCACAGCCTCCGCGATGCTCTTCGCCGGCTTCACACCGTTGGCTTCAGCGGCCGCGACGGCGCCTTCATTGAGATCGAAGCCGCGGACATCGTGGCCCTCCTTCGCCAGGTTCGCGGACATAAAACCGCCCATGTTGCCCAGGCCTATCCAACCGACTACAGCCATCAGTGAGCTCCTTTGCTTGATGCCCGGCACCTGCGCCGGGACGTTACGTGGTAGCGATGGCACCGGGCCCACAGGCACGGCTCCCCGCCTTCAGGCCTGGAACAGCCGCCGGACAACTTTTCCGGCGCTCAGGGCGTCAAGGCCCTCGTTGATCTCCTCCAGCGGCCTGGTGTCAGTGTGCAGCAGCTCGACGGGCAGCCGCCCCTCCCGCCAGTAGCCCACATAGAGGGGTATGTCCCGCTCAGGCACCGCGTCCCCCATGTACGAACCGAGGAGGCGTTTGCCCGCGCCTGCGAACTGCAACGCCGGGACGGTCAGTTCCGCGGACGGGTGCGGAAGGCCAACCGAGACCACTGCGCCGCCGCGCGTCACGTGGTCCAGGCATGAAGCGATCACCCGGGCCGAGCCCACTGCTTCGATGGCTGTGTCCACGCCGTCCCCCGTGGCCTCGGCGATCAACCGTGCAGCATCCTCGGGCGTTCCCACGGCCGTGGCGCCGCAGTCCCGCGCCAGCTGATGCTTGCCGGTGTTGGGATCAATGGCAATCACGGACGAAGCACCGGCGAGCGCAGCAGCCATGACCGCGGAAAGCCCCACCGCACCGAGGCCGAACACAGCCACGGACTGGCCCGTCTTCAGGGCCGCTGTATTGAGCACCGCACCCATTCCGGTGAGGACTGCGCAGCCGAACATCGCCGCAACGGTGTCCGGGACGTCGTCGTCAATGACCACGACGGATTCACGGGCCACTACGGCGTAATCGGCGAAGGCCGAGACGCCCAGGTGATGGTTGATGCGCTCCCCCGCCCTTGTCCGGAGCAGAGCTTCCCCATGGAGCAGGTCACCGGAGCCGTTGACCTCGGCGGCGCGGTGGCAGAGCGCGGGCCGGCCGGCGGTACAGGCGCGGCACGTGCCGCAGCTCGGGACGAAGACCAGCACCACGTGGTCCCCCACCTGGACGTCACCGACGCCCTCACCCACCGTTTCGACACGGCCCACGGCCTCGTGGCCCAGCGCCATCGGCAGCGGCCTGACTCTGGAACCGTCCACCACGGACAGGTCCGAATGGCACAGGCTGGAGTAGGTGATGGCCACCCCCAGCTCGCCGGCACGGGGTGCGGGCCGGTCGAGTTCCTCCACCACCAGGGGCCTGGCTTCGGTGAAGCTGGCACCGGCAGGAACTGTGGAATACAGGACCGCTGCTCGCATCCGGTGCCCTTACTTCCTGGCTGCCAGGATGTCCGCCGTGCCCTGGGCGTCGGCAGCATCGACGTCGTGCAGTGAAATACCGCGGGTTTCCTTAAGGAAGAGCACGGAAACCGCCGTGACGACGCATGCCGCCAGGAGGTAGAACGCCACGGGGGTGGAGGATTTGAAGCTGCTCAGCAGCGAGCTGGCGATGATCGGTGCCAGTGAGCCCGCCACGATCGAGGTGACCTGGTAGCCGAGGGAAACACCGGAGTAGCGCATCCGGGTGGGGAACATCTCCGCCATGAGCGACGGCTGGCCCGCGTACATCAGTGCGTGGAACAGCAGGCCGATGATGATTGACGCAAGGATAATGAAATCGTTGGCTGTGTCCATCATCGGGAAGGCGAAGAAGCCCCAGGTCGCGCCGAGGATCGCACCGGCCATGTACACCGGCTTCCGCCCGAAGGCATCGGACATTTTGCCGACGAGCGGGATGGCAAGGAAGTGGATGAAGTGCGCGATCAGCAGCAGGAGCAGGATCCGGGAGGTATCGGTCTGTACGACGACCTTCAGGTAGGTGATGGAGAACGTCACCACCAGGTAGTAGAGGATGTTCTCGGCAAAGCGCAGGCCCATGGCGGTAAAGACACCACGCGGGTAGCGGCGGAACACTTCCGCCACGCCGTAGCCCTTCTTCTCCTCAGTGACTTCCTTGCGCGCCTCCAGGAAGATGGGGGCGTCCTGGACCTTGGTGCGGATGTAGTAGCCGATGATGACGATCACGGCGGAGAGCCAGAACGCCACGCGCCAGCCCCAGCCGAGGAACGCTTCCTGGGTGAGCGTGGAGGAAAGAGTAAACAGCACTGCTGTGGCCAGCAGGTTCCCCACCGGGACCGCGGACTGCGGCCAGCTGGCCCAGAATCCGCGTGACTTGTTGGGGCTGTGTTCGGCTACAAGCAGAACGGCGCCGCCCCATTCACCGCCGACGGCGAAGCCCTGGAGGAAGCGCAGGAACACCAGGAGCGCCGGCGCCCAGTAACCGATCTGGGCGAACGTGGGCAGGCAGCCCATCAGGAATGTGGCAACGCCCACCAGGATGATGCTGAGCTGCAGGAGCTGTTTCCGCCCGAACTTGTCACCGAAGTGCCCGAACACGATCCCGCCGATGGGGCGGGCAACGAAGCCGACGGCGTAGGTCACGAACGCGGCAATGATCCCGTCCAGCTCCGTCCCTGAGTTGGGGAAGAACATTTTGCCGAACACCAGTGTGGCCGCCGAGGCATAGAGGAAGAATTCGTACCATTCAACAACGGTTCCGGCCATGGAGGCCGTGACGACTTTCCTCAGGCCCGAGGTTTTGACATCGGTTTGCTCTGCCCGCCTTCCGGCGGTGTTTTCCATGCTCATGATGAACTCTCCTTCGGCGTCACCATCGACACCACTGGGACCAGCCTTTGGCGGCCGTGCATGACGCGCACCACGGATCGCCGGATCCAAAGATTATGGTCCGCACCCGTCACAACCTCAACGCCGAATAATGCAGGCCGCCTCTGCAAAAATGCACAACCTGTCTGACCGACGGCAGGTTTTCATGCAGCGAGGGGTTCAGCCGACGAAGTGTTCAGCCGGCGGGGTCTTCAGCGGGAGGGGTGATTAATCATCGGGGTGTTCAGTCGGAGAGGTGCAGGCGGAGCGGGCCACTGAGCTGGCCGATTTCCGTGAGGAAGCCGTCATGGCCGATAGGAGCCTGGATCACGTGGACGTCCACGTCGCCGGGAAGGGCATCAGCCAACTCACGGGACTGGGACGGGAAGTAGAGCCGGTCGCTGTCCACTGCGGCCACGAAGAACCTGGCCGTGGCACGGCCAAGCGCTTCCTCCAGGGAACCGCGTCCGCGGGTGATGTCGTGGCTCATCAAAGCGTCCGTGATGGCGATGTAGCTGTTGGCGTCGAACCGCCGCACGAGTTTCGTGCCCTGGTGGTCGAGGTAGCTTTCCACCTGGTAGCGGCCGCGCGTCCCCAGCGCTTCAGCCTGCAGCGGCGATTCGGCAAGCTGGGCTGCCCGTCCGAACCGGCCATGAAATTCAGCGGCCGAACGGTAGGTGATGTGCGCAATGCGCCGTGCCAGTGCCAGGCCATCCTCGGGGAGCGGGCCGCCGTAATAGTCGCCGTCGTTGAAGTTGATGTCCTGGCGGATCGCCAGGGTCTGGGCCTGGGCGAACGCGATCTGTTCGGCGGTGCTGGCTGCGCCGACCGAGATGACGGCGCAGCGCTGCACCCGCTCAGGGTAGGTGACTGCCCATTCGAGGGCACGCGCGCCGCCCATGGATCCGCCCAGCACAGCGAACCAGCTGCCGATGCCCAGCGCGTCGGCCAGCCGGGCCTCAGCCGCCGTGGTGTCGCGGAGGGTCACCAGCGGAAAACGGGACCCCCACGGCTTCCCGTCAGGGGCTTCGGAGGACGGTCCGGTGGAGCCATAACAGCCACCCAGGATGTTGATGGAGACCACGAAGAACCGCTCAGTGTCCACCGGCGCGCCGGGTCCGGCGAGCTGTTCCCACCAGCCCTCCTCGTCGCTGTCCCCGCGGGTCACATGGGTGCTTCCGGTCAGGGCGTGCTCGATGAGGACGGCGTTTGAACCGTCGGCATTCAACGTGCCCCAGGTTTCATAGGCCAGGGTGACATCGGGGAGGTAGCCGCCGGCTTCCAGCTGCAGTGCGCCGATGGCGGCATAACGGACAACCCCGTGTCCAGGGGCCGCTGTTCGGGAAATCGTGATCGTCATGGCAGGACCTTTTCTACGCGCTTGCCCGCCGTCAATTGACCGGCAGGCCAGGTCCTCACCCGGGGCACCCCGCCGCGGAGGAGGGTTGCCGGCCAGCAAGCCGGGGCTGTCACTGGCACTCATGACCTGCTTCGAGTGTACGAAATAGCCGGTGCCTCGCGCTAAGCCTGTGACAGGTTGTGACTTCCGCGGATGTTCACTGCCCGGCGCCGCCTGCCACTGCGGCTGCTTCCGCCGCGCTTTTGGCGGCACGGAAGCCGGCTTCGAGGTCGGCGAGGATGTCGTCGATGTGCTCGATGCCGACGGAGAGGCGGACCAGCCCGGGGGCCACTCCGGCTGCTGTCTGCTGCTCGGGCGAGAGCTGGCTGTGGGTGGTGGAGGCCGGGTGGATGACCAGGGAGCGGACGTCGCCGATGTTGGCCACGTGGGAGTGGAGTTCCAGCGCGTCCACGAACCGCTTGCCCGCTTCCGCTCCCCCGGCGACGGTAAAGGACACCACAGCCCCTGTCCCTTTGGGCCCGTACTTCAGGCCCCGCTCGTACCAGGGGCTTGAGGGCAGCCCCGCGTAGGCGACGGATTCGACGTCGTCCCTTGCCTCGAGCCACTGCGCCACAGTGGTGGCGTTGGAAACATGCCGCTCCACCCGAAGGCTGAGGGTCTCGATGCCCTGGGCGATGAGGAAGGCGTTGAACGGGGACACCGCCGAGCCGAGGTCCCGGAGCAGCTGGACGCGGGCCTTCAGGATGTAGGAAAGGTTGGCGCCCAGGGCACCTTCCGCGCCAAGGTCCCGGGCGTAGACCAGGCCGTTGTAGGTGGGGTCAGGGGTGTTGAAACCGGGGAACCGCTCCGGGTCCTTGCCGAAATCGAAGTTGCCCGAGTCCACAATGACACCGGCGATTGCAGCGCCGTGGCCGCCGAGGTACTTGGTGGCGGAGTGCACCACAATGTCCGCGCCCCACTCGATGGGCCGGATCAGGTATGGAGTGGACAGCGTGTTGTCCACGATCAATGGGACGCCGGCCTCATGCGCCACGGCTGAAATTCCCTCGATGTCGAGCACGTCCTGGCGGGGATTGGAGACCACTTCGCCGAAGAAGAGCTTCGTGTTCGGCTGGACAGCCTCCCGCCACTGGTCCAGGTTGTCCGGATCAGCCACGAACGTGACCGAGATGCCGAACTTCTTCAGCGTGTGCGCCAGCAGGTTATAGGTGCCGCCATACAAGCTGGGGCTCGCCACGACATGGTCGCCGGCCTCGGCGACGTTCAGGATGGCAAACGTTTCCGCTGCCTGTCCCGAACTCAGCAGCAAGGCCGCCAAACCGCCTTCCAGGCTGGCGATCCGCTGTTCGACGGCATCCTGCGTGGGGTTGCCGATCCGGGTATAGATGGGAGCGAGCTCCGCGAGCGCGAAACGGTTCGCGGCGCTTTCCGCGGTGGGGAAAACGAACGACGTCGTCTGGTAGATCGGCAGCGCGCGCGCACCGGTGGCCGTGTCAGGCTCCTGGCCTGCATGGATCTGGCGTGTTTCGAAAGACCATCCCTGGGACATGTACGGCTCCTTTGACGTGGTACTGGCGCTTATCACCTTCGGTTCAGTGTAGGAACGGGCTGCGGGCCGGGAACAGCATTGTGACGAACATGGTCACCGGCTGCCCGCGTGCCGCGAGCAGGGGAAGAGTCGCCCAGAACGGCCCCAAAACCAAGTAAGGATACCCTTAGCTGAGAGGCTCATCACAAAGTGCCAAGATGAGGGCATGCGCATGGATCACGTCTCTTACGCCTGTGAACAAGATGGCCTCGTTGCCACCACCGAACGTATTTCGTCCGCCCTCGGCGTCGAAGCTGTGAAGGGCGGAGTGCACCCGCGCTTCGGGACCCGGAACATGATTATTCCCCTGGCCGGCCACAAGTATCTTGAAGTTGTGGAGGTGCTGAACCACCCCGCGTCTGACAAGGCTCCCTTCGGGCAGGCTGTCCGGGCGCGGTCCGAGGCCGGCGGCGGCTGGATGGGCTGGTGCGTCGAAGTGGACGACCTCGCCCCGTTCGAAAACCGCCTCGGCCGCGCCGCAGTCAACGGCAACCGCAAGTTCCCGGACGGCCGTGAGCTGGTCTGGAAGCAGATCGGCATCCTGGGCCTGATCGCGGACCCTCAGGTTCCCTACATGCTCAAGTGGGAGGGCGATCCCGCCCTGCACCCCTCGAACGCCTACGAAAGCAACGTCAAGATGAGCTGCCTGACCATCGCCGGCTCCGCCGAGCGCGTGACGGAGTGGCTGGGCGAGCCCGTGGAGAAGCCCCTTGAGGACGTGGCCGTCGAATGGGTTGCTCCGCACGGAACGCCGGGCATCCTGTCCGTCACCTTTGAAACCGCCACCGGAGCAGTCACTATCTGAGGCCAGTCACTGTTTGACCGGAAAACTTCGGCCGCCATCAGCGGGTGCCAATGATGTCACCTACCGATGGCGGCCGAATCTTTTTAAGCAGACTCTGGGCACAGTGCTCAGCCCAGTCCGACGGCCCTGCCGAAGAGGCTGAAGCCGACGAAGGCAACGATGTCCAGCAGGGCATGGGCGATGACCAGCGGCATCACACGCTTCGTCCTGGTGTATAGCCACGCGAAGACAACGCCCATGACGGCGTTGCCGATGAACGGGCCAAAGCCCTGGTACAGGTGGTAGCTGCCCCGCAGCATGGCGCTGGTGAAGATGGCCAGCGGAACGCTCCAGCCGAACTTCCCGAAGCGGTTCAGGAGGTAGCCCACCACGATGACTTCCTCCACTACGGCATGCCGCACTGCTGAGAGAATCAGCACCGGCACCGTCCACCAGTACGCGTCGAGGGCGCTGGGGATGATGGCGGTGGTGATGCCCAGCGCGCGGCCGGCCGCGTAAAGTCCCAGGGATGGAATCCCGATCAGTGCCGCCAGGCCGAAGCCCCGCAGCAGGTCCTGCCTTGGCCGGGCAAAGTTGAACCCCAGCTTGGCGAACGCTGAACCACGCTGGCGCCCCTCCCCTGCCGCCGGCTGCCGGTGATCGGTGAGGAAGTATATGACCAGCAGGACAGGCACCAGGGCGAAAATGATGTCCAGCAGCTGGTAGGTGAGGTCGAAGTATTCGCGGGTACTCTGCGAACGGTTCAGCGTGGACGTGCCCTCCGCCAGCGGCGCCCGGGTCATCTTGTCAAGCAACTGCACCACGGAATAGACGGCGGACTGCCCCAGGGACAGTCCCAGCACAATCCAGACTTCAATCCGCAGCCGACGGCGGGAGGGAACCAACATGGTTCCATCTTGCCTGTAGTTTCTGGTTCTTCGCTGGTTCACCCTGCCGCAGTGAGAGAGCGTTGGCCAAAAACCCGCATTAAGTGAGAGAGCGTCTGAAGGGGGTAGGACCATATGCTTGGGGCTTATGAGTGCTCCCGGCAAAATCATCATGATCCGGCACGGCCAGTCCGCAGCGAACGCCGATACGTCCATCTACAACAGGGTCCCGGACTACCGTATTCCGCTGACACCCCTGGGGCTGGAACAGGCCACCGCGGCCGGCGAACGCATCCGCCGGGAGCTGGACGGCCGGCAGGTCTGCGTCTACGTCTCCCCGTACCTCAGGGCCTACCAGACACTCGAGGCACTGAACCTTGGCTCCCTTACCGAACGTGTGATCGAGGAGCCGCGGCTCCGGGAGCAGGACTGGGCAAACTTCCAGATAAGCGGCGACATCGAGGACCAGAAGGAACTCCGCAACGCGTACGGCCACTTCTTTTACCGCTTCCGGGAGGGCGAGTCCGGTTCGGATGTGTACGACCGGATCTCATCCTTTATGGAGACCCTCTACCGCCACTGGTCCAAGCCGGACTACGCCCCCAACGCCCTGCTGGTGACCCACGGACTGACGATGAGACTGTTCTGCATGCGCTGGTTCCACTGGTCCGTGGAGTACTTCGAGTCCTTGAACAACCCGGACAACGCCGATGTACGGACCCTGGTGCGCACCGACCTGGACAAGTACCAGCTCGACGTCCCATTCAGCCAGTGGGTGGACCGCCGGGTGGACGAGACCGTCCTGGACGCACCGCCTGTGGTTTTTTAGAGCAGTCGTTTTTAGGGCAGTCGTTCTTAGGGCATGGTTTCCAAGCAAGCGGTTTTCTAGCGCGGCGCCACAATCACTTCGGTGCCGTTGGCTTCGAACGCCGCTTTGTCCCGGGCGGAAATGCCGGCGTCGGTGATCAGCCGGTTGAATGCGTAGCCGTCCATGGTGGCGAAGGCCCGGACCCCCACCTTGGAGGAATCGGCCAGCACGTAGGAGACCCTGGCCCGGCTTGCCAGCAGCGCATTGACGGATGCTTCGCCTTCGCCGGTGTTGGTGGGGCCCACTTCGGGATCGATGCCGTTCACACCGATGAAGGCAATGTCCAGCACCACCTTCTGCATGATGATGTCCGTGTACGGGCCCACCAGTTCGTAGGAGCGCGGGTTCAGGATCCCGCCGGTCACCATGACTTTGATGTTCGGCCGGACCGCGAGCTGGGCGGCGATGTTGATGGCGTTGGTGACCACCGTGAGCGTGGGCTGGTTGGCCGGCGCGTTGAGGTCCTCGCGGGTCGCGAGGATCTGTGCGAGGGCGGTGCTGGTGGTTCCGCCGCAGATCCCGATCACCGCACCGGGCCAGATCAGCGCGGACGCAGCCTGTGCGATCTGCTCTTTGGCCTCTGCATGGTCATCGCGGTTGTACCGGCCGGGGAGGTCGTAGGCCAGCGCCCCTGTGGTGGCTCCCCCGCGGGTCCGGGTCAGCAGGCGCCGCTTGGCCAGGCTGTCCAGGTCACGCCGCGCGGTGGCCGGTGACACCTCCAGCGTGCTGACGATCTCCTCAACCTCCACCTGGCCTGTTTTGGCAAGGAGGTCCAGGATGGCCGTGAGGCGGTCAGTGCGGGTCATGCTGGCCTTTCGGAGTCAGAACTCGCCAAGAAATGACGCTTCCTGATTATAACAGAGGCCAAAGGTGCAGATTACGTCAGAATTGTGGGTGCGGGCTACCTGGCCCGGACACCTTCCCGCCACACAGCGTACGTCAGCGGCATGCCCGGACGGTAGGCGAGATGCGTGGCTGAGGGGGCATTCAGCATGTGCAGGTCGGCGCGGTGCCCGACGGCAAGAGAACCCACCGCCCGGCCGCCGTCGGCGTCGTCCCCTGCCTCCCGGTGCAGCGCCAGCGCACCCCCATACGTTGCGGCACGGACGGCCTCGTGAACCGTGAGCCCCATCTGGAGCACCGCGGTGGCAACACAGAACGCCATGGAACTCGTGTAGGACGTACCCGGGTTGCAGTTGGAGGCCAGCGCCACCTGAACCCCGGCATCAAGCAGCTCACGCCCCGGCGCGAGAGGCGCCCGGGTGGAGAGGTCACAGGCGGGGAGGCACGTGGCCACGGTCCCCCGGCGTCCTGTTCCGGCGGCGGCATTCCACCCGGACCAGCTTTCCGCCAGCGCCGCCACGTCATCGGCCGACAGATAATTCACATGGTCCACGCTCGCAGCACCCAGGTCCACTGCCAGCTGCACGCCGGGGCCGGGACCGAGCTGGTTGCCGTGCACGCGGATCCCCAGGCCGGCTTCCCTGCACGCCTCAAGCACGCGCCGGGACTGTGCGGCCGTGAAGGCGCCCTCTTCGCAGAACACGTCAGCCCAGCGGGCATAGGGCCGGACGGCCTCCAGCATGGGGCCGCAGACCAGGTCCGTATAATCCGCGGCATCGGAACCGGCGGGGACCAGGTGCGCGCCGAGGAAAGTGACTTCATCGGCCAGGGTGGAGGCAATCCGCGCGCTGCGGGCCTCGTGCTCGACGTCCAGCCCGTAGCCTGTTTTGGTCTCCAGATAGGTGGTGCCCTGGGACACGGCTTCGGACACCCGCGCCATGGCCAGCCGGGTGAGATCGAAATCAGAGGTGCGGCGCGTGGCATCCACGGTCACGGCGATACCGCCTGCCGCGTACGCCTCCCCCGCCATCCTGGCCTCGAACTCCGCTGTGCGGTCCCCGGCGAACACCAGGTGGGTGTGGGAATCCACCCAGCCGGGCAGCACCGCGCGTCCACCGGCATCCACCACAGTGTCCGCGGCCGGGGCGGACGCTGCGGCACCGAGCCACGCGATCCGTTCGCCCTCGATCACCACCGCGGCGTCAGCCAGGACCCGGTGTTCCAGGTCCTGGGTCATCAGCTCGGAAATATTGGTGATCAGGGTACTCATAAGACCATTCTTCAGCGCCGGATGGACCAGCGCGTGGCCGCGAGCGCATCCGCCGTCCGGGATGCCGGACCATCCGCGGCTCCCTGCCCGCCACTCTGCCCGGCGCCGTGGCCGGCCAGGATCTGTGCCGCTGCGAGTTCAGCCATGGCAGAGGAGGTCTGGAAGCCGTAGCCGCCCTGCCCGGCGAGCCAGTAGAAGCCGGCGGCCTCGGCGTCGAACCCGGCTACCGGGATGCCGTCGGCAGCCTCTGTCCGGAGTCCGGTCCAGGCGTTGCGGATTCCGCCGATCCCGAGCGTGGTCACCTGGTTGAGGTGTGAGATCAGGCGCTCGACGTCGCCGGGCCGCGGCCGGGCGTCCTCCGGTCCGCTGGGGACCGACTCCGACGGCGAGATCAGCACCCCGTTGGCCTCACGGCGGAAGTAGAAGGAGTGGTCCGCTGCCGCGACCATGGGACTGCCCTCGGGCAGGGGACGTTCGACGTCGACAATCGCCGCGGTGCGCCGGTACGGCTGCAGCCCGAGCTTCTCCACACCGCTGATGACGGCAAGTTCGTCAGCCCAGGCACCGGCAGCGTTGACCATCACGCCGGCCTGGAATGCCTCCTGGCCGGCACCCACTTCCCACCCTGCGCCCAGGCGCTGGGCGGAGTGCACCCGGGCGCCGGTAATGATGTCTGCTCCTGCTGCCTCTGCCCGCTGGCGGTGGTCGGCCAGCAGCACGGGGGCGTTGCAGCCGAAGGAGCCGGTGTCCAGGCCCGCTGCCGCGAAGGCGTCAGGCACCAGCACCGGGCACAGCTCCAGGGCACGGGCATGCGAAATGGCCTGCATGTGGCCACTGGCCTCCGCGAGGACGGCTTCCTCGGTGCCGATGAGCATGAAGCTGCGCGGCGACAGCACGGGTTCGGGCAGGTCCGGGTCCCGGGCCGCCATCAGCTCCAGGGTCCGTGCGGTCAGCTCCTGGACCACGTCCGGTCCATAGCTGGGAATGAGCTGGCGGGCGGAGCGGGAGGACGCGTGGTAGGCCAGCTCCTGCTCCGCCTCGACGAGTCCCACGCTGCAGCTTCCGGCGAGCGCGGAAGCCAGGGACAGGCCGGCTATGCCGCCGCCGACAATCAGGACATCGTAGTGAGCTGCCATGGCACCATCCTTGCAGAATTGCCGGGCGCCGCGCCCGGGTTGGCCGGTGTGGTTTAGTCCTGTACCGCTGCACGGCTGGCGACGAAGGCACGCACGCATGCTTCGACGTCGTCCGCTGAGTGTGAAGCGGAGAGCTGCACCCTGATCCGGGCCGCCCCGCGCGGGACCACCGGGAAACTGAACGCTGTGACGAAGACGCCGTGCTGGAGCATCTGGTCGGCCACCTTGGCGGCCATCACCGCGTCCCCGAACATCACCGGGACGATCGCGTGTTCGCCGGCCAGCAGGTCAAAGCCTTCCTCGGTCATCCGGCGGCGGAACAGGCCGGCGTTCTCGAAGAGCCTGGTCCGCAGTTCGCCCGAGTTCTCCACCAGGTCAAGCGCCTTGATGGTGGCTGCGACGATCGCCGGGGCGAGGGAGTTGGAGAACAGGTAGGGCCGCGCCTTCTGGCGGAGCATGGCCACCACCTCGCTGCGGCCGGAGACGTAGCCTCCCGAGGCGCCGCCCAGCGCCTTGCCGAACGTCCCGGTGTAGATGTCCACCCGGTGCGATACGCCGGCGTGCTCAGGGGTTCCGGCACCCGTGGCACCCATGAATCCGACGGCATGGGAGTCGTCCACCATCACCATGGCGTCGTACTGCTCGGCGAGGTCGCAAATGGCCTCCAGGGGCGCCAGGTAGCCGTCCATGGAGAACACGCCGTCGGTCACAATGATTTTGCGCCGGGCGGGCTGATCCTGTGTGGTGGCCTCGATCAGCTTGGCCTCAAGGTCTGCCATATCCTGGTTGGCATAACGGAACCTCTGGGCCTTGCAGAGCCGGATGCCGTCGATGATGCTGGCGTGGTTGAGGGCGTCGGAGATGATGGCGTCCTCCGGCCCGAAAAGGGACTCGAACACGCCGCCGTTGGCATCGAAGCAGCTGGAGAACAGGATGGTGTCCTCAGTCCCCAGGAACTTCGAGACCCGGGCCTCCAGCTCAAGGTGCAGGTCCTGGGTGCCGCAGATGAACCGGACGCTGGCCATGCCGAAGCCGCGGGAATCCATGGCGGATTTCGCGGCCGCGATGATGTCCGGGTGGTCCGCCAGGCCCAGGTAGTTGTTGGCGCAGAAGTTCAGGACCGGTGCCCCCGGCCGGCCCAGCTGCCCGGCCGTGACGTGGCTCGATTGCGGTGAGCTGATGGTCCGCTCGGTCTTGAAGAGCCCTGCGGCGCGGATCTCGTCCAGCTCGGTCTGCAGCTGGTCCTTGATGGTGGTGTACATGGCGTTCCTTAGAGTTCAGTCCAGTCGAGGACAACTTTGCCACCGAGGCCGGCGCGGGCAATCTCAAAGCCTTTTTCCCATTCCGCGGCAGGCAGTTTGTCCGTCACAACAGCGGAAATGGCGGCGTGCAGCACCGGATTGGAGGAGAGCATGGCGCTCATCGCATACCAGGTTTCGTACATCTCCCGGCCGTAGATGCCTTTGAGGGTCAGCATGTGCGTGACCACTTTGGCCCAGTCGATGGTGATGTCCTGGCTGGGCAGGCCGAGCATGGCAATGCGGCCGCCGTGGTTCATGTTCTCGATCATCTCAGGAAGGGCCGTGGGGTGGCCCGACATTTCCATCCCGATATCGAAGCCCTCCCGCATGCCGAGTTCACGCTGGGCTTCCCTGATGCGGGTTTTTGAGACGTCGATGGCGAGGTCCACCCCGAGCCGGCGCGCCAGCTCAAGCCGCGGCGCGGACACGTCGGTGATGGCGATCTTGCGTGCCCCGGCGTGGCGGGCGACGGCGATGGCCATCAGTCCGATGGGACCGGCGCCGGTAATGAGCACGTCCTCGCCCACCAGCGGGAAGCTGAGGGCAGTGTGGACGGCATTGCCGAAAGGATCGAAAATGGCGCCCAGTTCGGGGGTGATCGAGGGGTCGTGGTGCACCCAGACGTTGGTCTCGGGGATTACCACGTACTCTGCGAACGCGCCGTCACGCTGGACCCCGACGCTGACGGTGTGGATGCACATCTGGCGGCGGCCTGCCCGGCAGTTACGGCAGATTCCGCAGACCACATGCCCCTCGCCGGAGACCCGGTCCCCTACTTTGACGTCGCGGACGTCGGCGCCGGTTTCCACCACTTCGCCGTAGAATTCGTGGCCGGCGATCAACGGGGCCTCGATCATGCCCTGCGCCCAGGTGTCCCAGGACTGGATGTGGAGGTCTGTGCCGCAGATCCCGGTGGTCATCACGCGGATCTTGACGTCGTCCGGGCCGGTTTCGGGTTCCGGGCGGTCAACGAGCTCGAACCCGGCATGGGCGCCGGACTTGTAGAGGGCCTTCATCGGCTTCCTAACTTCTTGGCAATCGCCCCGCGGCGTGGGGGCGGAGATCTTCCTTCATTAGAGCCACTAACGAAGCATTAGCACAAGCAGTAATTTCTCAATCGACGATGAAGTTTCTCCTAATGCGTAGACTGAGCCCATGGAAATTCACCAACTGGAGATCCTCCGTGAGCTTGGTGCGCTGGGCAGCGTGAAAGCTGTCGCCGAGACCCTGATGGTCACCCCTTCCGCCGTCTCGCAGCAACTCGCCCTGCTGCAGCGGAACGTCGAGGTTCCCCTCACCCGCAAAGAGGGCCGGAACCTGGTGCTCACCGAAGCCGGCCAGGTGCTGGCCGACGCCGGCGCCGCCGTGGTCAGTGCCATGGCTGACGCGCGGACCGCGATCGGCGCCTACCACGGGTCACCTGTGGGCCCGGTGACCATCAGCGGGTTCCACAGCGCGGGCCAGGCCATGTTCGCCCAGCTGGCGCGGCGCCTCGACGCGCCCGGCCAGCCGAGAATCCAGCTGTCCGACGAGGATGTGGCGCAGCAGGACTTCCCGGCGCTCACGGCCCGGTACGATCTGGTGCTGGCGCACAGGATGGACCACAGCCCCCGATGGCCCCAGGAGCGGGTGGCCGTGATCCCCCTGGCCCACGAGCCACTGGACGTGGCCCTCCCCGCCGGACACCGTCTCGCCGGGCAGGACACGGTGACCGCGGCCGACGTCGTGGGGGAACCCTGGGTGACCAGCCACACGGGCTACTCCCCCGCCGATGTCCTGTCCGCCGTCGCGGCCGTCTCCAGCAGGGAACTGAACATCGTCCACCGCATCAACGACTACTCCATCGTGGCGGCGCTGGTGGCGGCCGGTGGCGTGCTGGGCCTGCTGCCACGGCACACGGCACGGCCGGTACTCAACCCGGGCATCGTGCTGCGGCCGCTCGAAGGCATCAGCACCCGGCGGCGGATCGACATCCTGGCCCGTCCCGAGAACCTGAAGCGCCGCTCGGTGATGATTGTGTGCGAAGCGCTGCAGGCCATCATGACCGGGCTGGTGGAAGAAAGCTGAGCCCGGCTTCTTGAGACTGGGTTTGCGGGCGGTTCAGCTGCCGGTTCCAGAACCCTTGGGTTTGCCCAGCCCATGACCGTGGCCCTGGCCCATACCTTTGCCGAGGCCCTTGCCGATTCCTTTGCCCGGACCGGTCCCGGCGCCTTCCACGATGTTCCGCGCCGTGACGTCGTTTCCCTTTTTTACCCCCGTGACCCTGACGGACCCGCCCGTGGCGATTTCTTCAATGGTGACCTCGGAGGGCCGCAGCCGCTTGCCGTCGTCGCCCGTTGCAGGGGCTCCGTCCGCTTTCGGCGCCGGGAACTTGATGATCCGGGTCTCAGCGTTGACGGCATAGTTCTGTGTGAAGCCGTCCTCGCTCTTCACGGTGATCGATGTTGCGCTGACGGCTTCGACGGTGCCTTGCTGGCTCAGCTCGGTTTCGAAGGTCCCGTCCGCCTTCTTGACCACGCTTTCGCTGTGCACATGCTGGGGCCGGTCGGACTTGTCCTTCTTCGCGGGGGCGGACGGCGACGCAGACGGGGAGGGTGATGGCGGGTCGGAGGCGGACCACGCGATCGCCACGCCTGTTCCGGTCAGCGCTAGCGCCACCGCACCGGCCAACAATGCCTTGCGGATTCTCAACGGTTCCCGGACCGACATGGCCATTCCTCCCACAGCATCTGCAGGGCGGCGGCGCCCTGAACCTTCAGTGTAGGTCCGGGAACCGCCGCTGAAAACGAGTACTTTGCGGACTGTGGAAAGTGAGTACTGCTACTTAAAGCCACACCGGTAAAAGCCAAACCGGGCCGCAGCAGCAGCTGCGACCCGGTGGGGTTAAAGCGACACGGTTGGGTTAAATCAGGCCAATCAGCCTTCGACGCCCAGTTTTTCCAGGATCAGCTCGCGGACGCGGGCGGCGTCGGCCTGCCCGCGGGTGGCCTTCATCACGCCACCCACGATCGCGCCGATGGCCTGGAGCTTGCCGCCGCGGATCTTCTCGGCGACGTCGGGCTGCGCGGCCAGGGCAGCATCGATGGCTTCCAGCAGGGGGCCATCGTCGGAGACCACGGCCAGGCCGCGCTTCTCAACGATTTCCGCCGGTGTGCCTTCGCCGGCGAGCACGCCGTCGAGGACCTCGGTGGCCATCTTGTTGTTGATCTTGCCGTCCTCCACCATTTTGCTGAGCTCCACGATGGTGGCGGGCCGTACGCCCAGCTGGCCGGGATCGACGTCGGCGTTCTTGGCACGGCCGACGATCTCGCCCATCCACCACTTGCGGGCCACGGAAGCGGTAGCACCGGCGGCGATGGTTTCTTCGATCTCGTCCATGACGCCGGCGTTGACCACGTCGCGGAATTCCAGGTCCGAATAGCCCCAGTCGGCCTGGAGCCGCTTGCGGCGCGCCGCGGGCGGCTCGGGCAGGGTAGCGCGGAGTTCCTCCACCCATTCGCGGGAGGCAACGATCGGAACCAGGTCAGGCTCCGGGAAGTAGCGGTAGTCATCGGCGTCGGACTTGGCCCGGCCCGACGTCGTCGTGCGGGTGTCCTCGTGCCAGTGGCGGGTCTCCTGGGTGACCGGCACGCCGGAGTCCAGGACGGCCGCATGCCGCCGGATTTCGTAGTGGACGGCGTGTTCGACGGCGCGCAGCGAGTTCACGTTCTTGGTCTCGGAGCGGATACCGAAGCGTTCGCGGCCGTGCGGGCGCAGCGAGACGTTTGCATCACAGCGCACGTTGCCGCGTTCCATCTTCGCGTCCGAGACGCCGAGGTTCTTGACGATTTCCCGGACCGCTGCCACGTAGGCCTTGGCCAGCTCGGGGGCGCGGGATCCTGCGCCCTCAATGGGCTTGGTGACGATTTCCACGAGCGGAACGCCGGCCCGGTTGTAGTCCACCAGGGAGAAGTCGGCGCCCTGGATGCGGCCGGTGGCACCGCCCATGTGGGTCAGCTTGCCGGCATCCTCTTCCATGTGCGCGCGTTCGATCTCCACGCGGAAGATGGTGCCGTCGGAGAGTTCGATGTCCAGGTAACCGTCATAGGCAATCGGGTCCTCGTACTGTGAGGTCTGGAAGTTCTTGGGGGTGTCCGGGTAGAAGTACTGCTTCCGGGCAAAGGTGCAGGATTCGGCGATCTTGCAGTTAAGGGCAAGGCCGATCTTGATCGAGGACTCGATAGCGGCCTTGTTCACCACGGGCAGGACGCCGGGCATGCCCAGGTCCACCTCGTTGACGTTGGTGTTGGGCTCGTCGCCGAAGACGTTGGGCGCGGAGGAGAACATCTTGGTCTTGGTGTTGAGCTCCACGTGGACCTCGAACCCCAGGACGGGATCGTATTTCTCCATGGCCTCTTCGAAGCTCAGGGTTGGTTCAGTGATCATTATTTTGCCTCCTGGGTTCCGACAAGTCCGGCCACCGGCTGTTCCGCAAGTTCCGGGGCCTGACCCAGCAGCGGGCCACCCCACTTGGCCTCCAGCAACGACTCCAACACAGCACCCACCCGGTAGAGGCGGGCGTCCTCGCGGGCGGGGGCGAGCAACTGGATGCCAACCGGCAGGCCGTCCTCGTCCGCCAGTCCGCCCGGCAGGGTCAGCCCCGGCACGCCGGCGAGGTTTGCCGGGATGGTGGCGACGTCGTTGAGGTACATAGCCAGCGGATCGTTCAGTTTCTCCCCCAGCTTGAACGCTGTGGTGGGGGCCGTGGGCGAGATCAGGACGTCAGCCACCGTGAAGGCGGCGTCAAAGTCGCGCTGGACCAGGGTGCGGACCTTCTGGGCGGAGCCGTAGTAGGCGTCGTAGTAGCCAGCACTCAGGGCGTAGGTGCCCAGGATGATGCGGCGCTTGACCTCGTCGCCGAAGCCGGCGGCACGGGTGGCGCCCATGACCCGCTCAATGGTCATCGGGCCCTCTTCGGGCAGGACGCGCAGGCCGTACCGGACGCCGTCGAACTTTGCCAGGTTGGAGGAGGCCTCCGACGGCATGATCAGGTAATAGGCGCCCAGGGCGTACTGGAAGTTGGGGCAGGAGACCTCAACGATCTCGGCGCCCGCCTGCTTCAGCAGTTCCAGGGAGTCGTTGAAGCGGTTCTCGACGCCGGCCTGGTAGCCCTCGCCATGGAGTTCCTTGATGATGCCGATCCGCATGCCCTCGACGTTGCCGGTCCGGGCGGCAGCCACGAGGTCTGCCAGCGGGTCCGGCAGGGATGTGGAGTCGTGGGGGTCGTGCCCGCCGATGACCTGGTGCAGGAGGGCGGAGTCCAGGACGGTCCGCGAAACGGGTCCGATCTGGTCAAGCGAGGAGGCCATGGCGATCGCGCCGTAGCGGGAAACGCCGCCGTAGGTGGGCTTGACTCCCACGGTTCCGGTGACGGCGCCCGGCTGGCGGATGGATCCGCCGGTGTCGGTACCGAGGGCCAGCGGGGCCTCGAAGGCGGCGACGGCGGCAGCGGAACCGCCGCCCGAGCCGCCCGGGATGCGGTCCAGGTCCCATGGATTACGGGTGGGACCATACGCGGAGTGCTCGGTGGAGGACCCCATGGCGAATTCGTCGAGGTTGGTCTTGCCCAGGATGGGCATTTTGGCGGCACGAAGCCGCTTGACCACTGTGGCGTCGTAAGGGCTGTGCCAGCCTTCGAGGATCTTCGAGCCGGCCGTGGTGGGCTGGCCGATGGTGACGATCAGGTCTTTGACGGCGATGGGCACGCCGGCGAGTTCGTGGAGTTCCGCTGCTGCGGCGCCACCGGCGGCGCGGATGGCGTCCACCTCGGCGGCAACGGCGAGCGCTTCTTCGGTGTTCACGTGCAGGAAGGCGTTGACGCCGCGTTCGCCGCCGTCGACGGCTGCGATCCGGTCAAGGTATGCCTGGGTGACCTCGACGGAGGTGACCTGGCCGGCCGCCAGCATGCCGGCCAGCTGCGCGGCGGAGGAACGGATCAGGCGCTCGGCGCTGATGGACCCGTTCTGGTTCTGTTCAGTCATGTCTTATGCCTCATCCAGGATTGCGGGGACCTTGAACCGGTTGTCATCCGAGTCCGGTGCTCCCGAGAGTGCCTGCTCAGCCGTAAAGGTGTGGCCCACGACGTCCTCGCGGAACACATTGCTCAGCGGGATCGGGTGGGAGGTGGCCGGGACGTCGTCGCCGGCGGCTTCACTGACTGATTTGACCGAATCAACGATGACGGCGAGTTCGCCGGCCATCCTGTCCAGCTCTTCGGCACTCATCTCGATGTGAGCGAGCCGCGCGAGGTGCGCAACGTCGTCACGGTTGATCGCAGCCATGGATCTCCCCTGCAAAGTTTGAATTGTTTTCCGAACCAGTCTAGTGGGGAAACGTCAGTGCCCGTCTGACGACCCCCAGCGGGCTTCAGACGGGCACCTCGGTACCGTGGTCCCGGCCCCGGGGGCCGGCCACAGGCAGGATAAGACTAACCGATTCCGATGGCTCCGGTAAGCATCCCTACGCCGAGCATGACGAGGGAGACCACAGCGGTCCGCCAGAGCACCTTTTTGTGGTGATCGCCCAGGTCAACCCTGGCCAATGAAACGAGCAGCAGGATGGCCGGAACCAGCGGGCTCTGCAGGTGGAACGGCTGGCCTGTGATGGAGGCCCGGGCCATTTCGGCAGCACTGATGCCGTAGTGTCCGGCGGTCTCGCTCAGCACGGGCAGGACGCCGAAGTAGAAGGCATCGTTGCTCATGAAGAACGTCATGGGGATGCTGAGGACGCCGGTGATGACGGCCATGAAGGGACCCATGCTCGTGGGGATGATCTGGACCAGCCACGCGGACATTGCCTCCACCATGCCGGTCCCCTTCAGGACACCGGTCAGGACGGCGGCGGCCATGACCATGCTGACCACAGCCACGATGGAAGGTGCATGCGCGATCAGCTGGGCACCCTGGTCCTTGACCTTGGGGAAGTTCACCAGCATGGCGACGGCGGACCCCACCATGAAGACGAACGGCAGGGGCACGACGTTGGCAACCAGCACCGCCATGACGGCGACGGTCAGGCCCAGGTTGAACCAGAACAGCTTGGGCCGCAGCGTGGGGCGGTTGGGGTCCAGGGCCGTGTCAGCCATGGCGGTGTCTTTGTCATCCACCAGCGTTTCGGTGCGCTCAAGGACGGCAACTGAAGAGCCTCCGACGGCGGGAGCCCCGGTTCCGAGGATGCCGGAACCCTTGCGGACGGTACCACCGGCTGCGGTACCACCGGCGGGGGCGCCACCGGCGCCTGCTTCAGTGCCGCCGTCGAACTTTTCAGCGGTATCCGGCACGCCCCAGATGTCAGGTTCGGTGGCGCGGAGGCGGTTGCGTTCCTGCATGCCCAGCACCCAGGCGAAGGCGAAGACCACAACGAGGCCGGCGATGAGGGACGGGATCATGGGGACGAAAACGTCGTTGACGTCGAGCTTCAGGGCGGTGGCGGCGCGGGCGGTGGGGCCGCCCCACGGCAGGATGTTCATGGTGCCGTTGGCGAGGCCGGCGACGCAGGTGAGGACCACCGGGCTCATTTTGAGCCGCAGGTAGACCGGCAGCATGGCCGCGGTGGTGAGGATGAAGGTGGTGGAGCCGTCCCCGTCAAGGGACACTGCTGCGGCGAGGACGGCCGTGCCGAGGACCACCTTGGCGGGGTCGTTGCCGAGTTTGCGGAGGATGAATTTCACCAGCGGGTCGAACAGGCCGACGTCGATCATCAACCCGAAGTAGATGATGGCGAACATCAGCAGTGCCGCGGTGGAGGTCATGGACTTCATCGAGTCAAGGACCATGTCCCCGATGCCAAGTCCTGCACCTGCAAAGAGGCCAAAAACGGTGGGAACAATGATCAGCGCCAGGACTGGCGTCAACTTCTTCGTCATGATCAGCACCATGAATACCGCGATCATGGCGAATCCAAGTAATACCAGCACGGCCGGCTCCTTCTTGTGAACGGCGACACAACGACGTGACGCGTGCTACAGACATTAGGGTGGCGGACGTCACGGCTGTGCCTTTGGCTCAATTGATTGGCATACTGCTTATTCAGAGCATTTTGCGCATTGTGCTCACGCCGTGGTGCCGCTGGATGGCGCCCCTGCGTGAGGGTTCCGCGTGGTGCCCCTGCCAGCCGAAGATGCGCTTTCCAAAGGAGGATCATGCAGCGTCCAGCCGCCCGGCCGCCGATGCGGTTCTCCACCCAGACCCTGCTCCTGCAGTTGGGCGTGGTGCTGCTGGTGGTCGTGCTTAGCGCCGGCGTGCACACGTGGCTGACCTACGGCAGGATCGGCGCCGAAGCCGAAAACCAGGCCCTGACGCTGGCACGCACCGTGGCCTCGGACCCGTCTGTACGGGCCGACGTGCTGGCCATCAGTGAACAGCCCGGCACTCCCCCGCCCGCGGAGCTCCTTGCCGGCCCGCTGATGGCCACCGCTGAGGCCGCACGCACCCGGACCGGTGCCCTCTTTGTGGTGATCACCGATGAGACCGGGCTGCGGCTCGCCCACCCGGACCCTGGCCGGCTGGGCGAAAAGGTCAGCACCGATCCCTCCGAGGCCCTCGCAGGACGGGAGGTGACCACCCGCAACACCGGCACGCTCGGCCCATCGGCCGGCGCCAAAGTCCCGGTGTATGCACCCGGGACAGAGACCATTGTGGGTGAAGTGAGCGTCGGATACTCCATGGAGAGCGTCGGCCAGAGTGTTGCGCGGGACATCGGGCCGGTTGCCCTGGCTGCTGCCGGTGCGCTGCTGACGGGCGTGTTGGCGTCGTTTCTGCTGCGGCGCAGACTTCAACGCCTGACGCTGGGCCTGGAGCCGGAGGAAATCAGCACCCTGGTCCACGATCAGGTGGCCGTGCTGCAGGGCGTGGACGACGGCGTCATCGGCGTGTCGGCCGATGGCAGGATCAGCGTGTTCAACGCCGCCGCCCAGCGCCTCCTGTCGCAGCCGGACCTTGCCGGGACCCCCTGGGCAGATGCGCCGGTGCCGGAGCAGCTCAAAGCGTTGACACTGCCCGATGCCACGGAAGGGGACGCCATTGAGCTGGTGGCCGGCGGGCGGGTGCTGGTGGTCAGCGCCCGCAAGGCCCTGCACCGCCGGGAGGACCTTGGCTGGGTGATCATGCTGCGCGACCGCACCGAACTGCAGCAGCTGACCAGGCAGCTGGACGCCGTGGGCACGATGTCCACGGCATTGCGCGCCCAGCGCCACGAGTTCGCAAATCAATTGCACACCATCGCCGGGCTCATGAGCATCGGGCAACACCAGCAGGCCCGCGACTACCTGGCGGGGCTTGCGGCCACCGGGCCACTCAAATTTCCGGTGGACCAGGCCGAACTGCTCCAGGACCCTTACCTCCAGGCATTCGTGGGCGCCAAGGGTGTGGAGGCAGACGAACGGGGCGTTGCGCTGCGGATTGGCCCCGAGACTCTGGTCCGCGGCCAGGTCACCGAGCCTCAGGATGTGACCACGGTCCTGGGCAACCTGATCGACAATGCTGTGAACGCCGCCGTCGCCGGCTCCTCCCCTGACCGCTGGGTGGAGCTGGAAGTGCTCGACGAACCGGACGACGACGGCGGCACGCTGCACATCGTTGTCGCCGACTCCGGCGACGGGCTGGGCGCCGGGACGGACGCTGAAGCTGTCTTCGTCGAAGGATTCACAACGGCGGGCACTATGTCCGGTGCGGCGGCAACAGCGGCAAAAGGATCAGGGGCTCCCGGGTTCAGCCGTTCCAGCGGTGGCCAAGGGTTGGGCCTGGCTCTTGCCCGGCAGTTGGCCCGCCGCCGCGGCGGCGACGTGAGGGTATTGGAGGCCGGCTCGCCGGGAGGACCGGGCGCCGTGTTTATGGCGTCGCTGCCCCGCACCACTGCAGGAAGCAGCACAACAGACAGACCGGCAGCTGGCAGCAGGGAAACAACTGGAACCGAGCACGCAGCCGCCATCAGGGACACAGCTGGAAGGGATAACGATGCCTGAGGATTACAGGGTGTTGATTGTGGACGACGACTTCCACGTGGCCAAGCTGCACTCCGCCTATGTGGATTCGGTGGCTGGGTTCCTCGCGCTTTCGCCGGTGGGTTCGGCGTCGCTGGCCCTGCAGGCGATCCACAGCCTGCGCCCGGACCTGGTGCTGCTCGATGTGTATCTGCCGGATGCGTCCGGTCTGGACCTGCTGCAGCAGCTTGACGTGGACACGATGATCCTCAGCGCGGCGTCGGACGCTGCATCCCTGCGCATTGCGTTCCGCCGCGGAGCCTTGGGGTATCTGTTGAAGCCGTTCACCGCCGAGTCCCTCTCCCAGCAGTTGAGGTCCTATGCCAGGTACCGCCGCATCCTGGGCCAGCCGGGCGTGCTGGACCAGGAAGCGGTGGAGCGTGCCAAACGTGCCCTGATTCCCGGCGATGTGACGCCGTCGGCCAAACCCCGCTCGGCCACGGAGGCCGCCGTCCTGGAGTCACTGGTTCCCGGTGAGCAGTACTCGGCCGCTGAAGTCGCGACGCGCGTGGGGGTATCCCGGGCCACGGCGCAACGCTACCTGTCCTCGCTGGCCGACGACGGCGCCGTGGACATCCAGCTGCGCTATGGAAGCACCGGCCGTCCCGAACACCGCTACGGCCTTCCAGCCCGGTAGGTTCGGTCGACCCGGCTGAAGTCATCGTTGGCCCGCAGCCGTCAAGCACTCCGGGGCCGGAAAGCCGCGGCAACCCTCACGGATCAACGGATCATGGCATCCTCGGACGGGCTTGAATCAGCCTGCAACCCTCACGGATCAACCGGTATCGCATCCTCGTGCGGGCCTGAGGAAGCATGCAACCCCGGACCGGCGGGGATGCTCACGGCCGGCAGGTGAACCTGCAGGTCTTCCGGCAGGTCTTCTGGCCAGTGTGGTGGTTCCCAGTCGGGGTATTCGCTGGCGTAGCGTCGGCCGGTGGGTGAGATCCAGCCGGGCGGGTGGTCTTTGGTGGCCGGGCCGGGTTCCCAGCCGCCGGTGTGCCGGAGCTTGTGGTGTTTGGGGCAGGGCTGGGCCAGGTTGCTGATGCCGGTGGTGCCGCCCTTTGTCCAGGCGAGGAGGTGGTCCGCTTCGTTGTCCAGGGACTGGTTGTGGCAGCCGGGGAACGGGCACTTCCCGTCGCGGAGGCGCAGCCATTGGCGCTGGGCTTTAGTGACCGGGTAGCTGGTCCGGCCGATCTCCAGCGGTGCACCGTCCCGGGGGTCGATCAGGACGCGGTGGAAGGACGTGGCGCCGTCGGCGATGAGCCTGCGTGCCATGGTGATCGGAATCGGCCCGTACCCGTCCAGCATCGCCGGCTCATCGGTGGCGCCGAGCAACGCCATGATGGGCGCGGTGAGCAGGACCTGCGCCCGCGGCGACGGCACCCGCCCCGCGGCACTTCCGCCCTTGCCGCTACCCGTGTCCGCCGTCAGCCCGGTGCCTCCGTCAGCGGGAACCACGGTGCCGCTGGCTTCCGTGTTGGGCGTGATGTCGCCGCCGAGGAGCAGGTTGGCGGCGGTGTCGGCCCGCCTCTGGGTGAGGGTGCGGTCCTCGTCCGGGCCCTGCAAGGCGCGGGCGGCGGCGGTTACCCGGTTCCAGATCCCGGCGGCCTGGTCCGCGGGCAGGTACGCCGAAAGCCAGGCCATCCCGTCCCGGTCCGGCCGGTATTCCAGCCGCCGGTCCGCGACCGACCTGTTGTGGCGTTTTTCGATGCTGACCGGGTGGTGCCGTTCCCGCCAGATCCGGGCCTTGTGCCGGAACCTGGAGGCGACCAGTTCACCGGCCGGGCAGCCCCGATTGGGGTTCTCCACCCCGGGGTCCAGGAAATGCGCCTCCAACGCAGCAGCGGCGGCGGGGTCCAGGCTGGTGGTCTCATCCACCATCACCCGGGCATGCTGCCACGACAAGGACCCGGCCGTCAGCGCGGACAGGGTCAACGGCAAAGCAGTCGTCAGCGCCTGGGATTCGGCCAGCAGGGCTGAGGCGGTCCTTTCGCCGACCGTCAATGCACACGCGACTTCGGCCACGACCGCCATCTCCTGGGCGCGATCAGACATGTCAGGGGACGCCAGCGCCTGGGCCGTATCCGCGTACCCGGCGGCCGCGTGGACCATCACTGCGGCGACCTGAGCATTAATCCTGGTAGTCAGCGCCAGCGTGTCCAACCAGCCATCAGCTTCCCGGCGCAACGGATCATCATCAGCACACCCAGCCACCTCGGCAGGCTCCGCGGTCCCGCCCGAATCAGTCCCGCGCTGAGCCGCAGCGAGCAGCAAGGCCGCGGAAGCACAAACAGCCTCCGCCGCCTCAACCGCTGCCCTGTTTCCCATACCCACATCATCTCGCCGGGCACCGACAAAAACGGCGAAGCTAAATGCCTATGTGGATAACGTGGGCAGGCGGACCACCGTCACATCCTCAGTGTTAAAGTGCCGCTGTCAGCTGGCGCTTTTCTGGGCCACGAGTTCGATTTCCACGAGCATCTCTGGGTCCAGGAACGGCAGGACGTGCACCAGCGCGAGCGTGGGACGGATCTCGCCAAAGACCTCGCCGTGGGCCCGGCCGGCCTCTTCCCACTTGCTGATGTCCGTGAGGTACAGCTTGGACTGGACGACGTCTTCGAAGCTGAAGCCGGCGTCGGCCAGGACCGTCCCGAGTTTCTGCAGGATGAACCGGGTCTGGGTGTAGAAGTCGTCGCCCACAATGCCGTCCTCACCGCTGGCGGCCGTTGCCGAGATGAAGAGCGTGTTGTCCACCTGGACAGCCCGTGAGTAGCCGAGGGTCTGTTCCCAGACGGAGCCGGTGCCGAAGGTTTTTCGCATGGTGGGCCTTTCAGTGCCGAAAATGAGTCGGCACCACTTTAGGGCTGCTAGACGTCGAGCCGGTAAACCAGCAGCTTTATGTCGGTGCCTGGAACCAGCCAGTCACGTTCCGGGACCCGTGTGAAGCCCGATTTCCGGTACAGGCCATGGGCGCTCTCCCACGTCTTGCCGGTGGTGAGGGCCACCGCCTTGATTCCCGGGAGGGACCGGGCGTGGTCGATGATGGCTTCCACCATGGCCTTGCCCGCCCCGCTGCGCTGAACGGCGGGGTCCACCACAAGCATCCGGAACTCCAGCTCATCCGCCAACGCGATGTCGGCGTACGGTTCTCCGGCCACCGCCAGGGTCACCGAGCCCACGACGCGCCCCTCACGCTCGGCAACCCAGATGGTGGCCTTCGCTGCACGCTCGGCAACCTCCTGGATCTGCCGCATGTAAGGGTGGTCCGGGCTGTCGAAATATCCGGCAGCCAGATAGGAGTCCCTGGTAATCCGGGCGATGGAATCGAAGTCGGCCTCAATGGCGGGTCGGATGGTTATCTGCGGCTGCACCCGACAATGTTAGTGGCCGTGCATGGTCAAAGCGGAAACTTGCCCGAGAGCTCCAGCGTTCCGGCGCAGGTCCAGGCCGCGAGCCTGTCGTCATCGGTGGGTCCGCCGTCCAGCGGACTGGCCAGGCGGGGCCGCCGGACCCAGCAGCCGGCTTCCTCGGCAATCAGAGCGCCGGCGGAGAAATCGTGTTCGTTGAGCCCACGTTCGCCGTAGGCGTCATGGGTCCCATCGGCTACCAGGCAAAGGTCCAGCGCGGCCGAACCCAGCCGTCTGACGTCGGCGAATCCGTCCATCAGGTCCGCCAGCAAAGCGGCCTGTTCCGTGCGGACGGCGGGATCATAGCTGAAGCCGGTGGCCAGGATCTGGCCGGCACGGCCGGCTACGGGGCCCTCCAGCCGCGTTACCCGGTCGCGTTCTTCCAGCCACGCCCCTTGTCCCCGGGCAGCATAGTAGATGCGGCTCAGCGCTGGCGCGTGTACGACGCCGGCCAGCCAGACGCCGTCGGGATCCGCCACCGCCACCGAAGTGGCGTAGTAAACGATGTTCCGGATGAAGTTGGTGGTGCCGTCCAGCGGGTCGATGGACCAGCGGTAGCCGCTGGGTTCCGCCGGCCGCAAGGTGCCGTGTTCCTCGCCTGTGATGGTGTCCAGCGGCCTGTCAGCGGTGATCGCGTTCCTCACCGCGTTCTCCGCGGCGACGTCAAAGGCTGTGACCCAGTCGCCCGAGTCGCCTTTATTGCTGACTTCCAGGGCATCGCCGTTCCGGGAGGCCAGAACGGCGGCGCCCGCAGCGGCGGCGCGCCTGGCCACCGCCAGCAGCTCGGTGACGAGGTCCGGGTGGTTCATTCGGCCTCATCCGGTTCGCTGGCCGCAGCTTCTCCGGCAGGTGCAGATGCGACGGCCGCGCCGTCGTCGACGGCTCCCGCAGAGGCGGCGGCCGCAGCCGGGCCGTTGGCCAGCAACTCCCGGAAACCGTCCTCGTCCAGCACCGGCACCCCCAGCTGCTCGGCCTTATCCAACTTGGTGCCGGCATTTTCGCCGGCCACCACATAGCTGGTGTTCTTCGATACCGAGCCCGCGGCCTTTCCTCCCCGGACCAGGATTGCTTCCTTGGCCTCGTCCCGGCTGAAGTTCGGAAGCGAGCCCGTCACCACAATGGTCAGGCCTTCCAGCGTGCGCGGTGTGGACTCGTCCCGTTCGTCCTCCATCCGGACCCCGGCTGCCGCCCAGCGGTCAATGATTTCCAGGTGCCAGTCCTCGGCAAACCATTCCTTGAGTGCGGCCGCGATGGTGGGGCCAACCCCGTCCACATGGGCCAGGTCTTCCTCCGAGGCGTTCCGGATGGCGTCCATGGAGCCGAAAGTCTGGGCGAGCGCCCGGGAGGCCCGCGGGCCCACGTGCCGGATGGAGAGCGCAACCAGCAAACGCCACAGAGGCTGGCTCTTCGCTTTTTCCAGTTCCTTGAACAGCTTCTCCGTGTTGGCTGTCGGCTTGGACGGCGACTTGGCGGTGCCCTTGCTGAAGAAGTAAGGCACCAGTTCGAACTCGCCGGTGGCCACTCCCTTGGAGCGCTTCTCACGCCTGATCCGGACGTTCGCCAGGTCTTCGGGGGTGATGTCGAACAGGGCAGCCTCGGTGGTCAACGGCGGCACGTCCGGCTCGGCGGGCTGGGTGAGGGCGATGGCGGCTTCCCAGCCAAGCGCCTCGATATCGAACGCTCCGCGGCCGGCGAGGTGGAAGACGCGTTCCCGGAGCTGCGCCGGGCAGGACCGGGAGTTGGGGCAGCGGATATCCACGTCCCCTTCCTTGCCCGGGGCAAGCGGAGTACCGCACGAGGGGCATTCGGTGGGCATCACAAAGTCCCGGACAGGCGGATCCTGCTGATCGCGGAGTGCGAGCACGGGACCCACGATTTCGGGAATGACGTCGCCTGCTTTCCGCAGGACCACGATGTCGCCGATTTTCACGCCCTTGGCCTTGACTACGTCCTGGTTGTGGAGAGTCGCCATTCCCACTGTGGACCCGGCCACCTTCACGGGCTCCATCACCCCGAACGGGGTCACGCGTCCGGTGCGCCCGACGTTCACGGCTATATCAAGCAGCTTGGTGTGGACTTCTTCCGGCGGGTACTTGTACGCGACGGCCCAGCGCGGCACCCGCGTGGTGTAACCCAGGGCGCGTTGGGTGGCGAGATCATCAACCTTGACCACAATGCCGTCGATTTCATGCATCAGGCTGTGGCGTTTATCGCCGTATCGCTTAATGAACGCAAGGATTTCCTCGAGGCTGCCGAGCACTTCGAAGTAGGGGCTGACGGGGAGCCCCCAATTCTCCATCGCGGCATACGTCTGGGACTGGCTTTGCGTCTCCAGCCCCTCGCGCGCCCCGATGCCGTGGACAAACATCTTCAGTGGACGCTTCGCGGTTTCTGCGGGGTCCTTCTGGCGGATGGACCCCGCCGCGGCGTTCCGTGGGTTGGCCAGCGGCGCCTTTCCCGCTTCGATCAGTGCCTCATTGAATTCCGCGAACGCCTTGGAGGGAATAAAGACCTCGCCCCGGACTTCCATCTCCGGCGGAAAGCCGGTGCCGGTCAGTTCCTGCGGGATTTCCTTGATGGTGAGCACGTTGTGGGTGATGTCCTCGCCGGTGGTGCCGTCCCCGCGGGTGGCGGCGCGTACCAGTTTCCCGTCGCGGTACAGCAGGTTGACGGCCAGGCCGTCGATCTTCAGTTCCGTCAGCCAGGCAGGCCCGGCCGTGCCGTTCCCGATCCTGGCGACTGATGCCTCGGCTTTGGTGATCCACGCCTCCAGCTCCTCGAGGGAAAAGACGTCTTCAAGGCTGTACATGCGCTGCAGATGTTCGACGGCGGCAAACGCGGCGGAGACTTCGCCGCCCACCTCCTGCGTGGGTGAGTCATTGGCCACCAGTTCGGGGTGGAGCGCCTCGATCTCCTCCAGCCGACGGAAGAGGGTGTCGAATTCGGCATCCGAGACCAGGGGTTCATCCTCCTGGTAGTACGCGAACCTGTACTTCCGGACGAGGTCTGCGAGGTTCTCGTATTCCTCGCGCACTGACCCTGAGGGAACGTGGTCCGGCCCGGTAGGGTCATCGGTGCTGGCGGCTGTCTTCCCTGCGGGGACGGGTGCTTTGCTCACAAACCTATCTTGCCCTACCCGCAGCATCTCTTGCCTTACGCCAGGTGGCACCGTGGCTCCTCAACGCCGGAGGGCCCGGACACTGTGCTGTGTCCGGGCCCTCGCGGTGATATTTGTGGTGCCGGCGGCTAGCGTGAAGCCTGGTCCTGCTCGTTGGCGTTCTTGGTGGCCTTCTGGCCGGCTTCGTTCAGCGCCTGGATGACCTGGTTCAGCGCGCTGGTGTGGGCGCCGTTCCATTCGCTGCGGAAGTGCTGTGCGTCCGGGCCTTCCCAGTTGGTGCTCTCCAGCACGCGGCCGAGGTTGGTCCGCTGCTGCTCGATTTCCGATGCACCGGCCTTCAGCTTGTTTCCCAGAGTCCTGAGCTGCTCTACATCTGCGCCCCAAATAGCCATCAGTTTTCTCCTCATATCTTGGATCCGAACTCGTCGGCATCCCCAGCGGCCTCCGGCTCATCCGGAAGATCCATCACCTAGAACCTATCCCGGCCCCCGAAACACTGTCGATGGGCACCGCTGCCCATCCCGGACTGCCCATGCAGGTCAGTGCGAGGAGAGCCGGTTCCGGCCCCACCAGGCAAATGCCAGCCCGGCGACGCCCACCAGCAGCACCCCGGCCATGATGGCCAGCAGCCCGGGGCTGCCGAAGAGGCCGGAGCCGTCGTTCCGCGACACCCCGGCGGCCTGGGTGGGCTTGGCCGACTTGGTGACTGGTGTGTTCCAGTTCGATTCCGTGGACGGGGTTGTGGACGACGGCGATGTGCTGGGGCCAGTGGTGGAGGGCGCGGAAGATGCCGTCTCCTCGGTTGGCGAAACGATTGGTTCCGGAGCCGTGGTGGCGATCGGTTCCGGGGCTGCAGGTGCCGGCGCCGCCGGTGGTGCAGGAAGCGCCGGCGCCGGGGCGGGTGGCTCTATGGTCGGCCTGGGGTCCTGTTTTCCGGGGTTCCCGGGGGGTGTCTTATCCCCGGAGTCGACGAGGATGACACCGCAGTTGAGCAGGCACGACGGGGTGGGTTCAACGGTTTGGGCATGCACCGGTACAGCCGCCGAGAGCCCCACCGACAACGCCAGAAACGCACCTGCAACAGTTGCGGAGACGTTCCGGAGCACAGCGGAGGATCGGATCATGTTTTCCTTTTCGACGGCGCGCGGCACCCCTCCGCGGCGAACTTGTGTTTCCCGTAGTCTCCTACAGCGCACAACGGGGCCGCAAATCCCCCGGTTCCCGGCTCCGCCGGAAAAGCCGGTTTTCAGTCCCTGTTTTCGGGCGGCAACGCGATCTGCAGTTTGCGTGCCTTGCCCCGTCCCACAATGTAGCCCCGGCCCGGAATGAACTCCGGACTGACCCGGCCCAGCGACGTATTGAGCAGGCTGTCCCCTTCAATGTCCCCGGGGTTGATGAGCAGGCCCCGGCGCCCCGATTTGAACGGCTGGGACAATGACCACGCCGAGGACCAGGTGGAGGTTTCGGACTCTCCGATCACCCACTGGTCGGCTTTGAGCGACGCCGTCACGAGCTGCGAGACGCCCGATTCGGCCACAGAATCCGTGAACTCGGTCAGTCCCTCAATGAAGATCGCCACCTTGCCCGGGTTTCCGCTGGAGTGCGCGATCAGGTCCTCGACGACGTCCGAAAGGTCATCAGCACCCACCACCGACCGGTTCCAGACGGGCAGCGAGGCCACCGCTGACCGGCGCGAACCGATGTAGACCAGCTCCGTGTCGGGGTTGGACCGGCGAAGGGCGTAGGCCAGGCTGACCAGGGCCACCGTCCGGCCCGCCCCGGGAGGACCTGCGAGAAGGAGGGTGCCCTTGGCCATGATCGCGGCGGGCTGGAGAGTCTCGTCATCGACGCCGATGACGGGCAGGTCCGGGCTGCCGGCGGGGAGGACGTCCAGGTCCACCTGCTCCGGAAGCCGCTGGATTTTCGGTGCCTGCTCCAGTCCCTGGCGCAGCATCGCCTGGCTGAGCTTATGGACCTCGCGGGCCTGCAGCGCCAGGTTGGAGTTGCCGCCCAGGACTGCCAGCTGAACCTCCATGCCGCCCAGCAGGCCACGCCCCGGCGGCGACGAACTGCTCAGGACGTCCTTGGGAACGTCCAAGGACAGGTAGTCCTCCTCGGAGGAAAGCCGCAGCACCAGCCGGCGCTGGATCGATGCGAGCAACGACGCCGGTACAGAGCTGGGACGGTCACCGGTGACCACGAGGTGGATTCCGAGGGGACGGCCGTCCGTGGCCAGCTGGAGGAAGATGTCCCAGAGCGCGGACAGGCGGCTGTATTCGTACGTTTCACGGAAGGCTGACATGCCGTCCACCAGCACAAAGATGCGTTTCTCGTCCGGCTTGCCGGCAAGGGTCCGGTATTCGCCGATGGTGGATGCCCTGACGTCGGCAAACCGGGCTGACCTTTGGTCAGCGATGTCCCGAAGCAGGCGCAGCAGCCGCCCGACGCGTTCGATGTCGTCGCCACTGATGATCTCGCCCACGTGCGGCAGGTCTTCAAGCATGCTCAGTCCCGCGGAACCGCAATCTATCCCATAGATATGCACCGGACCGCCGCGCGGCGTGACCGCTGCGGCGATCGCAATGCCCCGCAGGGCAGCGGACTTTCCGGAACCCCCGGTGCCGTAGATGGCCATGTTGCCGTCTTTGTCCGGCTCGTAGAACACCGTGGGCTGATCCTGGCGCGCGGGGTCATCCGCAACACCCAGCAGCAGCCGCTCGTCCGTGCGCGGGTTGGGCAACAAGGAGAAGTCATAGGTCTTGGCCAGCTCGTCCAGCCACGGTTTCCGCGGCGGCCTGATGGCCAGCGAATCGGCTGCGCTGACGATGTTGGTGGTCATCCGGGAGATGTCGTTGGGTCCGGCCGGGGCTTCCCTGACAGGCTTCTCCGGTGCAGGCGCCTCCCAGCTGGGCCCGGAGCCGAACGCCATTTCGACGATGTCGATCCGGGGCCGCTGGGGTTTCTCGGTGGTCCAGCCGCCGGCGTAACCGGTCTGGAATCCCTGGATGCGGCCGGGGCCGGTTTTCGCGGCGCCGCGGCCCGGGATGGTCGGGTCGAAGTAGGCCGCGTCAGGCACCCCGAGGATGTCAGTGGCATCGTCCTCATCAGCCATGCGCAAAGCAACCCGGAGGTTGGTGTTCGCCCGGAGGCTCTCCTTGATGACGCCGGCCGGACGTTGCGTGGCCAGGATCAGGTGCAGGCCCAGGGACCGGCCGCGGGCAGCCACATCCACCACCCCGTCCACGAATTCCGGTACTTCCGTGGCCAGTGCCGCGAACTCGTCCACGACAATGACAAGGTACGGCGGGGCCTCAGGATCAGCTTCGCGCTGGAGCGCCAGCAGGTCCTTAGCCTTCTTCCGGTTCAGCAGGTGTTCGCGGTAATGCAGCTCGGCGCGGAGGGACGTCAGGGCTCGGCGGACCAGGTGCTGGGACAGGTCCGTGACCAGGCCAACAGTGTGGGGCAGGTTGAGGCAATCGGCGAACGCCGCGCCGCCCTTGTAGTCGACAAAGAGGAAGCTCACCCTGTCGGGGCTGTACGCGGCGGCCATGCCCATGACCCAGGACTGCAGGAACTCGGATTTGCCGGCACCGGTGGTGCCGCCCACCAGTGCGTGCGGTCCCTCGTTCTTAAGGTCCAGGTAGAGGGGCTCGATGCCCTTGGAACCCACCAGCGCGCGGAGTGTGCCATTGTCCTTGCGGTTCGGCACAGCGGACGCGTGAACGGAATTGTTCTCCACCCAGCGCTCCGCCACGGCCTTCGGATTGTCCAGGAAGTCCTTGCCGATCAATGTCGCATAGGACACTGCGCGCGGCAGGTCCGAGTCGTCACTGACGGGTTTGCCGACGTCGACCACCGGCGCGAGCATCCTGGCCAGCTGGGCGGCCAGTTCAGCGTCGAGGCTTTCACAGCTGACCGGGTAGGAGTGGCGCCCCAGGCGGACCTGCCCGGTGGTGGTGCCGTTCTCGCCGTCGACCACCATGAAGTCCCGGCAGGCAGCCGGGAGGGCCTGGATGTCGGTAGCCACCCACATCACGTGCACGCCGGAGTCCGGCCCGCGCTCAGCGAGGCGGGTCAGCCTGCCACGGTCCACCGGGGCGTCATCTTCGACGATCACCAGGACTGCCGGGAGCACCGGAGCCGGGAGCTCGTCCCTGGCCGGGTTGATTTCCGCCCTGGGCTCGGGGGCTGAGCGTCCGGCTATGGCTTCCCTGGCGTCGAGCAGGTCCTCCAGCCTGGCCAGCAGGGTTGAGCCGCTGGCGGAACCTGCGGCAAGGTGGTCCCCGGCGAGCGGGCTGTGGCCCGAGCCGACGTGGGGCAGCCACTGCAGCCAGTCCCAGCGCTGCCGGGACTGCGCCGACGTCATGGCGGTGACCACGGCTTCCGCCGGCGAGTGCAGTCCCACGAACTGCAGCACCATGCCGCGGGCGACGTCGTCAACGAGGCCGCGCGCCCCGGCTACGCCGAAAGACCCCGCAGCCCGGAGCTGGGAGACCACAGGGACGCCCTCTATGTCCTGGAACTGCTTGAGGCAGTCCTGGATCTCGCGCATGTGCTCAACGTCGGTGTCGTTGCTGGCCGGTTCATCGAAAATGATGCGTGAGGGGCTGGTGCCGAGCCCGAACCGGAGGCCCAGGAAGCCGATGTGCTCCGGACGGTGGGTCCACAGCAGCGGGCCCAGTTTGTAGATGGAATCCACGGTGTCGCTGACCGACGGGGCCTCCTGCAGGCGGACTGCGCGTTCCACATGCTGCAGCTCGGTGATGTCCTGGCGGAAAGCCGCCATGGATTCCCGGAAGTGCTTGAGCTGTTCCTTCTGCTGGCGCCTGGCCTGCATCTTGTGGTCCACGTAATGGCCCACAATGAACAGCGGCATCATCATCATGAACACCACGGACAGCACGTTCCGGGTGGCTGCGAACATGATTCCGCCCATCAGGAGCGGGGCCATCAGCATGATGTACGGGAACGGCTGGTGGTCGGGCCTCTTGGGCCCGGCCGGCGGCACACGTTTGGGGGCTTCGAAGCGGGGAACCACGCGTGGGGAGCGGTTGAAATCGACAAGGGGCGACGTCGGTGCTGCCGCATGGTTGCGGCCCAGTGGAACCACTGTGAGCGTCGTATCACCCAGGGTCACCGTGTCCGACGAGTTCAGCGTGGCCCGCGTAACGGGAAGGCCGTCCATCAGCAGCCCGTTGGCGGAGTTGGTGTCAACGATTTCCACGCTTTCGCCAACGTTGATGCGCGCGTGGCGTTTCGAAGTCAGTGGATCGGAGAGCCGGATGTCAACGTCCCGGTCCCGGCCAATGTAGCTGGTGCCGGAGGGCAGCGAGAATTCCTGGCCGACGTCGGGCCCTGAAAGGATCCGGAGCGTCGCAGCGGCGGGGCCGCGGTTGGCGCCCGGAACGTTGAAGAGTTCGCTGACCTCGGTCAGCGACACCACGGACCCCGGCCGCAGGCCCGACTCCAGAAGGTTGTCCGAACGGGAAAGGACGTTGCCGCGCATTCCGCCGGCCACAAATGCCTCGTCGATGCGCAGCGAAAGGTTCTCCGGAGGGGTTGATCCCTTCCGCTCGGGGTCGGCGGCCCACAGTTGGGTGGCGATGTCCGCCACCGTGGCCAGTCCGTCAACCGTGACGGCCAGGTCCTTCGTTTCCGCCGGGTCCCGGCGGAGTGTCAGCCGGATTCTCATCCTTCGTCCACGCCCCTCATCTTTTCAAGCAAAGGCAGGTCCTCTGCCGTGACCAGATGCGAGGTGACTGCGTGTTCGACGAGCCTCGCCCGCCGGTTGGTGGCCAGCTTGCCGCCGCCGCCGCGCAGCCCCACCACGCCCACCCGGTCGAGTTTGTCGCAGACGTTGTCGAGTTTCCGGTTGAACCGGGTGAGGGCCCAGCCAAGGGTCTTGGCGGCTGCAGCCGACGACGGGATGGCGCTGAAGCCCGTCCCTTCGCGGCGGAGCATGGGTTCTGCGAGGGCCACAATGAGGGCCCGCTGCGAATCGGTGAAAACCACGGGGCCGATCGTGGTGTCGCCGTTGCTGTCGTCCTCGCGTGATTCCTGGCGGAAGGACGGGGTCTTGAGGTGCACGGCGAACTCATAGGTAGTGGGGCCCGCGGTGAAGATGACGTTGGTGTGGCTGAACACCAACGGTATGCGGGCACCCGGCGACAGCCAGGCCTGCATGCCCCCGGAGCCGTCGGCGATGGTGGCGGAGAGCATCCTTCCCACGTTGCTGAGCCACCAGATCCCGTCGTAGCGGGCTACCTGCAGGAACTGACGGTGAAGGTAAGGGTTGTCGTCCACCTCGAGATCGCCTTCGCGGCCGATATTGAAGATTTCCTCATCGGACGGTTCGTACCATTCACCACAGAAATCTATTGCTAGATCCCCCATTTTCCGTGCCTCCTCGATTGGGCTGTGCCCACGTTTCTTAAACTTTCCCGGCCCGCCTCACGGGCGGGCGCAGGCTATCGAATCCTTTTCCAGGGGCGAGAACGATCCGTCGCTCCTGACGAGCATCACCTGGATGCAGGTCTCACCCGACGGATTGGGCTTCATCCGGACGGGTGCCTGATCAATGGCCTGGTATTCGCCGCTGCCTCCAATGGAGTAGACCCGCCACTTGTATTTGTCACCGGGTTTGGGCTGCGGATTGTTCCAGTAGAAGTAAGCATCGCCGTCGGTGGCAACCGTCCCGCTGAGTCCTTCGACGTCGGGGACGGTGCCGTTATCCAGGGGGTCCGCCGGAGGTTTGCTGACCTCGGCTGTAGGGGCGACCTTCGGCGCGGGCGCGGAGCTGGCCAGCACGATTCCCACGATGACGGCGAGGACAAGCAGGGTCCCGCCGGCGATGGCGAGCCACAGATTCCGTTTGCCGTGGTCAGTCGGGGCTTCGGGGACGGTTTCCCTGACTGGGGCGGGACGGCTGACCGTCGCGTCGATCGCGGGTTCTGCCGCGCCGGACCGGCGGGACGGCCCTGCCTGTCCGTGTCCTGCCGGCGAGGACAGGAGTCCCGGCCGCTGCACGGTCGGGTCCTGGCGCGTGCCGTACTCCGTGGCGGCGGGCGCACTGCCCCGCAGCATGGTGGCATGGGCCCACTCACCGGCCGGGTTCCCGGCGGACTGCCCGCCGCCGGACTGCTCGCCGGCGAAAAGGTTGCCGGGTACCTGCGGCTGGGGCACTGCAGGTTGCACCGCCGACGGCGGAAAGCCCGACGGCGGCGCGGCTGACGGTGACGCGCCGGCGCCGGGGCCCTGCGGCCTGGTGCGTGCCGGGAACGTCGGCGCGCTGCCGGTGCGCTCGGGGTCGATGGCCGCGATGCTCCGGACGCGGGTTTCCTCGAAGCCGTCGTCCGGATGGCTGTCTTCCAGGTGCGGCTCTTCGAGGACCTCGAAGGGTGTGACCGAAAGGTTCAGTTCGGCCTGGATCCGTTGCAGGGCAAGGGCGAACGCGTGCGCCGAGGAGTACCGGGACGCCGGAGACTTAGCCATCGCCGTCGACAGCGCGCGTTCGAGCGAATCCGGGACGTCGGCCCGGCCCAGCCGTGGCAGGGGCGAGTTCGTGATCCGTGCAATCAGTTCCCTCTGGGAATTATCTGTGCCCGGCATGACAAACGGGGACCTGCCGGCCAGCAAGGTGTACAGCGTGGCACCCAGGGCCCAGACGTCCACCATGATTCCGTCCACCGGGCCGTCAGCAAACTGCTCCGGCGGCGACCAAGGAATGGACATCCCGGTGTCCTCGTCGGCGGTGTCGCCCAGGGTTCCCGAAATGCCAAAGTCCGTCAGGGCGGGCCTGTTGTAGTCCGTGACCAGGATGTTCGCAGGCTTGATGTCGCGGTGGGCGATGCCGGCGCGGTGCGCGGTTTCCACCGCGGAAGCCACCTGGATCCCTACGGCAAGGACCTCATCGACGCTGAAGCGCTGCCGGCGGTAGCGGACGTCAAGGCTGGGCCGCGAGCAGTATTCCATGGCCAGATAGGAGTGTCCGGCCGCGGTTACCTCGGCCTCGTAGATCGTCACGATGTAAGGGTGGGAGGACAGCTGGGCCATCAGGTTCGCTTCGGACTCGAACCTGCGCCGGGCACCCTCGGTCTTGAGGTCGGACAGCAGGACCTTAACCGCGACTTTCCGCCGCGGCCGGTCCTGTTCATAGAGGTAGACATCGGAAAACCCGCCCGAGCCCAGCAGGCTGATGTACGTGAACCCCGGAATAGGGGGCGGCGGCGCAATGGGCCGTTTCGAACTCAAAGAATCTCCTCAAAACGCAACGAGATGTCGTCCCCCAGTTCGGCGATGTCGCCGTCCAGCAGGATGGCCATTTCGTTCTGGGCAAGGCGGCGGGGCTGCTGACCTTCGCGGACCAGGACTGTCCCGTTCGTGGCCTTGAGATCACAGAGCATCACATGCCAGCCCTCAAGCCTGACTTCAACGTGCGACCGCGAAATGTCACCGCTCGGGCTGGCCACCTGGACCAGGCGTGGCATCCCGCCGCCCTGGACCCGGGAAACGGAAGGCTGGCGCCCGATCACCAGGGACTGGTCGAGATCCACCAGTTCCCCGGTGGATACCCTCATCCTGCCCAGCCGCGGCCGCGCCACCTGCACGGCGTCGGCAGGCAGCGGCGAGAGGCAGAGCGCGCACTGCGCGTGCGTGGGCGGGTTGGCGTGCCCTCGTTCGCAGACACGGGCCAGCACCAGGGGTCCGACGGCGGCATCGGGCGCCCGCACCGGCGCGGGACGCGCGGACATTCCGGCGAGGTCGCCCTTCATGATGGTCTGGCCGTCGTGGTCCGGGTCGAAGTCGTCAGTAGCAGCGGCCTGCCCGGAAGCGTGTGCAGTTCCCGGAATTGACGTTGAAATTGGCGCAGATGCAGGCGCTGCCAGTGCGGGTGCGGGCGGAAGGTTGAACGACGCCGGCGCCTGGACACCGGAGGCGCTGGTCCCGCCGGTCCGCCACGGGACCGAATCGATCAGTCCGCCGCCAAGGCCGGTTACAGGCGCAACGGGCGGTGCCGGCACTGATTGCGGTACCGGCGGTGGGCCTGGCTGATCGGACGCGGGCGGGGCAATGGCGAAGCCGCTGAAGACCTGGGCCGCTGGCCGGCCTGACTCCGATCCGGTGGCTGCGGACTCTTCGGGCCCGGAGTCTCCTTGCCCGGACCCGCCTGCCGGCAGATCCCGATGCAGATTTTGTGCTGACTGGTTTTCTGCCGACAGGTTTTCGGCTGACTCGTTTTCTGCTGTCCGACCCGCCGCGTATGCCGGGTCTTCTTCCTCCGGTTCGTCGCGGACGGCGGCGTCCTCGATGCGGCGGACGACCGTTTTCTCCCAGAGGTGGTCGTAGCTGCCCGTCAGTTCGTGGGCAGGCACCTGGTCGGGAAAGGTTACGGGAGCTTCAGGCTGCACAGGCTCCGGGTTGTCCGCGGCATAGTGGGAGTCCTCGTCCATCACGCCCATCACCGTTTCGGCCGAGACCTCACGGTCCGCATTCATGGTGCCGGTGCTGTGTGGTTCAGGCTCCGAATCAGGCTCCAGGCTGGATTCGGCCTCAATCGGAGTTTCAGGGCCGGGTGCAACGTCAGGGGAAAGTTCTGCGTCAGGCGCCAGTTTTGCGTCAGGCACCGGTCCGAACTCCGGCTCAGAGTCGGCTTCGAAGAGCCCTGAGGCAGCCGCGGGCTCCATAACAGGGGGCCCGGACACACCTGCAGCGGAAGCCGGATCCGGCGCCGCTGTTTCTGCAGCCGGCCCGTCAAATGCCACGGTCAGTGACTGAAGCAGGACCACACCCTCGCCGAGCGGGAGAAGGGCCCCTGGCTGGCTGTCGCCGGAGACGGCCAGGACGTAGCGCTCGGGAGCAGCGAGGCGGCGCTCGGTCCAGGTGGTGACATCCCGCCCGTTCAACTCAACGGAGCCTTCCGGCAGCTGAACAGTCAGATCAAGGTCACCGCGGAGGAAAACCCTGAGGGAGTCACGGAAATCCACGATTCCGAAGGAAGGAATCTGCGCCAGGGAAACTCCGAATCCGCTGGTCACGGCATGAAACACTTCGTGGACTTCCGGGGTCTTCCCCAGCAGCTCCCACAAAGACCGGGCGAGCTCCGGCGAGGACCCCGGTCCGAGCACAACAACTGTGCCGGACCGGATCACGCCAAGCCAGATACCCGAAGTGTAGTTGGCGGCAGCCATCTCAGTGCTCCCCCTTCTCGTCTTCCCGGACCGCCGGGCGGCTGGCGTCGACGATCTGTGCACGCGGCAGCGTGACTTCCTGTTCGGCATCAGCGGTGCGGCGGGGCGCGGTAATGGCGATGCCGCCGTCGTTCATCACGTTCTTGGCATCAACCACAATGACAGTCACGTTGTCCCGGCCACCGTTGCGGAGAGCAGCCTGGATCAGGGCATCCACTGCGTCCTGCGGGTGCCCGACAGTGCTGAGGATGCGGAAAATGTGCTCGTCCGTCAGTTCGGCATTCAGTCCGTCGGAGCAGACGAGGATCCGGTCGCCTTCCTCAACAGGCAGCAGCCAGTAATCGGCCTCGGTCTCGTCGCCGGTTCCCAGAGCCCTCGTTACCACGTGGCGGCGGGGGTGTACGGCGGCTTGTTCCGGTGTGATTTCGCCGGCATCCACGAGTTCCTGGACCTCTGAGTGGTCCACACTGACCTGGGCGAAGTTGCCTTGGCTCAGGCGGTACGTGCGCGAATCGCCGATGTTCATCACCAGCCAGTACGGCATTCCCATCTGTTCGACCACAACGGCTCCGGTGAGGGTGGTCCCGGCGCGGGCACCGGTCACCTCCCTGATGGAGCTGTCGGCGCGAACCAGGTACTGCTGGAGCACGGAGGCCGTGACGGACCGCTCCCCGGTGGCGAGCTGCGGCATGGCGGCCAGGGCCCTGACGCACATCCCGCTGGCGATCTCCCCTGCCTCGTGCCCGCCCATGCCGTCCGCCACTGCGAAGACCGGATCGGAGGCGATGAAGGAGTCTTCGTTGAGCTCCCGCCGCAGCCCGCGGTCCGTCCCGTAGCCGTAACTCAGGCTGAGGCCCGATGCGTGGTCATCGTCAGTGGAGACACTGTCCGGCTGTGAATTCATGCCTGTCCTAGGTGGAAGGAACGGTCACCAAAATGGACAGTGGATCCCGGGCTGACAAAGGCGGGTACACCCGGCTGCAGCGGCGTGCGCAGGCCATCCGGGGTGGTCACGGCGCTGCCGTTGGTGGAGTTCCGGTCAGTGACCCAGATACCCGTGCCGTCGGTCAGCAGGTGTAGGTGCGTCTTGGAGATCGAACGGCCTGGGTCATCGATTGCCAGGATTTGGGACTGCTGCTCCCCTGTCTGGCCCACCGGGTTCCTGCCCACCAGGACGTTGCGGTCGAGCTGGAAGTCCCGGCCGTCGTCGAGCTTGATCCGGAGAACTGCCATCGGAACCGAATAAGGCGCGCCGCTGCGCATCTGGGTGCGGTCATGGTCATCGTCCGGGTGGGAGGGGGCCGGGTGGGAGGGGAAAGGGTGGGCCGGGACGGCTTGGGGCGGAGCCTGCTGGGCAGGGGCCGACGGCGGGGTGAACGGCGACGGCGGCGCACCGTACGGCTGCGTAGCTGCGTACGGCTGGGTCGCAGGGTGTGCGTGCGTCGCCGGCATGATGGGTGCGTAGGGCTGCACGGCCGCGGGCTGCTGGACTGCTGCCGGCTGCAACGGCGGCTGCTGCTGGTTTTCCGGCGCCTGGTGGCCGGGCGGCCGCGCGGCACCGGCCACGGGCGAGGCAACCTGCTGGACGGGGGGCAGATCAAGGGGGGCGAAGCTGTAGGGGCCCTGGATCCCGCCGGAGGTGATGGGGTTACGGCCGGCCTTCACGTCGAACATCAGGGTTTTCGCTACGGCATCGTGCCAGCCGCGGAGCCTGTCGGGACGGTCCCAGGCGTTCGAAACCACCACCAGGACAGCCCAGGCGGCACCGGCCAGAAGCATCGGGCCAAGGATGAACGTGGCAATGTCGAACCACTGGAAGATGATCACGGCCAAGGCCGCCAGGAGGGTAAGGATGATGCCCGCGCCGGTAACGACACCACGGAGCGCGACTCCCCCTGCCCCGGGTGCGTAGCCATCCTTGTCAGCGCTGCGGATCCCCATGGCCCGGTTGCCGACCGTGTTGCCCGTGCGGCCTTCCAGGCTCATCTGCACCAGCAGATAACCAAGGGTCAGCCCCAGTCCGATGCTGCCGAACAGGACCAGCGAAGCGGTGTCATAGATGATGAAGCCGCCCCTTTGGGTACGCGTGACTCCCGCGAAGCCGATGGCGAAAGTCAGCACCAGCACTGCCACCGGCGCCAGCCAGTCGAGCACCGCGGCGCCAAGCCGCTTCCCGGCCGTGGCCGGCACAAGCTCAAGATTGGCTGCCATTCCCGTTCCTCCCCCTGGAGACGTTTGTACTACCGGGATAGTACCGGGTATCGGGAACTGCTGCTCCGCCGCGCGATCCATCAGCGCCCGCTGGGCGTGATCCACATTCCGCCCGCTGCGGGCAGACCTGTTCGGCAGCGGAGCCCCGCAGGCCGTGCAGAACGTGGCGCCGCCGCGGATCAGTTGCTGGCACCGCTGGCAGCGCTCGGCCTCGTAGGTCATGATTCAGTGTGTTTCTTTCTGCCAGGGTTCCGGAGAACGGTGGACTCATCAGCCTCGGGGGCGGCCGCCGTCGTCCGGGTTCCGCTTTGCTGTACTGCCGGAGCCGGGCTGCCGGAGGCGTCCGGGCCGGTCTCCACCCTACCGGTGGTGTTGGGTTGTGCCTTGGAGCCCTGCCGGGACGGTGCCAGCGGGCCCAGCCCGAGCCGGCCACCGCGCAGTTTCAGGGCGTTGCGGCCGTCGGCCAGCAACGAACGGGGCGAGAACCTTGCCTGCTGGCGGCGCCAAAAACCCACGGTCCCGGTCATTTCCTTCAGCGAACCGTCCACGATGTTCCAGTACTCCCGCACTTCTTCCTCGCTTGGCTGGCCCGAGCCGAAGATGGAGGCATCGGCCCGGTGCGCGAGCATGGTGGTGGTCTGCCCCGTTGCGGGGAAGGCGTCGGCCACCACGGCAGCGCTCTCGCGCCGGGTTGAACGCGTGTCGATTCCCGCACCCATGTCCGTGGCCAGGCTGAGTACTTCATTCCAGCCGCCGCCCACACGCTGCGCCGGGTGCCCTTCTGTGAAACGCGCCTTCCGTCTTCGCGACTTAAGCAGTGCGATCAGGAGGAGCGGAAGCGCCAGGATGGCGATCGGAATGAGGGCAACGCCCAGCGCCCCCAGCAATGCACCCCAGAACAGCCAGGGGTTGTTCTTCTTTTGGTCGGCGTCCAGCGCATCCGGGGAGGAATCCGGCGGCAGGTCCGCCGGTTCCTGCGGCGGAGGCGGTGGCTGAAGCACCTGGGGCTTCGGCTTGGACTTGTTTTCGGGGTCCGGCGGGATGGGGATGTTGTCCTTGGGGGGCGTGGGGTCGAAGGTCACCCAGCCCACCCGGTCGAACGCCACTTCCACCCAGGCGTGGACGTCCTTGCCCGTGATCTTCACCTCGCCGGCGCCGTTCTCGGGGCTCGTGGGTTCGGGGTAGAACCCCATCACCACCCGTGACGGTATCCCGAGGTGGCGGAGCATCAGCGACATGGACACCGCATACTGTTCGTCGTCGCCAAGCATCTGCTTGGCGGTGAGCAGGTTCCGGATCCGTGAGGAGCTGTGGCCGGAGACGCTGGGCAGCTGTCCCTCGGTGACCAGCCCGTTGCTGAAGGCGCCGGTCTTTTGGAAATGCGCCTCGATCTGGCGCACCCGGTCAATCGCGGTGGGGGCATCGGCGGAGAGGTCATTGGCCTGGGATCCCACCACCGGCGGAACCTCCACAGCGTCCGGCAGGGTGATCTTGGCGAAGTCGTACTGGGTAAGCTGCCCGTGCTCGAGCTTGACAGGGTCCGAGACCTGGACACTGTAGGAATCACCCTTGGAAAGACCCTTGGTGGTCACAGCGGTGTCCGTGCCCGCGTTGAAGTACAGGCCCGAGGCCGCAGTAGAGGCACTCTGGTCAAAGCTCAGGCCTGTGGTCTTCCGGCCGCCCGGAACGAAATACCCCTGGTAGTCCTCGATGATGATGTCGATCGAGTAGTCGTTGGTGGGGACCACGCTTGAAGTGTCGGCAAGGGTGTTGATGGACTCCGTGTCGCCGACCTTGCTGAAGCTTCCGGAGCCGTTGGGGTCCATGTTGTAGTTGGTGCCGTTGAACGTATCCAGGGCGCCCAGCCGGACACGGGCATCGCGCGGAAGGCCTTTGACCACGAACAGGGTGTCGTCTTTTTTGTCCTTGACGAACGTCCTGAAACTAGCCAGGGGCGTGATGTAGGCCTTGGGATCAAACGGCGGGACCACCACATTGCGCAGGACCTTGCGGTCGGAACCGGCGGTGACCAGGGGCGCGGCGAGGGAGGTGATGAACACGCTGGCAGCTATGACAGCCGCAGCAGTTCCGAGCCTGCGGAGCCGGGCCTTCCTGGCCGTGGCGGTGTCAGTCTCGGGGCGGTTGACGGAGACTTTCCGTGTGTCGCTCCGGCGCAGCGCGTCGCGCCGGAAGGTGGCCCAGGCGATAGCAATAACGGTCAGCCCGATGCCGCGCTCCACCGTCAGGAAGGCGGCGTTGGTGCTGAACGCTATGCCGGTGACAAACAGGGCCAGCACGGGAAGCAACGGCCAGTAGGGGCTCTTGAGCCGCCAGGTGAGGAGGCCCGCCACCAGGGCGGTCAGCAGGGAGCTGAGGAACGGCACAATCAGCACGCCCCCGGCTGATCCCACCGGGACGCCCACTGTCAGCATGTCTTTCCAGGCGAACACGACGCCCAGAAGCAGGGTCCGAAGGGATTCCAGGCTCGGCACGAATCCAGCCACTGCCGCGTCCGGAACGGCCAGCACAGTGCCGAACACCAGGTAGGCGCCGAGGGCGGTCGCCGCGGTGATCAGCAGCCCGAGGCGCAGGTGTGCGTTCGCGGCAGCGATGCCGAGCCCCAGGACAATGCCGCCGAAGCCTGAGACCAGGTAGTAGGGGTCCCCGCCGAAGCTCAGGCTGAAGCCCAGCAGGCCCAGCCCCAGCAGGAGCGTGAGGGCGCCGGCGTCGAGTACAAAATGCCAGAGAGGCTGGCCGTCGGCGAACGCGGATTCAGTCTGCCGCTGCTGCGGTCGAGGCCGGAGGCCCGGTTGGACGCTCATGCGGCGGCCTTTCTGAGGACAATGGCGAGGTCGGCCAGGTCGCCGAGAGTCAGTACCGTGAGGTCCGCGATGTTGGCGCGCGTGGGTGCGGCCCCCATCTGGAGGCGGACAGCCAGGCTGCGGACTCCCGGCGGCACGGATGCCGCAGCCGACCTGAGCTGGGCGGGGGTGACATTGCTGCCCACCACGAAAAAGACCACCGACGCGTTGGGAACCGTATCGGCCAGCGTGCGGGCGAGGTCGACGGCGGTCCGGCGCATGGGTGCGCCGGCGATCCGTGTCATGTCGTCCAGCATGTTCCGGCCGGTTTCACAGCGGAGCGGCCCCTTCTGGGTGAGGACGTCCAGCTCGCGCTGTTCGCGGATGGCCTGCCGTCCGATCGAGGCGGCGGCAGAGATGGCCATTTCGAATTCCTGCTCTGACGCGTATTCGTCGGTGTTGATGGACAGCGAGATGGCCAGGTGCGCGCGTCGGGTTTCCTCGAACTGGCGAACCATCAGCTTGTTGGTCCGTGCGGTGGTCTTCCAGTGGATGTGCCGCCGGTCATCGCCCGGTACGTAGTCGCGCAGGGCGTGGAAGGAAACGTCGGCGCTGGAGAGGTCAGTCGTGGGCATGCCTTCAAGGTCGCGGATGAAGCCGGCGGCGGAGCCGGCCAGGGCAACGGTGCGCGGGTGGACAAAGAGGTCTTCCGGCTCGGTCCACATCACCTGGCGGCGGAGCAGGTGCAGCGGGTCTGCCCGGACGGAGCGGACCGGGCCCACCACGATGACGGCACGGCGGGCGGTGGGGATGGTGAAGAGGTCCTCATGCACCTGCCGGGGCTTCATCCTGGGCAGGTGGAAGATCGCGGTGGCGTTGCCCACCGGCAGTTCCAGCGCGGCCGGCAGGAGCGGGCGGGTCGAGGTGTTGGAAACGGAAATACTGCCCACCGCGCTGTCACCCACGGCCACCCGGGTCCGGGCCAGGTCCAGGATCACACCGTACGAGGAGCGGCCCATGATGAACCCGATGGCGATAAGGATGAGGACAAACGCGGCGATGGCCGCGGCCTTCGCTTCCTGCCAGCCGAAGGCCTGGCCGAAGCTCCACAGCAGGATGGACGCGGCGAGGACCGACCAGCCCAGGACGCTGACCACCGAGACGACGGGCCACACGTAGCGAAGCCACAGGCCGCGGGTTTTGAGCCACGCCGGAGTCAGGGCGAGTGCTGCGGTGCTTGTGGCCTCGGCCCAGACGGCCGAGGGGTGCAGCCGCGTTGGCCGGCCGTCCCGGTGGAAGGGCTGCCGAAGCAGGTCAGCAAGCCGGGTCAACGGTGTGCTGCTGGACATAAAGGTGCCTTTGTTCGCGCTGGTCGGTGGTTGTTCTCAGGTCCGCAGGGACCCTCAGGCGTTGGCGCGCTGCTGCGGTGCGGCGACGTCGGAGAGGACCCGGGCAAGGACAGCCTCCGGGGTGGCGCCGGAGAATTCGGCTTCCGGGTCCATCACAAAGCGGTGGGTCCAGACGACCGGCGCGAGTTCCTTGACGTCATCCGGCAGGACGAAGTTCCGGCCCTGGCCCGCGGCCCACACCTTGGCGGCGCGGACCATGGCGATGGCGCCCCGCACCGAGACGCCCAGGCGGGACTCGGGCGCGTTGCGCGTCTCCTCGCAGAGCCGGGAGATGTATTCGAGCACCGCGGTGTCCACGTGCACCGTCGCGGCCAGGTCAGCCATGTCCGCCACGGCCTGGGTGGTGATCACCGCGGAAAGTTCCTTGGAGCGGTCCTTCAGGTTCGTGCCGCCCAGCAGCCGGACCGTGGAGGCGTGGTCCGGATAGCCGATGGAGGTCTTGATCAGGAAGCGGTCCAGCTGCGCTTCAGGCAGCCGGTAGGTGCCTGCCTGCTCAATGGGGTTCTGGGTTGCCATCACCATGAACGGCCGACCGGCCTCGTAGGTGACGCCGTCCACGGTGACCCGGGACTCCTCCATGACCTCCAGCAGCGCCGACTGCGTCTTGGGCGAGGCGCGGTTGATTTCATCGGCCAGGACGATGTTGTTGAAGATCGGGCCCTTGTGGAACTCGAACTTCTGCGTCTTCTGGTCGTAGATGGTGACGCCGGTGACGTCCGAGGGCAGGAGGTCAGGGGTGAACTGGATGCGGTTGTTGGAGCCCTGGACGGTGGCTGCCATCGCCCGCGCCAGCATGGTCTTGCCGGTGCCGGGAGCGTCCTCGAAAAGCACGTGCCCTTCGGCCAGCATCGCGGTGAAGGTCAGCCGGATGACGTGGTCCTTGCCCAGCACCGCCTGGCCCACGTTGGCGACGAGTTTCTCGAAAGTGCCTGCAAACCATTCGGCCTGCTCGGTGGTCATGGTCATGGAGTAAGTCCTTTTCTTCGGTTCTGAGTGGTCATCGTTGTGGCATTCCCCCGGGCGGGTTGCAGCCCAGGGAAACGGTGTCGCACCTGGCGTAGTTCCCTGACGCGCCACCGCTGGTCAGGTGGTACCAGACTCCCGACGGATTAGCCGAGGTCTTGTACCAAACGACGTAGAAGTCGGTCTGGGCCGTGTAGCCTGAATTGAACCAGATGCCCGGACTGATGCACTGGTCCGGATTCGTGTTTCTGTAGCTGTCGGTGCCGTACCGTGGCTCCGTGCATGTGCGGACGGGTGCACTGACATTCCACGACGTCGGGACCGGCGGCGGCGGTTCTGCCCCGCTGCGTGAGGTGTCCTGTCCGATCCGGCCTGGCTGGTTGGCGCTGATGGCCCGGACCCGCAACTGGACCGTCTGGCTGTAGCCTACGGTCTTTGAGAACGACCGCTGATCGGTGTTCTGCCAGCCGCCGCCGTCCACGCTGTACTGGTAGCCCGTGACGGGACGCCCGTTGCCGTTGGGCTGGTTCCACGTCCAGGAAACGGTCCTGTCCCCCACCCCGCTGCTGTTGCTGCCCGTCACTGTTGGGGCGAAGGCCAGCCCATAGGGGTTCACTGTATTGGAAGCAGGACTCGCGTCCCCGGCAGTGGAACTGCGGGAGGAAACGGCCCAGACCACCACGGCGGTATCGGTGCCGTTGGCTGCAGCCACCACAGCGCCGCCGGCAGGGATGCTTCCACTGCCCCCGCCGGAGGTCAGCCGGTACATGTAGGAGATCTCGCCGGGGGCTGATCCGTTGCGCTGGGCGTCGGTCAAGGCGGCGAACCGCACATCGATCTTCCCGCCGTTGTTGTCCGTGTCGACCAGGGTTGCGGCCGGCTGGCTCACCATGCCCGGTTTGCCCACCGCCCTGATGGCCGCGGATTGCGCACTGGTCCCGGAGGTGCCCGCCTTGTTGGTGGCCGAAACCGTGAAGGTATAACCCGCTTCGGAGTTGTCCACCGTGACGTTCTGGGTGGTTCCGGCGACCTGCTGGGTGGCCACCGCAGCACCGCCCCGCAATGTGGTCAGGGTGTAGGCCGAGACGGCATCCCCGTTGTTGTTCGGAGCGGTCCAGCTGACCTTGAGCTGGGTCTGCGTTCCTACGGATCCGGCCTGCGAGGCAGTAGGGGCAGCGGGCGTGACAGGAATGCCTGCCGGAACTTCTGCTGCCGAATATGCGCTCCATTCGGATGGTTCTTTGGCGTCGTTGCGGGCCAGGACACGGACCTTGTAGGACACCCCGTTCTGGAGGCCCTTCCAGACGTAGCTGACCGCAGTCAGGTTCTGGATTTGCGCGTTCTGGCCGGCGGGCGGCGGCGAAATTTCCAGGTCGTAGGACTTGACCGGGGAGCCCTTGCTGGCCGGTGCCACCCAGGTCACGGAGAGCTCCTTATCGCCGAACTTCAGCGCCGGCGGCAGCGGGGTGTCCGGCTTGACGTCGGGCCTGATTTCCGCCGATGCGGGCGAACGGTCAGATTCGCCGAACTCGTTGGTGGCCGTCACCTCGAAGTGGTACTTGGTGTTGTTGACCAGCCCGTTCAGCGTGCAGGTGTTGGCGGGGCAGTCCTGCCGGAAACCGGATTCGCCGTACACCGTGTACTTGGTGATGGGTGAGCCGCGGTCTGCCGGTGCCGACCAGTTGAGCAGGGCCGTCTGGTCCCCCACGCTCTGTGCCTGCGGTGTGGTAGGCGCCAGCGGCTCGTCCTTGACGGTGAGGCGGATGCGGGCCGTTGCCTGCCGTGACGCTTCCCCGGTTTTGTCCGCCACCGTGTAGGACACCACCATGGACCCGGAGAATCCCGGGGCCGGTGTCACCACGATGGAGTCGCCCGATACCTCCACGTTGCCGCTGCCGGTTTCGGTCGCTGCCGAGATGATCTTCAGAGCCGTCTCGGGAAACGGGTTGGAGTCGTTGGCCAGGGCCTTCACGGTGACCGGTTTCCCGGCCGCCGCGCTCGGCTCCAGGTCATCGTTGGCCACCGGTTTGGGCCGGTTGGAGGCTGTCACTGCGAGCTGGTAGGTGGCAGTGGCTTCGAGGCCGCGCGAGTCCTTCGCCCTGATCTGGACGGCACCCGACGTTCCGGTGGACATTGACCCGTCAACAGACGTTTTCAGGGTTTTTCCCTCGATCCTGGCATTGAAGCCGGCCGGGCTCCCACCTGCAAGTTCGTACTTCATGTTCTCGAGGTCGTCCCTGTCCGGGTCCGACGTCAGCCGGCTGAGGTCCAGGTCTGCGGACTCGCCCTTTGGCACCTCAACGTTTGCGCCCAGAAGGGTGGGAGCGTTGTTGCGGTTTGGATCCGGCAGGACCTTGGTGCGGATGCTGAGGGTTGATTTCAGGCCGGCGGGGTCATCCGGCCCGGAGCCGTCAGTGACTTCGAAGCTGAGCGAGCCGGGCCCCACGTAGTCGGCGCCCGCGGTGTACTTGAGCGAGGTCGCGCTGCCTCCGGTGGGGTCACCGCCGTCGGCCCCGATGAGCTTGATCCGGTCAGTCTGGGTGATCCGCGGAGAGCGCCCTTCCCGGACTTTGACCCACTCGCTCAGGTCAACAGTGACGGACTGGCCGGAGATCACCTCGATGACTTCATCCTTGGCCAAGGTGGGAACCTGCTGCCCGATGCCCGGCACCCAGATGATCGCGGTGGACTTCTGCCCGTCCACGTCCTCGACGGCGTACGGGATGAGCTGCGGCTGCTCGGCGAGGTCCACGATCATGGTGCCGTCCGCGCCGGGCCGGGCCGTGGTGGCCTCGGTGCTGATCTTAAGGTTCTCACCTACGCCGTCGGGGTCTTCGTCGTTCTTCAGGACCGGAACATCCACGGCGGTCTTGCCCATCGTCTGGGCAGAGGTCACACGGTCGTCCCGGGCAATCGGGGCCTTGAGCGGTACGTCGTTGTCCACCACCACGCGGATGGCGGCCTGGGCGGCAGCGCCGCGGTCATCCGCAATCGTGTAGCGGACGTTGACGGTCCCGGCGGCGCCGGGGGCCTGCAGGATGATGCGTCCGCTGGTCTGGCTGACGGTCGCCTGCAGGGCAGCGTCGGCCTCAATACCGTCGGTGAGGATGCGGATCTGGTCGCCGTCGGGGTCGGTGTCATTTCCCGTGGCGTCCACCGCGATCTGGCGGCCCGGACGGACCCTGACCTCGTCATCCACGGGCGTGGGATTCTGGTTCGTTTCGCCGCGCGGGGCGATGCCGACCGTCACGGTGCCGGTATTGACGGCGCCCTGGCGGTCCACCACTTTGTACCGGAATGTATCGGTTCCGGCGCCGTCACCGGCCGCGGTGAAGTCGATGAAGTTGCTGCCCACTGTGGCCGTTCCCATGGCAGGGGTGCTGTCGATACCGGTCAACTGCACTGAATCGCCATCAGGATCAATGCCGTCCAGCGGAACCGGGATACGGACCGTTCCGGCGGCCACCACACGGGCCGTCAGGTTCGGCGGCTGCGGGCGGGAGTTCTGGGCACCTTCGAGGGGGAGGATGTGGATGGTCACCGCGGCTGCGCTCTTTTGCCCCTGCGGATCCACTGCGTTGTAGATGGCACGCACGGTCTTGGGCTGGGGCCCGGCGATGAAGCGAAGGGTGTTCTCGGAGACAAAGCTCTTGCCCTCTAGTTCGTCCACTGCCTGCGGCAGGACGGGGTCAACGCTCAGTTCCAGGCCCTGGGGGTGCGTATCGTTCTGCAGCACCGGGATGGTCACCACATCGCCGACGCGGACGTTGACCTCGTCAGGCTTGGGCTGGGGCGCTTCGACGACGGCGGGCGCCGGGACAGGGACCACGGAGACACTGCCGGTGGCTGACTTCCTGCCGTTGGACATGGTGTATTCGAAAATGAACGGGTCCTTGGTGCCCAGGACATCCGTGATGCGCAGGACGCTGTGGTCGATCACGCTGACCGAAGCCGTGGTGTTTTCCGGGAGCTTGACGGACTGCAGCACCAGGACACCGCCGGAGGGATCGGAGTCGTTGGCCAGCGGGTCCAGCAGCACGCTGCCGCCGGTGGGCATCAGCGCAACGTCGTGCACCGCCACAGGATCGCCGGCGTCCTTGCCGGACTCCACGTCGACACGGATGAGGCCCTGGCTGCTTTGCGGGCCGTTGCTGGCGATGTAGGTCAGGTACACGGGGCCGGGGGTGGTGCTGCGGAAGGTAAAGGTGCCGCCGTCAGTGACCGGACCCAGCTCAGCGGGTCCGTTCGCCTCCACCTGTGCCAGGCGAAGCGCCCCGCCGTTGGGATCAACATCGTTCTTCAGCGGTGCGATCACGAGGTCCTGGCCCATCACCGCAGTGACGTGGTCGGCATTCACCACGGGCGCCAGGGCGCCGGGCGGCTGGACGTTCACCACCACCTTGCCGGTGACCGTGTCGCGGCCGTCCCAGATGGTCACGCTGACGTTCTTCTTGCCGGCCGTTGCCCCGGAATCCTGGTAGGTGAGCAGCCCGTCACGCCGCACTTTGACCTGGTCCTGGTCGTTGTCCGCCTTGGCATCCATCAGCACCAGGTCGTCGCCGTCGGGGTCCATCCAGTCGGTGAGGATGTTCTGGCTCACCGTCTTGCCCTGTTCCACCAACATGGTGGTGGAGTCGCCGCCGCGCTTGAAGAGCGGCGGCTTGTTTTCGTCCGGTCCAACCACGGTCAGTGCCACCTGGCCGCTGGCCGACAGGCCCCTGCCGTCGGCAGCGTTGTAGCTGAAGGTTTCGTTGCCGGGCCTGGTGTCTGCGGGGACCGAGATCTGGAACGCGGTGCCGCCGTAGATTTTTTCCAGCGTTCCGGCTTTGGGCCCGGAATCGCCGACGGCGGCCGTCAGAACGTCGCCGTCCGGATCGGAGTCGTTGTCCAGGACGCTGAGAATGGTGGTTCGGCCCGGGCGGACCCCGACACTGTCCGGTTTGGTTTCCGGCGGCCGGTTGGGTTTAGTGCGGTCAGGGAGGACGTTGATGGTGTTGTTGTCCGCCGATTCCTGGTCCTGTTCGTCGGATTCGTTCTTCGGCGGCACAACGTCGTCCCAGTTGTTCACCAGCTGCATGTTCTGGTTCACCAGCCACACATTCCCGGAATTCACGTCGTTAAGGACCACCAGGTCCCGGTTGACCCGGAAAACGTACGACGGCGACGCACTCGCCTTGGGCACGTCCACGTTCTTGTCATCAGCATCATTCACGCAGTCACGGACATACTTGTTGGCCCCGGACCAGGCCGCATGGACACACCCGCCCAGCTGCACCGGGGCAGCCGGCACCCCCGTGCCGTCGAACGTCACAGTCTTCGCCGTTGAACCGTCCAACGGTTGCTTCAGCAACGCCTTCGGCGTCGCAATGGCAACGGAATCCGCAGCCGGCCCGCCCTGCTGCAACCTGGCCTCCCGCGCCGCATCGAGCTGCAGTCGCTTACCGCCAGGAAGGAACAGGTTCCCCGCAGCAGCGTCCAGCACCACCGGTTTGTCCCCCACCACCGTGATCTGCAGGTCACCGGCGCCCTTCAACTCACCCCAGGTGCTCGAAGCCGTTGACACCACCACACCATTGACGTCAACCTCAATGACCGTGACCGCACCGGACTTCGGATCAGCCGAATAAATCCGGTCGTCTGCCCCCACCGCCGAGACCAGACCCTCGGAACCCACCAACACCGGCTCCGACGCTTCCTGGTCAAAACCATTGACCGTCGACGGCGACACCGCCCACACCTTGCCCGACGCCGGATCCGTCACCGAAATCACCCCGGCACCGAAACTCACCTCAGCCGAACCGGGCAGCTGCTTATCCCCACCCAGGCGCATGTTCGCCGGGGAGACCTGGTTCAACGTCGAACCCGTCTCATCATCAACAAACACGTCGCCGGCGCTCTGCAGGATGTCAAACGTGGTGCTGGCGGGTGTCACGGCACCATCCAGAACACGTGACGGGTAGTTCAGCCGCCCCACAGCATTCTTGGACTTCGAAACAACCCACACACCGCCGTCGTTCAGCTCCACCTCAGTAGTCTTGAACCCCGGATAAATGATGGCACCGGCCACCAACGCCACACCGGCCACAGCAAAGGCCGTACCGCTTATGAGCCTGTTATGGCGCTTCTTGAGACCGAGCTTCCCCAGCAGTGATTTCACGGCGTCAGATTCCTTCAAGATTTCGTTGTCCCCCGGCGGGCATGAGACAGGGCCAGCACCCGAGACAGCCTACCGAGTGTGCCCGGAGCGGGCGATGGGGAGTACTGCCCGCCTTCGGGGCGTGGCCGGCTATGGTGTCGCCCCCACCGGGAAGGTGCAGAGCGGGACGCCGCTCTGTCCGGGAGCGCCGATGGAGGTGTGTGTGGAATTGATCCAGCGGGTCGCGTTCGGCGAACCCCGCATGATGTAATACCACTGGCCGTCACCGCTGTAGTAAGTGCCGTGCGGCTTCCAGCACATGACGTCGAAGACATCGGCGGCGCCCATCCAGGGGCGGTCGGTGCCGCTCTGTCCGTCGCAGGTAAAGTTCCCGGGCTGGCTGTTGTCATAGGAGGTGGCGCCGGGCAGGTCCGTGCAGCTGCGGTACATCCCGGCATTGAGCCGCGTGGTCCATCGTGTCTTCGCGGGGCCGGACTGCGCCGAGGCGGATGCCACCGGACCGCCGGTGCCGCGGGAGTTGACTGTCTGGACCTGGATCGAGTGCGGTTCGCTGAAACCACCGGTGTTGACCGTCCGGCTGCCGGAGGCGGCGACGCGTTCCCAGCCTCCGCCGTCGATGTTGATCTGGGTGTACGCCACGTCGTTGGTTGAGGTGGATGGGGAGTTCCAGCTGAAGCTGAGGTTCTTTTGGTTCTCTGCACCGTTCTGCCCCGAGGCGGACGGCGTTCCGGGTGCGCCGTACGGATTCGCACCGGAACCGGCGCTGGAGTCTGAACTCGGCGCCACGCTGGAGTGGGCGGTGACGGTGATGGTGGTGGCGGCCCCGTTGGTGAAGCCTCCCTTGGTGTCCCCCGGGCTGACGGGCCCGGACTGGCCGGTGGTGGCGTAGTAGGTGTAGCTGACCTCGCCATAGGCCGAACCGTTGCGCTCGGCCGCCGTGAGTTCCTTGAAGGTGATGGTCACCTGCCGGCCGGCGCCGCCGGTGTTGGCCTCGGTGACGCTGACTCCGGACACCTGGCTGAGCTTTCCGGTGGCACGGCGCGGCGCGGAAGGTGCGCTGACGGCACCCTTCCCGGCTTTGTTTTCGGCCTGGACGGTGAAGGTATAGGAGGCCTCTGAGTTGTTGGCCGTGAAGTTCGCCGTCCGGACGGTACCGGCTACCTGCTGGGTCTGCGCGGCCCCGCCGCCGCCGCTCATGGTGACGTAGTAGGTCTTGATCGCATCGCCGTTGGTGTTCGGCTCGGTCCAGTTGACCTTCAGCTGGTTTGACGTTCCGACCGATGACGCAACCGATGTTGTCGGGGCGGCGGGGGCGGCCGGCACTCCGGCCGGGTTGTCCTCGGCCGAGTACAGGCCCCACTCGGAGGGCCCCAGTTCATTGACAGCCTGGGCCCGGACCTTGTACCGCACGCCGTTTGTCAGGCCTGGCCAGGTATAGGTCAGTCCGGTCACGCCGTTCTTCACGGCGATCCCCCCGGCCGGCGGCGGCGAGATCTCCAGGTTGTAGTTCTTTACCGCGGAGCCCTCGGTCTTGGCCGCAGCCCAGTTGATCACCATGTCCTTGTCCCCGGCCTTGACCGTGGGGGCCTCCGGCGGGGAAGGCTTCTCATCCGGCCTGATTTCGTTGGAGGACTGCGACGGGGCGGACTCCCCGACTTCGTTGGTGGCAGTGACCGTGAAAACGTACTTCACGTCGTTCGTCAGTCCGTTGAGCGTGCACGTTGTGGTGGCGCAGTCCTGGCTGAACCCGCTGGAGCGCACCGTGTACTTGCTGATGGTGGCGCCGTTGTCCGAGGGCGGCGTCCATTTGAGCACGGCAGTGCGGCTGCGCACGTCCGTCGCGGTGGGTGCCGACGGGGCATCAGGCTTGTCCCGGACCGTGATGCGCACGCGGCCGTCGGTCTGCCGCGAGACGTCGTCGGTCTTGTCCATCACGGTATAGCGGACCACCATGACGCCCTTGAAGCCGTTGGCCGGGGTGACGGTGATGGAGTCGCCTGCCACCACGGGCTGGCCGGCGGCGGAGCCGGTTTCCACCGTCGCGGCGACGATCCGCAGCGGAGTTTCGCTGAAAGGATTGAAGTCGTTGGCGAGGACGTTGATGGACTCGGTCTTGCCGGCGTTGGCCTTCTCGATCACGTCCTCATTCGCGACAGGCATGGGCCGGCTGGATGCCACGACCGTTGCAGTGACGGTTGCCCTGGCGGGCTCGGAGCGGCCGTCTGTGACCTTGAGCGGAATGCTGCCCTTCCAGCCCGCACCCCGGCTGGAGTCCGCAGTGACTTTGAGCGAGGCGCCGTCCAGCGTTGCCTGGAAGCCTTCCGGGAGCGTGCCGTCCAGCTCAAACCTGAGTTTTTCCTGGTCCCCTGAGTCCACGTCCTTGGCCAGGTTGCCCAGGTCCAGGGTGGCGGACTCAGCCTTGGGCACGTCCAGGGCGCTACCGCTGAACACCGGCGCGTGATTGGCGTTCGGATCCGGGATGACCTTCGTGATGATGCTGAGCGTGGACTTGAGGCCCTGCGGATCCTCGGGGCCGGAACCGTCGGTCACTTCGAACGTGACCGAGCCCGGGCCCACGTAGTCCTTCAGCGCCGCGTAACGCAACCCGGTGCCGCTGCCGTTGCCCGGCACCACGTTCTGCGGGTCGGCGCCCTGGACGCGGACCTTGTCCACCTGGGTGATCCGCGGCGTGCGGCCTTCCCGGACGCGGACGTATTCGTTCAGGTCCAGGGTGATCTCTTTGCCTGCCATCACTTCGACAACCTCGGAGCTGGCCAGGGTGGGATGCTGTTCGCCCTGGCCGGGGACCCAGATGACCGCCGTCGCGCTTTGGCCGTCGATGTCCGTGACGGTGTACGGGACCAGCTGGTCGTTCGGGGCGAGGGTGACCACAACGTTTCCGTCGTCACCGGTACGGGCGTTCGGGTTGCCGTCCGGCAGGCTGATCCTGAGCTCGGCGGCCACGCCGTCGGGATCGGCATCGTTCTTCAGGACCGGGACGTCCACGGCTGATTTTCCGAGCGTTTCGGCGGGGGTGACAACATCGTCTTTGGCAACGGGCAGCTTGAGGGCGGCGTCCGGGCTCACGCGGACACGGATCACGGCACTGCCCTGGGCTTTTTTGTCGTCCTGGATCTTGTAGGCCACGCTCTCGTTTCCGGCAGTGCCCGGCGCGGTGAGGAGTACCTTCCCGCCGTCGGCTGCCTCCACGGCGAGTTCCGGGCGGGATTCGAAGCCGTTGGAAACGAGGCTGATCGGGTCGCCGTCCGGATCCGAGTCATTGGTCAGGGCGTCGACGGCGATCTTGCGGCCGGGACGGACGTCCACGGCGTCGTCGATGGCGATGGGCTTCTGGTTGTTCGTTTCCTGCGGTGCGATGCCGATGATCACAGTGCCGGTGTTTTCGGCCCCGATCCGGTCCCGGACGCGGTAGCTGAAGGTGTCCGTTCCCGCAGCGTTGCCGGCGGCGGTGAATTCGAGGTAGCCGTCCTTGACCACGGCCGTTCCCATGGCGGGGGCTTTGTCGACCCCGGTCAGCTGGACCGAGTCGCCGTCGGTGTCTACGCCGTCCAGCGGAACAGGGATCCGGACTGTCATGCCGGCCACCACGCGGGCCGTGAGGTTCCTGGGTTCGGGTCGGGTGTTGCGCTCGTCGTCGCGCGCCCGGATGCGGATGGTGACCTGTTGGGAGTCCGACTGGCCGGACGCGTTGGTGACCTTGTAAATCGCATACACGGTCTTCGGGATCCCGCCCGCGATGAAGCGCAGCACTCCTCCGGAGGTGAAGATGCGGCCGTCGGCGGCGTCCGGCTGCTGGGCCAGTGCAGGTTCGAGGGTGAGCTTGCCGCCGTTGGGGTCTGTGTCGTTCTCGAGGACCGGGATGGCGACGACGTCCCCGGCGCGCACGGTGGCCTCGTCGGGTTTGGCCTGCGGCGCCTGGAGTTTTGAGGGTGCGGGGACCACCAGGACGGCAATCTCCCCGCTCGCGGAGGACTTGCCGTTGGAAATCGTGTACTTCACGCTGAGCTGGCCCTCGGCCCTGAGGTCGGTGATCCTGACGACGGAGTGGTCCAGCACGGAGACGCTCACCGGCAGACCGTCAGCCGCAGTCACCGACTGCACCACGAGCACGCCGCCGGAGGGATCCGAGTCGTTGCCGAGGACATCCACCAACACGCTGCCGCCGCTGGGCAGCAGCGCGGTGTCGCGGACTGCCACCGGGGCGCCGTCGCCACCGCCGGGGACGACGTCGACGCGGACCAGCTGCTGGGCGCTGGCCGGACCGTTCGTGACGAGGTAGGTGACATAGTGCGCGCCCTGGGCGGTGGAGTTGAACGTGAAGGTCTGCTGGTCCGCACCCAGGGTGGTAGTTGAATTGCCGTCCGGGCTGACCTGGGCGAGCCTGAGCGCACCGCCTTGCGGGTCGGAGTCGTTTTTCAGCGGGGCGATGACGGTGTCCACACCGGCGACGGCGACGAGGTGGTCAGCGTTGGCGATCGGCGGCAGGGCCCCGGGGGCGCGGACGTCCACGGTGACCTTGCCTTCGGCGGAGGATCGTCCGTCCGAGACGGTCACGGTGACGGTCTTGCGCCCCGGTTCCGTGCCGGCGTCCTGGAAGCTGAGGAGTCCGTCGGGACGGACCTTGACCTGGTCGCGGGGGTCGCTGCCGGCGGCACCGACAACAAACAGGTCGTCGCCGTCGGGGTCGATCCAGTCCGGAAGGATGTTCTGGCTGACCACTTTGCCGGACTGGACCACGAGCGTGGTGCTGCGGTTGGGCTTCTGCCGCGGAGCGGAGTTCTCTCCGGGCGGGACGATGTTCAGCGTGACGTCGGCGGCGGCAGAAAGTCCGCGCCCGTCGTCGACCGTGTACTTGAACGTCTCCGAGCCGGTCTTGTCCGCCCCGATGCCGGCCTGGAACCCGGTGGCGCCGTAGATGGGAGCCAGCAGCCCGGATTTGAGCGGGTCAGGGGTGCGGACGGTCAGGATGTCGCCGTCGGGGTCGGTGTCGTTGTCCAGCACGGGCAGGATGGTGGTCTTGCCGGCGCGCACACCGAACGTATCCGGCTTTGCGGCCGGCGGGTTGTTGGGTTTGGTCCGGTCCGGAAGCACCGTCTGCTGGACCTCGTCGGCGGAATCCTTGTCAGCGTCATCCGAAGTCTGTTGCGGCGGGATGACGTCGTCCCAGTTGTTCACCAGCTGCATGTTCTGGTTCACCAGCCACACATTCCCGGAGTTCACGTCGTTGAGGACCACCAGGTCCCGGTTGACCCGGAAAACGTACGACGGCGACGCACTCGCCTTGGGCACGTCCACGTTCTTGTCATCAGCATCATTCACGCAGTCACGGACATACTTGTTGGCCCCGGACCAGGCCGCATGGACACACCCGCCCAGCTGCACCGGGGCAGCCGGCACCCCCGCGCCGTCGAACGTCACAGTCTTCGCCGTCGAACCGTCCAACGGCTGCTTCAGCAACGCCTTCGGCGTCGCAATGGCAACGGAATCCGCGGCCGGACCGGACTGCTGCAGCTTCGCGTCCCGTGCATCCGCCAGCGCAAGTTCACGCCCGCCGGCCAGGAACAGCTTGCCCCTGCCCGTGTCCAGCACTACCGGCTGGTCCCCCACCACAGCCACCTGCAACTCGCCCGCGCCTTTGAGGCCGGCCCAGGTGCTGGACTTGGCGTCCATGCGTTCGCCCGCGGAGTTGACGGTGGTTTGCGTGACCTGGCCCGATTCCGGATCCACGCTGTAGATCCGGTCATCGGCACCAACAGCGGAGACCGTTCCCGCCGAGCCTGTCAGCACCGGCTCCGTATTCTCCTCATCGAATCCGCTGAGGGTTGAGGGCGAAAGCGCCCAGACCTTGCCGTTGGCCCCGTCCGTCACGGCGATGACGTTTGCGCCGAAGCTCACGTTTGCCGGGCCCGGGAGCTTCTTGTCCCCGCCCAGGCGCATGTTCGCCGGTGATACCTGGTTCAGGGTGGACCCGGAGTTGTCATCGACAAAGACGTTCCCGGCATCCTGGAGGATGTCGAAAGTGGTGCTGGCCGGAGTCACCGCACCATCAAGGACCCGCGACGGGTAGTTCAGCCGCCCCACAGCATTCTTGGACTTCGAGACAACCCACACGCCGCCGTCGTTCAGCTCCACCTCGGTGGTCTTAAACCCCGGATAAATGATGGCACCGGCCACCAACGCAACACCGGCCATGGCAAAAGCCGTACAGGAAACGAGTTTGTTGTGCCGCTTCTTGAGACCAAGCTTCCCCAGCAGTGATGTCACGGCGTCAGATTTCCTTCAAGACTTTGATTCCCCCCGGGCCGGCCCGAGACAAGGCCGGCACTTCCGATGACAGCCTACCGATTGACCTGAAGGCTGTGAGCCGGCTGTGATGGGCACTACTCCCCACGCAGCAGCCGGCCAACCCGACTATAGCCGATTCGCCATCAAGTGGATAAATTCGTGACGCCCCGAAAATGCCACCGGGAAACGCTAGTCCAGAACCAGCCCCTTGCCCTCGCCGCGCTTCAGCAGGACGGGGTGGATTTCGCCGAAACCGCGGACGTTTTCCGCGGGCTGGGGCAGCAGGATGAAGCGTTCGTCCTGGTCCAAGGCAGAGGCTGTCATGGAGTCGATCAACACTGTTCCGGGATCAGCCAGGCTGGTCAGGCGCGCGGCGAGGTTCACCGTGGGGCCGTAGATGTCTCCGAGCCGGGACAGGATCCGGCCCCAGACCATTGCCACCCGTGCTTCGGGAAGGATTTCGTCCTCGGTAAACGCCTGGGCGAGGGCGAGCGATATTTCCGCTCCCGCGGCAGGGGTCTCGGCGACGTAGAGCACTTCATCACCAACCGTCTTGACCAGCCGGCCGCCGCCGACAGAAATAATCTCGGCGCATTTGTTCTCAAAGCGCTGGACCAGGCGGGCAAGGGTCTTTTCGTTCATCCGCCGGGACAGGCTGGTGTAGGAAACCAGGTCGGCAAAGCCGACCGCTCGCGCCAGTGGCAGCGGTGCGTCGTCTTCGTCGCCCTCGCGGCCCTCTTCGCTGGCCTGCAGGCCGGCTTCTGCGCGCACGCCCAGCCTCTGGACTCCGGCGTTGAGCTGCCGCCGCCAGGAGTAGACCAGCATCTCTTCGAGTGCATCCACCAGCATCGGCAGTTCGTTGACCAGCCGCTTGCGGGCCACTGCGTCCGTGACACCCTGCTCGTGGACCATGTCCTCCACCAGGGCCTCGATCTGCCAGACCACCATCCTGTCCGTCATCTGCCCGATTGCCCGGGTCACCGAAATGGCCGCCTCTTCGGTGAGTACCCCGGAACGGACCAGGTCCACCACGGTGGAGAGCGCTGCCTGGTCGCGTTCTGTGAAGGCCACGTCTTCGTCGCCGAAATTCGGGAAGCCCAAAGCACGCCACAGCTTCCGGGCCGAAAGGAGGGAGAGCCCCGCACCGGCGGCGACCTCACGGCGGCGGAGTTTCCGCTCGCCGCCCAGCAGCCTGGTTTCGAGTGCTTTGGCCGCGATCCGTTCGGCGGAGAGAGTGCCTGTAGCCGGGTGGGTGCCTCCAGGCGCTGTGGGAGCCTGCAGGTCCTGCTGGTCCTCATCGTTCATCGTGTCCACCTTCTCTCAACTCCCACGGCATCGCCGGCTCTGTGTGGTCCGACATTCCGGTATGGCCCACCGTCCCGTCAGCCCCCGGATCGGTCCCCTCGGGGAGCTCGTCCATGGCATCCAGGACAAAATCCCGGAATCTGGCGGCTTCCGGGACGTCCTGAATTGTCACCACGCCCTGATACCCGGTTTCCAAGGATATATTCCCTGAGCGCAATATGCGCTGCAGCACCGTCTGATGGACCGTCACGTTCCGGATCGACGCCAGATTCACCTGCACATCCCGGCGCCGCATCATGCCATAGCGGGCAACAATGCGCCGGTTTGTCAGCGTAAACCGGGTTCCCTGCCACCGCATCAGCGGCGGCAGGCAATATGCCAACCATATCCACGCCACAGCAAGGATGCAGCCAAGCAGAATCCAAGGGGTCCAGCCGGCAGAAACCGCCGGCATCAGACGCGTGGCTTCTCCACGCGTTGCCCACGCACTGACAAAGGCCCCTGCGGCAGGGGATGCAATAAACGCTGCGGCCGGACCTGCCAGTTTCCTCGGCTGCGGGCGGGTGGTCGTGATGACCTGCTCGCCCGGAACGAGGTCTCTACGCATATCCGCCTTCGGTGCCCTGGCCCGGCGGGGTCCACGGGCGCAGATGAACCACGTCGCCGGCCGTCACCACATGCTCCCGTGCATCCTTGTCCACCACGAGCAGCGAACCGTAGTCATCAAGCCTGGTAGCGTGCCCGATGATCTCGTGGTCACCGGGCAGTTGCGCCCGTACCTGCTTGCCGAGGGTCACCATCACGGACTCAACCCGCTTGTGCAGTGACGGGCCACCTGCAATGCCGGCGGCAGGATCGCCGTCGGCATTGCAGAATCCCCGGTAGAGATTGGCAAAGTGCGAAAGGTAGCTCTTCAGGAGAAGGGTCCGGTCAACCGTGAGGGGCTGTTCCAGTGCAACCGAAGTGGCCGTCGGCACCGGCAGTTCCTTCTCTGTCAGAGTGACATTCAGGCCGGTTCCCAGAATGACCGGCGGAACTGATCCGTCACCCATGGGCCCCAGCTGGGCGAGGATCCCGGCGATCTTGCGGCCCCGGACAAGGATGTCGTTGGGCCATTTGAGCTCAGCCGGTATGCCTGCCGTCTCCAGCAGTGTCTCCCGGAGCGCCAGTGCGCCCAGCAGTGACAGCCACGAGTACGTGTGGGTGGGAAGCGGCCGCCCCTGGGCGTTGGCGGGCCGCAGAACCAGGGAAACGGACAGCGAGCTCAGCGGGGGCGACTCCCAGCGGCGGTCCAGGCGGCCGCGGGCGGCGCTCTGGTATTCGGCAGTCAGCACGGAGAGATCTGGCCATTCTGCGGGCTCCACCGTCACAGAGCGCAGGAGGTCCGCATTGGTGGAGCCGGTGGAGTCCACCACCACCACCTTGGCGATGCCGGTGGCCGCCAGAAAATCCTGGTCTGCCAGGGCTCCGCGGTTCAACGGACTGCCTGGGGCGTGTGAGTCATCCATGGTTGAATCCTATCGACTCACGCGCCCCCGTCGGCTGCCGGGCCGGTCCAACATGACCGGACGGCGACTCAGAGGAAGATGTCCGGAACCAACTGTTCTTCCGCGGCTCCCAGGCTATAGGGGCGGAAGTCGGTAACACCTGCCGCCGTGAGCACCTGTTCGTCGGTGTAAAAGTTGCCGCTGGCCGTTCCGCCGGCGTCCAGGTTGCTGCCGGACAGGACCGCGTGGGCCGCATCGGCCATGATCTGCGGGCCGCGGGCAGCGTGCACCATCGCCTCGCCGCCCGGCATGTTCCGGATGGCGGCGGTATCGATCAGGGTGCATGGCCAGAGGGAGTTCACGTGGATGCCGTCGGCCTTGAGCTCCTCGGCGAGGCCCAGGGTGGTCAGGCTCATACCGTACTTGGCCATGGTGTAGGCGAGATGCCTGCCTGCCCACTTGGGGTCAAGGTTCAGGGGCGGCGAGAGCGTCAGGATGTGGCCCTGCGTCGATTTGCGCAGGGCAGGCAGGGCCAGCTTGGACAGCAGGAACGTTCCGCGGACGTTGATGTCCTGCATCAGGTCATAGCGCTTCATGTCGATGTGGTCGGTGGTGGACAGATCGATCGCGGACGCATTGTTGAGCACGATGTCTATCCCGCCGAAGCGCTCGACGGCGGCTGCCACCGCGTTTGCGACATCCTCATCGCTGCGGACATCACCCACCAGGGGCAACGCCTGTCCGCCGGCGCGTTCGATTTCCCCGGCGGCGGTGTGGACCGTTCCGGCAAGCCTGGCATGGGGCTGGCCGGTCTTGGCCAGCAGGACAATATTGGCACCGTCCTGCGCGGCCCGGAGGGCGATGGCAAGCCCGATGCCGCGGCTTCCACCGGACATCAGGATGGTGCGGCCCTGGAGGGAACGGGAGGCCTGGTAAGGCGACGCGGCGGCCCGTGCGTCGTTGCTCGAAGTCATGGATCCACTGTAGCCGACTTATGTTACTGGCCAGTAACATAAGTGACGCGCGCCAGAAGTGGCGCGAAAATTGTAGGTTTTCTACAGCCGCTGCGGCCAAGAGCGTCATTAGACTAGCGAGCAGGGCCGATTTTTTGTGTGGAATCTACCTAAAACGCGCAGCCAGCCGGGCCCTTCACCACCGCACGACGCACTACATTGTGACAGCACCAATCTGCTACAGAGCCGGAGACACTGAATGAGCCACGATCTGACAACGACAGCGGGAAAGATCGCCGATTTCCGCGACCGCCAGGCCCGTGCAGAACAGCCCTCCGGCCCCGAAGCGATCGAAAAGCAGCACGCCCGCGGCAAGAACACCGCCCGCGAGCGCGTAGCCCTCCTGTTGGACGAAGGCTCGTTTGTGGAGTTTGACGCCCTTGCCGTGCACCGCTCCACCGCCTTCGGCATGGAAAAAAAGAAGGTGCCCGGCGATGGCCTCGTCTCCGGCTACGGCACCGTGGACGGGCGGCCGGTGGCGGTCTACAGCCAGGACTTTTCGGTGTTCGGCGGATCGCTCAGCCAGGTCAATGGCGAGAAGATCGTCAAGGTCCAGGAGTTTGCCCTGCGCAACGGCTGCCCCGTGGTGGGCATCCTCGACGGCGGCGGAGCCCGCATCCAGGAAGGCGTCGCCTCGCTGGCCATGTTCGCGGACATCTTCCGCAACAACGTGCATGCTTCGGGTGTGGTCCCGCAGATTTCGCTCATCATGGGCCCGTCCGCCGGCGGAGCGGCCTACTCCCCCGCCCTGACGGACTACGTGGTGATGGTGGACAAAACCTCGCACATGTTCATCACCGGACCGGACGTCATCAAGACCGTCACCGGCGAAGATGTGGACATGGAAACCCTTGGCGGGGCGCGGCAGCACAACGCCACGACCGGCACCTCAACCTACCTGGCCTCCGACGAGGCCGATGCCATCGAGTTCGTCCGGGAACTGCTGGACTTCCTGCCGTCCAACAACCTCGCCGAGGCACCCGTGCTGGAGCATCAGCAGGATCTGGAAGTCGACGACGACGACCTCGCCCTGGATGCGCTCATCCCGGACTCGGCGAACCAGCCGTACGACATGCGCACTGTCATCGGCCAGATCGTCGACGACGCCCACTTCCTGGAGATGCAGTCCCTCTACGCCCCCAACGTGATCATCGGCTACGGCCGCGTCGAAGGCCACACCGTAGGGATCGTGGCCAACCAGCCGTTGCAGTTCGCCGGCACGCTGGACATTGCCGCGTCGGAAAAGGCCGCCCGGTTTGTCCGCCACTGCGACGCCTTCAACATCCCCATCATCACCCTGGTGGATGTTCCCGGCTTCCTGCCCGGCAAGGACCAGGAGTTCCAGGGAATCATCCGCCGCGGCGCCAAACTGCTCTACGCCTACGCCGAGGCGACCGTCCCCAAGCTGACAGTCATCACCCGCAAGGCCTATGGCGGCGCGTACATCGTCATGGGCTCCAAAAAGCTCGGCGCGGACCTCAACCTGGCGTGGCCAACAGCGCAGATCGGTGTCATGGGCGCCCAGGGCGCAGTCAATATTCTTTACCGCCGCGAGCTGGCGTCGGTTGCCGACGCCGGCGGGGACGTTGAGGCCCGGCGTGCCGAGGTCATCCGGCAGTATGAAGAGGAACTGCTGAATCCTTACCAGGCCGCCCAGCTTGGTTACGTCGACGCCGTTATCGCACCTTCCGAAACCAGGTCCCAGATCATCCGGGGCCTGCGGGCACTGCGTGAGAAACGGGCCAGCCTGCCTGCCAAGAAGCACGGAAACATCCCGCTGTGATCCCCGCAGACATTCCCGCGGAAGAGCCCGCCGCGGCCCTTTTCTCCGTTGTCAAGGGGCACCCGTCCGCCGAGGAGCTGGCGGCGCTGACCGCCGTCGTCCTTTCCCTCAGCGGCACCGAAGCCTCTGATGCGGGCAAGCCCACAGTCCGGCACTGGGTTCGCCGCCAGCAGCTGCGGCTCGCCCCCACGCCGGGACCCGGCGCCTGGAAGCGCAGCCGGGGTTAGGCTCGTGGGGTGACTACCGAAACCGCCCCCGCCACCCGTCCCCACACCCCCATTGATGCCGTGGCGGATGACTACACGGACACGCTGATCCGGATGGATCCTTCGTTTGCCACCACGCTGGGCATCCCAGGCCACGAGACCGAGTACCCCGACTACTCCCCCGCCGGCATCGCCGCCTTCGCGGCGGAAGCCCGGAAGGCGCTCGCTGCCCTGGCAGGCCTCGTACCGCAGGACGACGTTGACGCCGTCACGCTGGATGCGATGCGTGAGCGGCTGGGCCTCCAGCTGGAAATCCACGAGTCAGGCTGGGACGAAGCGAACCTTAACAACATCGCGTCGCCGGCCCAGGACATCCGGGCGGTCTTTGACCTCATGCCCACGGAGACCGCGGAGCAGTGGGCGCATATTGCCGGCCGTGCCCTGAACGTTCCCGGCGCCGTCCTTGGCTACATCGATGCCCTGCGCGCGGCCAGGGACGCTGGGAGAGTGGCGGCCGCACGGCAGGTCTCCGTCGTCGTCGAACAGGCCAACAAATACGCTGCGGAGGACGGCTTCTTCGCCAAGCTCGCAGCTGGTGCCCGTTCCGCTTCAGGTCCCCTGCCGGGGACTATCCAGGAAAGGCTCGACGCCGGTGCTGCCGCCGCGCGCGGCGCCTATACGGAACTGGCCCGATTCCTGCGCACGGAACTGCTTCCCGCCGCCCCGCCGAAGGACGCGGTCGGCCGGGAACGCTACTCCCTCGCCTCACGCTCCTTCCTGGGCGCCGCCGTCGACCTCGAGGAGACCTACGCGTGGGGTGTCCAGGAGCTGGACCGCCTGATCGCCGCGCAGGAGAAGGTGGCGGCCACCATCAAGCCCGGGGCCGGAATCGCCGAGGCAAAAGACATCCTCAACAATGACCCTGCGCGCCAACTCAAGGGCACTGAAGCCCTTAAGTCGTGGATGCAGGAACTCTCGGACAAGGCCGTTGCAGACCTCGCCGGAGTGCACTTCGAGATCCCCGAGGTGATGAAAAAGCTTGAATGCCTGATCGCCCCCACCGACGAGGGCGGCATTTACTACACCGGCCCCTCCGATGACTTCAGCCGTCCCGGCCGGATGTGGTGGTCCGTTCCGGCAGGCGAGGACACCTTCACCACCTGGGCCGAGACCACCACTGTGTTCCACGAGGGCGTTCCCGGCCACCACCTGCAGGTAGCCACCGCCGTTTACCGCCGGGAACTGCTCAACAAGTGGCGGCGGAACGTCTGCTGGACCTCGGGCCATGGTGAAGGCTGGGCTCTGTATGCGGAGAACCTGATGCAGGAGCTCGGGTACCTCACCGACCCCGGCGACCATATGGGCATGCTGGACATGCAGCGGATGCGGGCCGCCCGCGTGGTGTTCGACATCGGCGTCCACCTGGAAATGCCCGTCCCCGAACGCTGGGGCACCGGAGCCTGGACGCCGGACAAAGGCTACGCCTTCCTGAAAGAGAACCTGCCCATCAGCGAGGGCCAGCTCAAATTCGAATTCACCCGCTACCTTGGCTGGCCGGGCCAGGCGCCCTCCTACAAAGTGGGCCAGCGGCTCTGGGAACAGATCCGCGCCGAACTCGAGGCCCGGCCCGGCTTCGACCTGAAGGAGTTCCACACCCGCGCCCTCAACATCGGCTCCGTTGGCCTCGATACGCTCAGGCGCGCGCTGCTCGGGTGACGGGTCCGACATGCCCCTCATAAAGCAACGCGGGGTCACTTGATGCCCAATCCGGCGGCGGTATTGGGCATCAAGTGACCCCGCGTTGCAGGAGAGGTTCGCCACAGCGGGAGCGGGAATAACTTCACAAATGTCCGGTATGACGGCGGAATTCCGGGTGTTTCCGGTCCCGTTACGCGCGGAGTCCGCGTAACATTTCTCAACGTTCGTTCGCTGTGCTAAGCAGACCCGCCCTAGCGTGTTCGGGTGAGCACTCAAACCCGCACCCCCGAATCCGCAGGAAAGACCGGCTTCCAGCTGCCCAAATGGGCTGGCTCGTTCGGCTTCCAGATCATCGCCGCCCTCATAGTGGGGCTGGGCCTCGGCCTGCTGGCCAAGTACACCGGCAGCACCAAGGCAGAGCCCAACGGCCTGGGCGCCACGCTGCAGACCATTGGCTCCAGCTATGTTTCGCTGCTCCAGACGGCCGTGGTGCCGCTGATCTTCACGGCTGTGGTCAGCTCCATCTCGAACCTGCGCCAGGTCTCCAACGCCGCCAAGCTGGCCTGGAACACGCTGCTCTGGTTCGCCATCACCTCGCTCATCGCCGTACTGATCGGCATCGGGCTCGGGGTGCTCCTGCAGCCCGGCGCCAACACCGGCATCACTCAGGAGGCCAAGTACTCCGGGAAGTCCGGCGACTGGTGGTCCTTCCTGATCGGCCTGTTCCCCAAGAACTTCCTGGGACTCGGTGCAAGCTCCACTGTGACCGAAAGCGCCAACGCGGCCACCAGCGTCAGCACCTCCGTCAGCTTCAACGTGCTCCAGATCCTGGTCATCGCCATCGCGGTCGGCGTGGCCGCGCTCAAGGTTGGCAAAGCAGCCGAGCTTTTCCTGAACCTCAATGCTTCCGCCCTCGCAGTGATCCAGAAGGTCCTGTGGTGGATCATCCGGATCGCCCCGCTCGGCACTGTGGGCCTGATCGGCAACGCCGTGGCCGTCTACGGCTGGGACACCATCGGCTCGCTCGGTAAGTTCACCTTCGCCATCTACGTTGGCCTGGCCTTGGTCCTGTTTGTGGTCTACCCGGTCCTGATCCGCACCCACGGCCTGTCCGTGAAGCAGTACTTCTCCGGCGTGTGGCCCGCTGTGCAGCTGGCCTTTGTCTCCCGCTCGTCGATCGGTACCCTGCCGCTGACGCAGCGGGTCACCGAACGCAGCCTGGGCGTTCCGCGCAGCTACGCCTCCTTTGCCGTGCCCCTGGGCGCCACCACCAAGATGGACGGCTGCGCAGCGATCTACCCGGCCATCTCGGCCATCTTCGTCGCCCAGTTCTTCGGCATCCAGCTCGACTTCACCCAGTACCTGCTCATCGCCCTGGTCTCCGTCCTCGGCTCAGCCGCAACGGCCGGCACTACCGGCGCCGTGGTGATGCTCACCCTGACGCTCTCCACGCTGGGACTGCCGCTGGCCGGCGTCGGCCTCCTGCTCGCGATTGACCCGATCCTGGACATGGGCCGCACCGCGGTCAACGTAGCCGGCCAGGCCCTGGTCCCCACCATCGTGTCCAAGCGCCAAGGCATCCTGGACGAGACGCTGTACAACGCCCCGCGCAACGGCACGCCGTTCGTGGACGACGACGCCGACACCACCGCTCCGGGTTCCGTCGCCACCGCCGGAGGTCCCGGTTCAGCCGATGCAGGCCGGGAGCTGGCTGAAGCCAAGGCCTGACGCCTGTTTCGTCAGCGAAAAAGCAGTCCCCGGGAGTTCTCCCGGGGACTGCTTTTCTGCGTTGGACCTTCCGCTAGCGCCCGCCGCCGCCGATCACTCCGGCTTGGACGGCCTTGGTGACCGCGTCCGCCTCGGCCTGGGTCAGCTTGCCGTCGGTAACGGCCTTGTCCAGCCGGGTCTTCAGTGCCGCGGCATGTTCGGCCTGCTCAGCGGCGCGGAGTTCGTCCAGGGCCGCGGTGACCTTGGCCTCGTCGATGCCGAGTGACGCCGCCAAGGACTTGGCGAGGGCCGCGTCCCGGGTTGCCGCATCCGGCTTTTCACCTTCTGCGGGCGGGGTGGTGGGCTTGTTGGCTTCACGGAATGCCTGCAGGGCCTCGGTGACCTTGGCCTCGTCGACGCCCAGCTTGGTGGCAAGTTCGGCGGCGTCCATGCCCCGGAAACCACCATGGCCGTGGCCACCGCGCCCGCCCTTGCCCTCAGTCGGAGCAGCGGTGCTGCCGTCCGCCTTGGTGCTCGAGCTGGCGCTGGGGGTGGGGGTCGGGGTGGTGGTTGCCGATGCCATCCCGGCCACCCCGATACCGGCGCCAAGGGCCAGGGCTGTGGCCGTGAGGCCGAGCGTAATTCTCTTTGTGCGTACCATTCGTGTCTCCTGGATCTGCCGTCCGGTGACGGCTGGTCATGGTGTACCTTTCGGGACTCTTTCAGTCTCCGGCCCCAGGATCTGTGGCAGCTGTTCGGAACCTTTCATCTTCCTGTGAATCAAGTTGCGCGTCGTGCAAACTTGCACGTAGTGTAATTTCATGTCTGAACTGCTCTCGCGCCGCGAACTCAACAAAGCTGCCACCCGGCAGGCCATCACCGACGCGGCCCTGACACTCTTGCGGGGAAAAGGCCCGGGAAACTTCACCGTCGAGGACATTGCCGACACAGCGGGGATTTCGCGCCGCACCTTCTTCAACTACTTCAGCAGCACCGAAGCCGCCTTGGCCTCGATGACCCACGGCTTCCTGGACACCGCACTGCAGCAGTTCCGCCAGCGTCCGGCGAACGAGCCCATCCTCGAATCCGCGCGGGCCGCCCTGATGCAGCTCGCGGATCCGATGACAGTGGCACCCCTCGCCGAACTGTTCAGCCTCACGCACGAGAACGCGCTGCTGTCCCGCTCTGAACTTGAGGCGTGGGATCACTGCACCGAACAAATCATCAACGCAGCACGGGAACGCTTCGCGGCGACGCCAGGCGCGGCAGTGGATGAGCTTTACCTCCGTTCCCTCGCCGGATCCGTCATCTCCTGCGGCAAGGCGGCCATGGACGTGTGGTTCGCGCGCTGCGGCGCCGACCTCTCCCCCGGATCCCTGTCCATCCTTCGCCAACTGCTCATCGACGCCATGGGCCACCTCGGCGCCGGCTTCAGCAGCCCCGCTCCGGGCAACGCAACCTCCACCTCCCTCCTCAAAGAACGGCTCTGACATGGCCCTGTTGCTCTACCGGCTCGGCAAGTTCTCCTACCGCCACCGCTGGCTTGTCATCTCCCTGTGGCTCGCGGTCCTGGTGGCTGTCGGCGGATCCGCCGCAGCCTTCCATGGCACGCTGTCCAACAACTTCCAGATTCCGGGCACCGAGACCCAGCGGATCGCGGACAAGCTGCGGCAGGAACTTCCGTCGGCCTCCGGCGGCTCTGCCACCATCGTCTTCGAAGCGCCCCCGGGCGGGTTCACGGATGCGGGCCGGGCAGCCGTCACAGGTGCGCTGAACAAGCTCGGAGACCTGCCCGAGGTCAAGGGCACTGTGGATCCGTTCGCCACCCAGGCCCAACTGGACAAGGCATCGACGGCCATCACCGAGGGCGAGCAGCAACTCTCTTCGGGCCAGGCCCGGCTGGACGCTGCGCGCGCGCAGCTCGACGCCGGCAAGGCCCAGCTTTCCGCCGCGGAGCAGCAGCTTGCGTCCGCCGGCGCCCCGGCCGCCCTGATCGAAGCCCAGCTGGGACAGCAGAAGGCCGCCATGGCGCAGGGCCAGGCCCAGCTCGAGGCGGGAACCCAGGAACTCGAGGCCGCCAAAGCCAAGCTGGAGCTGGGCATACGCCAGGCCGAGGCGTCAGAAGGCGTCCGCTTCGTCTCCGAGGACGGACAGGCCGCCGTGGCGCAGGTGCAGTTCAACACCTCCATCAATGGCCTCACCCCGGCCGTCCGCGACCAGGTGCAGGAGATAGCCCATGAGACCTCTGCTGCCGGCGTAACGGCACTGGCCAGCAAGGAAATCACCGAGGATATCTCAGAGCTCTTCGGTGCAGCGGAAATCATCGGCGTTGCCGTGGCCGCCCTGGTCCTGATCCTGATGCTCGGCACCCTGGTCGCCGCCGGGCTGCCTCTGCTCATGGCCATTATCGGCGTCGGGGTCGGAGTGGGCATCACCTTCGCCTTGTCCGGTGCGTTCGACATGAGCTCGATCTCCCCCATGCTCGCCCTGATGCTCGGCCTGGCGGTCGGCATCGACTATTCGCTGTTCATCGTCAACCGGCACCGGACCCAGCTGCTGGCCGGGATGGATCCGGAAGAGTCCGTGGCGCGCGCCACGGGAACCTCCGGCAACGCGGTGCTCTTCGCCGGCCTGACTGTCATTATTGCCCTGGCCGCCCTGGTGGTTCCGGGGCTGCCGTTCCTGAGCGTGATGGGGCTCGCAGCAGCGGGCACCGTGGCCGTGGCCGTCCTGGTGGCGCTTTCCCTGACCCCGGCCATGCTTTCCCTGATCGGGCGCCGGATCATCTCCAGGCGCGCCTGGGCGAAGGCCAAGGCCCACAACGCCGAGACCGGCCACGAAGTGGCCGATGAGGCCCGGGACGAGGAGAGAAGCACCCGCGGCTGGGGCGGCCTGGTGACACGCCACCCGGTCGTGGCGCTCGTGGCAGGTGTGCTCCTGCTCGGCACGCTGGCACTTCCGGCCGCGCAGCTTCAGCTGGCCCTGCCCGACGGCGGTTCGGAACCGGTCGACTCCGAGGCCTACCAGGCCTACGAGGTGACTGCCCGCAGCTTCGGCGAAGGCGTCACGGGCCCGATCGTTGTCGTGGGCGAGTTCCCCGCCGGGCTCAATGCTGCCCAGGCCCAGGAGAAGCAGTACGACGTCGCGGACCTGATCCGGGGTGTGGACCACGTGGTGGCCGCCGTCCCGGTTGCCCTGAGCGAAGACCGCCGCACCGCGGTCTTCCAGGTCATCCCCGAAGAGGGACCGGCCAAGGCAGGCACTGTCCAGGTGGTGCGCGAGCTCCGCGAACGGGGCGCGCAGATCCAGGCTGAGACCGGGGTGACCATCGGCCTGACCGGCCAGACCGCCGGCAACATCGATGTCTCCACGAAACTCGGTGACGCCCTCCCGCCGTACCTGGCGATCGTCGTCGGGCTTTCCCTTCTCCTGTTGCTGCTGGTGTTCCGGTCCATTGTGGTTCCCCTCCTGGCCACCGGCGGGTTCCTGTTGTCCTTGGCAGCGGCCTTCGGCCTCGTGGTGGCTGTCTACCAGTGGGGCTGGCTGGGCGGCGTGTTCGATGTGGCCAATCCCGGCGCGGTGCTGAGCTTCCTGCCGATCATCCTGATTGGGGTGCTGTTCGGCCTGGCCATGGACTACCAGGTGTTCATCGCCTCCGGAATGCGCGAGTCCTACATGCATGGCGCCCCGGCCAGGAAGGCCGTCCGGATCGGATTCAGCCACGCAGCGGCCGTGGTCACTGCCGCCGCGATCATCATGGTCAGCGTCTTCGCCGGCTTCATCTTCAGCCACCTGACCATGGTCCGGCCGCTGGGCTTCGCCATGGCGTTCGGCGTGCTGCTCGATGCCTTCGTGGTGCGCATGACCATCGTCCCGGCGCTCATGTACCTGCTCGGCGAGAGGACCTGGTGGCTGCCGAAGTGGCTGGACCGGATCCTGCCGGACGTGGACGTGGAAGGCGCCAAGCTTGAGCGCCTGGCGAGCGGCCGGAACACAGTCAGCGAGCGGGTCCATTAGGCTGAAACTGTGACCCGCCTGATCCTCGCCTCCCAGTCCCCCGCCCGCACCAAACTCCTCGCCGAGGCGGGCATCCGGCACACGGTGCTGGTGTCCGATGTGGACGAGGACGCGGTCCAGGCCCGCTACGGCGTCACGGACCCGTACGATACCGCGCTGCTGCTTGCCCGGGCCAAAGCGGAGGCGGTTGCCGCATTGCCGGAGGCCGAGGGAGCGCTGGTCATCGGCTGTGACTCCGTCTTCGAGTTCGACGGCGAGTCGCACGGCAAGCCGTACACTGCCGCCGTCGCCCGTGAACGGATGCTCCGGATGAGCGGGCGCAGCGGCGTCCTCCACACCGGCCACTGGCTGGTGGACTGCCGCGCCACGGCCGCCGGGAGCTACGCGTCCGGCGGTGAGGCTGAGGATGAAACGTCCGACGACGCCGGGTCGGCTCCGGGGTCCGGTGCCACCCTCGGGGCGGTCGCCTCGGCGGAGGTCCACTTCATGGAGATGGAACCGGAGGAAATCGAGGCGTATATCGCCACCGGCGAGCCGCTGAATTGTGCCGGTTCATTCACCATCGACGGCCTCGGCGGCGCCTTCATCCGGAAGGTCGACGGCGACCCGCACGCCGTCGTCGGACTGTCCATTTCCACGCTCCGGAACCTCCTCGGACAGGCGAACGTGCGCATCACCGAGCTGTGGATGGCGCACTAAAGGGAAGCAATTAGGCAGGGCTTTGTAGGTTCCCTACAAAGCCCTGCCCGTTTACCCGCGGAATCAGCAAGTAATATCGGCGGAACCCACAAAATCGCGCTAGGCTCCCTGAAGGAAAGAAGGAGACGCCTTGTCAGCAAATTTGGAGCAGTCCGCAAAGCCCGTGCAGTCGAACCTCACCAAGGTGCTGATAGCCAACCGTGGTGAAATCGCAGTCCGGATCATCCGGGCGGCCCGCGACGAAGGCATTGCCTCCGTGGCTGTCTACGCGGATCCTGACCGCGATGCGCTGCATGCCCGGCTCGCCGACGAGGCCTACTCCCTGGGCGGAAACACCGCAGCCGAGTCCTATCTGGTAATGGACAAGATCATCGACGCCGCCCGGAAATCCGGCGCCGACGCCATCCACCCCGGGTACGGGTTCCTGGCCGAAAACGCCGAGTTCGCATCGAAAGTGATCGATGCCGGCATCACCTGGATCGGCCCCTCACCTGCCGCGATCTCCGCCCTTGGCGACAAGGTCCAGGCCCGTCACATCGCCGAAAAAGTGGGCGCACCCCAGGTCCCGGGCACGGCTGACCCAGTCGAATCCGCCGAGGAAATCCTCGACTTCGTGGACAAGTTCGGCCTGCCGGTAGCCATCAAAGCCGCTTTTGGCGGCGGCGGCCGTGGCATCAAGGTGGCCCGCACCCGTGAGGAAATCCCCGAACTGTTCGAATCCGCCGTGCGCGAAGCCACTGCCGCTTTCGGCCGCGGCGAATGCTTCATCGAGCGGTTCCTCGACGCGCCACGCCACGTCGAAACCCAGTGCCTCGCCGATGCCCACGGCAACGTGGTGGTGGTCTCCACCCGTGACTGCTCCCTGCAGCGCCGCAACCAGAAGCTGGTGGAGGAAGCCCCGGCACCGTTCCTCACTGAAGAGCAGAACCGGCGCCTCTACGAATCCTCCAAGGCGATCCTGAAGGAAGCCGGCTACCTCGGCGCGGGGACGTGCGAATTCCTGGTGGGCCAGGACGGCACCATTTCGTTCCTCGAGGTCAACACCCGCCTCCAGGTGGAGCACTGCGTCTCCGAAGAGGTCACCGGCATTGACCTGGTCCGCGAGCAGTTCCGGCTGGCCCGCGGCGAAGCGCTCGGCTACGGGGACCCCGAGGTCCGCGGCCACTCCATCGAGTTCCGCATCACCGGTGAGGACCCGGGCCGGAACTTCATGCCTGCGCCCGGCACCATCACCACCCTGAAGAACCCCACGGGTCCCGGCATCCGGATTGACTCCGGCGTGGAGCAGGGCGATGTCATCAGCGGCAACTTCGACTCGATGCTCTCCAAACTGATCGTCACCGGAGCCACCCGCGCCCAGGCGCTGCAGCGTTCCCGCCGGGCCCTGGAGGAAATGGTGGTGGAAGGCATTCCCACCGTCATTCCCTTCGACCTGGCCGTTGTCAGCAACCCCGCCTTCGCGCCCGCGGAAGGGCCGTTCAGCATCCACACCCGGTGGATCGAAACTGAATTCGTCAATAACCTGCCTGCCTGGACGCCGGACGGAACCACGGAGGCCGCTGACGACGCCGGCGGACGGCAGCGCGTGGTGGTTGAAGTCGGCGGCAAACGGCTGGAGGTTGTCCTGCCGGCGTCGCTGGGCTCGATCGGGACCGGCCCGGGCGCCGGCGGGAAGCCTGGCAAGTCCAAGAAGCGTCTCCGTTCCGGCGGGCAGGCTGCGGCCGCAACCGGCAACGCCCTCACCTCTCCGATGCAGGGCACCATCGTCAAGGTGGCCGTTTCCAACGGCGATGCCGTGGCCGAGGGTGACCTCGTGGTGGTGCTCGAAGCGATGAAGATGGAACAGCCCCTTACCGCGCACCGCTCCGGGATCATCGTTGGCCTGGTTGCCGGCGCCGGTGAGACGGTTTCGGCCGGCGCCATCATCGCCACGATCGAAGACTAGACCCTGCCGGAGGCACACCATGCTCGCACCAAGTTTTGAAGAAGAAGTAGACCGTTACCACCTTGCCGTCCCGGAGATCACGCGCGGAAACCCGGGGCCGGTGAAGGACCTGTATTCCAGGCTCGACGACGTCACGCTTGCCAACCCGTTCGGCGGCATCGCGCGCGGCTGGGCGCAGGTGGAGGCCCGGCTGGACCAGGCTGCGCGCTATTTCCACGACGGCGAGATGCTCGGCTTCGACACCGTCACCTCATACAAAGCCCTGAACACCGCGTACCTGGTGGAGACTGAGCATTTCAAGGCCCGGGTTGAGGGCGCCCCGGCCCCTGAGGAATTCGCGCTCCGGGTCACGAGCATCTTCCGGCGTGAAGAGGGCTTCTGGAAGCTGGTCCACCGGCATGCGGACCCCGCCGCTCAGCCGCAGTCCCGGCATTCACTGTCACACACCGCCGGCAACTGAGCGCGGGCGCCGCGGCTCAGCTGTCCGCGCCGTGGCTCAGCTGTCCGCGCTGCGCCGCCGCACGCTAATCTGCGCTGCGCTGGCATTGGGAAACCGGCCCGGGGCACACTTAGCGTGTGAAGCCTTTCCTGCTCCTGGCCTCCCGGGCCGAAGATGCCGCCGCCGAGGACGAGTACGCCGCCTACCTGAGGTACGGGCAGCTGGCTCCGGAACAGCTGCGCCGCATCCGGCTTGAGGCAGCTCCCCTTCCGGAGCTTGACCTGGACGAATACTCGGGCGTCATCGTGGGCGGCAGCCCCTTCACCTCCAGCGACCCGCCGGACCGGAAGAGCGACACCCAGCACAGGGTGGAGCGGGAACTGGCCGGGCTGCTCGACCGGATAGTGGACCTCGACTTCCCCTTCCTCGGCGCCTGCTACGGCGTGGGGACCCTGGGCAGGCACCAGGGCGCCGTGATCGACCGGACGTTTGGCGAACAGCTGGGCGGGGTGGAGATCGAGCTGACGGAGGACGGCCTCTCGGATCCGCTCCTGCACGGGATGCCGCGGCGTTTCACGGCCTTTACCGGGCACAAGGAGGCTTGCACCACGCTGCCCTCCCACGCGGTGCTGCTGGCTTCCTCCCGGGCCTGCCCCGTCCACATGTTCCGCATCAAGCAAAACCTGTACGCCACACAGTTCCACCCGGAACTGGACGCGGAAGGGCTGGTCACCAGGATCGACATCTACCGTCATGCCGGCTACTTCCCCCCGGAGTCCGCCGAGGAGCTCATGGCTGACGCGCGGCGGTACACCGCCACGGAGCCGATGAAGATCCTCCGCAACTTCGTGGCCCGCTACGCCGGCTGACGCCTGCCCGGCAGACTGGAGTCCCGACGTCGTGCGTTCCCGCCCGGTTGGTGGGGGCCGGACACAGCAAAGCCCGGCCCGTTCCCCGGGAAATCAGGGAACGGGCCGGGCTTTGAGGTCAGCAACCGGGGTGGAGCATACGACGACGGCGCGTCAGGCTACGTTGTTCTCGTAATCCAGGTCGCGGGTTTCCTTGCTCACAAAGAGTGCGATGAGCGTCAGCACCGACATGGCGGTGAGGTAGACACCTACCAGCACGGGGCTGCCGTCAGCCAGTTCCCACAGCGCCACGGCGATGAACGGGGCCACTGCAGCGCCCAGGATGCTGGACACGTTGTAGCTCACGGCGGAGCCCGTGTACCGCACGTTGGTGGGGAAGAGTTCCGGCAGCAGCGCACCCATGGGACCGAACGTGAGTCCCATCAGCGAGAAGCCGATGATGAGCAGGGCCATGGTGCCCACAAAGCCGCCGCTGAACAGCGGCACGAACAGCAGGCCGAAGACGAAGATGCCTCCGGTGACGGCCAGCAGCATCTTGCGGCGGCCAAACTTCTCGGCGAGCGGTCCGGAGACCAGGGTGAAGATGCCGAAGAACACGACGCCGGCAATCAGCATCCAGAGGAAGTCGTTGCGGGTGAAGCCGAGCCCCGGGACGAACGCCGCCGCGGCGGCTTCGGTCATCGGCTTGCCGGCCTTCTCGGCCGCGGCCCGGGCAGCGTCCAGGCTGGAAGCCCGGGTGCCGTAGGTCAGCGTGAACGTGGTCATCAGGTAGAAGAGCACGTAGGTGGCGAGCATGATGAACGTGCCCAGGATCAGCGGGCGCCAGCTGGTCTTGAAGACCCGGGCCAGCGGCAGTTTGGCCACTTCGTTGGATTCGAGCACCTTGGTGAAGGCGGGGGTTTCGATCAGCTTCAGGCGCACGTACAGGCCGATGATCACCATGACGGCGCTAAGCAGGAACGGCACGCGCCAGCCCCAGGCAAGGAAGTCGGCAGGTGTCAGGGCATAGCTGGCAACCAGGAAGATCACGTTGGCGATGATGAAGCCAATGGGGGCGCCCAGCTGCGGGAACGTGCCATAGATTGCGCGCTTGTTGGCGGGGGCGTTCTCCGTGGCGAGCAGGGCGGCACCGCTCCATTCGCCGCCGAGGGCCAGGCCCTGGGCGAACCGCATCACCACGAGCATTGCCGGGGCCCAGAACTGCCAGCCCGGCACCAGTGCGGTGGGCAGGCAGCCGATCAGGAAGGTGGCAATACCCATGGTCAGCAGCGAGGCCACCAGCGTGCCCTTGCGGCCGAACTTGTCACCGAAGTGGCCAAAGACGATTGATCCGAGCGGGCGGGCGACGAATGCCACACCGAACACGGCGAACGAGCTGAGCAGCTGGGTGGTCTCGTTCTGGTTGGGAAAGAACAGCGAGGGGAAGACCAGCACAGCAGCGGTGGCGTAGACGTAGAAGTCGTAGAACTCCACGGTGGTGCCGATCAGGCTGGCGACAATCACGCGGCCGCGCGAGTTCACCGCCTTGGGGGATCCTGGCTCCGCGGTGGTTTTGATGGATGACATAGAAACACTTCCTGAGGACCGGCCGGGCAACGTGAGACCCCGGCGTGCAGTAGTTAGAGTTCAATATTAGTTCCCGGCGTCCAGTCAATGGACAAATAGTCCACCATCTGGACCTGGGTGATTTGTCTCACTTGATGGTCTCACATCGCCTCACGCCGCTTTTTTGCTGCCGATAGGCAAATGTCACAGCCCGTTAACAAACCGCGACTGTCCGCGAAACGCACCTTCTCTACCTTGGAAGAACAACATCCCCCAAGAGGAGGTACACCGTGACTGTTGACCGCAGCGCAGATGCCGGCACCGGCAATTCCGTAGATATAGACACCGACCCGTTGCACGAAGGCGTGTCCCCATCCGCCAGCGCACAGCCCGGCTCCACCCGTACAACCGACGCCCCCGCCCTGGAATTCCGCCCGGGCCGCTGGATCGCCAACTGGAACGCCGAGAACAAAGAGCAGTGGGAATCCGGCGGCCGCACCATTGCCCGCCGCAACCTGAACTGGTCCATCTTCGCCGAATTCCTCGGCTTCGTGGTCTGGCAGCTCTGGTCCATCGTGGTGGTCCAGCTCCCCGCGGCCGGCTTCACCTTCACCACGTCGGAAATCTTCTGGCTGATCTCGATGCCCAGCCTGGTAGGCGCCACGCTCCGCATCCCGTACACCTTTATGGTTCCCCGCTTCGGCGGCCGGAACTGGACCATCGTGTCCGCACTCCTCCTCCTGATTCCCGCCATCGGCCTGGGACTCTGCGTCTCCAACCCCGAAACCCCGTTCGGCGTCATGCTCCTGGTGGCAGCCCTTGCAGGCTTCGGCGGCGGCAACTTCGCCAGCTCGATGGCCAACATCACCTTCTTCTACCCGGCCCGCGAAAAGGGCTGGGCCCTGGGCCTGAACGCCGCCGGCGGCAACATGGGTGCCGCCGTCGCACAGCTCGCCGTCCCGATTGCGATCACCCTGCTCGCCGTGGGCAGCGTCAACCTGCCGTTGGCCGGCTGGATGTGGGTCCCGTTCATCCTGATCGCCGCGTTCGGCGCCTGGAAGTACATGGACAACCTCACCAGCGCCAAGGGTGACGTGGCCGGCTCGGTCGCAGCCCTCAAGGAACCGCACCTGTGGATCATGGCACTGCTCTACATCGGCACCTTCGGCTCCTTCATCGGCTTCGCCGGCGTGTTCCCCAAGCTCATCAAGGACTACTTCCCCGCCTTCTCCTCCATCGGGGTCGGCACGGTGGCCCTGTCCCTCGCCTTCCTTGGTCCACTGGTCGGCTCACTGGCCCGCCCCTACGGCGGACGCATGGCTGACCGCATGGGCGGCGCCCGCATGACCGTGGCCGCCTTTGCCTCCATGGCCGTCATCACCCTCACCATGATCTGGACCCTGCCGCTGAAGAACTTCTGGCTGTTCCTGGTCCTCTTCCTGATGCTTTTCACCGCCAGCGGCTTCGGCAACGGCGCAACCTACCGGATGATCCCCATCATCTTCGCTACGTCCAGCAGGGCAGCGAAGGCCGGTGCCAGCACCGTGGCAACCCAGCGGCTGGCCTCCTCGGCCCTGGGCCTCATCTCAGCCATCGGCGCCTACGGCGGATTCGTCATCCCGCAGGTACTGAACGCCTCCAACACGGCCAGCGGGTCCTACACACCGGCCTTCTACGGTTTCGTCGGGGCCTACGTCCTCATGCTGGCGGTCTGCTGGTTCTGCTACATCCGCAACGCCAACCGAAACGCGATGGGACACGTCTAACATGACCAAAAGCGCCGACACGCACTGCCCTTACTGCGCCCTGCAGTGCGCCATGACGCTCAAGTCTCCCAAGGGACTGGCCCCGGCTTCCGAGCCGGGGTCAGTCCCCGTGCCGGCTGAAACAGCTGAAACAGCTGCCCTGGCCGGTGGCTTTGCCTCCCCGGCGGCTCCCCTCCTGGAGGTCAGCGGCCGGGACTTCCCCACCAACCGCGGCGGACTCTGCCGGAAAGGCTGGACCTCAGCCACGCTGCTGAACCACCCCGGGCGTGTCACCGAACCGCTCCTGAAGGGAGCCGACGGCGTGCACCGCCCCATCGGCTGGGACCAGGCCCTGGCCGTGGTCACCACGGCCGTCAGGGACACGCAGTCCCGCTACGGGAAGGACGCCGTCGGCGTTTTCGGCGGCGGCGGCCTCACCAACGAAAAGGCCTACATGCTGGGCAAGTTCGCCCGCCTGGCCCTGGGCACGTCCCGGATCGACTACAACGGCCGTTTCTGCATGTCCTCCGCCGCGGCCGCCGGGATGCGGGCATTCGGCCTGGACCGCGGCCTCCCGTTCCCGCTGGCGGACCTGGACAACGCGGGCACCATCTTGATGCTCGGCTCCAACGTCGCCGAAACCATGCCCCCATTTGTCCAGCACCTCAAGGGCGCCCGCGACGCCGGCGGCCTGATCGTGGTTGATCCCCGCCGTTCCGCAACAGCCGCCTTTACGTCCGACGGCGGCGGCCTCCACCTCCAGCCCCTGCCGGGCACCGACCTCACGCTCCTGCTGGGCATCTCCCACGTGGTAATCCACGAGGGCCTCACCGATCAGGCCTTCATTGCAGAGCGGACAGCCGGCTACGACGCCGTGGCCCGCAGTGTGAACTCCTTCTGGCCCGAACGCGTCCAGTCGCTCACCGGTGTTCCGGCCGAACTGATCCGGGAAACCGCGCGCAGGCTGGCCGACGGCGCACGCAAGGGCGGCAGCTACATCCTGACCGGCCGCGGCGTGGAGCAGCACGTGGACGGTACCGACACAGCCACAGCCGCCATCAACCTGAGCCTGCTGCTGGGCCTGCCCGGTTCACTCCGCAGCGGCTACGGCACCCTCACCGGCCAGGGCAACGGCCAGGGCGGGCGCGAACACGGCCAGAAGGCCGATCAGCTGCCCGGCTACCGCAAAATCACCGACCCCGCCGCCCGCGCCCACATGGCCGGTGTCTGGGGCGTCCCGGAGGAAACCATCCCCGGTCCCGGCCTCCCCGCCGTCCAGCTGCTCAGGTCTCTCGGACAGCCCGACGGCGTCCGGTGCCTTTTTGTGCACGCCTCCAATATCGCGGTGGCCTCCCCCGATGCCAACGCTGTCATCGCGGGCCTGCGCAGCCTGGACTTCCTGGTGGTCTGCGACTTCTTTATGTCCGAGACTGCAGCCGAAGCCGATCTCATCCTGCCGGTCCTCCAGTGGGCCGAAGAGGAAGGCACGCTGACCAACCTGGAAGGACGGGTCCTGCGCCGCCGCCGTGCGCTGCAGCCGCCCGCCGGTGCACGCAGCGAGCTGTGGATCATGGCGCGGCTGGCGGAAGCCCTCGAGGCGCCGTCCACCTACAGCGAGGATCCGGAAACGGTCTTCGAGGAGCTGCGTCTCGCTTCCGCCGGCGGACATGCTGATTACTCCGGCATCGATTACGCCATGCTGGACCGCGGAGAGGCAGCCTACTGGCCCTACCCCGCCGGCAGTACCGGGACGCCGCGGCTCTTCCTGGACGCGTTCGCGCACCCTGGCGGCAAAGCCGTCATGACCCCGGTGACGCCGCGCCGCCGTCGTACGCCTGCCGCAAATCCTGACCCCGCCGCCAAAACCATGACCCTCATCACCGGGCGCCTGCTGGAGCACTACCAGTCCGGCGCGCAGACCCGGCGGGTGTCCGAACTGCTCGCGTCCCAGCCCGAGGCGAAAATGCAGATCCATCCGGCGGCCGCGGCCGGCATGGGCATCACCGAGGGTTCGTTTGTCTCGGTGGCCAATGAACGCGGGGAGGTGGTGTGCCGCGCAGAGCTGAGCACCGCCATCCGCCCGGAAACAGTCTTCCTGCCCTTCCATTTTGCGGAGCTTGAAAGCGCCAACCGCCTGACGGAAGCCGCTACGGACCCGATCTCCGGGATGCCCGAATTCAAGTTCAACAAGGTGTGGGTCCGGGCGGCCGCATCGCCCAGGCTCCAGCCCCAGCTCCAGAACAACGTTCCCCACCTGACGGAGGCCTCATGAGCGAGCAAGTTGTCATTGTCGGTTTCGGCCCGGTGGCCGCCCGCCTGATCGACGAGCTGTTGCCCGCGGTCCGCGATGGCCACGTACAGCTGACCGTGGTTGGCGAGGAGACCGAGGCTGCCTACAACCGCGTCCTCGTGGCCGATCTCGGCGTGGGACGCACCTCCGCGGAAGCATTGGCCCTTTCCGATGCGGCGGCACTGGCAGCCGAAGGCGTCGATGTCCGGCTTGGGGTGCGGGTGCGCCGCGTGGACCGGGCCCGGCAGCAGGTCCTCCTCACGGACGGCAGCTCCGCCCACTATGAGCGGCTGGTCTTTGCCACCGGGTCCCGGCCCGTCATTCCCAACCTCACAGGCATCAACCCGGACCCCGCCTCCCCCGTGCTCCCGGCCGGCGTCACGGCTCTGCGGGACCTCGCCGACGCCGCCGTACTCCGGCAGGCAGTGGACGGCGGCAAGCGCGTGGTGGTGCTCGGCGGCGGTGTCCTCGGCCTGGAAACAGCCTTGGCGGCGGCCGAGGAAGGCGCCACTGTCACGGTGGTGCACAACGGCCCCCACCCGCTGGGGCGCAACATCGACCGCGGCGGCGGAGCAGTCCTTGCCGCCGGGCTGCGCCGGTGCGGCGTCCGGATGGCCGGGAACGCCCGGTCCACCGGTGTGGAACACAACGCCCCCGACGGCGGATTCTCGGCCCTGCTGCTCGATGACGGTTCGGCGATCGACGGTGACCTCCTGGTCCTCTCCTGCGGCGTCCGCCCGCGGACCGAACTCGCCGAAGGCTGCGGCCTCTCGACCGGGACCGGGATACTCGTGGACCACCGGCTCCGTGCCCACCACGAGCCGCACATCTTCGCCATCGGCGACTGCGCGGAAGTCCGCTGCCCGGACCCCGCCTGCGCCGAGTGCCGCTCCGCCAAGGGACCGTCCGGCCTGGTAGGCCCCGGCTGGCGGCAGGCGGAATGGCTGGCCGAGTACCTCACCCTGCTTGCTGCCGGCACCCAGGAGAACGCGGATGCCCTGGCCGTGCTGCCGCAGGAACAGGCCGGAGTCATTGTCCTCAAGGCCCGGGGCCTGAACATGGCCGTGGCCGGCGACAACGCTGCCGAACCCTGGGATGAGGAAGCCCTGACCGCCGGAGCTGTGGACGGCCGCCCCCGCCTCCAGATCGCACAGTGGGCTGATCCCGAACACGGCCGCTACGTCAAGATGACCACCCGGGGCGGGGTGCTCGAAGGCCTGGTGGCGGTAGGCATGCCCCGAACCGCCGCCGAGCTGGTGGGACTGTTCGAACGCAGCGCCGAGCTGCCGGCGGACCGGTCCCTGCTGCTGCGCCTGGATGGCCCGGACCAGCCCGTTTCGGCCGGGGCCGTGGACCCGGAACGGACAGTGTGCCGGTGCGCGGGGGTCAGCGGAACGAAGATTGCCGCTGCGGTGACCGACGGTTGCGGGACGGTGGCCGAAGTCTCGGGCGCCACCCGCGCCGGGACCGGGTGCGGCGGCTGCCATGATGACATCAGAGGGCTCATCGAAAAACACTTCCAGGGGGCGGTCGCCTGAGCCGTCCTGACGCCGGCAGGCCCCCATCCGTTGAGCGTCAGAACTCGACGCCGCGCAGCAGTGCGATGAGCTGATCCTTCGTCTGCGCGGCTGTGGGCCCGGCCGGGGAGATCAGGACCTGAGCCACGAAGGTTGCGATGTTCTGGCCCCTGACAGCAGAAATGGACAGGATGGTGATTGGCACGTCGCCGGCCGGACGGAGGGATTTCGGTCCGGCGGGTTCAGTTGTCATGGAGAAGGACGCACTGTCCCCGATGCCATCCACTGCCTCACCCCGCACCCCAGGGCCCGGCAGCGCTGACGCTGCGCCCTTCAAGAGTTCAATCGAGAAGATCATGGAATCCGGACCCGGTGTGCCCAGCTCACCGAACGTGTAACGGCAACTGACCTCGCGCGGGAGGACCTGGGGTGGAGCCTTCGCCCCGAACGCCTGGCGCACCTTCTCGGGAGTAAACAGGGCGCAGACCGGATTGTTCGTTGTTGTCGGTGCACCCACGGTCGGGGCAGCGGGGATATTCAATGCCGTGCCAGTGCCCCAGCCGGCGTCCACCGCCGCCTGGGCAAGCGCGCGGGCCATCGCGTCGCCGTCCGGGATCCCGGCGCCCGCCGAGGGTGGTGAAGCCAGGTAGATCAACTCGAGGGTCTCGTTGCCCCGGACCGCAGTCAGCACGGTGTTGGCGGACGCGCCGCTTGTCTCACCCCGGAAGTAGCCGGTCCATTGCAGGCAGGCAAAGTCGCCGATGCCCGTGACAGGTGAGCAGTCCGACGTCGACTTCGCCTTGGCGATGTCGGCGTCCGAAGCAGGGGATGTGAGGGCCACCGACAGGTCCGTCATGCCTTGATCGGACTTGCTCATGTAGCCGCACGAGTACGCCTTGCTGCCCATCGGCCTGTCAGGCGTGTTCTGGCCTACAGGTATGACCCCGGGTACGGTCTTGGCCGCGATCTCCGGGGTAATGAGGTCACAGGCCGGGCTGGTGGTGCCGATGGAGGCACCGGACGGCGCCGGTCCGCCTTGGCCCGCGGGCGCAGCGCACGAGGTGAGGAGCAGGACGAGCATGGCCATGAGCGTGACAGCCGGCCGAACCGGAGGGGACTGGCGACTGGGCATGGGACTCCTTTTTCCTGTCCGCGTGTTTCCTGTCCGCGCGAACGAAGCCCACCCGGTCTGTGGCATCAGTCTGGCGCCGCCCCGGGGTTGGGGCACAGAGGCAAAAGTACCGGGTTGCCCAGTAGCCGCTGGCCTTCCTGCCTGCCGGGCCTTCCTGCCTGCCGGGTCTTCCTGCCCTTGTGCCCGGCCGCCAGGATGAGATGCTGAAACCTGTCATCCATGGGAGGCACTCATGATCGTCGGCATCGTCCTGGCCCTGGGCGCGATCGTTGTGGTCGCGGTCGCGATGGCTGTTGTTTTGGTACGGCAGAAGGATCCACTACGTCGTGCCGAGGCACTGACACGGATCGGCGTCGCCATCATGGTGGTGTTCACCGGGTTCGGCGGAATCTTCATCGGGGGCTACGCGATGGAGGATCCAGGGGGAAATGCCGGGCTCACAGTCACCCTCGCCTGGGTGGTGCCCATGCTCGCCCTCGCGGCCGCTGCCTGGTTTTGGCCGGCCTTTGCCGCTCCCCTGCTCATCTCACTGACGTCTGCTTTGGTGGCCGCATGCGTATGGTTCGCCGTTGATCCGGAGTACGTGCGGAGTTTCACCAGGGGGCTCGGACCAGTCGTAGCTGTCAGTGTCATCGCCCTGGCGTTCCCCGCAGCCGTACTCGGACTGAAGCGGACCGCCCTGGCAGGCTGGTTGCTCATCGCCCTGGGCGTGCTCCCCCTCCTGATCACGATCGTCGGACGATCCGGGCCGGTCCTCTCACTCGCAGCAGCGAGCGTGGTCCCCCTCATCGCCGGGATCATCTATCTCGCGTCTGTCCGGATTGCGCGGCCACACCCGGCAACCGTGTAGTTCCGGGCAGCTTCGGCCTGAGCGGACGGCCGGAGCAGGCGGCCAGGGCCGGCGTAACGCGAATCGGGCCCGGAGCGTCGGACAGGTGGCATCGGGGCCATGAGCGCCGACGACGACGACATCACCGATGAACTGCTGGCTGACGCCGGGAAGCTGACCGGGCTGAGCCTGGAGCTGCTGGGCCTTGATCCCCACCCGGATGATATGACTCCGGAGCAGCGGCTTCAGTTCGATCCGGAAGACCTGGCTGAAATGGCGGCCGTTCCGCCAGAAGCCCGGCAAAAAGCTGTGAGCCGGACGCTCCTGCTGGCGGGACTGCTGTGGAACTCGTCCGGCGTTCTTCTCGACCAGCTCTTCCGCGACCTCGGCACCCTCAGCGGCCTGGACGCCGTCACCCCGTCCGACATAGCCGGGTCCTCGGTGCTGTCCTCGCTGCCGCCGCGGTTTGCATCCAGCTATGACGCGCAGTTCACCCAAAAGTTCATTGTGGTCACCTCGGACGTGGCAGCATCCCTGGGACGCGGCTGGACCGCCCCCGGCTGCATCGCAGCAGAGCTGGCGGTCCGGTGCCTGCTCGATCAGGCGGAAATTACCGAGGACATCTATGAAGTGGACCTGCCCGAAGACTGGCGGGCACTGGTGGAGGAAGTCCTGTTGGAGGATGCGGAAAGCCTGGCGCTGTACTCAGATGATTCTGACGGACCGGATGACGACGTCGTCAGCCTTGGCTTCGAGCGCTGGTTCACACCGTTCGGGCCAGGGGATGTGGTTCCGGCCTACGCCCGCTCCTGACCTGATGCGGCAGGCACTCCCGCCAGGAAATCCTCCGTGAAGCGCTTCACGCCGTCCCACTCGGTGTAGACATAATCGCGGGACGTGTCCAGGTCCGTGGACCCCTTGTCCCGCACGATTTTCTTCATCATCTGGCGTTTGAGGAAGTTGTACTGGGTGTAAAGCAGGGCCCCGGCGAAGATTCCGACATGCGCGGGGTGCCAGCCGGTCTGTTCCTGGAACTCCTCAACGTAGCCCTCAGCATTCTGTTCGTCGCCGTGGGCGGCGAGGCTGACCGAGATCAGTGCGGACGGGAGCCGCTCCAGCTCGGCGCGGTTCTGCCGGACAAAGTCAGCCACAAAGCCCTCGTGTTTGCCCATGTGGATCGAGGCCGCGACAATCACCCCGTCCTGGCCGCTGGGGATGCTGCCGGCGGCGGAGTGCTTGAGGTCCACCGTTTCCGCCTCGTGTCCGTGGGCGCGGACCAGGTCGGCGATGTACTCCACGATCCGGGCTGTCTGCCCTTCAACGCTGCCATAGGGGATGTAGATGTTGGCCATGTTCCACTGTGTGCGCGCAGGGGGCAGCTGAAGTAGGGCCGAACGTCCCCGTCCTGGTGCTGCCGGAGCAGCGCTGGTCACAGCGGGGGTGCCCGCCGGACGCTAGGCCGGGGCTTTGGGAATCATGATCCATAGGGCGATGTAGACCAGCTCACCGATCCCCACCACTCCGAAGATCACAAATCCCAGCCTGACCAGGAACTTCGGAATCCCGAAGCGGGCGGAGAGCGCGGCGCACACGCCGCCGATGATTTTTCCGTTGCGCGGCCGCTCCAGTGCTGTACTCATGCCGCCACGCTACCGGAAAGCTGCTGATGACCGGCAGGTCGAAAGGCCCGGCGGCCGGTTCGACGGACACCGCCGGTTGGATCACCCCACCCAGCGCGCTGCCACGGTGTAGATCCCCCACATCCCCGCCGCGAGCAGGATTCCCAGATAGGCCAGCACCAGCCTCGTGTCGCGGAGGTAGCATTTCGACTTCGTGAGGCCCCTCCGGCGCGCCTTCCAGTAACCAACGAACCCGATGGCAGCAAACACGGCGAGTGCCACCGGACCGGCTATCCAGCCCAGCAGGGCGACTGTTGCGAAGATACAAAGGCGCAGCGGGTCGAAGGGCGGTGCGGACTGCGGATCCGTTGCCGGGTCCGGCCCGTGCCCGTGAACGTGCCCGTGCCGGGCCGCGTGCCTGGAGCGCACCAGCTGCGACGGCAATGGCCCTGCGGCGATACGGCGGGCATCAGAAGCGGAACTCATCAGTCCTCCTCGTTGTGGCTGGCTCATACCTGGCTGGCTCATACCTGGCGGACGGGGAGAAGCCGGGTGCCCGTGGCCGTGCTCATCCGTTGCCTGGCCAGGGCAGGCCATGCCTGGACGGCGCAGAACGGAGCGCACTGGTGCCCGCCGTCGTCGCTCTTTGTCCCCACGTGGACGCAGCACTGCGTGAGCCGTTCCTCGATCATGGTTGAAATGTCCATGAATGGCTTGACCATGATCCGGGTGACCCGTTCAGCAAGGAGCCTGCGCAGCCGTTGTTGCTGGCCCGGGAGCTTGCCGGCCGCCAGTGTGGTGAGTGTGCCGATCCCAAGGTCGCACTGGGTGCAGATGTTCTTCCAGAGATCCATGGTGCGCGGGTGGGACAGCGAGGACTGCTCGCTCAGCAGGTCCAGCAGGGAGGACTTCATGAGGTTGCGCAGTTCGAGCGGGATCGCGCTGTCTGCGATGCGGTTGGCGATGCTGTCAGGATTGAGATCCAGCCAGGCCAGCAGCTGATCATGCCCGATGAGGGCGGTCAGCGAACGCCAGACCCCCGAGTCGTCCTTCAGCATGTAGCCCACGGAAGCGCAGTGCGGATGCGAGCACGGGAGTGCTGTCAGGTCGTGCCACGAGACCACCCCGCCGGTCTGCTCCGCGAGCCGTTCGAGGACGCCGGTGTGCGTGAGCCTGGCCAAGGGGTCGATGCCGTGTCCCCGGCCGGAACCGAACACCGGTTGAAGCGCGACACCACCCACGAACGGGGTTTCCAAGGCCCTCATCACGACGGCGCCCACCTCACCGTCGTTGACGCCCAGTGTCGCCGTCATCGTCAGGGTGGTGAAAACACCCGCCTCCGACAGGCGCGAGATCGCCGCATCCTTGAAGCGGGTGAGGTCTCCGCCGCGGTGATGGATGGATGCCTCCTTCGACGCGCCGTCGTATTGGAGGTACACCTCCACCCGGTCCCGGTGCTTGGCCAGCAGTGCCAGCAGCCCGTCGTCGGTCGCCAGGAGCATGCCGTTGGTGTTCACCATGATCCGGACGATCGGGCGGGCAACGAGCTCATCCAGTAGTTCGGCGAGGTGCGGGTAAAGTGTCGGCTCACCGCCGGAAAGCATCAGCACGTCCAGCCGGCCGTTTTCGCGCGCAAGCCGGGTGTCGATGTTTGCGAGAACCTCGGTCAGGGGGGCCACCCCCTGCAGCTGGGGGCCGGAGGCCGTGAAGCACGTGGGGCAGCGCAGGTTGCAGTGCTCGATGATGTCCTGCAGGAGGATGCACGTGTGCTGCGTCTGCATGGCGGGCAGCCCGTATGCGTAAGCCTCCGGCACCTGGCGGAAGTTGTCCGCCTGGTCCGGGATGTGCTGCTTGGTGGGCGCCTGCCACCTCTCCAGGTAACGCAGGATTTCGGGCGACTCGTCGTACAGTGTGCTGACGAGGCCGTGGTCGGGGCAGCCGCGCTCGAGCCATACCCGGTCATCACGGATCAGCAGCGCACCGGAGAGCCGCCGAACCTGCGCGAGCGGGGGGTTCCCTTCGTGGCAGCGGGGACAGAAGGCTGTGACGTAGCGGTGGATCCGGTCCCCGCGGAGCGGCTGGCCGGGGCCGGGTTGCTCTGTACGTGTCATGGGAGCGGGCCCTTCTCAGAATCCGGGCTGGGCGAGGGACCCTACACAAAGTCCCCCGCCGAGCAGAGCGAAAATACCCAGGCCAATCAGCAGGCCTGCACCCAGTCGGGAAGTGGGGGGCCTGACGGCAAGCACGGTGGCCAGCACCACATAGACGACGATCGGAAGGAATGTGGCTAACCCGCCCAGAATGCCGCGGGACCATCCATACGGCCCCCCGGCGAGCATTGTTCCCCCCACGTAGAAAATGTAGAGGGCCAGCGCGCCGAAGAGGATTCCGGCGGCCATGGAGCCGCCCCTGGGTTCAGTCGGCGGCTCACCCTGCCGGGGCTGTTTGAAGGGCTCCCAGGGGGTGTCGGGCTTGTCCTCGCTCATGCCGCTGTTCCTTCCAACTGCGGGCGGAGAGGTTTCCCGAATACCCGCTGCATCCGCCAGAGCAGCAAGGGGAGAATCACCAGAAGGAACCACTGGGGGCGGCTCATCCCCAGCAGGATCACCTCATTGCCCCGGACGAACTCGACTCCGAACCGGAACAGGGCGTAGGAGCTCACGTAACAGATGAAGAGATCGCCGGGATGGGGCAGCCGGTCACGAAAGCGCCACATCACGGCGAATGCCGCAAGGTGGAACACGATCTCATAGGCAAAGGACGGATGGAGGCCCACTCCGGGCTGTGCGCCGAGCAATGCGGCTTGCGCCGGGGTGAGTTCGATCCCCCACGCTCCGCCGGTCGGGGTGCCCGGCAATTCCGTCAGGAGGCAACCGATCCGCCCGATGACCAGCGCCAGGGCGACGGCGGGTGCCAGCAGATCGCCCGTCGGCTGACGGTAACCAGTGAGCCGCTTACCCAGATGGACGCCGAACCATGCGCCGACCAGCCCCGCGAGGATGCTGCGGTCCCCGTTCCCCCACCAGTCCGCGAGCGAGACCTGCCGGGAAACGTCCCAGGTGAGCAACCGTGAACCAATGGCACCGAAGGCGACTGCGAACCCGGCAATGGGCCAAAGCCGGGGATCGGTGAGGCCACGGCGGCGTTTCTCGTAGGCATAAAACAACAGGGCTGCGAAGATTCCCAGCCCTACAAGGCCGCCATGCACCAGCCCATCTCCCGCGAAGGGAAGCCCGATCATGAGCAGAGTGTAGCAGTGGGCCGATGCGGCCCTTCGGTGCTACATGTGGACGTGCAGGCGCCGGGCAGCTTCTGAGATGGAGCCGCTGAGCGACGGGTACACGGTGAAGGTGCTGGCGACGTCGTCAACATGGAGTTTCTGCTTCACGGCGATCGAAATGGCGAAGATCAGTTCTGACGCGTTCGGCCCCACAACCACCCCGCCGATCACGGTGCCTGAGCCTTTGCGTGCAAAGATCTTGACGAAGCCGTCCTTGTGGTTGCGCATCTTGGCGCGGGCGTTGCTCTTGAGCGACAGCTTGATCACGTCGCCCTGGTACTTGCCGGAGTGGATTTCATCCTCGGATACACCCACCGAGGCGATCTCCGGGGAGGTGAAGATGTTGGAGGCCACCTGGTGCAGCTTGATGGGCATGACGCTGTCGCCCAGGAAATGCGCAATGGCGATCCTGCCCTGCATTGCGGACACGGACGCGAGCGCCAGCACACCGGTGCAGTCGCCGGCGGCGTAGATGTTCGGCGCGGTGGTGCGCGAAACCCCGTCGACCTTGATGTGGCCGGCCTCGGTCAGCGCCACCCCTGCCTCTTCCAGGCCGATGCCGGCGGTGTTGGGGATGGAGCCCACGCAGACCAGGCAGTGGCTGCCGGTGACCTTGGACCCGTCGCCGAGCGTGACCACCACGCCGTCGTCCGTCCTTTCGACCGTTTCCGCGCGGGCGCGGGACAGAACCCGGACGCCGCGGCGTTCGAAGACTTCTTCCAGCACCTCGGCGGCGTCGGTGTCCGAGCCGGGCAGCACCCTGTCACGGCTGGAGATCAGCGTGACCTTGGAGCCCAGGCCGTTGTAGGCGGAGGCGAATTCTGCGCCGGTGACACCGGAGCCCACCACAATGAGTTCCTCAGGGAGTTCGTCCAGATCGTAGATCTGGGCCCAGTTCAGGATGCGTTCGCCGTCCGGGCGGGCAGTGGGGAGTTCGCGCGGATGGGCGCCTACGGCCAGCAGGATCGTGTCTGCTTCGACCGTTTCCGTACCGTCCGCGGTAATCACTTCGATGGTGTGCGTGTCCACCAGCCGGCCGGAACCGATCACGATGCGGACGTTGTGCTGCTCCAGCCCGGTGGAGATGTCCCGTGACTGCTGGCGGGCCAGGCCCAGCAGCCTGTCGTTGATGTGCTTCAGGTCTGCGCGCATCACCGGCACGAAATCGCCGCCGTCGACGTCGAACTTCACTCCCAGCTCCCCCGCCTCGCCGACGCGGGTCATCAGATCCGCCGTCGCAATCAGGGTTTTGGAAGGTACGACGTCGGTGAGCACCGCGGAGCCGCCGAGGCCGGCGCGTTCGATGATGGTGACCTGCGCTCCCAGGGAGGCTGCCACCATGGCGGCTTCGTATCCGCCGGGGCCACCTCCCAGGATTGCGATCCGGGGTGAGCTGAAATCAGGATGCGTAGTCACAATCAACCATTCTCTCCCATCCGCACCGGGACCACCACCTGAGGCTGGGCACAGCGGCGGCGGCAAGATAGCTTGTACCAGTGAGTAATACAGACCTCCCCGACACTGACCCTTTCCTCGCCGCGCGCTCTGCGGCTGACTACATCGCCGAGGCGACCGGCGTGGCGGCCCACGACGTCGCCCTGGTCCTGGGCTCGGGCTGGGCCGAAGCAGCGGACCTTATCGGTGACACCACCGCCACCCTGGCCGCCGATGAAGTCCCGGGCTTCCATGCACCGGCTGTGGAAGGACACGTCGGCACCATCCGCTCGGTCCTGACCAAGGAGGGCAAACGCGCCCTGGTTCTGGGCGCACGGACGCATTACTACGAAGGCAAAGGGGTCCGCGCCGTGGTGCACGGCATCAGGACCGCGGCGGCCGCCGGGTGCAGGACCCTTGTCCTCACCAACGGCTGCGGTGGCCTGAACGAGAGCTGGGCACCGGGGACGCCGGTCCTCATCAAAGATCACATCAACCTCACCGCCACGTCCCCGCTGGAAGGCGCAACCTTTGTTGACCTGACAGATCTCTACAGCTCACGCATCCGTGCCCTGGCCCGGGAAGTCGACGCTTCACTGGACGAGGGCGTCTACGCCCAGTTCAGCGGACCGCATTACGAAACCCCGGCTGAAGTCCAGTACGCCAAGCGGATCGGCGCTGACCTGGTGGGCATGTCCACCGCCCTGGAGGCTATCGCGGGCCGGCACGCAGGCATGGAGGTGTTCGGCATTTCGCTGGTGACCAATCTGGCGGCCGGCATCAGCCCCATGCCGCTCAGCCATCAGGAAGTCATCGAGTCCGGCCATGCCGCCGGACCGCGGATCTCGAAACTGCTGGCCGGAATCATCGCCAAACTCTAGGACAACGCGGGGATCCTTCTATGGTTGTCAAGCGTGGCAGGGGCCTGGGTTTGCGTCGTTGAGTGTTCGGTAGATCCGTCGGGCGAGGTAGCGTTTCACGCACCGGCGGATCTCCTTTTTTGTGCGTCCTTCGGCTTGGCGTTTCTGGACGTAGGCGATGGTGGCCGCGTCGAAGGTCATCCGGCTCA
>NZ_JBPZHC010000008.1:0-261787 GCF_051857465.1 Pseudarthrobacter cremeus | reverse complement strand
TTCGTCACCAGGAGTGATTCCAATGACCGTAACCACCCATGAAGCCAATGTATTGGGCGAGGACCCCTTCGAGACCGCAAATCTCCTTGATCCGTACCCGTTCCTGGGGCGGCTTCGCGATGCCGGCGCCGTCTCCTATCTGGAGAGCACCGGCAGCTATGCTGTGGCCGGCTACCAGGAGGTATACGAGGTCCTCACAGACTTCGAAACCTACATATCTTCCGGTGGCCTGGGTCCGCGGGACATCCGGAAAGACACGGGTTGGCGCCCGCCCAGCATCCTCGAATCAGATCCGCCCATCCACACGGTGATGCGCCGCGCCCTGACCGGTGTCATCAACCCCTCCACAGTCCGTGCCCTCAGGGAACCGTTTACGCCACCGGCCGTTGAGCTGACGGAGCAATTGGCCCGCAGCGAGCGCTTTGACGCCATCACCGACCTCGCCGAGAAGTACCCCCTGCGTGTCTTCCCGGACGCTGTGGGAATTCCCGACGTCGGACGTGAACATCTACTGCCGTACGGCAACATGGTGTTCAACGCTTTCGGTCCGGAAAATTACATCTTCAAGCAGGCTTTCGCCCAGGGCGATGAGCACGCTGCCGCGGTAATGCGGAACTGCCAGCGCGAAAACCTCGACGACATCGGCTTTGGTGCCCAGATCTGGAAGCGCGTGGAGGACGGCCTGATCACCGAGCAGCAGGCCACGCTGCTGGTCCGGGCACTGCTGTCCGCCGGCGTGGACACCACCATCTTCGGCATAGGCAATACACTGTCGGTGCTGGCCCGTTACCCTGAGGCGTGGGCCCGGCTGCGGGAAAACCCCAAAATGGCGAAATTCGCCGTCGATGAAGCTTTGCGTCTGGAATCTCCGTTCCAAAAGTTCCACCGAACCGTCGCTGTGGACACCGTCCTGGGAGGCGTGCATCTCCCGGCCGGAGCGAAAGTGCTGGTCTTCCTGGGCGCCGCGAACCGGGACCCACGCAAATGGGGGGACAATGCCGACGAGTTCGACCTCGACCGCAATGCCTCCGGCCACGTCGCCTTCGGCATGGGCCTTCACCAGTGCGTGGGGCAGCCGATCGCCCGACTCGAAATGGAAATAGTGCTCCAGCAGCTGCTCCAACGGGTAGCAGCAATCGAACCGGACGGCGCGCCCGTGCCGATCCTGCACAACGTTCTCCGAGGGTTCGAGTCCCTGCCGGTGCGGATCACGGCGGCTTAGGCTTCGATTCGGTGCAAACATGGGCCTGCTCTTTCTGGCGTCGTTTGCCATCAGGGATTGAAGTTCAGCATCAGTCCGGCTAACAACAGGGCCGCTTGAAGTCGACGCAGCCGCAGTGCTGGCACCTGCGTCAATCGCCAAGATTCCGGGGACAAGATACGCGAGGCCGTGTCGCCCCTATCGACCCTCCTGCCGCCGTCGACTCCGCGCCATGTGGATGGGGCGGAGACGGAACGGCTTGTGACTCGGACTGAAAGGAAGACCATGAATTGCCTGGTTCGCTACCTGGGACTGGCGTTCCAGCTGTCCCGCATCCAGGACCTGGCGTTGTGGGAGGCGGAGATGACGGAACCCACAAGGGCATTGACCTCGTCCGCTTGGATCGGCTGGTACGAGGAGGACGCTGCGGGCTGACCTGCCTCAGGGATCGAGATAGTTCCTGCGCGCAATCGTCTCGGAAGAGCATCTCACCGAAGATTCGGTTCAACGATGATGTGTGTGGGCCGTGCAGACGAAGGTGCCAACAGTGCTTGGACCTGCTGATGCTGCAGAATTGGAAGAAGTTACGTCGTCGACGATGTGAGTAATCGGGCTTGCCGTTGTCGGCCAACCGTGTCCGCCAAGGGTCGAAACACGGCTGTGGACATTGTCCACACTTTCAGCTTCAGATTGTGTCGTACTTCCCTCGAACTGCTTCGGATTGCGCATGTTTCCACGGGCGTCCAGTGTTTTCAAGGGCTGGAAGGCAGTTCGAGTCCCACCTTGGGCACGCATTCCCCCTCGTCAGAGGGGGTTTTGCTTTTAATGTATTGACATTGACCCTCCGCGGGTCCCTCCGACTGTGGCCGCGGTCTGTGCCTGGTGCCGCGGTGGCCTGTGAAGTTGTGTGGGTGGCGGGTTCAGGGTCCTGGCTGGTGGGCCCTCCGCCTGCTGGGATCGGGGCTTGTTGGTTCTCTTTTCTGGCTTCTTCTGGTGGCCGGTGTTGGCCACCACTCATTCATTGCCAGGGGTTGTGCGGACGACATGACCTGCCTGAGATCTCTTGAAGACTTTTCGCTGCTTCCCGCTCCTTTACCTAAACGGGCGGCGCGGAAATGTGATCGGTTGTCCGACCAAAAGGGAGTGGACATTGTCCACACCCTGTACACGGGTGGTCGTGGGGCTTTCTCGGCCGCTCATCCCATTTCCGATGACTTCCTTTATGCTCCGCGCCGGCGCTGCAGACATGACCAGCGGGCAAACGCAAGAGGCATGTTAGCGGCCATGAAAAACTGCCCATAGGCGGCCACGAAAATGCCCGCTGGCGGCCAGCAGAACTGCCCGCCGGCGGCCATGAGATCTGCCCACTTCCTTACTGAACCGACCGCGCCTTAAGCGGTGGGGGCCTCTCCCTGGGGTTTGATGACGGTGTCTAAGCGCACCAAAAGCGAACCAGGAAGAGGCCCTGTATGAAGTCTGACGGAGAAATCATGGAAATTCTTGCTGCCTACGATCTGACCGGGTCGTTGCGCGCCACCGCGGAGCTCACGGGCTGCTCGCACCACACCGTTGCCAAACACGTCCAAGCCCGCGACGCCGGCCGGCCCATCGGGGAACCCGCGGCCCGCGGCAGGGTCACCGACGCGTTCCTGCCCAAGATCGAGGAGTGGATTGAGACCTCCAAGGGCCGGATCCGCGCCGACAAGGCCCACGAAAAGCTCCTCACCCTGGGCTACACGGGTTCGGAACGCTCCACCCGCCGCGCGATCGCCCAGGTCAAAGCAGCGTGGCGGCTCGGCCATACCCGCGTCCACCGGCCCTGGATCACTGAACCGGGGATGTGGCTGCAGTACGACTTCGGCGACGGCCCCCGGATCGGCGGGGTGAAGACCATCTTGTTCGTCGCCTGGCTGGCGTTCTCCCGGTTCCGGATCGTGATCCCGCTCCGTGACCGGACCGCACCGAGCGTCTTCGCGGCCCTGGACCGGTCCTTCCGGATCCTCGGCGGGGCACCGACCTACGTCCTGACGGACAACGAGAAGACCGTGACAACGGCCCATGTTGCCGGGGTCCCGGTCCGGAACCAGCAGACCCTGGACTTCGCCCGGCACTACGGGGTCACGGTGCTGACCTGCCAGCCCGCGGATCCTGCCACCAAGGGCGGGGTGGAAGCGTCCGTGAAACTCGCCAAAGCCGACCTCGTCCCCAAGGACACCAACCTCCGCGGCGACTACGGCACCTTCGCCGAACTCGAGGCGGCCTGCCAAGCGTTCATGGATGAGGTGAATGACCGGGAGCACCGGGTGACGCGACGCAAACCCGCGGCGATGCTTGCCGAGGAAGCCCCACGGCTGCACCGGATCCCGGACACCGCCCACACGGTCGCGTTCGGCCTGGCCCGCACCGTCCCGGAGAACACCCCCATGGTCACCTTCGAAAACGGCCAGTACTCCGTCCCGGCACACCTCCTCGGAGCCCGCGTGTTCGTCCGCACCCACGGCACCGGACCCGACGAACAGGTCATCATCGTCCACCACGGCACCGCCGGCCCCGTCGAAGTCGCCCGCCACGACCGGGCCCGCCCCGGCAGCCCCGCCATCAACGATGACCACTTCCCCGGAACCCGGGCAAAGATCCCCGGCGACTACGAGGTCAGGGCCCGCAGCGCCGACGAGGCAGCGTTCCTGGCCATCGGCGACGGCGCACGGACCTGGCTAATCGAAGCCGCCGCAGCCGGAACCGCACGGATGAACGTGAAAATGGCCGAAGCCGTCACCCTGGCCAAAATCGCCGGCACCGACCACGTCGACCGGGCCCTCGGCGACGCCGCCCTGCACGGCCGCTTCGCGCACCCGGACCTCGCCTCCATCCTGAACGCCAACATCCGCCGCACCACCACCCACGCCGCCAACGAAGCGACCTCCCTCACCCAAGGAACCAGCCCGTGGGCCGCGATCGGCAACCCCGCCCTCAACCCCACCGCCACCCTGAACACCACAGCGGAGGAGGCCCGATGAGTCCCGTCACCACGACCAACACCGCAGCTCCGCCGCTACCGGCAGACCTCGAAGCGTTGATGCGGTCCCTGAAAATGCCCCACGCACGGGCGCTGGCACCGGAGTTGATCGCGACCGCCCGCGCCCAGCGCTGGGAACCGGTCGAGGTCATCAAAGCCCTCTTCACCGAGGAAGCCGCCGGCCGGGCCAGGTCCATGCTCGCCTCCCGCCGCAAAGCAGCAGGCTTCCCGACCGGGAAAACCTTCGATGCCTGGGACCCGAACGCGTCCTCCATCCCGGCCCCGACCCAACAGGCACTCCGGACCCTAGAATGGATCAACCGACGGGAAAACCTGGTCGTCTGCGGGCCCTCCGGAACCGGGAAAACCTTCTTCCTCGAAGCCCTAGGCCAACAGGCCGTCGAAGCCGGAATGCGCGTGGCCTGGTTCCGGCTCGAAGACCTCGGCGTCCTGATCCGCGCGCACCGCACCGATGACAGCGTCACCCGCGCCGTGACCCGGATCCTCCGAGCCGAGCTCGTGGTCATCGACGACATCGGCCTGTTGCCGGTGGCCACCGACGCCGCCGAAGGCCTCTACCGGGTCGTGGACGCAGCCTACGAAAAACGGTCCGTCGCGATCAGCTCCAACCTCCACCCCGCAGGCTTCGACGAACTCATGCCCAAAACCCTCGCCACCGCGACCGTTGACCGGCTCCTCCACCACGCCCACGTCTGCCAGACCAGCGGCGATTCCGTCCGCCTCACCCAGGCCCTCGCCGGAAAAGGAGTCACCCGACTGAACTGACCAACCCCAAGAATGGCCAACCCCGCCGAACCAATCAGTGGGCAGATCTGTTGGCCATCACCGGGCAGTTTTACTGGCTACCAGCGGGCACATTAATTGGCCGCCCGTGGGCAGAACGTAATGGCCATTGACAGAGGCAGCCGCGCATGGACGCTGGCCAGGGTTGCGTCGAGGGCAGGGGCACCCGAGGGTGCGACATACGAGCAAGCGGCAGCGACTGAAGGTGTGTGGGACTGCAGACCACCTACCGATCCAGTGTTGTCGCAGGTCAGACGCGTCTCGTGCTCAGCGTGTGTACAAACTTCCGGTGAAGTGTGGACATCTGCGCGCGCCCATTCACTTCACCAGCGCGGTCCTGTGCCTACAGGACCGCGCGATATGGGACAGGCTCCTGTTTTGTAGCAGGTGACCCGTCGGCCTGAACGGGCAGGCGGTGAGGCTGTCCCGGCCGTAGCTGGCCGAAGACATCAGGGCTATCGCCCGCCCTTCCCTTCGCTCCGGGATGACCACCAGCGGAGCGGGCGCGGGTGGGCCCTTTTTCATGGGCTGCGGCTGTCGCCGGTCGCCCAATCACTCAAGCGCGCTGCACAGCACCGGGCCAATCAGATCCCAGTTCGAGATGTCATGCCGGCCGGCCATGCTGAGGATCTCCTGCTCGGTCCGGTCCGCGTAGACGATACGTCCGACCTCCTGGACGGTCGCTCCGGCGCCGGCTTCGTTGACGAAGTAGCGGAACCCGACGATTGTGAGGTTGCGGGTCTCCGCGTCCCAGGTCTGGACAAAGTGGGCCCTGATGACAATCGTCTTGCCCGTAGTCTGGTTCGTCCAGGTGTCCGCAGGGGCGGAGACGAACTGCTTGAAGCCGGTGATGTTGCCCGCCGCATCTTTGAAGACTGTGTAGCGGGTGCTTCCGGAACCGGAGCCGGACACGATGAACGAGCCGCAGCTATCCGTGAACGTTCCGGACCCCTCCTCCGGGCCGACGTGCTCCGGTGGTGCAGCGGTGGCCGCGCCGGCGCTAATGAACACCATTGCGGCGACAGCGACGGGCGCCAGGAAACGTAAGCGGGACATGGGAGCACCTTCCGTAGACATCGATCGAAGCGCCAGAGGGAGGCGCTCCGTGTGTGCATGGTGCTCGTCCGGAATGGCCACCGTCAAGCACTTTCGGAAACGTCTGCTCACAAGCTGGGGCGTCCGTTCCGGTTCGGCTCTCCCCGGTAGGGTGCCCCTGTCAATGACAGCCGATCGTCCTGCTCGACATCGACTGTTCCTCCGGCTGGCGTGGTCCCAATGAAGGTGCTGCGGTCCGACGATGGGGGTGAGTCGACGCCGAAGCTGCGCTTAGTGACTGGATCGATGACGTGTCCTGATCCACTGCTAGAGTGTGGGCCGACGCCGACAGCTAACCGGTCCCGCTGGTGAAGCCGAACCCAGACTACGGGCCTCGGCCAAGAGAACGGCGTGGACGTCAAGATTCGTTGATGGGCGAGCGGGGCCGTGCCCAGCCAAAACAGGTGACTTTCCAGCAGACTTCGACAGAACCAGTTTGTTCCTGGCCCGCAGGACTGGTGATGCCGACTACGCACAAGTACGTGCCACGGACGCGCTCCGCTGGGCACTGTGCTGAGTTGGTCCCAGTAGACGAGCGTCAGCACTTCGCGTTCCACAGGGCGCAGGGACGCGATGATCCCGGCGATGGATTCCTGCTGTGCCACCTCGTTGTCCCTCTCCCGGATGGCTGCGGCCGCCGGGCGTGATGACGCGGCCAGAAGTACTCCAAATGGGACGTCGATTCCTGCCTGTGATTGGCTTCAGATCACGCCCCGGCTTAGCGCAGCGATCAGGAATGTGGTAAACGTCACCGTCTATGATCTCTCCGCTGCCTATCCGGACCGCCGCGTGGACGCCATCCGGGAGCAGGAACTTTTGCGTGACCATGACGCCATAGTGTGGCAATTCCCTTGGCATTGGTACTCCGTGCCCGGGGTGCTGAAGGAGTGGATGGACCAAGGTCCTAACCTAACGGCCTCGCCTAAGGCTCCGGCGGGGACGCTCTGCACGGCAAGAGGCTGCGGCTGGTCATTTCAACCACCGGCCCCGAATCCTCCTTTACGCCCGGCGGGCATAACCGCTTGACCATGGCTGAACTCCTGCGCCCTCTGGAAGCCACGGGCCACCTCTGCGGGCTGCACATGGAAGAACCCCTGATCCTGCACTCTGCGTCCCGCGTCACGGCCGCGGAACTGGCGGAACATGAAGCGCACTATCAGGAACTGCTTGCGGCTGTCCCCGCCGCCGCGCGCTGAGAAACCATAGGATCCTCCAGGGAGTCTCTTCGCTGTCTGGTTCCAGAATGTTGCGGGCCCCCTTCGCAACTACGTGTTCTCCAACTTTCAAGGCAGCCCTGTGGGGATCCGGGCGGCAACTCTTACCGCTTCCTCATAGCTGGACGGCGTGTTCTCGCGGAAGGCCGCGTCGGCCTCTGCGCGGCTGACGTTGGCGGCGAGCACCCGCACGTGAACCAGTTCCCCGTGCGATTCGCTGCATGCCAGGACGTCTCCCCGGCGGCGGGAGGTTCGGGGGTCAACGGTCTGAAACTGGTGGAAAACGATCCACCAGGCGCCGCCGGAGTTGTCTTTGTAAAGGTAGTCACCCGGTGGCCGGTAGGCAATGCCGTCCACGCCGCGGCCGCCGTAGCCTTCGACGTTCCCGGCGGCTGCGGCGAACCTGAGTCCGGCAGGTTGGTACTCCCTGAGCTCGGGCATAGGCCTGCGCCTTTCCTCAGCCGACATGGACCCAGGGGCGTTGGGTGACATCGGGCACTGCTTCCCGGAGGACTTCCCTGGTGACGGGGGCGATTTCGCCTTCGCCCAGGAACAGGAACCGCAGGAGGTTGGTTACCGGGTTCCCTTCGGTCCAGCGGAAGTAGATGTGGGGCATCAGGCCGGTGGCATCACGGATGTGGAGCAGGACAGAGGCGATGGTGTTCGGGACGACGGGGCCGTGGACTTCGAGGACCCGGTATCCGTGCCGCATCACTCCGTGCACGTGGAGTTCTGTTTCGAAGTCGGAGGAATCATCGACGACCACTTCAAGGAAGATCGCCTCTTGATCGAGGGGTAAATGGCTGACTTCGGTGGCGGAGGTGAGCTTGTCCCGGTAGGCATCGGCGCTGAGCCGGAGCGGTTCGTGGGCGATGATCGCGATGGGTCCGTCGAGGGTGCCGGACATGAATTCCAGTGCCTGCCTGTCCATGTGGACGTGGGTGGCGTGCAGTTCGAAAGAACGGCGGACGCGGGAGAGCAGGGAGATCACGATGATGCCCAGAATGAAGATCCCGGCGATCCTGATGCCTTCGGGGCGTTCGAAGATGTTGGCGATGGTGGTGTATGTGAAGACGACGGAGATCACACCGAAAGCGACGGCGCGTTTGGGTTGGTTGCGCCGGCGGGCGGAGAGAGTCACCGCGATCGCCGCGGAGGTCATCAGGACCAGGACGCCGGTGGCGTACGCGCCGCCCTGGGCGTCGACGTCGGCCCTGAAAAGGTATGTGATCAGGAAACCGACCAGCGTGAACACCAGCACGAGAGGACGGACGGCTTTGGCCCATTCCGGCGCCATCCCGTAGCGGGGCAGGTAGCGCGGGACGAGGTTCAGCAGCCCTGCCATGGCGGAGGCACCGGCGAACCACAGGATGGCGATGGTGCTGAGGTCGTAAATGCTGCCGAATCCGACGCCGAGGTATTCGTGTGCCAGGTAGGCAAGTGCACGGCCATTGGCCTGCCCGCCGGGCAGGAATTCCTGCTCGGGGATCAGGACAACGGTGATGAAGCTGGTGGTGATCAGGAAGCAGCTCATGATGACCGCCGCGCTGGTGAGCATGCGGCGGGTGCCGCGGATCCGGCCGGCAGGGTTTTCCTCCGTGTCGTCCTCGTCTCCGCGGACCTGGGGCATCACGGCAACCCCTGTTTCGAAGCCTGACAGGCCCAGGGCGAGCTTGGGAAAAACGAGAAGCGCGATTCCCACGACCATGAACGGATCGCCGTGGGAGCTCCAGAGCACCTTCCACCAATCGCCCATCGCAACCGGGTGGCTGAACACCTCAAAGAGGGTCGCGGCGACAACCACGGCGTTGAGGCCCAGATAGAGGACGACGAGGGTCACGGCCACCCCGATTGCTTCCTTGAAGCCACGCAGGAACACCGCGGACAGGAGCGCCAGCAGGAGGAGGGTGACCATGATGTTCTGGCCCTGAAGCCAACCGGGGGCAACGGGGTTCTGGATCAGGTGCGCGCTTGCGTCAGCGGCAGACAGCGTCATGGTGATCATGAAGTCCGTTGCGGCGAATCCGAGCAGGACCAGGACGAAGAGCTTGCCACTCCAGCGGGGCAGGAGCCGTTCAAGCATGGCAATCGAGCCTTCGCCGCGATGGCTTTCCCCTGCGACGCGGCGGTAGACCGGCAGTGCGCCGAGCAGGGTAACGGCGACGAGAACCATTGTTGCCAGCGGTGAAATTACGCCTGCGGCCAGGGCAGCGATGGCCGGCTGGTAGCCCAGGGTGGAGAAGTAGTCCACACCGGTCAAGCACATGACCTGCCACCAGGGATGCTTCTTCTCATGGGCGGTAGTAATGCCGCCAGGGCCAAGATGCGTGCCCCTGCTGTCCTGCAGCCCGAACAGCAACCAGTTCCTCAGCGCCTCCTTGCCGGCCGGTTTGAGGGCCGACGGATCAGCCGGGGGCCTGCTTAACGTGGTCATCGATTCCTTTCCGCACGGCGCGCACTGCACCGCTGTTAATGCCGAAGCTAACACCGGAGGAATGCGCTGGATCGCGGAAAGCGCTTTTATTGACGAATCATTTACACGGCTCGTTTTACCGTAGCTCCGAGCGGCGGGGCGTTGGTTTTCGGGTCCCGCCTGCAGCGGCGTTATGGTTCGAAGCGGTAGCCCATTCCTGCTTCGGTGAGCAGGTGACCGGGCCTGGCCGGCTGGGCTTCGAGTTTGCGCCGCAGTTGTCCCATATAGACACGCAGGTAGTGGGTCTCGCCCTCGTAACCGGGGCCCCAGACCTTGGCCAGCATTTGTTGCTGGGTGATGAGCCGTCCGGGATTACGGACCAGCAGTTCCAGAATGGCCCACTCCCGCGGGGTGAGCCGTACTGTTGCTCCGTCGCGGGTCACCTTGCGGTTTGCGAGGTCCACGGCGAAGTCCCCGACGTCCACGGTCAGGTCCGGCGCGTCGGATGTGCCGAGGCGGCGTTCGGCCACCCGCAGCCGTGCGAGGAGCTCGTCCAGCCCAAAGGGTTTGGTGACATAGTCGTCCGCTCCGGCGTCGAGGGCCCGGACTTTGTCCACGGACCCGTGCCGGGCCGAAAGGACAATGATCGGTGTGCTGCTGGTACGGCGGATCTTGGTGATGACGTCCACGCCGTTGATGTCCGGCAATCCCAGGTCCAGAACGATCAGGTCCGGGTTGTTGTTTTCGGCGTGCCGGAGCGCCGTTTCCCCGTCCAGTGCGGTGAGGACCTGGTACCCCTCAATCTGGAGGTTCACCTGCAAAGCGCGAAGGAGCTGGGCCTCATCATCCACCACAAGTATGGTCCTCACGGCTTGCCGGTCCCGGCCTCACGCGGTTCAGTGGGGGTAAGCAGGGGGCCGGCCGAAAGGGGCAGCCGGATCACCATCGTCAGCCCTCCCCCCGGGGTCGGTTCCGCCGTCAACTGTCCGCCCATCGCCTCGGTGAATCCTTTAGCCACGGCCAGTCCCAGACCTATGCCGAGGCCTTCCGGCGCGTCGTCCAGCCGCTGGAACGGCTCGAACATGGCGACCACGTCCTCTGCCGGCACACCCTGGCCGTGGTCTACGATCCGGAGTTCCCCGCAGGGGCGGCCGTTGATTGTAGGGGCACCGGATCCGCTGGACGGGCCGACAATGACGATATCGGAACCGGCCGCGTATTTCTGGGCGTTCTCGACAACGTTGGCGATGACCCGTTCCAGCATGCCGAGGTCTGCGTCGATAGCTGGCATGTTGGGCGCCAGTTCGACGCGTATGTTTCCTTCGGGGAGTCCCCGCAGGGCGTCTTCGATGGCGTCGCGCCAGGTCACCGGGGATGTCAGCGGGGCAGCGGAGCCGCTGGATATGCGCGACATGTCCAAAAGATTGCCGATCAGCGAATCAAGGCGGTCGGTGTAGGAGTCGATGGTATGCAGCATTTCATTCTGGATCTCCTCCGGAAGCCGTCTCTTTTGACGCAGCAGGGAAGTGACCGCGAGCTTAATCCCCGCCAGTGGAGTCCGAAGGTCATGGCTGACCGCGCGGAGGATGGAAGTCCGGATACTGTTGCCCTCAGCCAGCCGCGTGCTGTCTTTCAGCCGGAGCTGAAGAGCATGGCGTTGCCGGAGCAGGAGCAGGTGGGCCGCGTGCGCGGCCAGCACTCGCCGGTCCCCGGCAGTGAGGGTTTTGCCTGAAACCACCAGGGCTGTCTGCGGATCCGCCAGTTCATAAGCGCCTTCACCGGGATCTTCCCCGCCCGGCGGCGAAGGCGGGATCGCTCCAGCATGCGCCCGCAGATCCCACTCGCGGCCTGTCTCCGTCCTGGTAAAGAGCCCGGCCGAGGGCACCTGGAACGTCTCACGGACTTTGTCCAGAAACGCGGCCATCGTGTCATCCTCGATGAGGGCGTCCCTGGCGAGGTCCGCCAAGGTTGCCGCCTCCGCCCGGGCCCGGACGGCCTCCTGCGTTCGCTTCGCGGAAAGGCCTACCAAGAGTGACACTGCGATGGCAGCGCCCAGGAACACGAGCAACGCGAAGAGATTTTGCGGGTCGCTGATGGTGAAGGTCCCGACAGGGTCGGTTTCGTAGTAATTGAGCAGCAACGAGTCCAGTACTGCCGCCAATACAGCGGGCCATAGACCGCCGATGAATGCCACCGCCATCACCCCGGTGAGGTGTACCAGGACGTGGGTTGCCAGGTTCAGTTCCGGGGTCAATGACAGAAGTGATGTGGCCAGGGCCGGAATAGTTACCGCAAGCACAAAACCGGCGGTTGTCCTGGCCCTGCCCAGCCCCCATGGGGTAGGCCTGGGCAGTCCGCTGGTGGCTGAAGGATGGGAGACCATGTGTACGTCAATGTCGCCGGAGTCCCGAACGACTTTGGAGGCGACGTCCCTGCCCAGCAGTCGGCTGGGAAGCCGGCTCCGGGATATCCCAATGACGAGCTGCGTTGCGTTGACGCTGCGGGCAAAATCCAACAAAGCGGCGGCTTCGTCCTCGCCGGAGACGGTGTGGAAGCTGCCGCCGAGGCCTGTCACGAGCTGCCGGTGGCCTTCCAGGGCGGGGAGCGATTCTTTGCGCCGACCGGCATAAGGGCGGACATGAACAGCCAGAAGGTCACCGCCGTTGACCCTGGAGAGGATTCTCGACGCCCGCCGGATGATCGCCTCATCGCCGGGATTTCCCGTGATGCCGACGACGACGCGTTCGCGGGCCGGCCAGTTCTCCGTGATGCCATGGCTGGCCCGGTATTTCGCGAGCCCCTCGTCGACCCGGTCCGCGAGCCAGATCAGGGCGACCTCCCGCAAGGCAATGAGGTTACCAAGCCGGAATTCATTGGCCAAGGCAGCGTCGACCTTGGTTCTTGGGTAAATGTTCCCGTCGGCGATTCGCTGACGCAATAGTTCCGGAGGAATGTCCACGAGCTCGATCTGGTCTGCTCTGCGGACGATAGCGTCGGGCACCGTTTCCTTTTGAAGCCCCTGGGTGATGGCGGACACGACGTCTTCCAACGATGCCAGGTTCTGGATGCTGATAGTGGAGAGCACATCAATGCCCGCGCTGAGCAGCTCCTCGATGTCCTCCCACCGGTACCGATTCCTGCACCCGGGAGCATTGGAGTGGGCAAACTCATCAACGACCGCAACCTCGGGGTGCCGGGCCAACACGGCGTCAACGTCCATCTCTGGACCGACAAGACTGTCCTGAACTTCCGAATGCGGAGCCACAATCTCGAGGCCGGTCATCAACTCCCGTGTCTGCCCCCGGCCATGGTCCAAAACGATGCCCACGGCAACATCCTTGCCGCCGGCCGCAATCCGGTGGGCCTCCTGCAGCATTGCAAAAGTCACACCCACCCCTGGCGCCGCACCCAGAAATATGCGAAGAGTTCCCTTGGCCATTTACATAGTCTGCCAGCTGAGAAGTGGTCAACGTCCGTGGTCCTTACATCATGGTCCGCATGAGCACCTGAAGAGCACGTACGGTTTGTGACACTTGAGGAGCACGCCGGAATGGGCCGTTGGTAAGCTTCATATTCCAGGTGGTAGGTCGTTTCGATCCGGGTTGAGATGGCCAGCCGGAGTTGCCTTCCTGGTGAACCACCGCTTACGGTCCAGAACGTTCTTCTGCAGCAGCGAGAAGAACGATTCCATCGCGGCGTCGTCCGCACAGGCACCGACCCTTCCCATCGATCCAGTGAGCCCGCAGTGCCGCAGTGATTCGACGAACCCGGCGTGACCGGAACCGGGATCCGGGGTCCGAGTCCATCACTGTCCCTTCCGGGCAGCGTGACCGCACCGCGTTCTCCATCGCAGCGACAGCAAGCGAGGACTTCATCCGCGAGTCCATCGAGTAGCCGACGATCCTTCTGGAATCGACGTCCTTCACCGCGCAAAGGTAAAGCTTGCCCTCGGCAGTCGGGTGCTCTGTGATGCCCGTCAGCCACAGCTCGTTCCTCGCCGCGGCGGTGAAATCCCGCTCGGCCAGGTCGTCGTGGACCGGCGGCCCGGGTCTGCGGTTCAGGCCACGCTTCTTCGAGAACACCAACCAGATGCCGTGGTCCCTGCACAGCCGCTGCGGCCAGCCCCAGGCAGTGTTGTACGGTGCCATGTACACACTCTGAAGGCGCACAGCCGAACAGACCCAGCCCCGGAGGAGCGACCGGCATGTGTGCCGGCTCATTATTAGTTCCGTTCTATCGACCTTTCACCCTGAACCGGGGGAGAGGCACAAATTGCACGCTCCTAAGGAAGTTCGATGCCGGTCCGCCGTTTGGGTGCTGTTCGCCGTGCATCCGCAGGGTTTTTGATGGGCAGAGGATGACTCGGGTGAGTATACGCGTCCCAAAAGGCTGTAGCCGGGGGTATGCAGAGTACGCTGAGAAAGATAGCCCGACGGGCCGCCAGCGTACAGCAGCGTGCATAGGTGCCCACGGCGTTCCGTCTGCGGCGGGGCGCAAGGCCTTGAGGCCTTTGCGGGATCGAGGCCCGATGGCGGATGCCAGCAAAGAACCACAGTCTGACCATGTCCAGGATCTCCTTCTGAAGACCAAAGGCTTGCCGGACTTCCTCCTCAGGCTGACGCTGATGGCTGCGTCCCTGCTGGGCGGGGAGACGCCCCTGGCCTGCGCCATCAGCGTGCTACGGGGCAAAGACCCCGAGGTCTTGGCCAGCAGCAGTGACCGGGCGCGGCGGCTGGATCGGGTGCAGCACGAAGCGGGAGAAGGCCCCTGCCTGTTGGCCCTCGGCGGGCTAAGCCACGTGTTCATTCCCGCTCTAGACTCCAATGGCGGCTGGTTCAGGCTGGCCGGAACTGCCCGCCGAGAGGGAATCCGGTCGGTGTTGGCCACCCCGATTCACGCCGGCGACTCGGTCAGGGCTGCTCTCAGTTGTTACTCCGCCTTTCAAAACACCTTTGAGCAATCCGTTATTGACGCTGTAGAGGAACTTGCCGGTTCCATGTCCCGGACCGTTCAGGTCGCCCTGGGCAGCCACTCCCGCGATCTCGAGTCCGAGCAATGGCGTGCTTCACTAAGGTCCCGTGCTGTGGTGGACGGTGCGGTCGCTCTCATCATCGTCCAGGATCGATGCAGCCGGGTGGAAGCATTGACGGCGCTTCATCAGGGCGCCCGCACAAGCGGCCGGCCACTTCTTGAGGAGGCCGGGAATGTGCTAATCGGAAAGTTTCCCCGTACCACCTGAGATCCGACCATTCGTACAGGAACAACCGGACCGCGATGGAGCCCCAACCATTTCCCACCCATGCTTAATTCTTGACCGTCAAAATGCGGATGAAAGCGGCACTCTTCTACCCGAGCGGGCTCCCGGTACGACGCCAGGATTATTGTTTCCTCAAGCCTTACCGCTCCCGGGCGGCCGGGACATCAGCTGTTCCAGAAGCGCGCGCTCGGGCCGGCCGGGATTCCTCTCCACGCAGCGGCGGAGCCTGGCCCTGGCCAGCTCCTCGCCGGGTGCATCCCCACGGAGAACCTCATCGATTATTTCCTGCGCCTGCCGCCGTAGTGACTCAATGGCCAGCGGAGGAATTTCCGCGGACGACGCGCTGGTAGCCATGGGTCAAGCTCCGAGAGTATGCGGTGAAAGATTCGTTCTGCTGACATGGGGCCCTGCATAAGACCGAAAGGCGTTGGGCCTCAACGGATCACAGCAGTCTCCGTAAGAGAGACAATACCCCCGGAAAGACCAGTCTGTCTCCAGGGAACCGGCCCCCTGGCGACTGCCAGGAACTCGCTAAGCAGTCATGTAACAGGATTTAGGAACCTGCGGCAGAGGTGGCTGGTGACGCGGTCAAGACAGCCGTGGAGTGGAGCCGTCACCGAGGCGCGACTGAGTGAACTTCGGGAGGTGAAGCCCGGCAGGATCGAGGTGTCGGCGCGTCCTGTCCAGATGCTGGTGGCAGTGGTCCGGCTTCGTTTTTGGCCGGACCAGTGGAGTCAGGGATCCGGCCGGGCAGTGTTTCGTCCGTGGCGTCAGGCAGTCAGTTCGCGGTGGGCTTCGAGCAGGATTGCCGGTGCGGTTTCGTAGAGTGCGCTCACTTCGCTGCTGAGTCGCCGGGCGCTGGCCACGGCAAGGGAGAACTGGTTACCGCGGATCAGTGGTTCAAGTTCCAGGCAGCACAGTTCGGCGCTGACTGCGCCGGACATGGCGGAGGCGACCCTCAGGCTCAAGACCGCTTCACGGGAGGCTGCCTGGTCGCAGTCGATAATGCCGCGGAGGATACGTTCGAGCCGGTCGGGGAGGAGCGCCAGGTAGGCCTCGAGGAACTTCAGGGTGGCGGCAGGGCTGTCGTCCAGCTGGACTGAGAGCTCTCGGATCCGCTCAAAATGAAGCAGGCTCCGGGCCCGGTCAGGCACGGGCTGTCTTTGACAGTGACGACGGGGCTTCCGGCTCGGGCTTCTTGGCCCAGATGCTTCCCAACAGCATGAGGACGAGCACCGCGGGGGCGCCGTACATGAGGGTGTTGAGGATGATGGGTTCGCGCAGCGCCCGAATGGCGGTGCCGACGTAGGGCACGGTCAGGACGTGGCGGTCGATCGAGGCACCGTTGACGGTCGCGGTCCATGGGTCCACGCCGTTGTTGGCGTCGCCCTTGGTCTGGATCGTGGTGGTCCCGTCCGGGTCGACGGTGATCTCGATGATCCGGTGGGTTTCGATCCGCCGGTCTTCAACGGGGATGCTGTAGGTGATGATGTCGCCGACCTTGATGTCTTCGAGCGGGACGGGTCGGGTGAGGACGATGTCGCCGGGGTTGATCAGCGGGGCCATCGACCCGGTCAGCATGGTGGAGGTCTGGTAGCCGAGCAACCGCGGGCCGATGGCAAGCATCAGGAACGAGGCGACGGCCAGGACCAGGAATGCGGTGGTCAGGTACGACACGGTCCGGCGGAAGATCCGGGCCACTGGCCGGGCGCCGGAACGAGGATCCGCAGCGTTCGCCTGTGCCTCTCCCCGGTGAGGGGTAGGGGTGCCTGTCGTGACGGCGCTCATGGGCTCCTCGTTCCGGTGATTGCTGGCAGCTGTAATTACTTGGTGGTGGCGGTCCGCTGCGTGGCGGTGAAGGTGAACCCGATGGTGCTGGTCAGGCCTTGGAGCGTGTTCGGGGCGGAGGCCGGCAGTGCGGTGGTGACCATCAGGTTGTCGAACTGGCCCGCGGTCAGCGAGGAAAGGTTAGCCAAAGTCTTCGGGGTGACTGTCAGGATGGGGGAGCTGGCCAGCACCGTGGTCGCACCACCTGTGCAGGTATACGGTGCGGCGGTGCCGGTCCAGGCGGTGGCGCAGTTCTCGATGGTCAGCTGCAGGCCGTTGACCGGATCGGAGGTCAGCAGCGAACCGGTGGCACCGGCGGAGGTGTCCAGGGTGATGTTGTTCAGGGCCGAGTTTCCGCCGTTGGTGAGCTTGACGAGCTTCTCGACCTTGTCCCCGGGCAGTACGCCGGCGACCGGAACGTTCAGGGTGTTATCCACACCGGAGGCGGCCAGAGCAATGTTGACGGTGCCCGCGGTGACGTCCTGACTGGCAGAGGTGGTGGAGGTGAAGGCGCCGTAGGTGCCCAGGCCGGCCACGGCGGCGGCAGTGCCGACCAGTGCGACGGAAGCGATGATCTTGCTGGCGGTGGTCTTCAAAGTAATGCCCATGGCGGTGTCCTTTGCATGGCGGGCCTACCCCCAGTGGGCTGGCCGTGGATGTCTTACAGGCCCTGTCGGCCCGTCCGGGATCCACTATGCACTTGCAGCATCAAGGATTTACACCAACGGCAGTCAACCTTTACTCAAGATCGCATCAAGCAGTGATAGGAGCGTTTCCGCAGGTCAGATGGATGCGGGAGAACGAACCGGATTTTTGTGACCCGTGCCACGAGGGTCATCGAAGATTTGCCGACAATCTGACGGTCTCTTGAGCGGTTCTTGAGACCCATGCTGAAAAGTGGTCGAAGGCCCCCTGGGGGTGCGCGCGAAGCGCCCAACCAATACGGTGGCCGGGAAAGGTTCACAGGTTGCGGAACGTCAGGGGTATCGGCCGCCGCGGGCAGGGCATGCTCGCCGGCGCCATTGCTGCATGCCTGATCGCCGGTGCCCCAGCCGCCAACGCCGTTTTTATACGCACCGTCAACGCCGGAACCATGGCCGTCGGGACCCACACGCTGGCCGCCCCTACCGGCAACGCCGTCGTCCCGCAGTGCACCCCGAACGGACCCACCGGCAAGTACCGCCTGACTGTCACGGTGACCGGGCACGGAACGGTCCCGAAAGCCACCCACTATGTTCTGACCCTCCGCGACGCCGCCGGAGTGGCCCAGTCCACTACAACTCTCACTCCTGTGGGGACGGATTCGAGCAGCAACGCCACCAAAGGCTGGGGCTACACCATCGATGCCCAGTACCGGACAGCATCCACAACCTGGTCGAGCACGAGCACGCCCATAACCGTCTGCTAGTGGCCCCGGCGGGCTGCTTGGCTTTCGCGGGACGGATCCACGGCCTCGCTTACCTTCAGGTGCGGCAAGTCAGACACGCTGCTGCCGCGACCCGCCGGTGAGGATAGGGCCACACAGTGGTTCCACATCAGGGGAAGCTTCTGAGCGTGACCCGCGGCTGGCCCCGGATCCTGCTGCTGGGAAAACCAGCGATGCTCGCCGTCCACCAGAAGCTACAGGGCAGCACCAGTGCAACCAGGGGGCGAGCCCTTAGAATCCCGGCTACCAGTCAGCGTCTCAGGTTAAATGCTTGGACCTCGCTGCGCTCCGGCTGTAGAAGCGCCTTTTCTTTTCGAACGCAGCCACGAAACTGTCGAACCGGAATAGAAGGCTTTCCCCGTGACAGGGGGATTGCAGCGGGACTTTTGGGATAACTTGCGGGATAGCAAGAATACGCGCCGCCATCCCAAGTCTTAGTCGGGAGAGCGCCGCAATTTGAACGTCCCGGTTACACGGCACTGGGACAGTGGACCGGCTGCGACTTCGGCAGGTGGTCTACCCATACTTTGGCACCGGTGGGCTCCGACCGAACTACCCAAGGAACTATCAACCTACTGCCAGGATCGATTGCCCCATTATCCACTGGCCGATGACGTCCCCGAAGACGATGGCCGTCCCGAATATAGGACACGACACGCGACGCTTTATCCATTTGATAGGAATCAGGCTTTGTAGCTGACCGCCACAAGCTAAGAATAACCGGCAAAATGGGAAGCATTGCGATCTGCATCGGAATCCCGCTTCCGCTCCGGTTGTAACTGCCGTCATACGGCATTCGGGTATCCCACGGAACATTTGTCATGAACACGAAAATTGCGGTCCCGACGCAGGCCAGGAATCCGGCAACGCAGAGAAACTTTATTTATCTCGAAGCCTTCCTTCCCAGCACCAGGTCGTCGTGTTCGGTGAGGTTTTCCGCTGGATCGTCCTTCCCTGCGGTAGAACTCACACTATCGTTCACCACGGACCCACCCAGGTCTCTTCTGCTATCAATTGCAGGCTTCCGACAATAGCTCCAAGATGACCTCCAGCCTGGCTGACCATCCCGGTCACGCTGGACCCGCCGGCTAAGCCGTCCCGCTCAGGGTTCCGCTTATGGTGTCAGTTTCAGAAGTCGTCTGCACGGAATGTCAGAAGCCGTGTGCACCGGCAGCAGATCGATTTACAGTGCCGTTGCTCAGGATCGCGACCGAAGCCGAAGTGCGATCCACAGGCCGCACATTCGGCAAATATCGGCGGGTTCGGCACCGACGGCGTGGAGCTTGCGCTGCATTGTCCTCCCGCAACAGGAACACTGGCGGTAAGTGTCAGAGGCCATGATTTGTGAGAGCTTTAATCACTTGATCGACCGTCGGCACACCCGTATGACCGGCGGGTGTGGGGTAGATCCGGCATGCGAGATCACTGCTCGGTGCTCCGTCGGGGAAGATATCGGATCCGTTGGCTGTGATGGTAGGCGACCCGGCGAATCCGGTCCCGACCGTATCTGCTGGGGATTTAATGTGCCGCATATGGACTGAGACGTCTTCGCGCCCCAGGGCGGCCAGGGCGGCTTCCACCTGCTCCAGTGCTTTTGCCGTGTTGGGGCAGTCCTCGATGTGGAGCAGTTCTATCCTCATACGGTCATTATCCTGTCCGGTTCCACCGGCCGATTTTCGCGGCGTCGGTTAGGTTTTGTGGCTTAGCCATGTTTTGGAGGTAGGGAAAGACTGACAGCTTTCGATTCAGGACCGGATCCGCAGCCCTCGCAGCAGGCGGAAACCGCACTTTGCTCGGCATCTGTTGCTGCTTGTAAGCCAGAATCGGCTGGTCTGCCGTCGTCGTTTGTGACGGTGCCGGGTTCGGGTCTGAAGCAGCAATCGTCAGCTTCCCCGTCGTGCCCTGCCCCCATATGCGGCATTGCGCAGCAGACGTCGCCTTTCCATGCGCTGAGGCCTTCACGGACGGCGATCCCGGCGATGACCAGTGCCGCGGCGGCGTCCGCCCACCACCATCCCAGCGTGCTGTTCAGAACCAGCCCGACCAGAAGTACGGCGGAGAGGTACGTGCACAGCAGCGTTTGATTGGAATCTGCCACCGCGGTCTTGGATCCGAGCTCCCGTCCGGCCCGGCGTTGAAGCCAGGACAGGACGGGCATGATGGCCAGGCTCAGGGCGGCGATTACGATGCCGGGAGTGGAATGCCGTGCCTCGCCGCCTCCGGTTAGCGACCTGACGGAGTCCACGGAGACGAACAGTGCCAGGGCGAAGAAGGAGATCGCGATGATCCGCAGGGTCAGGTGCTCGCGCCGTTCAGGGTCTTTGGCGGAGAACTGCCAGGACAGGGCGAGGGCGGAGGCGACCTCGATCACTGAATCAAGTCCGAAGCCGATTAGGGCGGAGGAGTCCGCCGCGTTGCCAGCCCAGAGCGCGACGACGGCCTCCGCGAGGTTGTAGGTAATCGCCGCGGCCGCGAACAGCCGGATCCGCCGGCTAAGGGTTGCACGGCGGACGGCCGTAGGCGCGAGTTGAATCGTCGTGGTCATGCCAGGCACGTCCCGTCCGGGGCGCAGCAGGCCGGGTCAACGGCCAGCACTACGCCGAGCAGGTCCGTGATGGCATGTCCCAACCGGGCATCGGCCAGCTCATACCGGGTCCGCCGGCCATCCGGGACAGCCACTACGAGGCCGCAGCCCCGCAGACATGTCAGGTGGTTGGACATGCTCTGCCGCGAGACCCCCAGGGAATCGGCTAGGTCCGACGGGTACGCGGCCCCATCCGTCAGGGCCAGCAGAATCCGTGCCCGAGTGGGGTCGGAGACCGCAAAGCCGAACCTTGCCAGCACCGGAGCCTGCGTGAGGGTTTCCATAAAGCGAAAGTACATCAGCCGATGTATCCAGGCAACTATGTACTGTGCGTGGAGATTCACGTCATGTTGCGAGGCGCGCCCTATTCGTGGTGGACGTCTTCCGGCGGCGAAGTTAACTGCAGGTGGGGCTCTCTCAACCCTGAGCCCGACGCCGAAGGCATCTCAGTTCCTAGGAAGTGGAACGATTAAGCACGCCCCTTCGAAAAATAGCGACACACCCCGATTCTTCGTTCCACAGTTATCTTCTTTTCGACGTCCCGCGCGGAGCGTGCAGGATAAGTATCGGTACAGCGGATCCATGGAAATTGGGTACGCCCGCGTCTCGACGGCAAGACAGGACCTCGACCGGCAGATCGACGCTCTTTGAAAGAAACCTTTCGTCGTCCGTAGTGGCCGACCGCATTCTCGAGCGGGTCTCAAGCAGACAGCCCCTCTACCCCGCCGTGAACGCTCTTGAGGCCCCGGATCATGGACTCTGGGACCAGGGGACCGCAGCGATCAAAATAGCTGTAACGACTTCGTTGTCGGCCCGGTCTCCTACTGGACATGCACGGCACACCGACGGAGTATATAAATGATGAATTTCTCTCGTCTGCCCCCGCCAGAGCCTTCCCAGCGGCACTGACCGCCCTGGAGCAGGGCCTGGCGGGGGTCTCAAGGCGAGGGGTGCCGGCACTCTGGCACCAGGCTTCTGCCCGAGTTTCTGGCCTACACCGCAGGAAACCCATTTCAACAGCGAAGCAGCGCTGCAGGCAGCTGACACCGCAATGTATGGGGCCAAAATGAAGGGAAAAACCGTTTCAGGCCAGCTCCCTCCGTCGATTGAACCGACCGGCCTGCCCGTTCCTCGCCGGCTAATGGGTCCGGTTCGTGCCCGTCGGCCGCTGCGGCAGCCCGATGTCTAAACTAACGTGACGTGTTGGGGGTTTCCCAGCCGCGAGCCCGTGTGTAGTAAGCGATAACCGCGCCTTCGCCCCGCGTTCCCCTCAGTTCGGTGGCGTACCGCAGAACCGCTGCTTCGCAATCCATTCCGAGAAGAGCCAGGGCGGCTCTACGCAGCGCTTCATCGGTGGTGGTGCCCTCGACCGCGGATCGACCAATGATGTTGTTGGGGCGCTACGTATTCGAGGAAGAACGCCATTGGAGGAATCATGGCACATCGCGGGGAGGCAGCACCCGATGGATCTTACTTGCTTCGGGAGCTTGGCTGCATGATTGTGCTTGCGCAGGGGAGGCTGGTTGCCAGCGAGTACGTCTGGAGGGCTTACCCGTGAATTCCTAGGTTCAGTGATGCATAATGAATCGAAGCTTCGGTCACCCGCTATGTGACCGGAGCTTCGCCAATTCGATGGTTCATCGGTTGGTCCTTGCCGGAATGACCGATCTGGTGCCTGGAAGCCCAGTCACGCTGCACCTCATTGTGGCGTCGCTTGTCGGACTGGGCTTCATCGGGGGCTTGGGTATGCCCTCCTGCCCCTTGATCTGGTCGCAACGTTGGGTGGCTGAGGAATTACCGGTCCCCGCCACAGCACCCACTTCCGCTAAGTTCCATTTTCATCATGCAAGGTCATGAGCAATCACAAGGGGTGCAGTGTTGGCCCGCCGATGGCCAGGTAAGGAAGTCCCATCCGTTTATCCACAGCGGATGGGACTTCCATCTCTGGCGCTGGCAGCGAATTGGATTTGCGTAGCAGGCCTCACCACCATCGTTCCAGCCGTCCGATGAAAATTCACAAAAAGCCGGACGTCCGGTGACGTTAACGCCACGCCCGTGAGCGTCTTCACGGAATGACGCCCAACCCCTTGAGTCCTGATGGGCGGTTGCCGCGCGGGGGCGCATCCATGCGGCTATCTGCTAATTCTGGACACTGCGAACCCGTCGGGCAACGCTCCACGGGCATGCGAATTTTGGTTTGTTGGCTGCGTCCCGGATGGCAGCAGTCTGATGCTCGACAAATGGCCACCGTGCTTTGCCGTGCTGGAGGATCGAGTCGATGGCAAGCGAGGCTGCCGAACACGTCGCTGCCGCGAATGCGTCGGCCACCCGTGCGGAACAGGCTTGCCGCCGTCGATCTACGTGGAACTAGAAAACTGACATCATGGACAAGGAGCGCACAACCCTTTCCGACTCTCCCGACGCGGTGCAGAACACCGATAGTGGACCTTTCGTCGCGGACTTAGGACACGGCCTGGGCGTCCTCCGCCATGTGCGTCAGCGAGGCACGGTACTGCTTTGGTACCATGGGCACATGGCTATGAATTTGCGTCTCCCCGAAAATCTGGATCGTCGTTTGGACCAGCTCGCGGCCGAGGAGCACACCTCGAAATCGGCGTTGCTGCTCCAGGGTGCAGAGCTGGTGCTGCAGCGTCACCGGCGCAGTCGCGAGATCGGCGAGGGTCTGGATTTCGTGATGAGCCACGACGCTGAGCTCTTGACGCGCCTTGAGGATGCGTGACCAAGTACCTCGAGATTGAGGACGCTTTGCAGGTAGTTGACCGGTACGGGTTCCATATCCGCGACATCGGTCTCCTGGCTTCGGCCTTGGCCCGTCCGGCAACAACGGTCATCGGTGTGGAAGCCTATCCGCAGTTAGCGACCAAGGCAGCGGCCTTAATGGAGTCGGTGGCGCGGTTCCATCCGCTGATCGACGGCAACAAACGAACAGCGTGGACGCTCATGGTCCTGATGCTCTGGATCAACGGCTACCAGCATGACTTCGGCACCGACGCGGCGTTCGATCTCGTCGTGGGAGTGGCCGCCGGCGACGTCTCGTTGGAGGACAGTGCGGGGATAATTGCCGCGCACCTCGTAAAACGATAGCCACGGAATTCAAGGGCCGAGTTAGTGATGCTTGGATCGCATAGGGATGGCCCGCGCCGCCGCGACAGCAGCGTCGGGTTGTGGTGCGAGCCGGATGGCCACGTCCATTCTTTTTGGTCTGGTCATGTGCATGACTGACGATTAGCCCATGAGATGGGTGAAGGAGGTGTCACCAGAGTGAAGTTCCTCAGAGTTGGGTGGGCCTCTCGGTCGAGTGCCGACGGCGGCACCCATAACCTAGGACGGGGCGGGCCCGTCCGTAGTCCCCGCTCTCGCCAGCGCAAAGAAGAGCCGCGTTCCCTGGTTGGGAAACGCGGCTCTTCTTTGGAGCGTGCAGAACGGCGAATTTGGAGTGTGGACATTGTCCACACTTTTGCCGTCGGACTGGGTCGTATAGGGGGCGGATCGGGTCGGATTCCGCGTGTTTCCGGGGAAGCCCAGTGGTTGCAAGGCCTGGAATGCAGTTCGAGTCCCACCTCGGGCACAGTGTTACCGCAGGTCAGAAGCATTTTGGGCTTCTGGTGTTGACAAATGTTGATGGTATTGAGTTTTAGTAGTATAAGCGGGCGGAAAGTTCGCTATTAGCAAACCCTCATGTCCACGCTCATGGCTTATCACGTCTTCCTCGGCGAACGATGACACCGAGTCAATAGGAGCCGGGGCAGTGCCCGACGATGGGTCAGGCAAACAGAGCATGCCTACAATCCCGCGGACCCCGGGTCAGCAGATTGAGGCCGGCCGGTCTGTTCTCTTATCGAATATAGGGGTGCACGAGTCACCCACACAGACCATGTCGTCAATCACGATGTTTATTGTCCCCGCAATTGGCGCGGTAGCTCTTACCATGGTGTTGACCAAGTGAAGGGGCACGATGCTCAAACAAGGCGCGAACTATCCGACGGCTGTTTGCTAGCAAGGATCGTGAAGGTGTTGCCGATGCAATCAACTGGTGCATTGACCATACTGAGTTCGGCGACACGATTTCCGTGTGGACGCATCTTAAGTCGAACCTCAGCAACGAGCCAATGCTGCAGGATCTGGTGAGGCGGCAGAGCAACGTAGTTCATATCACGGGCCGCGGGGGTGGGCGTCCGGCCGGACCTGGGCCAGTACTCATGGCCTGGCCAGACATGCAGGACATAGGGGAGCTAGTGCGTTACTCCCGCGGCATTCGTGCACTGTGCGTGATCAGCTGGAATGTTGACAACCTTCGTCCCTGGGTCTCTGCCTCAAATCCTGTTATCTTGGGGGATGCCTCTGCATGGGAGGGCCACCTCACTGCTGACATGAACCCCGTCGCCGAAGAGGCTATGAAGGGCCTCACGCGCACCATCAACCATAACAACACCATTTCCGCTGGCTTTGAAAAGGACCAGGTGGTCGGCGTCCTGTTGGCTCTGCATCGTGCCGGTATCCCGATAGATGCGGAGGCCATCGAGGGCTGGTCGATAGTTAACGGCTGGTCAGGCAACAACCCTTCGCGCCTGGCGAAGTACGTCAGGGACATTAACGACGGCAAACGTCCCCAAAGTAGGAGCACCATCCGTCCCGACTACCTCGACACTCTCAAGAAGAGGGCAGAGGATAACAGCACTCGCGACGAGTAACGCGGCACGCTGTGCATTTTTCTTGAAAGGCAGCCGCCACCATCGTTAGCTCCATGAAAACGGGCATAGTCCAGATCCGTTGCCACCGCCGCGAACCACGCCGCTACGCGGAAGTTTTCAAGAGAGGCAACGAATCCGGCTACGCGGAGGTTTTCTATGAGTCAACGCGCACTCGTGACAGGCGGGGATACCGGCGCAATGATTCATGCGCCGGAAAGACCCGGCACCTGGCGCGGTCGGGTCTCACCGTCGCCTCGCATCACAGCTGCGCTTCCGCCGCAGGCCATGTAGGGAGAGACCCATGAGAAAGATCCTGTTCGCGTTCTTCACCGCTTTCGCCCTGGTGTTCACCGTACCGTTGGCTGCCACTGCGGTGACAAACACCAGCAACACACAGAATTACAGCACCCTCGCTGCGCGGTGGTGGACCTGGGCCCTGACACAACCCACTTCCATGAATCCGCTCCTGGACACTACCGGCGCACTGTGCGCGAATCAGCAGAGCGGGAAGACCTGGTTTCTCGGCGGCCTGTTCGGCACCGGCGGCAGCGTCACCCGTAGCTGCACCATCCCAGCGAACACCAGCGTGTTTTTCCCCCTCGCGAACTATGTCGACTGCGAATATGCCACTGACAACGTTCCCGTGAAGACCGTTCGCTCCTTCTCGGCATTCGTCCAGGACGGGACAAGTAACCTCTCGGTGATCCTCGACGGACAGGTGCTGTCGCCGAGCCCGATTCAGTTCGAACGTTCTGACGTCTTCAGGCTCTCGCTTCCCGACGACAACGTCTTCGGTGTCCCGGCAGCTTTCCTTGACCCGTGCGCGGACTCCGGATACTACGCCCTGTTGAAAACCTGTCTCCCGGGTACCACGTCCTCCAGTTCAGCGGGACCCTTACCCAGCAAGACAACGCTCCCTCAACCATCACCGCAACCTATAACCTGACCATCGCAGAGTAACGTCGTCCAAGGAGCGGTCCGCCCATCATGGCGGACCGCCCAGGACCCCAGTGCTTTGAGTCAAGCCAAATCTGGCTACCTCACTTAGACGACGCCGTCTGTCCCGCGACGGCCCGCGCGCATTATAGCCCACGACGCGTGCGGCGTAGAGGCCGCGGGTCGACCCGCGATGAAGGCTTTTTCGAACTCATGGGTCGCTGTGCCACCGAACCGTCGGCGTCTCGTCGTCTGCAACGGGGGATTGGTGAGGGCCTGGCGGAAGCTCGCTGACGGGTTTGCCAGCTGAAGCCCGATGGCCGTGCCTATCTGTTCGAGGAGACGTCCGGCATCGGTCATGCAGGTTGCTATGTCTGGTTCGATTTCTTGCAGGGCGTAGATGAGGTTGAAGCCGGCCGCTCGAAATTGATCGGCGCTGAGCGTTGTCCGGCCGCAGACGGCGATCACCGGAATGCCGGCCCGCGCGGCAGCACGGGCCACGCCTACGGGGGTCTTCCCCAGCAGGCTTTGGTCGTCCAGGCTGCCCTCGCCGGTGATCACCAGATCCGCGCCCGCCACGCGCTGTTCCAGTTCGGTGAACTCGAGGACGACTTCGATGCCGGGGCGGCGCGCAGCGGCCAGGACGGCGATGGCTGCGTAGCCAACGCCTCCCGCTGATCCGGCCCCGGGCGCTTCCGCTGCTTTGATCGCCCGGTTGTTGGGACCTTCAGGACCGATTTCCCTGGCAAGGACTTCGACAAACCTGGAGAGGGCAGCGTCGAGCACCTCCACATCCTCCGGGCCGGCGCCCTTCTGCGGACCGAAGATCGCGGCGGCGCCCTGGGAGCCCAGCAGCGGATTGTCGACGTCGGACGCCAGCACAAAGCGTGTGTCCTTCAGTCGGGGTTCAAACCCGCTGAAGTCGATCCGGTCCAGGCGGGCCAAAGCGGCGCCGCCGGCCGGAAGTTCGTGGCCCCCGGCATCGAGGAACCGGGCGCCGAGGCCCTGCAGGACGCCGGCGCCGCCGTCGGTGCTGGCACTGCCGCCCACGCCCAGGATCACGCGGTTGCAGCCTGCGTCCAGGGCGGCGCGGATCAGCTGTCCGGTGCCCAGGCTGGTGGCGGTCAGTGCCGCCGTCGAACGTGGCCGCCCGTCAATCAAAGCGATAGCGGGGAGCAGGGCCAGGCCGGAGGCCGCTGCCATTTCGATGACCGCCTCATTGCCGCGGACGGCGAACTCTGCTGTCACCCGTTCGCCTGTTGGTCCGGCCACAACGGCGCTGCGGCGGGTGAAGCCGGAGCCGACGGCGGCGTGCAGGGTGCCTTCACCGCCGTCGGCTACTGGAATCCGAACCACTGCAAGGTTCCAGCCTGCTCCGCGCTGCAGCCCCTTTTCCAGGTGCCCGCAAACCTCCGGGGCGGAGAGCGATCCCTTGAACTTGTCCGGGGCGATGACGATCCGCATGATCAGCCCTGGAGCGCCAGGATAGCGGTGGGGGCATCGGAGGCTGTCTCGGCCAGTTCCTCGAACTCATTGATGGCGTTGATTTCCAGGCCCATGGAGATGTTGGTGACCTTCTCCAGGATCACTTCGACCACCACGGGCACCTGGAACTCGCCCATGAGTGCCTTGGCTTTGTCGAACGCGGCGCCTAGGTCGTTGGGGTCCTCCACGCGGATGGCCTTGCAGCCGAGTCCCTCGGCCACCTTGAGGTGGTCCACGCCGTACCCCGCTGCGGTCGTAGAGAGTTCAGTACTGTTGATGTTCTCGAATGCGAGGGACACGTTCTGCTCCATGCTGAAGCCGCGCTGGGACTGGCGGATCAGGCCCAGGTACGAGTTGTTCACCACTACGTGGATGTACGGAAGGTTGAACTGCGCGCCCACAGCCAGTTCCTCGATCATGAATTGGAAGTCGTAGTCGCCGGAGAGTGCCACCACGGTCTCCTTGGGCTTGCCGCGGACCACGCCGAGGGCTGCAGGCCCGGTCCAGCCCAGGGGTCCGGCCTGGCCGGCGTTGATCCACTTCCGCGGACCGAAGACGTGCAGCATCTGCGCGCCGGCGATCTGGGACAGGCCGATGGTGGACACGTAGATGGTGTCGCGCCCAAATGAACGGTTCATCTCCTGGTAGACACGCTGCGGTTTGATGGGGATGTTCTCGAACTGGGTCTTGCGATGCAGGGTGGCCTTGCGTTCGGCACACTCGGCGACCCACGCTGAGTAGTCCGGCAGGGACCCGGCCGCCTTGCGCCCGCGGGCGAGTTCGACCAGCCCTGCCAGCGCCGCACCGGCGTCGGACGCTATGCCCAGGTCCGGCGCGAAGACCCGGCCGATCTGGGTGGGCTCGATGTCGATGTGCACAAATTTGCGGCCGGCCGTGTAGGTGTCCAGGCCGCCGGTGTGGCGGTTGGCCCAGCGGTTGCCGATGCCGATCACGAAGTCGCTGCGCAGATAGGATTCGTTGCCGTACCGGTGGGAGGTTTGCAGACCCACCATCCCGGCCATGAGCGGGTGGTCGTCCGCTATGGTGCCCCAGCCCATCAGGGTGGGGATGACGGGAACGTTGAGGATTTCGGCCAGTTCCACCAGTTGTTCGGAGGCGCCGGAGTTGATGATGCCGCCGCCGGCCACAATCAGGGGGCGCACACCCGCGGTCAGCATGTCCAGTGCCTTGTCCAGCTGCTTGCGGCTGGCCCTGGGCTTCTCGACGGGCAGGGGCTCGTAGGTGTCGATGTCGAATTCGATCTCGGCCATCTGCACGTCAACGGGCAGGTCCAGCAGTACGGGCCCGGGCCGGCCGGAGCGCATCAGGTGGAACGCCTTCTGGAACGCGCCGGGGACCTGGCCGGGTTCAAGGACGGTCATGGCCATCTTGGTGACGGGCTTGGCGATGGACTCGATGTCCACTGCCTGGAAGTCTTCCTTGTGCAGCTTGGCCACGGGGGCCTGGCCGGTGATGCAGAGCAAAGGGATGGAATCGGCCCAGGCCGCGTAGAGCCCGGTGATCATGTCGGTGCCGGCTGGCCCGGAGGTGCCGATGCAGATGCCGATGTTGCCGTCCTTGGCCCGGGAGTACCCGTCGGCCATGTGGCTGGCGCCTTCGACGTGGCGGGCCAGGGTGTGGCGGATGCCGGCGTGGGTACGCATGGCGGAGTAAAAGGGGTTGATTGCCGCGCCTGGCAGGCCGAACGCCTCAGTGGCACCCTCCTTTGCCAGGATGGCAACCGCTGCATCAACGGTACGCATCTTGCTCATGGTGTGCTCCTCATCAAGTCTGTTCTTGGGTGGGGTGGAGGAGCCGGCGTCGTAACGTACGACGGCGGTGCTCCCGTAGCGCTTTGTTGTCCGGCTCGTGGCCGGGGTGCTTTGGCCCCTTACTTGCGGCCGCTGAGCTGGAGGACCTGCTTGAAGAGGCCGGAGTGGTCGAGGCCGCCGTCGCCCTGGTTGACGGTGGCGGCGACGAGCTGGGCGGCGAGGGCGCCGAGGGGGACGGCGACGTTGGCTTCGCGGGCGGCGGAGGTGACGATGCCGAGGTCCTTGTGGTGCAGGGCGAGGCGGAAGCCGGGGTCGTAGTTGCGGTCCAGCATCTTCTGGCCTTTCTGGTCCAGGACCTTGGAGCCGGCCAGGCCGCCGCCGAGGACTTTGAGGGCGGCGTCGGTGTCCACGCCGTAGGCCTCGAGGAAGGCGATGGCCTCTGCGAGGACCTCGATGTTGACGGCGACGATCAGTTGGTTGGCTGCCTTGACGGTCTGGCCGGAGCCCGAGGGGCCGACGTGAACGATGGTTTTTCCGACGGCGTTCAGGACGTCCTGTGCTGCCTCGAAGTCTGCCGCTTGGCCGCCGACCATGATGGAGAGTGCGGCGTCGATGGCGCCCTGTTCCCCGCCGGAGACCGGGGCGTCGAGCGGGCGGATGCCGGCTGCCGTGGCGTCCTCGGCCAGGCGCTTGGCCACATCCGGGCGGATGCTGGACGCATCGATCCATAAGGTGCCCTTCTTCGCGTTGGCGAAGACGCCGTCCGCGGCTCGGACTATGCCCTCGACGTCGGGGGAGTCCGGCACCATGGTGATGATGACGTCGGCATCCTTCACGGCGTCAGCGATGCTTGTGGCGCCCTTGCCGCCTTCGGAGACGAGCTTGTCGATCTTGTCCGGGCTGCGGTTGAAGCCGGTGACGGCGTGGCCGGCTTTGACGAGGTTGATGGCCATGGGCAGGCCCATGATTCCGAGTCCGATGACTGCGACGTTGCTCATGATGGTCCTCTTTCTGAAGTCTGTGTGGGCTGGCGGTCAGCGGGAAGCGTGCTGGTCGATGGCCCAGCTGAAGGCTGTTTCCTGCGGTTCCTTGTACTCGAGGCCGATGTAGCCTGTGTAGCCGAGTTCGCGGCTGCGGGCGATCCATTCGCCCAGCGGGAGCCTGCCGGTTCCGGGGGCACCGCGGCCGGGGTTGTCGGCGATCTGGATGTGGCCGAAGTCCTTGGCGTGGTTTTCGATGACGGATTCGACGTCGTCGCCGTTGACGGACAGGTGGTAGAAGTCCGCGAGGAGCTTGATGTTATCGACGCCGGATTCTTCCTTGACCCGGGCGATCACCTTGAGTGCGTCCTCCGCTGTGAGGAGCGGGTACCTGGATGCGCCGCTGACCGGTTCGAGGAGGACGGTGCCGCCGATGAGTGCGACGCCGGCTGCCGCCGTCGCGAGGTTTTCGGCGCCGATGGCGTCCTGCTTCGCGGCCGGTTCGTCGTCTACTCGGTTGCCGTAGAGGGCATTGAAGGCCCTGCAGCCCAGGCGCTCACCTATGCCGGCGACGACGTCGATGTTGTCCAGGAATTCGGTGGACCGCGCGGGCCAGGAAACCAGGCCGCGGTCACCGCCGGGCATGTTGCCCGCGTTGAAGTTCAGTCCGGTGAGCTGGATGCCGGCGTCCTGGATGGCGTGCTCGAACGCAGTGACCTGGGCATCGGAGGGTACGGAGGCTTCGAAAGGCCACCAGAACTCAACAGCGTCAAAGCCCGCTGCCTTGGCGGCGGCGGGGCGCTCGAGCAGCGGCAGCTCGGTTAGCAGGATGGAGCAATTCACGGTGTACGTCATTGTGGTTCCTTTGGCTAGCTTGGGGTGACTTCGCGGGTCCGGCGAATGGTCATGTTTCATCGAGATATTCCGCTAGGTGGAAAACAGTTATTGCTCTATGAAAATGCTAGAGCTGTTCGTGGGTCCCGTCAACCTCGAGAACGGCGAATTGCCAGCTGCGGCAGGTCATGTGCGCCGTCCGGGCTCTCGTAATCAGCCCGCCGCATGTTGCGGAGCGCGGCCGCGAAGTGTGACGCGCACACGTAAACGTGGATCGACAGCCCAAACCGGCGCCTCGACTGCATCCAGCTGTCATGTATCTTGGAGGCCTAGGGCAGTTCTTTTCACGATGCGGATAAGAGTTGTCGAAATTCGAGTCAACAGGAGACTGTACATGGCGGAAAAAGCCCCGGGCGGCGTTCAGTCGGTAGAGCGAGTCTTCGAACTCCTGGAACTGATCACGGACGCCGGCGGAGAGGTGACGCTCAGCGAACTCTCCTCCTCCACTGATCTGCCGCTGCCCACTATCCACCGTTTGCTCCGCACGCTGGTAACCCTGGGATACATCCGCCAGCTGCCCAACCGCCGGTACGCATTGGGGCCCAGGCTCATCCGGCTCGGCGAGGGCGCCAACAAGCAGCTGGGCGCCGTCGCCCGGCCGCAGCTGAAGATCCTGGTGGACAGGCTGGGTGAAACCTCGAACATGGCCGTGCTCGATTCGGACATGGTCATCTATGTCGCCCAAGTGCCGTCCCTGCATTCGATGCGGATGTTCACCGAGGTGGGCCGCCGGGCCCATACGCACGACACAGGCGTGGGCAAGGCGATCTTGGCCCAGCTTGACGACGAGGTGGTCCGAGGCATCGTGGCCCGCACCGGAATGCCCACGCCCACGGCCAAGAGCATTGGGGACATCGAGTCCCTGCTGGCGGATCTGGGCAGGATCCGGGAACGAGGCTATTCCATTGATGAGGAGGAACAGGAGCTCGGCGTTCGTTGCTTTGCCATGGCGGTACCGAACGCCCCGACCCCCAGTGCAATCTCCGTGTCGGGGCCGGTGTCCCGTGTGGACCAGTCCTTCGGTGAGCGAGCCGTCCCCATGCTGCGGGATGCAGCCAGGGCCATTTCGGACGAACTTAACCGCCGGTGACGGCTCCCGCCGTCGTCCTGAAACCGCACCTGCGATCAGCGCGAACCGACGGCTCCAACCCGCACACCTGGGGTTCCGTGTTTGTTCCTGCCAGCCCGGGGGTGCTGATCGAGGGCTCAAATGCCTGTGCTAATACCAAAAAAGGAGCCGCCTGGTGAATACCCGGAAGCTGGTTGAGCCAGTTGCAGTCGTGACAGGTGCAGGATCCGGCATCGGCCGGGCCGTGGCGCGGCTCATGTTGGACGGGGGCTACCGCCTGGTCCTCGCTGGCCGGCGGGAGGCGCAGCTGCTGGAAACCGCCGCAGGCCACGCGAATGCCATCACGGTTCCCTGTGACGTTACGGACCCGGACGACGTCGAGCGGCTTTTTGCCTCGGCGACCCGGCGCTGGGGCAGGGTCGATCTGCTGTTCAACAACGCCGGTGTGTTCGGCCCGGCCGCCTCGGTCGACGAGATCAGCCTGACCGACTGGGAAGGGACGATTGCCGTCAACCTGACCGGCTCGATGCTCTGCGCCGCGGCCGCCGTCCGCACCATGAAGGCGCAATCGCCGCAGGGCGGCAGGATCATCAACAACGGGTCCATCGCCGCACATTCGCCCCGGCCCCGGACCGTGGCCTACACAGTCACCAAACACGCCATGACCGGACTGACCAAGAGCATCGAGCTGGACGGGCGGGGTTTCGGCATCACCTGCGGGCAGATCGATATTGGCAACGCTGCCACGGAGCTCATGGAACAAATCGGCGTTGGTTCCGGGGCAATCCAGGGGGACGGGAGCCGCAAGGTCGAGCCGACCTTCCCTGTCGAGGACGCGGCCCGCGCGGTACTGCTGATGGCCGGGATGCCGGCAACTGCGAGCGTCGGATCCGTGGTGGTCACGGCGGCGGGGATGCCGTTTATAGGTCGCGGTTAGTACAGCGGTTGAGGCCCATATCGGCCACTTAGGGCATGGGCCTCAACTGCCACCTCGTGCAGGGATGTGTGTGTTCCGGTCGGTTGGCAGGAGTCTTTAGTCCACCTGTGCGGTCAGGCCAGCGGCCTCAATCGCTGACGAGGCCGCGGTCTCGTCGTTGTCGGAGCTGTCGCCGCTGATGCCGACCGCGCCCTGGATCGAGCCGTCTTTGTCGCGAACCAGCACACCGCCGGGCACCGGGATGAGTCGCCCACCCAGTGTGGCGGTCGCTGCTGCAATGAAGTAGGCCTGCTCTTCGGCGCGCTTCATGATGGCACGCGAGCCCATCCCGAGGGCCAACGCCCCGTACGCCTTGCCCTGCGCGATCTCAAAGCGGTTATTCGAAGCGCCGTCCTGGCGCGCTACGGCGATGACGTGGCCGCCTGCGTCGAGCACGACGACGGTCAGCGGCTTGAAGCCGTGCTGCTGACCGGCCGCGAGGGCATCGGCAATGATGGACTGGGCAGATGCCAAATTCATGCTCATGATGCGTTCCTCGCCAGATTCTCGGTGTTCTTGTGAGTGGTACGGCGCCGGTGAAGGACCGGCTCCGTGTATCCGGATGGTTGCGCCGCTCCGTCGAGAACGAGTTCGCGGGCTGCGAGGAACGCCTCGGAATCGAATGCGGGGGACATGGGGCTGTAGTCAGGGTCAGAGGCGTTCTGCTCGTCGACGACCGCCGCCATTCGCCGCAGTGACGCTTCCACCTGTTCCCGGGTCACGATGCCGTGCAGCAGCCAGTTGGAGACGTGCTGTGAGCTGATCCGGCAGGTTGCGCGGTCCTCCATGAGTGCTGTGCCGTGAATGTCCGGCACCTTGGAGCACCCGACGCCGTCATTCACCCAGCGGACGATGTATCCAAGCGTGCTCTGGATGTTGTTGTCCAACTCGTTGCGCCGGGCATCGGCGGCCCAGTCAGCGGGGTCGCCGACGGGAATGGTGAGCAGCTGCCGCAGGGTGGAGCGGCGCTTCCCGGCGAGGTCGGCCTGCCGGGCGTCGACGTCGACCTCGTGATAGTGAATGGCGTGGAGGGTGGCGGCGGTCGGCGAGGGGACCCATGCGCAGTCGGCGCCTGCGAGGGGGTGCGCGACCTTCTGCTTGAGCATGTCTGCCATGTTGTCCGGGGCCGCCCACATGCCCTTTCCGATCTGGGCCCGCCCGCTGAAGCCGCACTCCAGTCCGATATCGACGTTGGCGTCCTCGTAGGCCTTGATCCAGCTGGAGTCACGCATGTCGGCTTTGCGGACCATCGGGCCCGCCAGCATCGAGGTGTGGATCTCGTCGCCGGTACGGTCCAGGAAGCCCGTGTTGATGAACGCCACGCGCTCCCGCGCCTCCCAGATGCATGCCTTCAGGTTGGCCGAAGTGCGGCGCTCCTCGTCCATGATCCCGATTTTCAGCGTGAGCGGTTCCAGACCCAGCACAGACTCGGTGCCGGCAAGCAGGGCGCAGGCCACGGCCACCTCACCGGGTCCGTGCATCTTTGGCTTCACGATGTACGCGGACCCGGCCTTCGAGTTGTGGCCGGCGTGCGGCCCGCGCAGGTCATGCACCGAGCCAAGGCCTGTGAACAGGGCGTCAAGGATTTCCTCAGGCACCGAAGCCCCCGCAGGGTCCAGGACGGCATCGCTGGTCATCAGGTGGCCCACCTGACGGATGAGCAGCAGCGACCGGCCCCGCACAGTCAGCTCGGAACCGTCCGGGGCCGTGTAGACGCGGTCGGTGTTGAGCCGCCGTGTGTGGGTTCGTCCGCCCTTGGAGACTTCGGCAGTCAGCGTGCCCTGCATCAGCTGCAGCCAGTTGCGGTATCCCGCGACCTTGTCTTCGGCGTCGACCGCGGCCACGGAGTCCTCGAGGTCCATGATCGTCGTGGTCGCGGACTCCAGCACGATGTCCTTTATCCCTGCGGGGTCGTTAGAGCCGATGGGATGACTGCGGTCGATCTGGATCTCCACATGCAGTCCGCGGTGCACGAGCAGCACCGCGTCCGGCGCGTCCGCAGTCCCCCGGTAACCCGCAAGCTGTCCAGGCTCGGCCAGTGGCGTTGGACCGTCCGGGGTCTCGGCGACGAGGGCGCCGTCTGCGATCCGGTAGTGGGTGACGTCGGCGTGGGATCCGGCCGCCAGGTTTGAGTGCTCATCCAGGAACTGCCGTCCGAGTGTCACGACGGCGGTACCGCGGACCGGGTTGTAGCCGCCCGTGCGCTCCCGTCCCTCCGATTCATCGATGGCGTCGGTGCCATACAGCGCATCGTACAGCGAGCCCCAGCGGGCGTTGGCCGCGTTGGCAGCGAACCGTGCATTCAACAGCGGAACAACCAGCTGCGGACCTGAGATCGTCGCAATCTCGGGGTCAACGCGCTCGGTGGTTATGGTGAAGTCCCCGGGCTCCTGGATCAGGTAGCCGATCGAGCGGAGGAAGTCCTCGTAGGCATCAGGATCCACAGGCCCGGCGCCGCGTGAACGATGATACTCGTCGATCTGCTGTTGCATCCTGTCACGGATGCCAAGCAGCTCCCGCACCCTGGGCGAGAATTCCGCAACGAGTGCGGCGGCGCCAGCCCAGAATGCCTCCAGTTCGATCCCAGTCCCGGGCAGCGCCTCGTCCCGGACGAAGGCATAGAGCTCTTCGGCCACCCTGAGCCCGCTTGTCTGCACGTGGTTCCGCATACCGACACCCTCCATAGTTTTCGTATTGTGGAAAAAAATTATCAATAATTAAACTAATCGGTGTTGCGTCACCTGTCAATGCGGCGAGCGGTCGCGGAAAGACCTAGGCCGGGTCGGAAATCGGCTGTTGACTGTGACGTGAATCGCACATAGTGTCTGTCCGCAGAACAAAATATTTATTTCACGATGCGGAATCAATCGCTTTTAGTGGATTCCGGACGTACGGGCCACCGCCGATCCCAGGTTTGCTCAAGGAAAACGAAGGAGTTTTTGTGAGTCCAAGGTTTGAGCCGTTTCAGCAGGTCATCGATCCGATAGCGGGTTCGCTCGCCGTTTCCGCCATGGTCGCCGCACTGCCGCTGTTGCTGCTATTTGTCCTGCTCGGAGTCTTCCGGGTCAAGGCGCCCAAGGCGGCGATCGCGAGCCTGCTGCTGTCCATCGTGCTCGCCGTTGTGGGCTGGCGCATGCCGTTTGGCCAGGTGCTGAGCGCCGCCGGCCAGGGTGCCTTCTATGCCATTTTTCCCATCCTGTGGATCCTCATCAACGCGCTGTGGATTTACAAGCTCACGGTGGACACGCCCTGGTTCGAGGTATTGGGCCGGACCATCCGCTCCATCTCCAATGACCTGCGCATTCTGGCGATCCTGATCGCGTTCTGTTTCGGTGCGCTGTTGGAGGCCCTGGCGGGCTTCGGCGCGCCGGTGGCAATTTCGGGCGCGATGCTCATGGCTGCCGGCATGAGACCACTGAAGTCAGCTATCGTGGCGCTGCTGGCCAATACCGCCCCCGTGGCTTTCGGAGCGATGGCCGCGCCGATCATTGCCCTGAACGGTGTCACCGGCATCCCCCTTCACGACCTCAGCTCCATGGCCGGCCGCCAGACGCCCTTCGTCGCCGTCATCGTCCCCCTAATCCTTGTCTTCATCGTCGATGGCAAGCGCGGCGTCCGGCAAACCTGGCCGGTGGCCCTGGTATCGGGTATCGTCTTCGGCTTGGCGCAGTTCATTGCCTCGAACTTCCTGGTTGTTGAGCTCACGGACGTCGTCGCCGCCATTGCCACCGTGGCGGTGGTTCTGGTCATGCTGAAGTTCTGGCAGCCGGCCCAGATCGTCGGAATGCACGACCTCGCGGACAGCGAGACCGCCGACGCCGAACTGACCAGCGTCGGTGCGAAGTCCAGTACCGGTTACGGAACGTCCTCCGGCCTGGGCGGCGTGAGCCGCAACGGTGCGCCCGCGCTGGCTGGCACATCCGGGGAGCGCAGTGACGCCACGGTAAGGCCCTCCAACGGCGAGGTGTGGATGGCGATTGCCCCCTATCTGATCATCATGGCCGTGTTCTCGATCGCCCAGTTGCCGGCCGTAAAGACCTGGCTCACGTCCGTAGGGTCAGTCACGTTCGAATGGCCAGGCCTGGATGCAGTGGATCCCGACGGGAAACCGGTCGCAGCTCACAAGTTCAAGCTCGACCACCTCAAGGCCACCGGCACGCTGCTGCTGATCTCGGGCATCATCACGATGGCGCTATACAAGCTGGCACCCCTGCGGGGTCTCCGGATTTACCGCGACACGCTGTTCCAGTTGCGTTGGACCATCGTCTCCGTCACCTCGGTGCTGGCTCTGGCCTTTGTCATGAACGTCTCGGGGCAGACGAACTCGTTGGGCATTGCCCTGGCGTCCGCCGGAGGGTTCTTCGCTTTCCTGTCCCCGCTGCTGGGCTGGATCGGCGTTGCGCTCACCGGCTCGGACACTTCGTCCAACTCGCTGTTCGGCCAGCTGCAGGTGACCGCCGCCCAGCAAACGGGCCTTTCGCCGACGCTGATGGCGGCGTCCAACTCCTCGGCGGGAGTCCTCGGAAAGATGCTGTCCCTGCAGAACCTGGCCGTGGCCGCGGCTGCGGTTGGGCTGGACGGGGCGGAGAGCGTCCTGTTCCGGAAGCTCATCGGCTGGAGCCTGGCACTGCTGGCATTCCTGACCATCCTTATTTTCCTGCAGTCCACCCCGGTGCTGGGCTGGATGGTTCCCTAAGGAACCGACACCGTCCCAACATCGTCCGGCGCGGCAGCCCAGCCTTCGGATACATGGCCGGGCCGCGCCGGAATGAGAAAACAAAAGAAACCGATAGAGAGTAGAGCTTGTGAGGACCAACGTGAGTGAGACTATTTCAGAGGCCGGGGCGACGCTGCTCGCCGCTGCCCGGCACGGTTCGACGGCGGAAGCTGCCCGCAGGAGCGTCAACACCGACCGGTCGGGCTTCACACCCGAAACTCTCCCGGACGGTGTTGTGTATGCGACCAGCATCGACGACGTCGTGGAGACCATGGTCCGCGCGACGGCGGGGAGGGTTCCGATCGTCGCCAGGGGTGCCGGCACCGGCCTGGCCGCAGGGTCGGCCGCCCAGGCAGGCGAGATCGTCCTTGACGTGTCCGGTATGAACCGCATCCTGCGTCTCGATCCGCTGGAGCAGATCATCGTCGTTGAGCCCGGCATCCTCAACGCAGAGGTCAACACCGCGGCCGGTGAGCATGGGCTCTTTTACGCCCCGGATCCCGCCAGCACCGCCATCTGCTCGATCGGCGGAAACATCGCCACCAACGCCGGCGGCATGCGGTGCGCCAAATACGGCGTCACGCGTGAGTCCGTCCTAGCGCTGAAGGTCGTCCTGCCGGACGGGCGGCTCCTAGTGACAGGCCGGGAAACGATCAAGGGCGTCACAGGGTATGACCTCAACGCACTGATGATTGGATCCGAAGGTACTCTCGGGGTAGTCGTTGAGGCCACTTTGCGGCTTCGGCCGCTCCCCGCTGCGACGGCAACCGTCGCTGCCTTCTTCCCCGATATCGTCACCGCCGCCCAGGCCGCATCTGCCATCATTGCTGCACGCGTAACCCCTTCCGTCCTGGAGCTGATGGACGGTGCGACACTTTCGGCAGTCGATGCCGCGCTCGGGACCGAATACCGAAGCCGCGGCGGTGCCTTCCTCCTCGCCCAGACTGACGGGTACGGGGCCTTCCTGGAACAGGAGGTGCTGATCCAAGCCATTGAACCCCTCGCGTCGTCCTATGAAAAAGCGACGGATCCGCAAACGACTTCTGAACTGTTGAGGGTGCGTCGTGAGGCCATTCCCTCCTTGGAACTGCTGGGCAATGTCTGCATAGGTGACGTCGGTGTTCCGCGTGGACGCCTCGCTGAAATGGTCTCTGGGATCGGGGAAATTTCGCAGCGCACCGGAGTGCGGATCTTTACGATTGCCCACGCGGCTGATGGCAACCTACACCCGATGATCGTCCTGGACGAGGGCCAGCCCTCCACGGAAGGACCGGCTAAAGCCGCACTGGGTCAGATGTTTCATTTAGCAAGGAGCCTCGGGGGAACACTTACCGGAGAGCATGGGGTTGGACTCCTCAAGAGGGACTGGCTGCGCGATGAATTGGGCAGCGAATCCCTGGAGCTGCAGCAGGCCATCAAAGCAGTATTTGACCCTCTCGGCATTCTTAACCCCGGCAAGGCAATCTAAGCGCTCAGGTCGGGACCGCGCTGCGACGGGTCAACACTTCCGGCATGGAGATATGTGGAGCTGGTTTTGGAATGGATCTGTCCGAGCGATTCCACCTCCGGGTGGGGGTACTGATAGGTCCACGACGCCCTCAAGTACCTGGACGCCGGCGACCCTGCCAGCGCCATCGGCCGGTACGAGGAGAACATCCGCCGCAAGGAGGCCACCGTCCGCGGCCGGCAGGAACTCGCAGCCTCATCACTGGAAGCCTAGTTCGCCTCCCTGGAGGACCTCGGAGAGCAAACCGAAAGGGAGGCACGGCTCGCCGCGCTCAAGTCCATCGACCGGAAGGCCATCGACCACTAGGACGCCGCCGCGCAAGCCCTGGACCTCGGCAGGCGTGGCCGTCCTGGGTTTCGGTCATCGGGCTATCGATCTGACGGGTCTTCCAGAAGCCGCCGTATGGTGAGAGCATGCCTCATGACCGAGAACGACCTCGAAGAACCCGTTGCTGATCCTCACCTCGTCGTGGAGCCGGTCATTCAACACCTTCAGCTGCCGGCGGGAATTATTGGGCCATTTGAACTGGACCTTGACGTGCGCTGCTTCCTTGTCAGAGGCCCAACCGGCCTGGTACTGGTCGATGCAGGGCCTGAAGGCAGTGCTCCCGAAATAGAACAGGCGTTGGGGCGGGTTGGTGCGAAATGGTCGGACGTCACTGACGTCGTTCTGACCCATTCACATGCAGACCACGTCGGCGGCTTAGACGAGGTGGCCTCGAAAGCCCAGCGAGCCACCTTCTGGGCCGGTGCACCAGATATTGGCGACATACTTTCGAGGGCACCGCTTCGCCCGCTTTCGGAGGGCGATCATGTTCGTGGCCTGCGTGTGTTGCAAACGCCAGGACACACGAAAGGCCACATCAGCCTGCTGCATGAAGAGGAACGCATTCTCTTCGTAGGTGACGCAATCGGGACTGCCACCGGAACCATGGCCCGGGCGCCGTCACAGTTCACCGCGGATGCGTCGAGAGCAGAAGTCTCACTGCGAAGACTCTCCGACCTGCAACCCGCCAGGATGCTTTTCTCACACGGACCCGAGGTCCCTGACCCGGTCGACCAGCTTCGTGAACTGCTTGCCACAGCCTCCGGGATTGAATTTGCTCGTCCACCTACGCCGTCTCCTTCCAACCCTGACCCTGAGGTGGAACTATGACGGCCCCGAGGGTTGAGGCGGCCATCGATGAACTCACGGACCTGGCCTGGAATCCTGTCTATGACCCGCTCACTGACGGTTCGACGTCGCAGCGTTCACCGGGATCCATTCCTGGGTGGAAGACCTCACCCGCTACACCGTGGTCCACTCACGGGCGGTGGCGGTCCTTTTCGTGGACACCCGGCCCGTGGACGCCATCGCCTTCCCCCACGACCTGCTGGGCGCCGATGACCCGAAGAGCTTCTTCCGCATCACTGGGTGAGGGACCGGCGCTCCGGTAGGGTGTGCCCGAAAACAGGGGGATGCCATGACGAAGTACGTCAATTACATCAACATGACCACGGCGCAGGCCGAGACCGCATTCCAGGAATATCTGAATGAGCGCGAGCCGGCACTGGAGCGGTTGCGGCAGTCGCTTGCGGCCGACGGACAGGACTCGGACTCTCTGCTGGACGGCACGGTCGAGAGTCTGGTCCCCCTCTGGCGCTGGATCCTGTCCCATCTCAGCCGCGGGGACGCCCCCGGTGCCACGGCTCCCGGTTCCGTTCCGCGGGACGGGTGGCCTTCGTGGGAGCGGAACCTCTACGAGGAGCAGAAGACCCTTTCCCTGGAATCGCTGTTCCTGTTGGACGGGCTCGTGTCCTACCTTGGGGCGGTGGTGCAGGAGCGGGCGCCGTCGGCGCAATGGATCATTGCCCGCCACCGTATCAAGCGATACCACCTCAACAACCATCCCGTCCTGGTCAGCGGCACGGGCGAGAACCACAACTTCCTGCCAGGACTGCCGATGGTACACGCCCACGGCAGCCTCACCGGTTTCCGCGAGTCCCCGGATGACACCATGGCCGACTACGCCCGCAGCCTCATCGAGGAACTGAACCGGGGCGAGAACCCGGCCGACGACGATATGGCTGAGGACGAGCCGATCGTTGAAGTTGAAGACCTGGGCGATGACGAGCTCCGCGGGCGGGAGCTTGAGATGTCATTGCGGGAGGACATCGCCAACGAGCACAACCGGGTGGTGGACCGCATGATCAAGGCCCTCAAGCTGGAGGACGGCATCGCCCGCGTCATCCGCGAAGACCGTGAAGTGCTCCTCGTCGCCACACCATTTTGGAGCACCACCCGAATGGAGCAGTGGGTAGCCGGTTACCTTAAGGAAAACGTCCGAGACTGAACCGTCAGTGTGGTCAGCGGCGTTCCAGCCACCGTGCGTTCGCCGCTGCCCTTCAGGAGCACCATGCGTCTCTCCTCGGTTACCTTTTAGTAACCTTCGGCTGCAAGGCTGGGAGCATGGACAACACCGACCTGATCGAATCCCGCAGCACAATCATTCGCTCCAACGGCGACCTCATCTCCGGTGACTGCGTAAAGGCCTACTACAAGGGAACCCTTGTTTACCGCGGTGAGGTGACGGAGATCGCTCCTAATCACGAGCTGTTTTGGATCATGGACGTGCTCACCGGGCGCCGGCGGCTCGTGGACATAGCCGAACTGGAGATCGTCCGCGTCGAGGCTCCGGTGCATCCAGCCGATTCCCAGAGCTTCTTCACTCTGCCCAGGTAGCTGCCAGCGTTCCTAAATATGCAGCCCTGTAGCAGAGCTGCGGCCAGGGCTCTACGCTGCCTCGTCGTCGCTCGTTTGGGAATTCGCGTGGAGTGCCGGCCCGACTGTAGCCGGAGGCCTGCGCCGGGCTTTGGCCAGGACAATCAGCAAGGTCAGTACGGTGACCGTCCAGGCAAGAGCAGCGAGTAGCACCAGGCCGATCGCCGCTAAGGGGTGCATGGCGAAAGCCTAGGACGGAGGGCCGGTAATCACGGGAGCAACTCCGCACCAAGACGCGGAAAGGGTGCGCCCCGTTCGCTGAGCGCACCCTTTTCGTAAAACGCGTTAGTCCTTGAGGGCGTCCTTGACCTTTTCGCCGGCCTGCTTTACGTCGCCTTTGGCCTGGTCGGTCTGGCCTTCAGCCCGCAGGCTGTCATCGCCTGTGGCGTTGCCCGCGGCTTCCTTGCCCTTGCCGCCGGCCTTCTCGGCAGCGTTCCCAATCTTGTCGCCTAGTCCCATGGTGTTTCTCCTTTGGTTGTTCGGCAGCCGATCGTAACGGCCTGGGCCCCATAGTAAGCATGCTTTGCATCGGGGGGTCAACTCGCGACCGGTGCCAGGAAGGTCGTGCATACGCTTCAATACTCCGACCCCGCTTGGATAAGCAGAGGAAAGCCGGCAGGCCGACAGGTCCTTCCCCTGGGCCCCAGTAGTCCCATAACATGACGGCATGATCAGGAATAACAGCGGGGGTCATGCAGCACAAAGCTTCTTCCGCTGGGTACGCGCGCGGCTGCGCCGTCCGCTGGTGCTGCTCGCCGTAGCCGGTGCAGCCGTATTTGCCTTCGTCGCCGCGGTCGTCTTCAACCTGCTCCAGGGTCATGACCCCTTCTCGCCGAAGGATCTGGTCTCGGTCTCGGCGACTATCGCAGTCGTACTCCTCGCTATTCCGTACAGCCTCTACCAGATGGATGTCAGGAAGAAGGCCGGCTCAGACACCGCCAAGGGGCGGCGGCAGGGCAGCCGGAGCAGCTGACCAGTGGAAATGAACGCCTTAGACAGCGGGTCGCAGATCGGCTGAACACAGTCCGCGGGCCACCTTCGACGACGACAAAACGAAGCACTGAGGTGCCCGGGCGGCGCCGACAAGGCTTCCCAGAACGAGGACAACGTGCAACCGTCAGAAGGGCGCGCACACCCTCGACGAATGGAATGGATACCGGTGACGATTCCGACATCGCAGCCACAACTCCCTTACGAGACGAAGTCGTATGTGTGCACCCACGTCTTCGATCGGATCCGGCCCGTGCTGTATGTGACTCGCCCGGACAGTGAATGGTGCGCACTTTGCGGTGGCGATCATCCAGACGACCCGAGCTCTTACCGTGTCGTCGGGATCGGACACGTTATCGATTACGACCCGTCGGTGGCGGAGGTGCTTGATCTTCGCCCGAATCAAGAAGCCGAGCGTCAAGCGGTTGGGGAGCCCTGGCGGCGGTCCGACTTCCAGGACGCCTGCTCTTCGTCGCGCTCAACGCCGGATCGACCATCGACATATGAATCCCTGACCAAGATCCGTTCAAGATCCACATTGGTCGATCGGCATGAGCGAGCGATCTCCGAGAGATGCCTAGTGGAGGGGTTGGATGGCTAAGTGTTCTCAAAGTCTCAGACGGACTCATTCGTAATTCACGACGACGAACATGGCAAGACCCTGGATGTTGTGGGGGACTGGACGCCGCAGGCAGCGGACGTGCTTGCGCGCGGCGAAGCCGACGGGCTGATCCTCAACTATGCCCGCGGTTTCCGGGAACGGAGCCTGGACTTCCTGCGCGACTGGCCGGTGCGACGGCTGACAATCCTGCTCCGGACCATCACTGACCTCGAACCGATCTACCGGCTGGCCGGCACACTCGAACAGCTCAGCCTCGCCACCTCCGAGAAGACAGCGCTTGACCTCACCAGGCTTCCGCGACTCCGACACCTCTCCTGCGAAAACTGGACCCAGATTGAACACACAATCCCGTCGTGCACGTCATTGGACTACCTCTACACGGGCTCGTACACCCCTCGGGATCTCCTGCCACTGGCTTACAACCGCAGCCTGACAACGATCAGGATGAAAGACCGCCCCCGGCTGGAGTCCCTGAACGGGGTTGATGCGTTCGCATCACTGGTGGAGCTCGGCATCTTTGGCGCGCCGCTGCTCGAAGATCTAATTGACCTCGGCTCCGCCTCTGCACCCAAGACCCTGCGTACCCTGGAGTTGGAAATGTGCCGCGGCATTTCCAGCCTCGACGCGGTCAGGCACCTGACCGGACTGACATACCTGGACATCGGTGATTGTGGTGACATTGCCTCCTTCGGCCCGCTGGCAAACCTCGGCAACCTGAAAGAGCTTTATGCCTATGGAACCACGCGCGTCATGGACGGTGACTTGTCTCCGCTCACCGGTCTGACGGAACTGACAGACCTGAGGCTGCAAAGCCGGCGGGACTACAAGCCTTCAGTGAAGTCCCTTGAGGAACGGATTGAACAGCGGGTAGCGTCCGGCCGGGTTAGCTGACCCTACCGGTCAGCGAGGGCAGAAAGGGCCTGGAGGTCAACGGCCAGAGCGCACAGCTCAGCCGTTTGCTGCCCAGGCACCTCAGGGCTGTCGCCGAACCATTTGTGCCACACCGCGGCAACGACGTCGGGGGTGACCGGGGTGCCTGCTGCAAGGAGCCGCACCACGTCCTCCACATCTCGGAGTCGTACTCGTCAGCCGGCGCCCCCAGGTCAAGGATGCCGAGCGGGTCGTGGTCGTTCAGGCACGCTGTCACTGCTTCCCGGAGGCGGGTGTCGTCCTGCGTGCTGGTATCCATGACGCCTGTCTAGGAGCAATCGGATGCGCCAGGCTGAGAGACCAGGGGAGGCTACCCATGCCCACCGGAGGCTGATCCGGGACGCTACTGCTTGTCGGGCCCGAGGCGCAGGCTTTCAGACCAGACGGCCCAGTCTTTAGGTTCGATCGAGGGACGGCCGATGAGGTATCCCTGCCCGGCCGTCATGCCGAGCCCGGCCACGGCGGCGAGCTCCTCAGGGGTTTCGATGCCTTCGGCGGTCAGTGTCGCGCCGATCTGGCGGGCGAACTCCACCATGGCGGCGCCGAGGGCGTGCTGGCCTTCGTCATCGTCGATCCCGGCGATCAGGCTGCGGTCCAGCTTGATGATGTCCGGCCGGACATGGAGTACGTGGCGCATGGACGCGAACCCGGACCCGGCGTCGTCGACCGCGATCCGCAGTCCCTGGGCCCGCAACGGCGCCAGCGCCGAAAGCAGGGGACCGTACTCGGAGACTTCAAGGCGTTCCGTCAGTTCAAGGACGATCCTTTTCGGCGGCAGACCGGAACGCTCAAGAAGCCCGGCAAGGCGCGGGTCCAAGCACGTTTCCGGGGAAAGGTTCAACGCCACATAGATGTCCGGCGGGAGATCCTGCGCAGTCTCCAGGGCCTTCTCAAGGGCGGCGAATTCGAGTTCGCCCATGAGGCCGATGATGGCAGCCTCTTTGAACCAGAATTCGGTGCCGGCGGAGCCTTCGTCCACGAAGCGGGTCAGGGCTTCGACGCCGAGGAGTTTTCGTGTGGCGAGGCTGAGGATGGGCTGGAAGGCAGTCAGGAGCATGTCCTGGTCGAGCATCAGCTGGAGTTGCTCCCGGTTGAGGGAGTCGATCGCCTCACGGGCTGTCAGCGGCGGGAGCATCCGGCTTGTCCCTTCAAAGCCGGCGGGCCGGTCCTTCGTGGCTGGGCGGACGGTGCCCGAGACGTTCATCCAGACAGAACGGCCGTCCCGGTGCCGGCACCGCACGACGACACCAGCCCAGTCCGACCCGTCGGAGGCCGCGGCAACATCGTCTTTGGCGCGCATCAGGTCGTGTCCGTCTATGACCAAGTCGCACCGCTGGCCGAGCAGCTCATCAGGCCTCCATCCCAGGAGGGTCTCACTGGCCGGGCTCGAAAACGTAAAGCGGCCCTGGTCATCGACCGCCCACACCCATTCCTGGCTGGTGGCCAGGACGGTGTCCATCAGCTGGGCAGTGGCGCGCGCGCTGCGGCCCTCTGCCCGGAGGCGCTTCCGGAAGCGCACGGCCAGGACGAAGGCCATGGCTATGGGGGCCAGAACGAGCAGGCTGGCCAGCAACCGGTCCCTTGGTTCATCCAGAATGCCCTCCGGATCAAGGATCACGATGGCGGCCGCCACTACAGCGAACACCACCTGAACCACCAGGACGACTCCGAGAACATCGCGTACCCGCGGCGAACCAGGCTTCTCTGTCATTTCCGCACCCCCCAGGCTTGGTGGCCCGAGCCTACTACGTCGACCGCGCCGATCGACAGGTTCAGGGTGAACGCGCTGTCCGCGTTACCTGGCCGAAGAACGTCGCCGTTACGGCTACTGAGGCCGGAGGGCGCGCCGGGGGAGGGGGCATCGGAAGTCTCACAGACTTAGGTTACGAGACGGAGGCTACCGCCAAGATCTCTCGGGCGAGTTAGACGCGGGCGGTGAAAAGCTGCCCCAAATTTTGGCGCCGTACAACTCTTCATTGTCACGGGTTCCGTGCTGGAGGAGACTTGAGGCGACGGCATCCCACCTCGGGGCCTCCCGCGGGGCCAACCGGCTGCGGGGCCTCACAGTACCCTGTAGCGGCTTGGTGGATCGATGAGCTCCATGACACCCCTCGAAGATGAGCAGAAGGTGTGGAAGTGAGCAGCGGGGTGTGTCGTAAATCAGGGCGCCAGCGGGTAGCGGCGCTCATTGTCAGCCTGGGAGTGGCGTTTTGGGTCGGCGGCTGCACCTATGAGGAGCCGGATGGGGAGCGACCGCTTCCCGGTTCGGCCTTTGCGGTGCCTTCGACTTCGGAATCTGAATTATCTGTTGCCGCACGCGAAGGCTGGGGCCCTGATGCCCTGTTCTACACCGATGCGGGAAACCTATATGTCGGGGTAAACAGATGGTCACCGGCTCGCGTGGCGTCATTCACAACGACTTCCACTGGTGTGGTCTATGTGGATGCCGAGACGTCGCGGCTTGTTTGGGCAGACTGGGAACACAGCAGCAGGGAGCTCGGCTGGCTGGAACCCAAAGAAACCCGCGCGGTCCGTCAATGGGGTGAGTTTCGGGACATTCGGGACATAGTCGGTAACCCCAGCCATGACCTTGTCTCTTGGGTCCAAAGGTACGAATACAACGCGGAAATCGTCGTCGCGCGGCCAAGCACCGGGGAGTTGCTCGCCCAAGCAGCGATAGAGTCTCTACCCGCCGAAAAAAGTGTAGTTTTCGGATCAATCGATGATGCCGCTGTCTACTACGCAACCTCGCCCGGTGGAGGGGCCACCGGGGATGTGTGGGTTTGGCGGTGGGCCGCCGGCGAAGCTCCTCAACTGAGCGGCCGGCCCGTTGCCGTGTCAGTGGCGACATTTGGGCGGTGGAGAGGGAGGATCGCATCGATTTCGAGAACGCTGACGGAACCGTCTTGTCATCGGTCCACTCTTCCTATGGAGGCCGGACGACTTTCGGCAGCGGCCTCAGCCCTGGTGGCCGGTTTTGGTACGCCCCGGCCAATGACCTGATCGTCGAGACGAGGACCGGAGCAGCAGTCAAGATCGGGCGCGGTTTCCAGCAGCGCTACGGCTGGGCCGGGCCTGAAGAGTTGATCCTGATCGGTCCAGGTATCTCGGTTTGCTCGGCGGTATCGGGAAAATGCGAGGGACCATTCAAGTCCATGAACACGACGGGCTACACCTACCACTTCGGACTTCCACTCAACTAAGAGACCGGGCTAACCATCCCTCCCAAAAGCGTTGACGTCAGGCAGCCATGCATGCCCAAGGGCCTGGGCAGAATGACCGGGCCCTTGGGCAGCATCCGGCTTGGATGCCAAGGAGATGCAGGTCAGACACCGCTGGAGGCAGCGTGAATCGCCAGATATTGAGGGCCATACGAGGCGCAGGGTGTTTCGCGGTTTGCGTCTCGGATCCATGGCATGACAAGACAGTCGACGGAGCAGACCGCCCGACCTTCTGACAGTGCGGGGCGCCGTGCTGCAGCAACTGAACGGCACCCAACGTGCCTTTTATCGCTGCGAAAATATCGCCATTTACCGCTGCGATTCACAGTCCCAATTTGCCGGGGCAGGACGCTGTGCGGAGTTCGACGGGCGATCGGGTCCGGGTTTTCGATTCAAGCCGTTCTTGACATCCTTCGTTTTTGAGAATCACGGGCTCAGCGTGGGGTTTTTGCTTTGAGTCGGCGCAATTGGTGTGTGGACAATGTCCACACTTTGGGTCTCGGACTGGTCGTACATGGGTCGGATCGGGCAGGATTCCGCATGTTTTCGCGGGTTACCAATGTTTCGCAAGGCCTGGGATGCAGTTCGAGTCCCACCTCGGGCACGCATTCCCCCTCGTCAGAGGGGGTTTTGCTTTTAATGTGTTGACATTGACCCTCCGCGGGTCCCTCTGACTGTGGCCGCGATCGGTGCCTGGCGCCGCGATTGCCTGTGCAGTTGTGTGGGTGGCGGGGTCAGGGTACTGGCTGGTGGGCCCTCCGCCTGCAGGGATCTTGGAGTATTCGGCTTCCGTTCTGGCTTGTTCTGGTGGCCGGTCTTGGCCATCACCTATTCATGGCTAGGGGTTGTGCGGACGACATGACTTGGGCGGGATCTCGCCAAGTATTTTCGCCGCGCCCTGTACCTTCATCTGGTCAGGAGGCGCGGGAATGTGATCGGTTGTCCGGCCATAGGGGTGTGGACATTGTCCACACTTTGTACACCGGCGTGTCGTTGCAGCTGTATGGCGGTCCCTCACTGGAACTCCGGGTGGTATCCAGTTCATGCGTCCAAACGTTCTGTGCGACATGACGTGCGGACACTGAATCGCCTCCGGCCGGTTAGATGGACGCTGTGCCAGTTGCCATCGTGGGTTTTTCGGCCGCTCATACCGTTTCTGATGACTTCCATCCATGCTCCGCCTCCGTGCGTCAGACAGGACGAACGGGCAATCCACCCCGCGGCAGCCCCCCGCGAGCGAGCCGCAGGGACTGAAAGTGTGCGGGACTGAGGACCACCTACCCACCCGGTGTTGTTGCAGCTCAGAGGCGTTTCAGGCTAGGTATTTATGCAATATTCCAGTGAAGTGTGGACGAGCGCACGACTTTATTGAGGCGTGGGCGGGTAACTTGCAGGCCGGGAGAGGGGAGCACAGCGGTGAGTCCAGGAGAGTCGAGCAAAGAGCCAGCCCCTCAGCCGGCCCCGATAGCACCCGATGTGCCGGGCCTTGCGGTCAGTCTGCCAACACGGGCGACCGTCTGTCAGTTCGGATCTACGACTCTTGCAAGGGAGTGTAGAAACGCCTTTTGGACCCTACTCTGACGGCATTCGAATGAAAGCCAGACATCAGGTTGGGGTGGGCCCCAGACTGACAGGCGGGTTGAGGTCACAGACCGGGCGGTTTCGGACGGTTAGCGGCCGTTGTAGTCGTCGTCTGTGATGTGCTCGGCCCAAGTTGTGGTCTGGGATGGGTCTTCGCCGTTTTGGAGCATGGCGATGTGTTCCATGAAGCAGCCGGGGGCGGCGGCGTGCCAGTGCTCTTCGCCGGGTGGGGTGTAGATTGTCTGGCCCGGGTGGACTTCTATGATTTTCCCGTCTCGGGTACCGAAACGGCCTACGCCTTGGGTGACGCGTAAATACTGGCCGTGCTGATGGGAGTGCCAGGCTGTCCGCGCGCCGGGAGCGAAGCGGACGGTGGCTACAACCATGGTCTGGTGGGGCTCGTGGGGGAGTGCGATTGGATCCAGCCATACATCACCGGCGAACTGCTCCGGTGGGTTCTTTGTGGTCGGCATGGTGGGTTCAATGTTCATGGTCGTCCTTACTTGCTATCCGTGAAGAGTTGCTTGGCGACGCCCATCGCGGACATTCGCTTGGGCCAGCCGGCGTACAGCGTTACATGGGTGATAGCTTCGATGAGCTCTTCCCTGGTCACGCCGTTTTCGATTGCGCGGCCGAGGTGTGAGCCCAGTTGCTCGGTGTTCCCGCCGGCGGTGAGCACGGCCACCGTGATGAGGCTGCGATCGCGTGCGCTCAGTTCGGGGCGGTTCCAGACATCCTCGAAGAGCATGTCGTCGGTGAGCTCGGCAAGCTTCGGAGCGAAGGTGCCGAACATCTTCCGGCCACTTCCGATCTGTTTGGGCTGGTCAGTCATGATAGTCCTTCTTTTGGTTTGGACTTGTACGTGGTCGGTGGTTCGGACATCTGCCACTCGATGTTTTCGACGCCTGTCAGGCGCTGTTCTGCGGTATCGGGCCTGGTCTGCATTTTGCTGGGCGACAGTGTCATGGATTCTGCCGGCGAGCGGAGTCCAAGCGGTACTTCCCGCTTCCGCTCGAACACGGCCGGGCGGAGCGTTGTTTCTTCCTGGCGCGATTGCGTAGCAGTAGCCGGGTCGGGACCGGCTTGCAGGAGTTGGGTTAGCGCTTGGTGGGAACGTACTCGACAGCGGTGTCACGGTTGCGTCCTTCGCCGTGCCTGTGCTGTGAGTTCGTGCGCGCCGTAGCTGTTGTCGTCAGGGTTGACGGTTACGCCGGGTGCGACGATCTTGTCGATGCGGTCCAGCACGTCGGTTGACAGCGTGATATCGGCCGCCGGCAGGTAGGACTCCAGCTGTTCCATGGTGCGTGGTCCGACGATTGCTGAGGTGACGCCGGGGTGGTTGATCACGAACGCGATCGCCAGTTCGATGAGGCTGAGTCCGGCCTGTTCGGCCACGTGGGCAAGGTCTTCGACGATGTCGAGCTTGCGCTGGTTGGCCGGGCTGCTCATGTCGAACCGGGCGCTCGGGCGGGCGCTGGAGGTGGGTGCGGACGCGGAGTCTTTCCGCCAGCGCCCGGACAGCCAGCCGCCGCTGAGCGGGCTGTAGGTGAGGGTTCCCATGCCGTGCCGCTGTGTTGTTGGGAGGATGTCCTCTTCGATGCCGCGCACGAGGATGGAGTAGGGCGGCTGCTCGGTGACGAACCGCTCCAGGTGCCGTTCCCGCGATGCCCATTGGGCTTCGACGATCTGGGATCCGGAGTAGGACGAGGAGCCGATGTAGCGGACCTTGCCCTGGCGGACGAGGTCGGTGAGTGCGCCGAGGGTTTCTTCGACGTCCGTGTCGGGGCTGGGCCGGTGGACCTGGTAGAGGTCGATGTGGTCCGTGTTCAGGCGGCGCAGCGAGTTTTCGACCTCGCGGATGATCCAGCGGCGGGATCCGCCGCGGTGGTTGGCGTCCTCGCTCATGGGCATGAAAAACTTCGTGGCCAGGAAGACATCGTCGCGGCGTCCGGCCAGCGCCTCGGCGACGATCTCCTCCGAGGCCCCGCCGGAGTAGACATCGGCGGTGTCGATGAAGTTGATGCCGGCGTCGAGGGCGCGGTGGATGATGCGGGTGGAATCGGCGCGGTCGTCATTGCCCCAGGGGCCGAACATCATCGCGCCGAGGCAGAGTGGGCTGACCTGCACGCCGGTGCGGCCGAGTGGGCGGTATTCCATGGTGGGTCTTGCTTTCTGTCGTGGGGGATTCAGGCTTCGGGGATGGACCGGTCGAGCCACTGGTCACGGAAGACGTCGGGGTCGGGGCCGTTCCGCACGCCGGTGTCGAGGGAGTCGATGGATGCCAGTTCCTTGTCGGTGAGTTCGAAATCGAAGATGTCGAAGTTCTCCGCGATGCGGGCGGGGTTGGTGCGGTCGAAGACCTTGCCCGGTTCGATGGTGCCGTCGAGCACGAGGGGCAGCAGTTCCTCGATATAGGCCCTGGCTGGTGCGACCCCGCCGGTGAGGGTGATGTTGCGCATGAACTCGGGGAATCCGAGCGGAACTTCGGAGAACTGCGGGGCACCGACGCGGCTGATGACACCGCCGTCGCGGACGACGCCGATGGCCATCTCGATCGCCGGTTTGAGGCCCACGGCTTCGAGCACGACGTGCGTTCCGTCACCGTTCGTGAGTTCCTTGACCTTGGCGATGCCTTCCTCGCCGCGTTCGGCGACGACGTCGGTGGCGCCGAATTCGCGGCCGAGCTCGGTGCGGGCCTCGTGGCGGCCCATGAGGATGATGCGCGAAGCCCCCAGCAGCCTTGCGGAGAGAACGGCGGAGAGCCCGACGGCGCCGTCACCGATGACGGTGACCGTCTCGCCGGGCTGGATGCCTGCCTTCTTGGCCGCGTGGTAGCCGGTCGACATGACATCGGAAAGGCTCAGCAGTGACGGGATGAGGTCCTCATCGAAGCCGGCCGGAACCACGACAAGGGTTCCCGCCGCCTGCGGGACGCGGGCGAATTCACCCTGCCCGCCGTCGTCGTGCCCGCCCCAGTGGGCGCCGTGGCGGCAGGATGTCTGCAGGCCTTCCTTGCAGAAGTCGCAGGTGCCGTCGGAGGCTACGAATGGTGCAATGACAAAGTCACCAACGCTCAGGCCGGTCACCTCAGAGCCGAGTTCCTCGACGATGCCGACGAACTCGTGGCCCATGCGGGAGCCTTCAGCGGACTCAGGCCTGGAGGCGTAGGGCCACAGGTCGCTCCCGCAAATACAGCCGGCGACGATACGCACGATCGCATCGGTGGGCTCCTGGATGGTGGGGTTGGGGACGTTTTCGACGCGCACGTCTCCGGCGCCGTACATCAGTGTTGCTCGCATGGTGGAAGTCCTTACTAAGTTGTGGGCCGGTTTCCAGTCAACACCGGTCGCGGCCCGCCAGGGAGTGCATGTCAGTACCCCCATCACGTGGGGGCAGGTGGGTCAGCGGGCAGGCTCGGCTTCCGGTACCGGCGCGGGCAGCCGGGGCGCCGGTACGCGGCGGGCAGCCAGGTCTGCAGGCAGGATGAGGGCCGCTGCAATGACCAGGGCGAGGAGCAGCAGGACACTGCCCGTGGTGAGGGCGGCGCCGACCTGGCCGGCCAGGTCAGCTGCGGCGGTTCCGGCTGTGGGTGCTGTCGCGGCGGCGGCCACCGCGACGGCGAGTCCCAGGCAGGTGCCGATCTGGTGGAAGGTATTCAGCACGCCGGAGGCGGCGCCGGCGTCAGCGGCGGGTGCACCGACGATCCCGAACGACGTCAGCGGCGCGAACGCCAGGCCCTGGCCGGCACCGATGAGGACCATGGGCAGGGCCACGCCGGTCAGGTAAGAGGAATTCGTTCCGGCGAGGCTGAGCCAGAACATCCCGGCCAGCGTGAGCAGGATCCCGGCCAGGAGCAGAACGGAGCCAGGCATCCGCCGTGCGAGCCGTGGGTTGGCCAGGGCGACGGCAAAGTTGACAGCCGTCATGGGCAGGAACCCGATGCCTGCCTGGAGCGGGTCGAAGCCGAGGACTTCCTGCAGGAACTGGGTGGTGAAGAAGAAGAATCCGATCATCGCACCCAGGTACAGGAAGCGGGCGACGTAAGCGCCGGTGCGGCGGCGGCTCGCGAAGAGCCGCAGCGGCATGATCGGCTGGGCGGCCTTTCGCTCGATTATCACGAAAGCGATGAGGAGCGCGACGCCGGCACTAACGGTAGTGATGGTCAGCGGCGAATCCCAGCCGGCCTCGGCGGTGTTGATGATGCCAAACACCAGGGCGCCGGCGCCGAGGGTGGCGGTGAGTGCTCCGGCGACGTCGAACCGGCCGTTGGCCCGGCCGGTTTCGGGGAGGAACTTCGGGGCGAGGATGATCATGGCTGCGCCGATGGGGACATTGACGAAAAACCCGGCCCGCCAGGAGATCCAGTGCGCCAGTGCGCCGCCGATCACCAGGCCCAGGCTGGCGCCGATCCCTGCCGTGGCACCGTACAGCGCCACGGCGCGGGTGCGCTCACGCCCTTCGGGGAAGCTCGCCGTGAGCAGGGACAGGGATGCCGGTGCCACCACAGCCGCGCCGATGCCCTGGACGGCGCGGCCGGCGATGGCCCACCCCGCGGAGGGAGCCAGACCGATCAGCAGCGACGCGAGCGAGAACACCACCAGCCCGAACACGAACACCCGCCGCCGGCCCAGCAGGTCCCCGGCGCGTGCTCCGAGGAGCAGCAGCCCGCCGAAGACCAGGACGTAGGCGTCCTGGACCCACGAGAGCTCGCCCTTGCTCAGCTGCAGATCGGCCTGCAGGCTGGGCAGGGCGGTGAAGATTACCGAGTTGTCCAGCAGGATCATGAAGTAGCTGGCAAGGATGATCGCCAGGATCGCCGCCGGGTGGGCAGCTGTTGCGGGTGCAGGTTTCATGCTTTCAATGCAATCGTGATTCCTTGCGGGCCGGGAGTCACTGCTCTTCCGGGTAACGCCAGTGCCTCCCTCGTTCCGGGGGCGGCGGCGTAGCGTGGGTGCCATGACACACAGTGATGACGTGCGGAGATTCCTGACCTCCCGCCGCGCAAAGATCACGCCCGAGGAGGCCGGGCTGCCCGCCTACGGCGGTAACCGGCGTGTTGCCGGGCTGCGCCGGGAGGAGGTCGCGATGCTCGCCGGGATGAGCATCGATTACTACATACGCCTCGAGCGCGGAAACCTTTCCGGCGCCTCAGACAGTGTCCTGGAAGCCCTCGGGCGCGCCCTCAAGCTCGACGACGCCGAAACAGCCCATCTCTTTGACCTCGCCCGTGCCGCCACGGCTTCCCCGCGGGTGCGCCGCAAGCGCAGCCCGCTGACGGTGCGGCCCAGCGTGCAGCGCGTCATCGATGCGATCACGACGGCGCCCGCGTGGGTCCGCAACGACCGCGGCGACGTCCTGGCCGCCAACGAGTTGGGCCGGGCCTTGTACCTGGACCTGATGGCAGAACAAACCACCCCGCCGAACAGCGCACGCTTCACGTTCCTGAACCCGAAAGCGCGGCAGTTCTTCGCCGATTGGGAACGCGCGGCGGACGACATGGTGGCCGTCCTGCGCTCCGCGGCCGGGAAAAACCCTTATGACAAGGACCTCACAGACCTGATCGGTGAACTTTCCACCCGCAGCGAGGAGTTCCGCACCAGGTGGGCCCGTCATGACGTGAAGTACCACCGCACCGGCCGCAAAAGGCTGCACCACCCGATCGTGGGTGACCTGGACCTGAGCTTCGAGGCCCTGGAGCTGGCCGCGGATCCGGGACTGCGCATCAACGTGTACACAGCAGATCCCGCGACACCCTCAGAGGACGCGCTGAAAGTCCTGGCCAGTTGGGCTGCCACCCAGCACACCACAGAAGAAATCCCCGTCAAGGAGATAAAATGACCGACCGCCCCACCACTGTCCTGATCATCGGTGCCACCGGAAGCATCGGCCGGCACGCCGTGGCCGAGGCGCTGAAACAGGGCTACGCGGTACGGGCGCTCGTGCGGGACAGGGCACGCGCGGCCCGCGACCTTCCCGACGGCGTTGACATCGTCATCGGTGACCTGACCAGGCCCGAAACCCTCGACGCTGCTGTCGAGGGATTCGATGCTGTCGTGTTCACCCACGGATCAACCACCAATGAGCGCGACGTACGGGACAACGACTACACCGGGGTGGCGAACGTCCTCCGCGCACTGGGCGGCCGTCGGGTACGCATTGCCCTGATGACCGCCATCGGCACCACCCGGCCCGGCGTCGCCTACGCCCAATGGAAGCTGCGCAGCGAGCGGCTCATCCGGGCCAGCGGCAACCCCTACACGATCGTCCGGCCCGGCTGGTTCGACTACAACCAACCCGACCAGCGCAAGATCACCGTGCTTCAGGGCGACAAGCGGCAAGCAGGAACACCGGCCGACGGCGTCATCGCCCGCGACCAGATCGCCCGCGTCCTCATCGACAGCCTGCACACCGACGCCGCCAACCACAAAACCCTCGAACTCATCGCCGACCACGGACCCGAACAGGAAGACCTCACCACAGACTTCGACTCACTGACACCGGACCCCAGCGGATCCCTCGACGGCGCCGAAGATACCGTCCACCTCCCCGTCACGAACGAACCCGAAAAGTTCAGGCAGGACCTCGCCGCCATCTCGGCCGCCAACCACACATAGGAGCTAGCTCACCATGGGCGACGTCATAGTTGTCATCGGGACCGGGTCGATGGGCAAGGCCATCGCACAAGCGTGGCACCCTCGCATGGGCGCGGCCAGGCGCACGTCGACGGCAGGGGCATCTGCCGCTACGACGTGCGAGCAAAGCCGCCGAGACTAAGGGTGTGCGAACCGTCCTCCACAGCACGCGATATCCGCTCCGCGCTTTTGACTGCACGGGGAACTTGCCACTGGGACGACAGTCAACATCCCCGCGACGAGCCGCGGCGATGCCGTTGTTCCCGCAATCCGCCCAGGGGGCTACAGGCGGGTGACGACACGGTCGTCGATGGGGCACGGGAAGGCCGCCCACACTTCCAGCGAGTCTGGAAGTTTTGTCACTTGGCGTATTCCGCATGGACTAGCTGCGAACGAGCAGGTGGCCCTTGAGTAGGGAGATGATTTCGTTCGCAGTTGCCTCGATTCCTTCGCCGGTTGAAACGGTCAGTCCCGTTTCGTCTGCCTGAAGGGGCTCCAATGTCTCCAGTTGCGAGCTCAGGAGCGACGGGGGCATGAAGTGCCCGGGCCGCTGCGCCACGCGGCTTTGCAGGAGGGGCAGCGCGACGTCGAGCTGAACGAACACCGCCGAGGGTGCTTGGGCTCTGATCGCGTCCCGGTAGGCGCGTTTCAGAGCCGAGCAAGCCACAACGATTCCATCGGGATGGTCTGAGGCGAGTTGGGAGCCGACGAGTTCGAGCCAGGGCCACCGGTCCTCGTCTGTGAGCGGGGTGCCGGCGGCCATCTTCGTGACGTTGGCGTGGGGGTGCAGGGTGTCGGAGTCGACAAAGGTGGCACCTAGTTGTTGGGCCAGCGCTGCGCCTATGGAGGATTTTCCTGCCCCGCACACGCCCATGACGACAAGTACGGGTTTCATCAGAGTGTTCCCTGCTGGGCTGTTCCGGCGGGGATGGGTACGAGCCGGGTGACCTCAACGGGCCCCTGCAGAAGGCCTTCGAGTGAGGTGTTGAGGCGTTTGACGGGCTCTCCTGCGCCGTGGGCGTCGAGCAGTTCGGCTGTTTCCCACTTTTCGATCATGATGATCTGCCCGTTGGGTGCCTCGTGGATGGCGTAGAGCTCGCATCCGGGCTCCTCGTGCACTTCGGCGATGGCGGGGGAGAGGGCGGCGGCAACTTGGTTGAACGCGCCGTCCTTGGGCGTGAACACGGCGGTGACGATGACGGTCATGATGGTTTTCCTTATCGGGTAGGGGAGAGCAACAGTGGTGAGCAGCTACTGCGTGGGACGAAGTCTGCGTTGACTTCGATCCTTCGGGGGGTGTCGGGGAGTCTGCCCTGCATGCGTCCCAGCACCAGTTCCAGGGAGTGCACGGCAAGCATGCCGATGGGTTGCCGGATCACACTCAGGGGCGGGCTTGTCAGTTCCGTCCAGGGATTGTCGTCAAAGACAATGACCGAGAGGTCGCCGGGAATGCTTGTACCCGTTTGGACGAGGCGGCGGACAGAGCTTTGGACCTGCGCGGTGTTGGCTACTATGAGGCCTGTTGGCCGCTCAGGCAGGGCGAGGAGGGAGCCGACGGCGTCACCGCCGCCGTCTCCCCGGAACGGGATGTCCCTTACCAGTTGCGGGTCCACTTGGACTTTGAAGTTGTTGTGCGCGGACTGGTAGCCCTGGATCCTTGATCTGCCCGTAGAGGTGCTGGCAGGACCTGAGATGAGGCCGATCCGCGTGTGCCCGAGTCCAAGCAGGTACTCGGTGGCGCGTCGGGCTGAGTCCACATTTTCGATGCTGACGACGTCGACACTTGAGAGTTCCGGGATGGTGCGGTCCACGAAGACGACGTTCACGCCAAGAGACTGGAGGCGAGCCCACTTTTCTATGTTTGCTCCGGTGGGCGTGGCGATTACTCCTCCGACGGAGCGGTCAAGGAGCGTGTCCAGGGAGTCCGCTTCCAGGTGCGGGTCTTCCTGGGTAGTCATGACCACGACCTGCACGCCGTGGCTGCGGGCTTCCCAGACGACCCGGTCAGCAAGCTGTGCGAAGAAGGGGTTGGTCAGGTCTGCCACGACCAGCCCGACAGTGGGCGTGTGGCCGACGCTCAGTTCGCGGGCAGCGGCGCGGGGGCGGTATCCCAGCTCGTCGATGACTTTTAGCACCGATTCCCGTTTGGCCGGCGCTACGGGGCCTGATTCCGGATTCAATACGCGGGAGACCACGGAGACCGAAACGCCCGCCGCCGCCGCGACATCGCGGATAGTTGGCGCTTTCTTCACTGCTCCTCCTCGTTGAGGTCCTCTGCCGGCAAACGGATCCACCGCGAGCATCTCATCCCCGCGGCGGCTCCGGTGCCAGGAAACCTTTGTGTCGTGTGACTGTTGACACAGCCTAACACCGACTGGTACAAAAGTGGAACCGGTTCCACTCCGGTCCTTGAATTCCAGTCAGCGACGAAGAAGTTGCTCCGCCATCCCGGTGGAGGGTCCTTCCGACGCTAAACGTCAATCAGAGAGATCCCCATGAACCTCCACAAACTTCTCAGCGACCGTGAGCAGCAGGGCCGCCCCGTGCGGGTCGGTCTCATCGGAGCCGGCCGTTACGGCACGATGTATCTGGCGCAGGCGAACAACATCCCCGGCATCCACGTGGTCGCCATCGCCGACATCAACGTCAAGCGGGCCGAAGGGGCCTTTGAACTGGTTGGCTGGCCCAAGAGCCAGATCGCGCCGGACATCGCCACCGCCCTGAGGGACCGCTCCACGACGATCGTTGCAAATGCCGATGAGCTTTTTGATGTCGATATCGATGTCATTGTCGAGGCGACGGGCAACCCGATCGTCGGCGTCAAGCACGCCCTCCGCGCCATCGAAACCAGGAAGCACATCATCATGGTCACGGTCGAAGCAGACGCACTGGCGGGGCCCGCGCTGGCCCGTCGCGCCGAAGCCGCGGGCGTCGTCTACTCGATGGCTTACGGCGATCAGCCGGCCCTGATCATGGAACTCGTGGACTGGGCCCGGACCAGCGGATTCGACGTTGTCTGCGCCGGCAAGGGCGCGAAGTACCTTGAGCACTACCACGAGATGAACCCTGACAACGTCTGGGAAAACTGGGAGTTCTCCAAGGAGCTCACCGACTCCGGGCAGTTGAACCCGAACATGCACACCTCCTTCCGCGACGGCACCAAGGCCGCCATTGAGATGGCTGCAGTCGCAAACGGTGCTGCCCTGGTGCCTTCTGACACGGGGTTGAGCTTCACCCCAGGGGATGTCGAGGAAATCGCCACGATCTGCCGTCCCGCCGACGTCGGCGGGGCACTGGCCCACGAAGGCAGCGTGGACGTTATGTCCAGCGTCAACCGCGATGGGACCTGGATTCCTCACAACACCCAGGAAGGTGTTTTCGTCGTCGTCAAGGCAACGAACGACTACGTCTCCGGCTGCTTCAACGAATACCCCTGGCACCCGGACCCGACCGGCCAGTATGCAGCCCTCTACCGCCCGTACCACTACGTCGGCCTCGAACTCAACGTTTCCATTGCCAACGCCGCCCTCCGCGGCATTTCCACCGGGTCACCCGTCGGGTTCTTCGGCGATGTTGTGGCGACGGCGAAGAAGGACCTCAAGGCAGGCGAGTTCCTCGACGGCGAAGGCGGGTTCACCGTCTGGGGCAAGCTCGTTTCGGCCAGGCACTCCGTCAGCACCGGCGCGTTGCCGGTTGCTCTCGCCCACCACGTGGAACTTCGCAATGACATCGCCAAGGGCGCCATTGTCGGCTGGGATGACGTCATTATCGATGACTCCCTCGCCCAGGCACTGGAACTGCGCCGGGAGACCGAAGCCCTCGTCACGGAATCCGCTCTCACCGCCTGAAACCCCGCACGAAACCGGGAGCGGCAACGAACGTCGGCTGACGTCGTTCACTCCTCCGGAAACAGACTCCTTCCAACGAAGAAAGGCATCACATGAAATCCACCACCCGCGCCCTCACCGGAGTGCTGGCCTGCACGCTCGCAGCTTCAGTCCTCGCCGGATGCGCCTCCTCCGCCGCCCCCGGCGCGGCGGGAGCTCCACCGGCGAAGATCCAGCTCTCGATCCCGGACCCGCTCACGTCCTCGGTCGGTGTCTCGGCCCAGCATTTCGCTGACCAGGTCAAAAAGACGTCCAATGGATCCGTGACCGTCACCGTTGTCCCCAACGGTACGAGCTTCAGCGGAGACCAGAACGCCGCAGTCACACGCCTGCAGGGCGGATCCCTTGACGCACTGATCCTCTCAACCTCGGTCTACGCGTCAGTCGTGCCGGAAATGAACGCCATCAGCATCCCTTACCTCTTCAAGGACACCACCCAGGAGGCAGCCTTCCTCACCGGAGAGCCTGGCAAGGCGCTCAAGGACAAACTCGCCGCCAAGGACACGGTGGCGCTGAGTTTCCTGACCAGGACCGGCCGCGAGATCACCAACTCCGTCCGCCCGATCACGCAGCCCTCAGACCTTAAGGGCCTGAAAATCCGTGTCCCGGGGAACCCGCTGTGGACCGACTACTTCAGCAAGCTCGGCGCGAGCCCGACCACGATGGCCTTCTCCGAAGTCTTCACCGGACTGCAGACCGGAACGATCAATGGGCAGGAAAACCCCATCGAAGTACCATGGACCAACAAGTTTTCCGAGGTCCAGAAGTACGTCTCGCTGACCAACCACATCAACGACGCCTGGGTCCTGGCCCTGTCCTCCAAAAAGTGGGACACCCTCACCGAGGACCAGAAGAAGGCCCTCACGGAAGCCTCGGAAGAGACCGCGACCTTCAAAACCGGTTACGACGCCGAGCAGTCCAAGAAACAGCTGGACGAGCTGAAAGCCAAGGGCATGCAGGCCAACGAGGTCAGCGCCTCCGGCCTTGAAGAATTCAAAGCCACCTCAAAGAGCCTCTACCCGACCTTCTCCACCCTGATCGGCAAAGAGTTCTTTGACAAGGCGATCGCCTTCACCGCCAGCAAGTAGCACTCTCAGGCCCGGGGAGCCCCGGTTCCCCGGGCCCGCAGCACCACGTCCCACTCTCAACGTCGACAGTCTGGAAGCCACATGAAACACACCATATCGCCGGAGGAACTTGAGGAGGTCATTCCCTCAGACGCGGAAGAAATCCTGCACCACGGCCACGTCCCACCGCGATGGAGCGGCGCGGTCTGGTTCGACAAGGCCCTCGAATGGGTTGTCGGCGCGGCCATCATCGCCGAACTTGCCGTGATCCTGCTTAACATCATGGTCCGGGTCGTCACCGGCGATTCAGTCCTCTGGACCCAGGAAGCCTCCGAAATCGCGCTGCTGACCATCGCGTTCATCGGCGGTGCGATCGCCTACCCCAAGGGCGCACACATGTCCGTCCAGGCCCTCATCATGCGGCTTCCCGCAACCTGGAAGCCCTACCTGGCAGCCCTCGTCGACTGCCTCGTCTTTGCGATGAGCGCTGGCACATTCGCGCTCTTTGTCCCTACACTCGTCCAGCAAATCGAGGAAAAGACGCCCATCCTGCAGTTGCCCGTCTTCTGGGTCTCACTGCCCTTCTCCATCGGCATGGTCCTGATCGCCTGGTTCGCGCTGCTCAAACTGTGGCGCCAGGAACGCCGCCCCGTACTCGTCGCGGCCGGCATGACCGCAGCCATGTTGGTCCTCGTCATGGCCGCCCAGCCGCTCTTCTACTACGCCTCCCCAAACGTTCTGCTCGCCGTCGTCCTGGCAGTACTCTTCATACTGCTGTTCCTCGGCCTGCCCATCGCCTTCGTTCTCGCCCTCGCCTCCGGGATCTACCTGTTCCTCGGCGGAATCTCAGACGTCAGCGCCATCCCGATCGGCATGGCCTCCGGAGCCAAGGGCTTCGTGCTCCTGGCCATCCCGTTCTTCATCCTCGCCGGAACCGTCATGAACTCCGCCGGCCTCACCCTGCCACTCGCCCGACTCGTCGATGCCCTCATCGGACACCTCCGCGGAGGGCTCCTGCAGGTCGTGGTGGTCACGATGTACATCTTCTCCGGCATCTCCGGCTCCAAAGTCGCTGACGTCGCAGCCGTCGGCACCACCATGCGCGGCATGCTCGAAGAACGTAAATATCCCCGCGGAGAAGTCGTCGCCGTCCTCTCCGCCTCAGCCATCATGGGCGAAACCATCCCTCCGAGCATCGTGCTCCTGATCCTCGGATCCATCACGACCATTTCCACGACCACCCTGTTCCTCGCCGGGTTCGTGCCGGCCGCCTTCCTGGCCCTCGTGGTCATGGCACTCGTCTTCCTCCGCGCCCGCAAACAGGGCGGCATCGCCAGCCCCAAAGCCACCTGGAAGGCACGCGGAACAGCCACCTTCTTCGCCATCCCCACCCTGCTGCTCCCGGTAGGCATGGTCGTGGGAATCCTCAGCGGCTTCGCCACCCCCACCGAAGTTTCCTCAGTAGCCGTCGCGTACGCCTTCATCCTCGCCGCCGCCTACCGGCGCGGAAGCAAGCGCCTGCTCGGTGACACTCTGCGGGAAACGACGACGACGGCGGGCATGGTGCTGTTCATCATCGCCGCAGCCTCCCCGCTGGCCCAGACCCTCGCCCTTGCCGGTGTCTCCCAGCAGATCCACGACCTCATGTCAGGACTGGGCGACTCGCCGCTGCTCTTCATGCTCTTCACCGTTGTGCTGCTGATCATCATGGGGCAGTTGCTTGAAGGGCTCCCCGCTGTCCTGATCTTCGCACCGCTGCTCCTGCCGATCGCCGTCGACTTCGGGGTCAACCCCGTGCAGTACGCCATGGTCCTGATCATCTCCATGGGCATCGGCTCGTTCGCGCCACCTGCAGGGGTCGGTTTCTATGTTGCCTGCGCCACCGCACACGAGAGCGTGGAAAGAAGCCTCAAACACTTCTGGCCATACCTCATCGCGGTGTTCCTGGGACTGCTCGTCCTCGCCGCCGTCCCGTGGTTCAGCACGTTCCTGCCCGCCCTCGCCGGACTTATTCCTTTCTAAGCCCGATGACGACATCGACGCCTGGGCAGCCAGAACTGCCCGGCACCCCTCGGTCCGTGGCCCTCCTGGGCACCGGACCGATGGGCGCCCCCATCGCACGAAACGTCCTTAAACACGGCGTTCCCCTCACGCTATGGAACCGCACCCCGGAAAAGGCCCGTTCCATTGACGGCGGCACCTTCGCCGCCTCCCCGGCCGGCGCCGCACGGGACATCGTCCTCACCGTCTTGCCCGACCTGCCCCAGCTCGAGGCGCTGCTGCACGGCGACGACGGGCTCCTCCACGGATGGAAAACCGCCGGAATCGATCACCCCGTCCTCGTGATCCACGGGACCGTGTCGCCTGTGGCTGTCGCACAGTTCGCTGAGGACTGCCAACGCAACTGGGGAGTCGCCGTCGTCGACGCCCCCCTGAGCGGCGGGACCATAGGTGCCGAGGAAGGCCGGCTGAGCACTATGGTCGGCGGCCCCAGGGAAGCGGTGGAACGCGTGAAACCGGTCTTCGAGCTCTACAGCTCCACCGTGATCCACTTCGGCGAAACCGGTGCAGGGTCAACCGTCAAAGCCTGCAACCAGATCGTCGTCGCCGCAACCGTCACCGCTCTGGCCGAGGCAATGGCACTCGCGGCCGCAGCGGGACTGGACCTGGAGAAAGTCCAGGCAGTACTCGCCGGCGGCCTGGCAAACTCCGAGGTGCTGGCGCAGAAGGGACGACGCTGGATCGACCAGGACTTTAAAGATGGCGGCTCAGCCAAAAACCAACTGAAGGACCTCCGGTTCATCGCCGAAGTCGCCGCTCACTCAGGGCTGAGGCTCCCACTGGCGGCATGCCTTCAAAACTCCTTCGAAAACATGGTCGCCGCAGGTGACGGCGACCTGGATCACACAGGAATCTACCGGACCATCCGAACGTAGTCGGAATCAATCGTCTGTGGGACGATCCATCGGACAAGATACGAACAGCCCCGCTCGCCTGCCCCTTTGGGCTGCGCCCTTCCAGGAGCCGCACGCTTTGAAGTTACCGTTGAATCCACCGACCGACTGGTCCACCCGGGCGTTATGAAAGGCCGGGCTTTCGAAGCTCGGCGACATGGACGGTGACGCCCAGATCGCGGATGTTCTCCTGCATTTCCTGGGGGAGCTGTTCGTCGGTGATGACAGCATCGAGCGTTTCGAGCGGGGTGACACGGAACCTCGAAACGGTTCCGAACTTTGTGCTGTCTGCCAGCAGGAAGCACGATGTTGAAGCGTCCAGGGCCGCGAGTTTGACTTCCACCTTGTCCATCGACGGCGTGGTGACCCCGCGGGACATGTTCCACGTCCCGGTGCTGAGGAAGAAGAGATCGACATTGATGCCCCTGACGGCTTCCGCGGCGATACGGCCTGAGCTGGAGGCGCTGGATGCGTCCACTGCGCCGCCGGTGTGGATGACCTCAATGTGGGGGTGGGCGAACAGGCTCGTCACCACGTAGAAGTCGTTGGTGACGACGGTAAGGTTCCTGCGCGCGCTGAGGTAGGGGACAACGGACTGGCACGTGGTTCCGGCGTCCAGGAAGACCACCATGCCGTCCTCGATGAATCCCGCTGCGAGTTCGGCGATGGCCTGCTTGCGGGGCAGTTCGAGCTGCGCCCTGGATTCCCGCTCCGGGGGAGGGACCTGGCCGGTCCATTCTGCCAGGCGGACCCCGCCCTGAACTGAGATGACCTGCCCCGAATCCTCCAGCGCGGTTATGTCGCGCCGGACAGTCATATGGGAAACGTTCATATAGTCAGTAAGACTGCGGATGCTGAGCACCCCCTCGCGCCGCAGCAGTCGGAGGATCTCCTGATGGCGCTGCTCGGGGATAAGCGGTCTCGCTGTCGGATTCATGTAAGGCTCCTTTGGATGAATCAACCTTAACAAATTTTCACTCAATGTTCCCAGATGTGAATATTTGGGATAGGATCTTAAATCATGTTAACAAAGTTTGAAGTGATGGAAACTATCGTCCGGTCCGGCGCCCTCTTGATCGCCCGGCTTGATTCTGCCGATGAGGCATATCGTGTGGCGGAGGCTGCTATAGAAGGCGGAATCCGTGCCGTGGAGGTCCCTCTGACTGTCCCGGGCGCGCTCGGCGTCATCGAGAGGCTCACGGACAAGTACGGCGGGCAGGGAATCGTGATCGGAGCGGGCACTGTCCTGGACGCCGAGGCGGCCTTCGCTGCCATCTCTGCGGGGGCGCGGCTGCTGGTCAGCCCCCAACTGAACCGGACCATGATCGCAGCGGGGAACCGCTACCAGGCCGTCACGGTCAGCGGTGCCCTTACTCCTACCGAAGTAGTGGACACCCTTGAAGCGGGGGCTGACATTGTGAAGTTGTTCCCCGCCGAACTTGGCGGGCCCTCATACGTCAAGACGATCATGGCGCCCCTTCCACAGGCGCCGATCATGCCTTCCGGCGGAGTGACCCCGGAAAACGTCAGCGCCTGGTTCGCTGCCGGTGTCACCGCTGTCGGCGTCGGCAGCTTCGTCACCAAAGCCGCACAGGCCAACGGAGACTACGCGCTGGTGGCACAGGCAGCCCGGACATTCCTCGACGCAATCAACGACGCCCGCCGCTAACGCCAGGGCATTCCCAGACCAGAACCGGCAGCAACTGCCGGCCCAGAACACAAAGGAGTGAGCTGCATGAGCCAAACCTCAGCAGAGACGAATGCGCCCGAGATGGCTGCGTCAAAAAAGAGTGTAAAAATCCGGTGGTACCTGATCGCGCTTCTCGTCATCGGCGGGATCATCAACTATCTGGACCGCAACAACCTCAGCATCGCCAACACCACCATCGCCAAGGAATTCGGCCTCAACGCCCTGCAGATGGGCCTGCTGCTCTCAGCCTTCTCCTGGCCCTACGCCATCGCCAACCTTCCCGCCGGATACCTCGTGGACAGGTTCGGGCCCAAGCGAATGTTCGCTTGGGCTGCAGGTCTGTGGTCCATCGTGTCGATGCTGTCGTCGCTGGCCAACTCCTTCGGCTTCCTCTATGCAGCCCGCGTCGCCCTGGGCATTTCGGAATCCCCGTTCTTCACCTCCGGGCTCAAGGTCGCCGACAAATGGTTCGACAAGACCGAGCGCGCCCTCCCCGTATCAATTGTTAACACCGGCTCCCAGATCGCTAACGCAATTGCCCCTCCGCTGCTGACGTTCCTCATGCTGACCATGAGCTGGCGCGGGATGTTCCTGGTCATCGGAGCCCTGGGAATAGTCATCGCCCTGGTCTGGCTGCGGATCTACCGTGACCCCACCCTCAAGGAACAGTTCCTTATCAAAGGTGCTGAATTCGAGGAAACGCAGAAGCCCAAGGAAAAGCAGGCCGGATGGGGCGAGCTCTTCAAACACAAAAACACCTGGTTCATGGTTCTGGGCGCCTTCGGAATCTTCTACACGGTATGGGTGTACCTCACCTGGCTGCCCAGCTACCTCCAGACAGCCCGCGGCTTCAGCCTGAGCCAGATCGGCTGGCTTGCCGGCCTGCCGTTCCTCTGCGGCATCATCGGTGTGCTGACCGGCGGTATTCTCTCGGGCAAGCTGATCAAACGTGGTGTCCCCACCATCACCGCCCGGAAAATCCCGATAGTAGGCGGTGCGCTCCTCGCAGCAGCGGCCGTCCTGCCCGTGGCATATGTGGAGAACACCGCACTGGCGATAGTCCTTCTCTCCGTGGGCTACTTCGCTGCCCAGGTTCCCATCGGCGTCCTGTGGACGCTGGCCTCGGACATTGCCGAACCGAACCAGGTGGCCTCACTCGGAGCGATCCAGAACTTCGGCGGATTCCTCGGTGCCGCCGTCGCGCCCATAGTGACCGGATACATCCTGACCGAGACGGGCGGCAATTACACGATGGTGTTCCTGATCGGTGGAATGCTGTTGATCGTCGGGGCGCTGTCCTACGGACTCTTCGTCAAAGACCGCCGGGCAGCCACAACGGCGGCATAAAGTAACACCACGCGCACCGCTGTGGCGGGTGCCGACCGGGCGCCCGCCACAGCAGCATTCACGTTCAAGGAAGAACAGACAGTTGACCACCACCACTCCCAAAGTCTTTTTCGTGATCGGCCCCGCCGGTTCCGGAAAGTCAAGCGTCAGCCGGCAGATTGCCCGACGGTTCGGGGCCGCCTACATCGATAAGGACACCGCTGCGACGGGCTTCACAGAGCTGCTGCTAAAGCTCAACGGCTCAGATCCCAATGAACGCGACAACAACGATTTCTACCAGAGCACGATCATGCCCCTGGAGTATGCCGCGATTCTGGACCTCACAAGGGACAACCTGTTGACCGGCAACTCAGTGGTGCTGGACGCCCCCTTCGGAAAGTACTTTTCCGACAACGATTATCTGACCAAGATCCGGGTGCGTCACCAGTGGCCTGAAGCCGAACTTGTGGTCGTCCACGTCAGGCTCGCCGGAGAGGCCCTCCGTCAACGCCTCATCTCCCGCGGCTACCCGCGCGATGAATGGAAGCTTTCGAACTGGGAGACCTTCTGGGCCGGAGCCCAAGCACACTCGTGCCACTGGAGGGGTGCAACCCACATCGACTTCGACAACAGTGCCTCAGAAACGGACCTCACCGCTTTCGAGACAGAACTGTCTCTAAACAAGCCCTAAATGCTCCCGATGAAACCAGCCCGTCTTCACGCGGCGTGTTAAGGGAGGTTTAATGCCTCGAACTTGCCTTCCGTCACCTGCGGGACCACAACGCAGGCTTCCGGCCGCCGACGATGTCTCACTTGAGACCAGTGGCGGCCTGAGTGCCCCGCATCTTGTTAAGCGCTAGCCGACGATTCCTTACCTTCCGGTAGAGCGATTCCTTCACCGACATGTGCGTCCGCGCCGGGTGGTCATGATCTGACCGAAGGAGGAGGCATTGCCATGAAGACCTGTGAAGCTGCCAGGAGGCCGGAGGAGCGTCCGGCCTCCTTTGGATCTCTCTCAAATTTTGGTGCCCTAACGTTCTTCGAGCTGAGCCCCATCTGTCAGGACAAAGAAGAGCCGCATCCCTTCGCAGCGGGGACGCAGCCGTTGGTATCAAAGCCTGGGAGGGGCGAATTGAAGTGTGGACAATGTCCACACTTTGGGTCTCGGACTGTGCCCTATATCGGTCGAATCGGGCCGGATTCCGCGTGTTTCCGCGGGAGTCCAGTCTCTGCAGGGGCTGGAATGCAGTTCGAGTCCCACCTCGGGCACAGTGTTTCCGCAGGTCAGAGGCTTTTTGTCTTTTTACTGTTGACAAAGCTTGACTTTTCCAAGTTTCGGTAAGAAGCCGTCGGGAAGCAGCCCCTTGCCTAGACGACTCAGAGCTGGCTTTGTTGGGCACCTTCAAGGATGACGCCGTCCCCGCCCGTAGTCTTGCTCCATGGGGGAGTTTGAACATGCGGACGCCAAGATGTGGCGAAGTCGAGACTTCTGGTCGAAACCACTTGTGGTCGACGGTAACGTTGCCCGCCAGCTCATGGTCCCGGCCGCCGAGTTCGCGACTGTGTCAGGCAAGGACGGCGCCATGCAGGTATCCAATGGATACGGGACGTGGCTCGCGTCGGTCGCAGATCGCCCGATCTCCACGGACGGCCTCTGGCTCAAGCTTCCGGTGGGCACAAAGATCGGCGACCGCATCCGAGGCGCGGCGTGGAAAAATCACGCCTCGTTGCGATGTCGAACGACAGATGAAGTGCTAGAAACTTACCGCGGCGCGCTAAAGCTCGAAGAGCCTGCTGAGAACGAGATCGGGCTCCGCTCACCCCAGTTGGGGGCGATCCACGCGGTACTTGGGTACTGGACGACCAAGCGCTCCGAACCTGCGACCGTCGTCATGCCTACGGGCACTGGAAAGACCGAAACGATGCTCGGTTTGCTGGTCGCGGCACGGCCCAGGCGGCTGCTGGTAATCGTCCCGTCCGATGCGCTGCGTGAACAGATCGCGGGCAAGTTCGACCGCCTCGGGGTCTTACAGGAGATCGGCATCGTTTCCGCAACTGCGCTCCGCCCTATCGTTGGCCGGGTCAGCCATGGGTTCTCAGCAGAAAAAACGGCAGTTGCATTTGCGCAGAGTTGCAACGTCGTCGTCGGCACGCCGGCTGCGCTCCACGCGTCCAGCCCCGAGGTAAGGGCGGCATTCCTTTCCCAGTTCAGTCACTTGTTTGTCGATGAAGCTCACCACGTGGCGGCCTCAACTTGGACTGACATCCGTGCAGCTTTCGAGAAAAAGCACGTGGTCCAGTTCACCGCTACGCCGTTTCGTGAAGATGGCAGGCACATGCAAGGTCGTGTCATCTACTCTTTCCCACTCCGCGAAGCTCAAGCTCAGGGCTACTTCTCGAAGATTGACTTCAAGTCCGTAGTTGACTTCGAGGACCCTGATGCAGCCCTTGCCAAGGAGGCCATAGCGCGCTTGCGCGTCGACCTTGAAGCGGGCAAAGACCATGTACTTATGGCAAGGGTAAAGAGTATTGCCCGCGCCGAAGCAATCTTGGCCGTCTATCAGAATGAGGCTCAGGATCTCAAACCGGTGGCCATCTACAGCCAACTGAATGCGAAGACCCGGAAAGGGGCCGTTGAGGCGCTGACGGCCCGTACCTCGCGGGTAGTAGTTTGCGTGGACATGCTCGGCGAGGGTTTCGACCTGCCCGCGCTGAAGGTGGCAGCGGTCCACGACGCGCACAAGAGCCTTGGCGTGACGCTCCAGTTCATCGGTCGATTCGCCCGCACATCATCGGGTGAGAGGTTCGGCGATGCTGCGATGTTGGTCGCCCGAACGGAACTTGAGCCTGATCCGCGGCTCAGGAGCCTCTACGCCGAGGATGCTGATTGGAACGTCATCCTCCGGGACATCTCCGAAGCCGCCGTGGACGAACAGCAGGAGATCAGCGATTTCGAAGCTGGTTTCGGTAGTCTGCCTGCAGAGGTCGCGCTCCGAAGCTTGCTGCCGAAGATGAGCACTGTTGTGTACCGGGCGCCGTCATCCGAGTGGGACACGGATGCAATTCAAAAGTACTTTGGTGAATCCTCGCTTCTCACGAAACCAATCGGCCTCAACACCCAAGCCGGCGTTGCCTGGTGTGTAGTCGAACGACGAACTCCGGTTCGCTGGGGCGACCTCAAAACACTCGACGAAGTTAGCTTCGAGCTATATGTGCTCTACTTCGATAGTGCGCGAAAGCTTCTTTACATCAACAACTCAGCTAACGACGGCTTTTTTGAAGAACTCGCTGAAGCCGTGCTCGGCGCCGGAGCGGTGCGCTTCAACGGTGCGCAGGTCTATCGGGTCATGGGCGATGTTCAACGCCTCGTGCCAACGAACGTAGGTGTATTGGATGCGCGTAGCCAGTTCCGGAGATTCTCGATGCACGTTGGCTCTGATGTTACTGAGAGCTTCACCGCGGCTGAGGCCGGGACGAAGACACAAACCAACATCTCGGGCTCGGGCTTCCGCGAAGGCGAACGCGTCAACATCAGCGCCTCGCAGAAGGGCCGAATCTGGTCCCACTCGACTGCGACAAGTCTGAAACAGTGGAGTGACTGGTGCGATGCCATTGGCACGAAACTCTTGGACGAAACGGTTACTATCGAGCACGTCATCGGGAATTTCATACTTCCTGCAGCATTGAAAGGCCGTCCGGATGGCGTGCTGCTCGGAGTTGAGTGGCCATGGGCGTTGCACACTCAAAGCGCGGAAAGCATGCGGCTCAAGCACAGCGACAAATCAATGGAGGCCGTGTACTGCGATTTAATTCCAGACACGTCGAGCTCCACAGGTCCTTTCAAGTTCACCGTTTCGAACCGTGCCTGGAATGTTGCCTATGTAGCCACCGTCAGCCCCGAAGGTGTCATATCGTACTCGTGCACCGAAACCGAAGAGATCCAAGTGATCCGACCGCGCTCGGAGCTGCCGCTCAGCACTTGGCTTAACCAGAACGGCTTGGTCTTTCTGCTAAACGATGACCGCATGATTGAAGGCGGGCTTCTCTACCGGCCGAAGTGGGACCGCGCCCCCTACGACCGCAGAAACCTCGTCGTTGTCGACTGGGCAGGATCAGACATCAAAGTGGAATCGCAAACTGAGAAAAAGCTCGACAACTCGATACAACACCGCGTAATTCGGGACTTGCTCGAGGAAGCCGAAAGCTGGGATGTCGTCGTCGACGACGATGGCCCGGGCGAGATTGCTGACGTTGTCGCTATGAGGCTGGACGACGAGGGGCTCCTCGTGCGTCTGGTGCACTGTAAATATTCAGGCGGTCCTACGCCTGGTGCACGTGTAGCCGATCTCTACGAGGTCTGCGGGCAGGCCGAGAAGTCTGTAGCCTGGCGGCGCAGCGACCTCGGACCGTTCTTCAAGCAACTCGCCCGGCGCGCCCAACTAAAGCACCAGCGGACGGGCACAAGCCCATTCGAAGTCGGCGATGCCGCCGGATTGCTTCTGCTTCAGGCTCAGGCCCAAGTCCTCCGCCGTAGGATGGAAATCGTTATCGTCCAACCTGGGCTGAGCGCCTCGCTGCTGAGCCAACAGCAAGCTGACCTGCTCGCCTCGGTTGAAACCTACGTCAAGACTACGATCAACGCTCCACTCACCATCTGGTGTTCAGCTTGACTAACATTCATGGCCGGGGGAAGATGCGATGTGAATCCCGCGCTGAAGCACCGTTTCGAGGGCATCCACATCATCGGCAGCCACGACCCCGGACGGTCGTTGCTCGAAGCGGCTGTTCGACGACGGCGTGGTGGGGGCTAGCCGCGCCCGGCCAAGGCGCTACGCGGTAGTCCAGCGTGGCAGATCGGCTTTAGCTTTGCGGGGCCTCGTCCTGGTGCTTTGGGACAAACGTCAGGCGGGCGTTCAAAGCCCCGGCCAGCTTCAGGAGCGTATCACGGGTGGGATTGCCCAGGCCGCGCTCTATTCGGCTTATGTCGGCCTGCTGTATGCCTGAAAGGACGGCAAGTTGCGGCTGTGTGAGGTGCGCGGAACTTCGAGCAGCTGTGAGGTCATGGCCAAGGGCGATTTGGTCGCTGACTTCTGCATCCAGCTGTTCGCCGAGTACGGCGGCAATTTCATGAGCCTGGGGGCTCCATTTCGTGCGGGCCTTCTTTGCGATATCACTGTAACTGCGGCTCGGCATGGTGTCTCCTTGCATTGACTTCAGATATCAGTATGTGCGTTACCACATACTGGTGTCAAAGGAGGCTCACTTCTCCTTCTTCCAGGCCTTCAGGTGCTTTCGTGCCTTCTTTATCTCGCTCTGTTGCCGTTTGTCCGAGGGATCCTTGCCCTTATCGTAGCCCTGGAACAGCAGGACGATCCGTTGCCCGTGGAAGGTGCAGAAGATCCTGAGGAGGATTGTTTTGTCACCTCCGGGCACGGAAATGAGGTCATCTTGGCTTGCACCCCGGTTGAGGATTGCGTTCAGGGAGGCTCGTATGCGGAGTTCATAGAGTCCTTCACCGAGGGCTTTCCCCCACTCGGTTTCACAGATGTCCATACCAAGGGGTTCCAGCACATGCTCGATGGTCGCGTCCACAATGGCCTGGTCATACTCGTGCAGCTTCAGGTACCACTTTTCAAATGGGCTGCGGCCATAATTGTCCACCCACGACTCTACGGTCCAGGGCTGCGGGTGTTCATCGTCGGTCACTGCGGGTCCTTGGTGGTTGAGGAGGCGTTGATGCCCTGGGCGGCTTTTTGTGCGAGGAGCCGCAGTGCCTCGCGGTGGTCACTGCTGTAGGGGTAGCTGAGTGCCCGGTGCCACTGTTCGCTCCGTCCGAGGGGGTGGCGGGCCGATGGCACCAGCTGCGGCTTCTCCAGAAGGAGGTCTCCTTTCCTGAGCTGCTGGTACCCGCGTTCTGCTGTGCGTTCACTGATGCCGTACCACTCCTGGGCGCGCTCGTTGGCCATGATGAAGGTCCGCCGCTTGGCGTTGGGGTCCTGGGTTTCCTTCAGCAGGATGAGGAACATGGCCTTGCCCGGCATTCCCAGTGAGTCGATGGCGCCGGTGGTCCAGAAATCGAAAGGGATAGTAAAGAAGCCCCGCCCTTCCCTGTCGGTTTCAGCGACATCTGACCACGGCTTGCCGTCACCATTCTCGCGTTTGAGGAAAATTTCCGGTGTGACTCGGGTGCCTGAGAGTTCCAGGAGGTCCATGGATTCCAGGACCTTCAACGCTGCCCCGGCAGAGCGTGGAGTGCAGTTCAGGAGGCGGGCCCAGACGGCCAAGGGCAGGGGGTCGGCCAAGATTGGCTGAAGTGCATGAATGGTCAGCAGGGCGTCGAGTGCGCGTTCCTTGTGTCCGTTTACGAGCTTTGCCAGTACCGTGTCTCCACGGGGGACTGATTCCTGTTGGACGAAGTCCTTGCGAATACGCACGAAACCGCGCCGTGCGGCATGAAGGAGCTCGGTACGTGTTCCTGCTGGAGTGATCGCCGGCAGGTCTTTGATTCCGGTGAAGATCTCGGCGTCACGGTTGTCCGGGTCGGTGGTCATGGAGACAACTTACAGGGCTGGTGTCGATGTTGCACATTGCGTGTGATGCGGTGATCAACGTAGATAGGTGCCAGTTTGAGAGTTACGTGACGATACACGTGACGAGCGTATGCGAGACCATTGCGAGGACCGGATTAGAGGGGGTGCAGGGGGCGGCCGGTCACAGTGGGCCTCGTCGACAGGGGCCTCCTATCGACCAATGTGGGGATTTTTTGGTGGATGTTCGGTGAAGATCGCCGGTGGGCAAGGAATCCGACCGGATCTGCATGCAGACCGGGTCGACGACGGCCGCGGGGTCCAAGAGAACCATTTCTCCGGGACAGCGCCGTGCATTCGCGACATAACACCCTGCTGAGGTTCGTTGAACCTGAACCCGCTGGTTGTCCTGAAAATTGACAGGAATCGCCTCGTCTACTCGATTGAGGAGGCGTCATCCAGCCAATTCCTACCAGCCAGCAGACGCATCGTTCGTCAGGTCAGCTAGCAGCGCCGTCAATCGCTCCTCCTCGAAAACTCCGTTCTCGGAGGGGAGCCAAGGAGATACGCGTGCTGGTCCAAACCGCCGCCCAATTAATGCTGACACCTCCGCAGCGATTTGCTCGCCGGCCACGTCCCTGTCGGTACTGAGAAGGATCCGGGCGCCCCCGGCCACGATGGCGGACAACACCGACCACGCAGCAGATGATGGGCGTCCGTACAGGCATACGAGGGGTGGGCAGGCGGCTCCCAGCCGATTGGCTGCCGCCTCGATCACAGACGGGTTCTCGCACACTCGCACTATCATCTGGCTGGCCTCCACACCGTTGCGCTGGCGGCCTCCGCGTTCGGGACTAATCGTGGTCCAATTCACCGGGATATGGCATGCCGAGAGGGTCATTCTTGCGGTCAGCCAGACCGGCTCGCCGGTCACTGCTGTGACCTTCTTGAGAGCAGGGTTTGCGCTCTCAAGCGGCATATTGAGCACCAGGACCGTTGACGACACCTGGTCGCACGAGATCCCGGCGCGCGCCCAAGTGCCACGCCACGACTGAGCCCGGAGAACTGCTCCGGCTGAATCGACGGCGGCCTCCAAGGGGTCATCAACCGCCTCGATTGCCACTGCTTGGGGGGCATCGCCACACGCCGATCCGTGATCGAGGTACGCGAAGGTTGCTGCGAGTAGACGGGCGACGGCGCGCCCTGCAGGTTGGTCCCGGTCGAGCGCATGTGGGTTGAGTAGCTCCTGTCCAGCGAACTCAGCCAGCCCGACGGTGCCCAGCTGGCCCCCCGTGCTCCCTGGCTGGGTCGGCAGTGCGGACCAGGCCGCGGCGACCACGCTGGCGACCGCCTGGGGCTCCGGGCCAAGCCAACGGCGAGCGATGGCCAGCTCCGCCACAGGCCGAGGGACGCCGACATCGGAGAGCAGATCGGTGGACTCGGAGCGCAGCTGCTGCTTCGCCTCGGCGGCCCGCCGGCGCTCGGCCGGCTTATCCCGCAGCGGTCCACCGACCGCGGTCAGCAACGTGTCCAGGTCGGCGCCGGCCTTGGAGAGACCGTCGCGAAGGACTCGTAGCGTGACTGGCTTGCCTGAGAGCTCCCACGCGACACCGAGAATCCGGCCTATATCGTCACGGTGCTCCTCGCCGATTGTGACTTGTGTCCGGTCTCCGGTTTTGCCGCCCTCCACCTTCTCGCGCACCTCGGCCAAGAGCGCCGCGGACCCAGGACGTCGCGCCCAACGCAGCAAAGCATCCGGCACAGTTCCGGCGCTCAGTCCCATAGCCCGATACCCCGGTGCGGGTCGACTATGCCTTCCCGGCGATCGTCGTTGCCGTGGGACTCGCGCCAGCTGTTCGAGCCAGCTGGAGAGTCGGTGGTTGGCCAAGTGTGGGCGGGCATTGGGATGCGCTCCTGGGTGCCGCCGGCGAACAGCCACAGGCCCAGGTCTACACCGGGCAGGGGCGCCGGTGCCCGGTTGACCATCCAGACGGCAGCGCAGGGCACATGCCGGGACGCGACCAGGGTCTTCGGTCCTGCGAGGATGAAGTCGAAGCCGAACTCGACCAGCATGCCAAGCAGGCTGGAGATGTTGCCTGGGTCGAGACCGTCGAACGCCTCGTCCAGCCAGAGCGGCCGTGGAGAGGTCTGCGAGGTCTGGTACAGGGTCGCGAGCGTGGCCAGCAGCGGCTGCACCATCGTCATCACCTTTCCGCCGCCGGAGTCCTGCCCGTGCCGGGCGGTGGTGAGCTCAGTCCACTTCTGTGACGCGCCCTCCTTGGCACTCGCCAGGACCCGCCACTCTGTGACGACCGCGAACCAGTTGCGGTAGTCGAGCTTGTCGACTAGTAGATCTTTCCAGTCCTGCCCGGTCGCGTGCCCTTCGTCCTGTGCGGCGCGGATCTGTCCGGTGAGGAAGGTCTGAACCTGCTCTTGAACCGCGGGGGAGTCGATGCCATCGGTTATGAGGCGCTGGAGGACGTGGTAGCCGCCGATGTGCTCGGGGACCGCCTTGCGCTGTAGTCGGACGACGGTGCGGGTGGTGCCGGTCGGGTGCTTGGAGAGTACGACGTTGACGTCGTTGATCAGCTTTTCGGTCTCCTTCACCTTCACGCGAAGGTGGTCGACGAATGTCGAGGACAGCAGCTCCTGCATCACCTCGTGCATCTGCTCGTCGTGGAGCTCGCCGAGCTCGGCTGCCTTTGCTTCCAGGGCCCGGACCGCTGCGGCCGGCTCGAGCGTCGTGCCGGAGGAGTCGACCATGACCCGGACCTGCGGTAGGCCGGTATCCTCGTCGTGCTCGATGATAGCTGTGCGGCCACCCGTCCGGTTCAGGGTGTTGTTCAGGGCCACGAGGTCCTGTCCGGAGAGCCGGTCGCGGAGTCGGTTGAGAATCTGGTCGCGTTCCGTGATGCCGGCGGCGGTGTCGGGCCAGCCGCGTGGCGGACGTCGGTCAGCGCGCAGAGCGCGGGCTTGGCTCAGTGCTGCGGTCAGCGTCCGGGTCGCGTCGCCTGTGTCGATGCCTCGGGCGGTGGCGAAACCGGCGTTGATCGGGACCCACCAAGCGGCGAGCTTCTCGGTGCGGGAGTCCTCCACTTCGCGTCGCTTGCCCTCGACGGCTTCGAGGGCGCCAACGGCCTTGACGACCTCTCCACTTAGGTTCCGAATCCGGACATTGAGCTTTTTCTGTTCTTCCTCGTGCCCCTTGATTCGGGCACCGAGCCGTTCGGCTTTGGCAAGCAGTTCTTGGTCTGTCGACCCCAGCGTGTCCGCTGCCGCCTGTAACGCGACCTCGAGGTTCTCCCGTCGTGACGTGGCGTTAAGCGCGAGGCGTTCGGCTTCGTCGGCGGCGGCACCGAGCCGGTAGGCGAGCGCCTGCTTCCCGTCGACGTTGCGGTGCTCGCGTGCCAGCTCCGAGACGCGGGCACCGAGCCGGTCGGCCTCGAGGCGCGCTTCGTGGAGTGCGGTATCGGTCTCGGCGAGCCGGGTCACGACCAGGTTTTGGTCGGAGGCGTACCCGACCAGGTTGGCCTGCGCCTGGTCCTTCGCGGCCTCGGCGGTCTCGGCCGTCTGGTCCCGGCCGTGCCGGTCGCGCTGCGCCGCATCGAGCTCGGTGCCTGCGGAAGCAAGCGCCCTTGCGGCGTCGACGAGCGCGATGTCGTCGGGTGCCGCCTGCGCGAGCGAGTGCATCCGCTCAGCCAATGCCCGGTGCCGTTCGAAGTTCCGGGTGTGCTCGGCGGCGGTCTCGCGCTCGTGCCGTGCCTGTTCGCGTAGCGCGGCGACCCGGCGAGCGAGAGCTGCTTCCCGGGCGGACGCACCGAGCAGGCTGGCTCCGTCGGCAGACGGGACTGCGCGTCCGGTCGTGGTCGGCGTCATCCAGGAGCCATCGCTGGCCACGTGGATGGCCGCCCCCCGGGCTCCGTCACTAGCTGCGTCGCTGGAGTCGACGGCCGCAATGGTGTCGTCGTGCCAGATGACCCCGTCGAGCACCCGTCGTGCGGTCTCGGCGAGCGTGGCGAGCGGCTGCCCCTCGTGGACCTTGTCGGCGACTGCGAGGACCGCCCGAAGCCGGTTCCCGTCGGTGTGATCGGACAGCGTGGCGAGGGTGAGGACTTGGTCGTGCCCGTCGCGGTCAGCGACCCACACTCCGTCGGGAGTCACCCAGACGTCGAGGAGGCCAGCGCCGGCGAGTGCTGCCTCGAGGCCTGCGAGCTGTGCGTCGCCTAGCTGGGGGAGCGGGTCGAGCAGCTCCCACAGCGGTGCGCCGGCCGGTCCCGAGGCGGGACGGGTGCGTCGCAGCCATAGGTGTGGGTTAGCCGGAACCGTGACCGGTTCGGCCTCGACCCGCGCCGCCTCAGCGCCCAGTGCGTCTGCGCGGTCGGTGGCTGCGGCGGCGGCGTTGCGGGAGGTGACTGCGGCGGCCGTAACCGGCTCGACCGCGGGGGTCAGCCACTCGTCGCGGATCAGGCGCGCGAGTGTCTGCGCTGGCATGGGCTGCTGGCACGCCGAGAGCACCACGGTCAGCCACCGTTCACGGACCCGTACCGCCGGTGCGGTCGGCTGCTCGTGCTGGCCCACGGTTGCGGCCCAGGCTTCGAGCTCGTCGGAGAGCGCTTGGGCGGCGATCTCGTAGCTGCCCTCAGCAGACTCATGCGCAATCCGGCGATGGCGCTCACGCTTCTCGGCATCTGCGAGCAGCTCGAGCGCGCGCTCATGCCGGTCGGTCGCCTCCTTCGCCCTGCCAGCGAGGCTGCGGGCGTGCCGGACGTGTTCGGACCGATGTCCGATGGCGGTCAGCAGCCGCTGGCTGTCGTGCGCCGCCGCCCAGGCGGCCGCGTCCGGGAGGCCGGCATCGCTGCCCGCGGCCCCGGCCAGTTCGACCTGCGCGGCGAGGTCTTGCTCGGTGTGCTTGAGGTCGCCCTGTGCGCCTTCGAGATCGTCATCGGCCTGTCGGGCCGTTGCTCGGGCGGCGGTGCCGGCATTGGCGCAGTTTTGCTCGTCATCTCGGGCACGCCTTGCCTGCTCGGCCAGGTCGGTGACCTGTCGGCCGGCTTCAGCGGCGGCGCGGTAAGCCCGGGATGCGAGGAGAGTGTCGCGGCGGCTGGTCGTGGCCGTGCGGTCGGCGTCGTTCTGTTGTTCGGCGGCTTCGGCGGCCTCACATTCCTCTCTGGCTTTCTTTTCCATCTGTTCCGCGCGGCCGCGTTCGCGCGTGACATCGTCGAGGACGGTGACCGCGGAGACCAGGTCGTCGGCGGCACGACGCAGGACTGCGTCGACCCAAGGGTTCCACGTCGAACGCAGGTAGGCGGTGACCGCCTCCTGTGCCTCGCGGGCGTCGTCACGGTCTTTGGCGAGCTGGCCGAGCTGGTCCCACCCGTCGGCGAGTTCGTTGATCTCGGCGGTCTCTAGCGGGGGAAGCGCCTCCCTGATTCGGTCGACGACCCAAGAAGGGTTCAGCCGGTTCCCGAGCTTTGGAGTACGCAGCGTCTTCAGCAGCTCCACTACCGTTCGAAGGCGATGCGGGTCGGGGAATCCAAACAGGACGGAGGCGACCGTCTTGATGTACTCCTGGCCGTTCAGGTGTCGGGTCAATCCGGGAAGGGCAGGCAGGTCGGGGGCCGGGACTGTTGCCTGCTCTCGCACCAGCGTCAGGCCGGCCCGGACCCTTTCGGGTCCGCGGTGTGTGATCCAGTGCTTCGTGACATTTGGGGACGTACGCCGCGCCTGCACGAATAGCAGCGTGGTGAAGTACTCGGGCCCGTTCTCGCCGCGGCGGCCGTACTCGATCCAGGTCCAGCCGCGATTCAGTTGGTCCCGGGTCGGCCGTCGGTCCTTCGGGTCGTCGGTCGGCTCAAGATAGTAACGGAAAGTGCGGTGCGACTCCCCGAACGTGTCGACGTACCTCGGGGAGAGGTCGCCGGTAAGCATGGTCAGGGTCGTCATTGTCATCATCGTCGACTTGCCCTGCTCGTTCCCGCCGACGAACTGGGCGCGGCCGTCTGCGGCCCAGTATTCGGCTGCATCGAACTCCCACAAGTTGACCACGCCAGCGCGTAGCTGCTGCCACCGTTCTCGGCCTGGCTCAGGAAGGCCCCCGGTAATGGCCGCGTGCCGCCACGCGCGCAGGGAATCGTCGCCAAGGTCCAGGTCAAGCATTACAGGGGTGCCATCCGGCGGCGTGACCATCATGGGTTCCTTGTGCCCCGAGGACAGCCCGTCGAAGGTGTTGTTGGCGCTGTCGGTAGTCATGTGTGCCGTCCGAAGGGTTCGGCAACAGTCGGGGTGGCCCGATCGGACAAACCTGCCTTGTCGCCCGTGTAGTCGATGATGGGGCCGGAGAACAGGGCGGCCTGGTCAGGTTCGGGCGCGGGTTCGATGAGTTCGGGGTCGCGGTAGCGGCCCGTGACAGGGGACAGGTGCCAGGATCCGTCGGCCTCCGTGCGGAGCAGTCCGAGCCACCGCAGGGTGTCCTCTACTGCAGAGCGGAGCTCGGCGGGGTCGTTGCGGAGGTCGACTCGGAACAGGTGCCCCTTCCACTCGGTGAGGTCCTCCAGGACCTCACGGACCTCGCCGCTGGCGAGGTGAACGAACCCCTCGTCGTCGCGGCGCCCGTCGCGGCCGGCCTTGTCGGCGACCATCAGGGCCGCCCAAGACTCGGTCCTCGCCGTTGGCCACAGGACGGTCGCGGGGCACTCGTCCTCGCGGCTGATCCACACCAGTCCCTCGGCGCGCGCTTCGACAGATCCGCCGATGAGACCGATCAAGTCGGCGGCGCGCAGGCCACGCTGCCCTCGGGCGAGCTCGGCCTCGTCCGAGGGAAGGTCGGCGTAGAGGAGGGCAGGGGTCTCGACCAGGGTGCGGAGGTGGCGGACAACGCGACTCGCCTGCCGCTGCGATTCCCAGATCGCGTCTGGCGAATCGTCGTCGGCCGACGGACCAGGCGTCGGAGATGATGCGGCGGGCCCGGCCCCGTCGACTAGGTGGGGTCCGCGTAGCTGCGCGAACTGGGCTTGGTGATGCGCGGCGAGCGCGATGGTGTCCGGGGTGACGAAGAGCAGGAGCGCGTCGCGGTCCACGTCGTAACCGGCACCGATGCCGGTGCGGGCATCGGCCCACTCCTGCACGTCGGTCACCAACGTGGTCCGTTTGCGCAGCACGCCCCAGAACTCCAGGAGAGTGGCCGCCTTCACCAGCGCGCGCCGTTCGGCGAGCAGGTCGGGGTCGTACGGGGTCAGCCGGCGCTCGCCGCTGGAAGAAATCTCGGCGACGAGCTCGGAGAGCTTCACGAGCGTGACGCCTCCTTCTACCTCCTCACACGCGGCCGCGAGCAGGGCCGTGAGGGTAAGCACTCTCTTCGGCGGCAGATCCAGTGGCCGAGGAGGGGCGGTCACCGCCCCGAGAACCGGGTTGCGGACGAGCCGGATCGCGCCGCCCAAGTGAGTGCGCCGGTAGTCCAGTCGCTTGCAGTAGCTGTCGATCTCCTTCGCGTAGCGTAGGACGTCGCGGTACAGATGTGTGTCGATGTGGGCGGTCACCAGCGGCCGGCACAGCAGGCGCAGGAAGGTCTGCCGTGCCTTAACCTCATCGCTCGACGGAGCCGCCTGCCTGGCGGGAGCATATTCGGGGACAGAAGGTGCCCGATAGGTTGCGCTGTTCATCGCCTCGTCCCGTTCACGCTGACCACGAGCTCGCCGCCATGTGAGCCGCCGGCGGTGTCGCCGCTTCCCATACTGGCAGGGATGATGCCGCCGGTGAGGGAGGGTGCATCGACCGCCCGGGTGATGCTGACTGTCAAATCCCGGTAGACCAGCCGACCCTCGGGCAGCGAGATCACCGCATCGGGGGTACCCACCGGCGGGACTGTCGCCGAAAGGTCCCACAGCCCGTCACCGGTACGGGCGAGGACCACCGTCCCGGGTGCAGGCTCATGAGCGTCGTTGCGGCGCATGTCGGCGATGGTGGAATCGAGAACCATCACGAACTCGGTCAGGTGCTCGGCCACCTTGCCGCTGAGGTCGTTCCACTGCGACAACCGGTTTCCGGACAGGGCGAGCAGCCTCTCCCAGGTGCGGGTTTCTTCGCGGGCGGCTTTGATGGCCGCCTGCCGGGCGGCCTCCTTGCCAGCGGTCCGGTCATACATCCGCGACGGACCGCTGCGGCCGGACCGGGGTCCCAGGCGACGTAGCCGGGCCTCGACCGGCGCTGGGTCGGCCTCCCAGAAGGAGAGCGCGTCCGAGCCGTGACCCGGATGAGGTGCGGACGGGCCTAGGTGACGCGCGGAGAACAGGCCAGTGTAGGTGGTCCACACTTGCCATGCCTCGTCATCATCGCTGGAGCGGTCGAGGCGTTCGGCAAGGTTGAGCAGCTCGTTGCGCCGTGACACGTGCCCGCCGACAGCAGCGAGGGCGCGTTTGCCGCGCACCATCGGCACGATCGTGTCGCGCATCTGTCGGCGTAGCAACCCGGCCTGGCTGGTCGGGCCGTCGAACCAGGACAGAACGCGGCCCACGACGGCGGTGATCTCGGTAGCGAACTGTACGAGCACGTCCTCGGTGGCGTCTGATCCTGCCATGTGGAGCGCAACGTGCCGGAGCGCGATGTCGGGGACCGAGAGGATCGCGCGGGCGTCGCGGCTGATGTCGGCGGAGTAAATGTCGATGCCGGCGCCCCACATGGACACATAGCTGGACAGAGTGTCATTTAGCGCAGCGATCTTGTCCGCGTCCGGGCTTCCAGACAGAGCGGCCGCGAGGCGCGCCTGCCAGCCAGTAGCGGCGTCTGACATGTTCCGCATTGTCGGGGTGATCACGCCCCACGCGGCCGCTGCGGCGGCGGGGTCCGTCTCGATGGTCGCGCGCATCTGGGTGAGCTGGGCCGCGATGACCGGTGGCGCCAGCGTCGCCGCGATCGCAGAACTACTCTCGGTGCCGAGAGAACGGACCGCTCGGTGGAGATGGGCGGCTTCTTCGGAGAGCTGGTAACGGCCACGGTGCCGGGTGAAGTCCTCGTCGGACCGAACCTTGTCCTCCCACGTGTGGATGACACCCCAGCCGGCGAGCTGCGCCAGACGGTTGTCGAGGTTGAGGGCGTTCGGGCTGAGCACAGCGGCGAGGGTCTGGTCATCGCCAATGAGATGCTGGACGAGGCGCTCACGGATAAAGATTTCGAGCTGGTCATGCGGGATGCCGCTGAGATATTGCGGCTGGTTTTCGAGCATTACATCGACGATGAGTCGGTAGACAGGAGCCAGGCTTTCGGTGAGGTAGCTGGCGACGCGCATGACGCCGGGAAGACCGATCGCCTTCCACAAGTCCTCATAGGGACCGGCTGGTGCTGTCTTGGGGTCATGAGCCGGCATAGGGTCACCTCCTTTCGGCTCAGCCTAAGCCGAGGCACCGACAGCGACCTAGCAAACGCCGGATTCTTCTTATCAAGAGCCGCCACGCTCATCCGCAGCAGCAGCGCAGCCTCTTCTTCGCTCATGTCCCTCGGACCACCAGACAGGGAGGGAAGGGCGCTTCGGCCGCTGCTTCAGCGCTGGGTGGTCAGGTCGCTTGGAACCTCTTGCGACGTACGGAGGAAGGCCCGCCCCGCAGCTATTTCGTAGCACCAAATTTGCCCGGCCGCCCAATGCTCGGCCGAATCGTCGGGCGTGAGGGTTCCAGCGAGCTGAGTGTCGAATTTCTCGAGACCGATTGTGTTCGCATGACTGCTTCCCCAAGGCCTGTGGCGCTGGGGGTAGGCCCGAGGTCAACTTCGTGATTGGCGCCGCATCGCCTCCACTGCAGCTGCCAAGGATTCAGGGACTGCTGCCTTTGTGTTCCATTCACTCCAGAACTTCCGCGTAGCACTGTCTGGTTTGATCGTGGGCGAGTCAAGCCGGATTCTCGTCGGCAACACGATGGAATCACCGATGACGATCGCCTCACCTACATCCAAGAGCGGGAGCGAAGCGGTCAGACCGGCAAGATTGTCCGGCATCACCCTTTCAATCACTCTTCGGTCTTGGTCATTCGTGAGTCTCAGCACAATGAAGTTGTTGCATTGAGACAGAACAGTCTTGCTCACATCGGAGGGACGTTGGCTAACGACAAGAAGAGAGACTCCGTACTTGCGTCCCTCTTTGGCGATCCTCTCGAATGAATCAAGCGCTCGTTGGTCACGCGCCGTTACGTTGTCTGAAGGCAAGTACAGGTGTGCCTCATCGCAAACAAAAGTGAAAGGTGTGCGTTGATCGGGTGTGGACCAGAATTGAATGTCGTAAAGAACTCGGGCGAATACGCCGACTACAACCGGCAATGCATCTGATGGGACTTCGCTGAAATCAACGATCTTGATCCCAGGTGCAGTGCCCAGCATATTCTTGGCCAAGCCATGCAGCCATTCGTATTGGGAAGTTGCATCTGGCGCCTGGAACATGAACGCGTAGCGTCGATCTTTCATCTTCGTCTTTAGCCGTGAAATAAATCTTGTTAGCTTACCCTTGAAAGGTCCGCCAATGGGTTTGGCTGTCGCACCGGGAACCATTTCGGTGTCGTCGTTTTCCAGTAAGCCGACAAGGATTTCTAATGAGAACGGGATCGGACTGTCAACCGTGAAATTGTCTAAGGCGTCAGTCTTGCCCTCCCGCTCCAACGTCTTCCGCTTAAGGGAACGCACATGTTCGGTGAACCGAGCGGCTTGGTTCGGAGCGCTATCTTCGCTTCGATCGAGCAGAAGTGCCAGGAGCTCTTCCTGATTCAGCATCCAGTAGGGGAGGAACAGGACGTCGTCGTCCTCTGAAGTATCGCTCGGACCAGCGATCCTCCAACCTCGTGCCAGTGCAGGTGCTGATTTGGGCGCCTTCGTTAACGGTGCGTACTCACCGTGCATGTCAAGCACAATCAAATTCGGGTGTAGCAGCGCAGCGGCCCGCTCCAATATGAGTGCAACGGCCCAGCTCTTTCCCGACCCGGTACTGCCCACCAGAGCGGCGTGCCTCTGAAACAATCGGTCACCGTCGGCAACGGCTTTCGCGCTAGAGTCGGAGACAAACGAGCCGAGATAGAGTCGCTTCTCTTCGTCGACTTCGCTCGACAATAAACTCATGAGAGTTTGAAGATTATTCCCAACGATTGCCCAGCAACGCGCGTCAATTCGTGGATATGAATCCGCTCCTCGCTTGAACGTATTCTTACGCTGTCCATCCACGGTCCTGTAGGTCCCTAGCAGGACGACGCGGAAGAGATCTCTTTCCACCCGAGGAAGTGGGAAGAGATCCTGATTCTCAAGGTCATCGAGCATGTCAGCTTGTTCAGCGTCTCGTGTGACTCTGTCAAGCAGACCCACAAGGTATTCCGAGGGGAGTTGCCCCTCTAACGCAATCAAAGTTCCAATGCTAACCCGCGTGATACTCTCCGAGTCTGTCGCCTCCGCCCAAACGCTGGAAGTGTCGATGCGAAAGGCCATTCCCAGAGGCGAAGCTGGATCGAATTGCAGGCCCGCGGCATTTTCCAGCACTACAGATTTATTGTTCAAGGGGATATTACCTCCGGTATTAGGTCGGCCAAGTTCCATAGCGCAAGTCCCTCAATTTTCATCGTTTCGCCCAGCATCCGTGCTCGCGTTGAAGTTGGATCATCAGGCCACATGTCCATCGCTAGGATCGCAGGATACCGTTCCACATACATTAGGGCTGAGTCCGTCAACTCCTGCGTCAAGATTGTGGTTCGCACACCTTTTCCAAAGCGTGGATCTAGATGTGTTTGCAGATGGTCGTCATTGAACCCGTAGCCAACAAACAAGAGTGATGATGCGCCGTCAATTGCCTTGATCGCACGGTTCTTCTGAGAGTCGAAGGGCCGCTCATAGCCTGATCTATATTTGCTCAATCCCGGTGTGATCATGAGGCGCCGACTATCCAAATCAATTTCTGAGCGAACAGGCTGACCGAGGTAGTCGTACCAATCGAGGCTGCCGTGCGGCTTTGCAAGCCGGATGTGGGTCTTCCAAGCAATTGTGGGTTGGCGGCGGCCGGTACGTCGCACGAGAGCGAGCTGCTCTTTGCTGGCTGCCTCGTCGTAGTGTCCGAGGAAGTTACCGCTGAACCCCGTGTCGACTGTTATGTCGGCCAAGGCACACGCGAGCTCGACCAGGCGATCGTAGTTGGTGGTGACGACGTTCGCTGCCACGTTGGTCTTTGTTATGTACGACATCAGTTGCCGGATCGCGCATGGTTCGTTAGACGCGAGCATCTTTGACACGGCGGTGTGCTCGGCTGCGAGGATAATTTCCGCAGTCAGAGAGACGATTAGTGGAATGAGAGGGTCATCAATATGAAGGCTGTCCAAAGCTTTTTCGAGACCATCCCCTTCGGCAAGCCTCTGTTCAACTACGGACCAGGAGTCGTTCTTTAGACCCAAAGCCCGTATGCGGGAGGGCACTGAACTCCGAAGGCTATCGGCGAGAGAGCCCATGCCTGGCAGGCCATATGCGCACGAAAGGCCTGAACCGATGATGGTTGTGATGCCGGATGCGAACATCTTCTGGGTGTGCGTATAGACGGTGTCCAGATTCAACAAGTTCACATTACAAAGTATGCAGATTCGGCGCCGCGTTTCCCCAACGCCGTGCCGAGGTTGCACTCATTCTTGCCGATCAGCAACTTTCTGGGGAGGCGGTAATTCAGGTAGTGCGCCTCTTGGAGTACGAACACGGGCGATCGAGCTGTGCACGATATACCTTATGTCTATGCCACTCAGCCGCGATCACCACGTAGTACCCCAGTTCTACCTGCGAGGATTTGCTGACGATCAGCGCAGAGTTCGGCAAATGTCTCGAGCTGAACGCGCGGGCCTTCAGGTAGCTGTGAAGCGGGCCACTGTTGAGGCGGACTTCTACAATATCCGTGACGGCGAGGATGCATTCCATGATGATTGGGAACTGCTTCTAGGCCGCATTGAATCCAATGCAGCGCCAGTTTTCCATAATGTGGTGCATGGGACGTGGCCACTGGCGGACAATGAGCGAGAGAAGTTAGTTGACTGGATCGCCGCTCAGTATTTGCGAACCCCCGCATTCCGGTTCGTGCTTGACCATAGCCTGGAGGAATGGCGGGTTGAAATCGAGCAAGGCGGGATCGACGCAATGCGAGCTGTGGTGAAAAACCAGGAACTATCAGACGACCAAGTGTTGCAACTTTGGGAACAGAGCAATGAACCTCACCCTCGCGGCGCCTACCAACCGACCTATGTCCAACTTGTTTGGTTCATCGGGATGCTTCCGCAAGTGGCGAAGGCGCTGTATGAAAGGGCTTGGACGTTAGTACGATTTCCCGAACCCGCTCTTTTAACGGCAGACAACGCTGTGGTGTCGGTAGACGATCGGGAAGAAATTCATCCTCTTGCTCCCGGAGCAAAAGTCGTTCAGATCGCTTTGGACCGCCAGAACCTTTTGCAGATGATCATTTCCGACCGGCATGACGATACGGACCTGACAGGCACGCCCGAAATGGCCCACATGGCGAATGCCTTAGTGGTGCACAACGCAGATAGGTTCGTCTTTGAACATCCGGGCGACGGCCTCGCAGAGTGGCTGTGGGACATCCCCGAGTAGGGCGACACCCCAACCAGAGGCCCGTGATGGTGTGCTGCATCCAGCATGCCGGCTACCCCATGGGCTGAGCACGTCGAAGCGTTGGGACATATCTTTCATTTCGCCAGGGGAGCATCGCTAAGGTAAGCAGTTAGCGGCGTTTGCAACTTGATGGTGTTTTCTGTCCGCGTGACTCGGGGGAGGGTCGTGTGGTGAGTGAGGCACTGATGCGCTCTGTGCTTGTGAACCACGAGAGTAGCTGCGGGTCGATGGAGCCGATGACGGTTCGCATGTTGACGAGTTGGGCTGGGACGTTGCTGTTGATGATGGGTCCCAGGTGAGCTATCCGGTTCCGGAGGTGGTAGACGCCTTCGACTGCGCGTTCGAGCTCTCGGGGAGTCCGGCGTAGATGGGGAAATGCCGTGAGGAGCGCTTCGTCCCAGAGGCGTTGTTTGCCGGCGTCATGGCGCCCGGGCAGGATGAATCGCCAGGTTCCGAGGGACATTGCGGCAAGGATATCTTCGTGTAGGGGTTCACGATGGCCCTGTGGCCTGCGTGTAGTCGATTTCACTGCGCGACGTCGGGCATCGGGGATGTCGCGGCCGGCGATGCGGAGCAGCAGTGCGCTTGGATCGAGGAGCCAGTCGGAAGAATGCAGGCGTCCGCTCTCAGGATCGGGCTGGGTGGCGTTCCAACTACAGAGCTGCTCGTCGATGGCGTTGCGTAGGACGACTTCGAAAACGTGGAGGGCTTCGTAGACGGCGCCTGAGAGATCGATGTTCCACCTGTAGAGCCGGATGGCTTCATGCAGGGTTGGTGTTTCTCGGATGTAGGGTGCGAGCCGCTCCGGGCTGATCCTCTGCTGGAGGACCCGTTCGATCGGTGTTTGGTGCGCTGCGGCCATAGGACTAAACCGTAGAGGAAGACAGGGGCAGGTTCCCTGTTATGGATTACTGAGGGTCCCGCGGCCAGGCGCTGCGGGGCCCTCAGCCGTTAACCGCGTTTGCAGCATCTCGGCTTGCGATGCTGCTCACCATTTCAGTGGGATGGCCAGTCAGCGCGTCTGGTGGCCCGCTCGGATGGTGGCTGAGTGAATCGCCGTGAAGACCCTGGAGACCACGGGTGCGCCACATTCCCTAAGTCAACGCGTCATGCCCTCGGGAGAGGTGTGCTTACAAACGCGGGTGACACTTCCAGCACTCCAATCCATGTCGGCGCAAAGAAGGACCGCACCCCTTCGTTGCGGGGTGCGGTCGGTGGTTGGAAAGCTGAAGAGGCGAATTTGGGGATGTTGACAGTGTCAACACTTTTGGCTTCGGACTGGGCCGTATATCGGCCGGACTGGCACGGATTGCTTATGTTTTCTGGAGTTCCCAGTGTTTCCAAGGGCTGGAATGCGGTTCGAGTCCCACCTTGGGCACGCATTCCCCCTCGTCAGAGGGGGTTTTGCTTTTAATGTCTATACATTGACCCTCCGCGGGTTCCTCTGACCGTGGCCGCGGTCTGTTGCCTGGCGCCGCGGTGGCCTGTGAAGTTGTGTCGGTGGCAGGTTCAGGGACCTGGCTGGGGCTATCCGGCTGCTGGGATCTGGGGTAACCGTCCTCTTTTCTTACTGTTTCGGTGGCCGTGGTTGGCCATCCCTAATTCATGGCTGCGGGTTGTGTGGACGACATGACGTGGGGGAGATCCCTGAGCATTTTTCGCTGCGCCCTGCGCCTTCATCTGGTCCGGAGCAATGGGGAATGTGATCGATTGTCCGGCCAAAGGGCTGTGGACACTGTCCACACCCTGTACACGGGTGGTCGTTGCACCGCTCATTTAATCTTCCTGGGGCTCGGAACTCCGGGTGATATCCAGTTCATGGGTCCATCTGCGCTCTGCGACATGACGGGAAGGAAGGTTTACGGCTTCCGTCTCGTCAGATGGTCGGCCGAGCCAGTTTCCAACATGGGTCTCCTCGGCCCCCCGCTGATCCCTTTTCTGATGACTTCCATCCATGCTCCGCTCCGGCCCTTCAGACATGAGCAGTGGGCAGTCCAAACTGCTTCAGCCGAGCGTGGACTCGGCGGCAGGGACGACGTCGGGGGCAGTGGCACCAGCGGGTACGACGTGCGAGCAAGCGGTAGGCACCGGAGGTGTGTGGGAATGCAGACCACCTACCGATCCAGTGTTGTCGCAGGTCAGAAGCGTATTATGCTCAGCGTGTGTACAAACTTCCGGTGAAGTGTGGACAAGCGCACGACTATATTTCAATGCGCGTCCCAGTATCGACTACACCGGTCGACATTCCACGGTGTAATCCGATTCTTGCTCGGTGCTGCAACGGGTTCACCGGACCGAGGGAATTCCATAGAAAGGACCAGCCGGGAGCTTGCAGGCCGGGGGAGCGGAGAGCATGGCGGTGAGTCCAAGAGAGTCGAGCAAGAAGCCGGTCCCTCAGCCGGTCCCAGGCAACCGATGGCATCCGATGTGCCTGGACCTTGCGGTCGGCCGGCCTAAAACGGCCGGCCGCGGGGCGACCGCCTGTTAGTTGGGTCTACTACTCTTCGCCAGGGGAGTGTAGTAACCCTTTCTTGACCATAGTCTGACGGTATTTGAGGAAGCCTGACCTCAGGTTGGGGTGTTCCCTAACTGGTCTCCCGGGGTTACACCCGTGGGCAATGGGCTGAACGGGCCGATCGCAGGGCAGGCGGGACAGGAGGTTGCAATGACCTCGGGCTCCCGACGGTCGAACTTCACAGGCTGGTCGTATCTATAAAGGCTGGCGGTGTGTGAGAGGACGAAGGTCCGCATGAGCGCGGTGACCGGTATGCTGGTGTGGCCTTGGGGTAGTCGGGTTCGACGAACTGATCAACCGTCAGCGGGGCGCTTCCAATCATTGCGTCGAGGTACTGGGCGGCGCCAGGATGGGCAAGAACCGCTTTCTCTTGGCAGGGACCCCGGAGTGGGGGACTTGGCCGGCTTAGGGTGCGGTCACGTTCTGGATTGAGACGGTCTCGATGATTCTGGTTGACGGCTCTCCGACGAGGGAAGGTGCGGTCACACCGGTCTTCCACGTGTCGTTCTGCAACCGGCCCAGGAAGTCCACCGCGGCCTCTTGGGTATCGAAGTCCATCTCCAGCATTACGTAGTCTTCCTGATCGAGTGGACGGGAGATCCGGAATGACCGCACCCCCGATGCGGAACGGTCCAACGGGTCACTGTCGAAGGCCTTCTTCCACATGGTGAAGTCACGGACCTGGTGTTCAATCTGCAGGGTAATCACGAAGGCTCCCGTCAAAGGTTTCAGACGCCCCCACCATAGGCCAGGATCCCCGATTCAGACAGGGGGTCCAGACCAAACACAGGTCCGGTCATGGTGAATGGGAGTCCTGGAGCGAGGATAGCTGCGCTGTCTATAGGGAACGGACTGAAGGCTGGCCGTTCCCCTGAGGCTACCCTGATGCTTTCCGGGGCTTGCGTGAGGGGGCGGCAGTGTCTGAGGTCGAAGCGACAGGGTGCAGGTGTGAACACCAGGGCTGGGTGATGGTCAAGGGTCAGTGCTCCGGCTTGCGGCCGCGGGTGGGGACCGCTCCGGTGGCGGGTTTGTGGACGATGTCCTTGACGACGAACTCACTGACGCAACGCCCGGTTGCCATCCATTGGCTGTTCGGCATAGGCGAGGGCGTCGGTGGCGTCCAGGGCTTCCAGCGGCGTCATGTGGGCTGCGGCTGCGACTTCACGGATAGGGGAGCCGTGGAAGAAGGCATGGGCGACGGCGGATTGCAGCGCGGGTGCGGAATGCTCCCGTTCAAAGCCAGTGGCCGTGTTCCAGGCTGCTGCTGCCTCCACGGCGCGAATGGCGTCATCGGTCATGGCCGGCCGGCTGTCCTGCCCGGGGAGTCCTGGAGTTATGGAGTTGGTCTCCGGGATGCCCGTGCGGGAGTTGGCCGGCTCCCCGTGGGCGGGTCGGGATGGGGCGAGTACCGGTGGGCTGGGCATCATTGGCCTCCGAGGCAGGCACCGACAAGGCAGCGATGCCGGGGTCCGGGGCAACAAGCACGATCCTAGGGCATGAACCCGAACCCTGCGAAAGAGGGCGACCGGACTAATAGTGCTCCCGAAAAGGGGTCCCTGCCTGACACGAATACTAGGCAACGCTCGAGGTGCTGGACGCTCTGATCATGCCAACGTCCCTGGTCTGCAGAGAGTCATCGACGGTAGCCCGGCTCGCAGGGTGTCGCGGCCGGGGAGTGGACGGTGACGGTTCCGCGGGCGTGAGGCCGTGCGTGTTCGCTGGATGACCATGACGTGCCCGCCGCTCCTGAACCTGTCTAGACTTGTCTGGAAGAGTATTGATCCTATAGGGAGGACGGCCGGCGGTGGCTGCCAGGTATTTAGCGATCGCGGAGGACCTTTCTTCGCGGATAAGTGACGGCCAGTGGGAACTGGGCGCCTTCCTTCCGTCTGAGCCTGAGCTGGCCTCCGAATACGGCGTCTCCCGAGAGACGCTGCGGGGTGCCCTTCGTCAGCTTGAAGAGACCGGTCTGATCGCACGCCGCAAAGGCCAGGGCACGCGGGTGGTCCGTCTGCAGCCTGCTCAGGAATTCCACACCAAGCTCTCCTCCATCGAAGAACTCGCCCAATACGGGCGGTCGGCGGTCCGAAGCATCCTGTCCATCGACCAGGTGGTGGTCGATGACGGCCTCGCGGAGGATCTCGGCGTTCCTGAAGGCACCGTCCAGACATGCATCACTTCAACGCGCCAGGACCCGGCTCAAGGGAACCAGCCGCTGTCGTGGGCGAAGGTGTACCTCTCCCCGGAGGATGCCGCCCTCATTCAGAACGACATAAAGGACAGCGACCGGCTGGTGGCCGACCTGGTTGCAGAGCACACGGGCCGGCAGGTCAGCCGCGTGTTGCAGCGCATCAAAGCCGCCGCCCTGAATGTTGAGGCTGCCCGGGTCCTGGGGGAACTGCCGGGCTCCATCGCACTGCAGTTAACCCGCCGATACATCGGCTCAGACGGCCGGGTTTTGGCCGTTGCCGTCAGCACGCATCCGGGGTCACGCTTCGCTTACGAATCGGTTCTCGAGCGCACCTGACGCAGTCCACTTCCGCCTGGTTGAGTCGTTGGTTTTCCGACTGGTCTTGACAGAACCCCAGGACGTGCCTCACATTTGTCTAGACAGATAATGTGTCTAGACAAGTGAGGCGTCAATGAAGTCGCAAGAACAGCTCCTGGAAGCGGCCGGTCCCCGGCCGAAGAAGGCCTGGTACCGGGGCCTGGGTGCACAGGTCATGATTGCCATGGTCCTGGGAATCGTGGTGGGCTTCGCTTTCCCTGGATTCTCCGCCCAGCTCAAGATCGTGGGGGACCTGTTTCTGGCCCTGATCAAGACGGGCATTGCCCCCTTGGTCTTCCTCACAGTGGTGCTGGGTATCCTCTCGGCCGGAAACCTCAAACAGGCCAGCCGGATAGGGTTTTCCGCCCTCATCTACTTCGAGGTTATCTCCACGGTGGCCCTGGGAGTTGGGCTGCTGGCCGCCAACCTGCTGAACGTCGGCGCAGGCGCCGGAGCGCTCACTGCGAACAGCGGGAAGCCGCCGGCCACCGATGGTGACCACACCTTCGCCGGCTTCCTGAAAGGCGTCTTCCCGGAGAACTTCTTTGGCGCCTTCACCTCCGGCCAGCTTCTGCAGGTAGTCATCCTTGCCGTGATCTTTGGAGCAGGTCTGCTCACGCTCAAGCCGGCAGTTCTGGCAAGGATCCAAGGTGGCCTGGATACCGTCTCCGAGGCGTTTTTTGGCTTCATCAATGTGATCATGAAGCTTGCCCCCATCGGTGCCTTCGGTGCCATTGCCTACTCCGTGGGCACCAACGGCAGCGCCATGCTGCTGGCGCTGGCCCAGCTGGTGGTCGAATATTGGGCCGTTGTTGCTCTGTTCATCACGGTGGTCCTCGGCCTGGTCTGCCTGATCGCGGGTTTCAACGTCTTCCGGATCCTGCGATTCGTGAAAGTGGAGATGTTCCTGGTGCTTGGTACGGCTTCCTCCGAGTCGGCCCTGCCCGGGCTGCTGAAGAAACTCACGGCCATGGGCTGCTCCAAGCAGAGCGTGGGACTCGTGGTCCCCACCGGCTATGCATTCAACCTGGACGGCACCTCGCTCTACATGTCCATCTGCACCATCTTCCTGGCCAACGCCTTCGGTGTACACATGGGACTGGGCGAGCAACTGGGCCTGATGGCGATCATGCTGCTGACCTCCAAGGGCGCAGCAACTGTCTCCGGCGGCACTTACGTGGTCTTCGCCTCCACCGTCGCGGCCACAGGATACCTTCCGTTGGAGGGCGTCGCGATCCTGTTCGGCGTCTACCGGTTCATGTCCATCGCCACCGCCTTCTGCAACACCTTCGGCAACGTCGTGGCCACCATCGTCGTTTCGAAAATGACCAAGGAGATGGACGTTCCCAAGGTCCGCCGGGCCCTGGCCGATCCTGCCGCGTTCTTCGCCGAAATGGAGCGCCAGGAAGCCAGGGACGCAGCTTCCCCCGCCGCACCCGGCCCCGGCGATGAGACTCCGGCTTTAGCCGCCGCCGGCGCCCACGAAACCGTCGCTACCGCCTCCACGAAGTAAAGGACAACCCATGAGCTCCACCGTTTACGACTCCCTGCTCTTCCGAGACATGTTCGGCACTGCACGGATGCGTGATGTCTTCAGTGACGACGCCTACGTCAGCCGCATCATCGACACCGAAACCGCCCTCGCACGGGCTGAAGCCCAGATCGGACTTATCCCGGCAGACGCTGCTGCCCGGATCACCGAGACCGCGAACTTCGCGGGGCTCGATCAGGAGCGGCTCCGCCGCGAAACCGAAATTGTCGGCTACCCGATCCTGCCGATCGTGCAGCAGCTCTCCGAACAGTGTGGCGAGGACGGCGGCTTCATCCACTGGGGTGCAACTACCCAGGACATCATGGACACCGCCACGATGCTCCAGTGCAAAGACGGCGTCGCCATTCTCACGGAGCAACTCAACGGAGTCCGCGCCGCCCTGGCCCGACTGGCGGAAACACACATGAACACCCTCGCCGCCGGCCGTACGCACCTGCAGCACGCCCTGCCGGTGACCTTTGGCTACCGCTGCGCCGTCTGGCTGTCCTCCCTTGACCGGCAGGCCGACCGCCTGGCCCAGGCGGCCGAGCGCGACCTCATGGTCCAGTTCGGCGGCGCCGCAGGCACCCTCGCCTCTCTCGGCGAAGGACCCGAGGGCCTCGAAACACGGGCCGCCCTGGCAACAGAACTCGGTCTAACTGATCCTGACATTACCTGGCACGTCGCCCGCGACGGCCTGGCCGAGCTGGTCTCCCTGCTGGCCAATATCGGCGGCTCCCTGGGCAAGATCGCGCTGGACGTCATGCTGATGTGCTCCACCGAATATGGCGAAACGGCAGAGCCTTTCGTCACCGGACGCGGCGCCAGTTCCACCATGCCGCAAAAGCGCAACCCGATCTCCTGTGAGCTCATGCTGGCCGCAGCCAAAATGCTCAGGGACAAATCCTCCACCATGTTCGATGCCATGGTGCAGGACTTCGAACGCGCCACCGGCCCCTGGCACCTGGAATGGGCCACCATCCCCGAGTCCTTCCTGCTGCTCTCCAGCTCCCTGTCCCAAGCGGAGTTCATGCTCTCCGGCCTCGAGGTCGACGTGGACCGGATGCGCGAAAACACCGCCATCACCGGAGGCCTGATCGTCGCCGAAGCCGTCATGATGGCCGTCGCCCCCGTCCTCGGACGCCAGGAAGCACACCACGTCATCTATGACGCCTGCAAAACCGCCATCGAAACCCGCACAACCTTGGAATCCGAACTCCTCAAACACCCTGGACTTGTCGAGCACCTCGGCGCAGAGCGCATCGCAGACCTCTGCGACCCAGCAGGTTACCTTGGCAGCGCCGGTGCCATGACCAAACAGGTCCTTTCGGCGCGGTCCCGCTAACCGCACAAAGTCACGCGCGAGCGACCCCTGCACCCTTTCGGGTAGGGGTCGTTCGTGTCTTTCCGCGCTTATATGCCCCGAGCTCTCTGGGCGCAGCCCGCGGGAACGTAATTGGCTATCGGTCCGGCATACTGCGCTGTCTAGCAGGTCAGACGTGTTTTACGCGGAGTGTGCGTACAAACTTCTGCCTGGACTACAGCGGTATACCTTCCACGGTGTAATCCGGTCCTTGCCCGGTGCTGCGTCGAATTCACAGCTCCGGGCAAGGACCTGACGTTTGCCGAGTTCGTGGTGGAGGGCCCTGATGTGTTTGGCGGCGGGTTCTCCGCCGGTCATGCGGTGGCCAGGCTGCGTTCGCGGAGAAAACGTTCAAGTCGGTGAGTTCATTGGGTGTTTTGGACCTGGTGAGTTTCTTCATGGGTTCTCGGATGGTGCGGTAGGACCAGGCTGGCAACCATGCCTCCTCAAGGGGCTTGATTCGTCGGGTCCATGGTGGTGCGGCCTGGCCGAGTCGGTATGGGGTGTGGTTCGTGATAGCGGCGAGGGCCGCTGACCAGTGCGGGGCGTATTCGGCGAGCATTTTGATCGCGAACTCAAAGTCCCGTTCGGCGATGAGGCGGGTAAAGGTTGTTGCGAAGTCGCGCCGGGCCGGGTCGAAGTCTCTGCCGCGGGGGATATGATCTGTGGCTGCCAAGGTAGGCAGAGGGCGGCCATGACGGTTAGGGTCTTGCCGAGTTCGGCGCGTTCGTGTCCGGCTTCCAGATCGCCCTATGACTGCAGCGACTTAGTGCAGGCCTGACGTGTTCAGTGGAACTGAGCCCCACTAGGGTGCGGAAACTATGGTGGGCTTAGGGCGCGAAAGTACAATTTCCGCGCATTGTCTGTAAGAATTCCGCGGTTCGCGGAAACATGAGGGATAGAGAGAAGCCCAGGGCCTCAAACGAGCGGGGGCAGCGTGATGTTGTTGCAGCGGGAAGCCGAGTTTATCGCCCTTCATGCTGCCCAGCACGAACGCGTTCTGCACTACATCCTCCGTCGTGTCGGCGACATGGAAGTAGCTCGTGAGCTCGCGGCGGACGTTTTCCGCATTGCGTGGCAGAAAAGCGGAAATGAGCCCACCACCGAGGTGGGCTGGCTGTTCGCCGTGGCGCGGAACGTCATCGGAAATGAGTACCGCGGCAGGCGGCGCAGGCGCGAGCTGATTCTCAAACTCGCAGAAGGTGTTCGCGCCGCCGCCGAACCTGGCGGAGATGATGTGGAGGCTGCTGTCGCAGAGACTCTCGGCAAGCTGCGGCCCAGGGACAGGGAGATTCTGATGTTGCATTTCTGGGACAAACTATCCACCGCAGAGATCGCGGCTTCCCTGGGATGCACGGAAAACAGTGTTGCGGTCCGTCTTCATCGGGCCAAGCATGCCTTCGCCGTTGCCATGCCCGCAAGGCTCACTGCCGGTTATACGGAGAAGGCAGGTGGACACTCCCATGGACAGGATTGAGGAACTCCTGAAAGGAGCCAATCCCGTGCGACCCTCAAACGCACCGAGGCTGGATGCCCGGGCCGAGTTGGGTAGAGCGCTGGAGGGCGCCGCGGCCCTGCAGGTCGGCGGTCAGGACTTTGTTGACCATGACCGGAGCCCGTGGAACAGGCTTACCCGAAGGCCTTGGACTGTTGCGGTCGCTGTGGCTGTGTTATCTGCGCTGGTGCTTGCCGTGGCCATGCTGACCCTGGTCTTGGCCCCGCTGCAGCCAGCACCGCCGGCGGTCAGCCCATCACCGAGCGGTAGCGGCACGGCGTCGGGATCGGACGGATGGCGGGTGCTGCGGTTGTCCACCAAGGAAGTCGGCGGAGCCACCGGCCCGCAGGTTCAGATCGAGGTGGCCCCGGGATTTACGACCAGCAGCGACGTAGCCAACGAAAGCTACGACTCCCTGTCCATCAAGATCGTCAGGGATACCTCAACCCAGGAGGTCCTTGCGCAGATCTACTACGGGAGGGTGTTGCCACAGCGCGACCCCCAGGCCTGTGTTGCCCCGGCCGAGCACTATGTGGAGTTGGATAGCATCCCGGTCGATGTACCCGTCAATGCCCAGACACCGGGGACAACATCGCCGAGGTTCGTCTACCGCGTTGTCACAGGCACCGGCCTGAAGGCATCGTTCGGGATCACTGCGCTGCCGCCCGGGACCGCAGTGGATGGATGCACGGAGTACCACCATATCGAGTCCTTTCCGAGTGGCACCATGCTGACTGTTTCAGACCATTTCCAGTTCAACGGTCTGGCTGCCGGATGGTTATCGACCTTGACGACCTCCGCAACTCCCACGTTCGCCTCGCTCGACGAAGCCAGGGCGTTCATGGGAACGGACGAGTACCAGACGTACAAACGGATGCTGTCATCAGTGCGCATCATCCAACCGGAATAGGGAGCGGGGCCATGCCCAGCCAAACAGGTGACTTTCCAGCAGTCTTCGACAGAATCAGTTTGTTCCTGGCCCGCAGGACTGGTGATGCCGACTACGCGCAAGTACTTGCCACGGACGCGCTCCGCTGGGCACTGAGCCAATCACAGGCAGGAATCGACGTCCCCTTTGGAGTACTTCTGGCCGCGTCATCACGCCCGGCGGCCGCAGCCATCCGGGAGAGGGACAACGAGGTGGCACAGCAGGAATCCATCGCCGGGATCATCGCGTCCCTCCGCCCTGTGGAACGGGAAGTGCTGAGGCTCGTCTACTGGGACCAACTCAGCATGGGCGAACTCGCTGATTACCTGGGTTGCTCCATGAGGCGCGCAGGAGCGCTCCTGGACAAGGCCTACAGGCACGCGGACCGCCGGGCCCAGCGGCTCGGCTACATCCTGGCAGGCAGTACCGATGAAACCGCTTGAGCAACAGATTTCTGATGCGGTGCCGCGCCTCCAATCGCCGTTGTTTACCATCGACGCCGGTACCAAGGTGGCCTCCGATGGTTTCGAAACGCTTGGGCCCGGTTTGTCGACGAACCGGTCCTGCCGAGGAGGCCTTGGGAGGAAATTCATGCACGCCGTCCTGGCGTTCACGCTGTTGGCCGCAGGAGGATGGGGCGTCGCTGTCGCACGTACGGCGCCGTCGAAGCAACAGGAGGACAACGTCGGCGGTGGTCGCCCCGCGGGCAGCGCCGCAACCGGAGTGGGCTTCCCGTCCGCCTCATCCATCGAATGGCGAACCGCTTCCTTGGTCACCCCCTGGGCCGATGCCTCCAGCACGATTGAAGCAAGCATCGAGCTGCCGGTCGTTTGGAGCGTGCACCGCCTAGAGCCCTCGGCTGGGTATCCCGGACTGAACGCTACTGTGTTTGACGAAAACTCCTTGCCCGTTGCCATGCTCTACGTGGGTCCATCGCCGGACCCACCAGCGTGCCCCCTCTCCTGGGAACCCGAACTGATATTGCAGCAAACCAACGTCACCACAGGCGCAGAACTGTTGGATCCTAACCTCGCGTCCGGATTCTCGTATGGGCTAACAACCGAAAAAGAAACCAGGGGATCCTTCGGACTCGTGCAGCGGACGTCAGGCGGGAACGCCTGCGGGGATTCTGAACGTGTACCGGAGTCACCACTGTTGATCCTCAGATTCGGTGATGTCCTCAGACTCGACACCCGGGGCCATTCCGCTACAGCATCCAGATCCAGCTATGCTCGCACGTTCTCATCAGCTGAAGATGGGCGGCACTACCTCCAGTCGCAGGAATTCGCCACTCTCAAACGGCTCATCAGTTCCCTGAGATTCTCGTTCCCCGACGACCTTTCGCGGCTCTGGCAACTGCCGGACCATAGACGCCCATCGAACTGAGGAGGGGCGGTCCCCACGCCGATCCCGGTATCGTCCATCGCGTCTTCACAGGAAATTCCAAGATCCAGGCACCCATAATGAACCGAAGCCCCGGCCAACCGCTATTCAATCGGAGCTTCGGCAATTATGCGCGTCCGGGTTGCGCCGGGCTCGTCGATTGCCACGACTCTCCAGAGGTCGGGGAATCGCGCAGCCATGGCATGGCGCGATAACTCGGAGTGAGCGTCACTTTGGAGGGCATAATCTGGCGGGCCGGATTGAGTGCAGTAACGAGATATCGTTACTGCATTCAATGTCGTCGGCCTTCTACATTTCGGGGCAACCTAACCACCACTACATGGGTGTGTGAACCCTACCTGGTCGCGCGTCGAGCAGGCAGATAAAGCACGGGCCGGAGGGGGTCAAAGGGCTTCCCATAACAGAACCGGTGACCACCGTGCTGAACTGAAAAGATCCGAGGTTCATTCTCCCTCCCGGTATACTCGAGGCTGAAGGCCAGGGGGCAACGGCTTGCATCGAATACCACATTCAACGATGCCCTTTCGGCGTCCAGCGCTTCTCGTTTCACTCTCGGTGGGCAATAAGCAGAGGCAAAGTCAGCTGGAGAGCGAAATTAGTCCCCACCGCGATAATCAGGTAGGACCAGAAACCGGGCTGCTCCAGAAAACCCGCGGTGGTATGTTGCAGTGGCGGCCGCTGCCTTAGCTACAAAGAAGCCCACCGCATGGGCCTTTCCCACCATCCACGCGGCGTTGGCTGAAGCGTCTCTTCGGCCAAGGGACCCCTCGCCTTTGTCCCTGGGACTTATCTGAGTGCAGTCTCCCAGACGATGGCGTTGTCGACGTACCCACGGCTCTCGAGGCCTTGATTTCGGAGGACACGCTCCACGTCCGCCGCAATTTCTAACGCCTCCTTCAATGGCAACTCTCCGGCGCCTTATTGATTCAGCGCCGTGCCTTGACAGGCTTGCTGACTGGGAGCAACGTATCCAATGGCGAGGCTAATCCTCCTGCCAGATAGAGGGCTCTTGTGAGTTTATAAAAAACCGCATTTCGCGCCGCGGCAATTTTCCGTGCCAGCCTGAAATCGTGTGGTTCAGTTTCGTTCCTGCAAGAATTTCGGCGGCAATGTCCGGAAAATTGGCTGGGAGGATTGCACCCGCAACTTCGGCTTACCTAATAACGTGACAGTCGTTCCCTGCGCATGGACAGTAGGCATCGGCTATGAGCCCGGCTCCTCTTCATGTTGCCGTTCGCCAAGTGGAATCTGCTCTTAGTTCCGTCTCGCCGGGTCTTTGAATACGCCGGCCTTAGATTGACTCATCTTTCTTAAGGATTGGAATGGTCATGGTTTCTGGAATTGTTAGTTCGGTCAGCCGCAATCCCGATCAGATGGATCTTTTCACCGTCCACGACGACGGCCGTGTCTGGACTATGTGGTGGAACTCCGCCGACGGCTGGTCTGACTGGCGTCCGTTGGGCGGGTTCTTTCCGCCCGGCGCGGTTGTCTCGGCGGTGGCGCGTACGGGGAACAATCTGGACCTCTTCGTCGTCGGTAATGACGGGCGCGTCTACACGTCCTGGTGGTTCAACGGCGCCGAGTGGTCCGGGATCAACGACAACTGGGTGTTGCTGGATGAGGCACATCAGAAAACCTTCAGCGGCCAGATTAGTAGCGGTGGACTTGCGGCACTCGGTGGCTGGGGGAAAGTAACCATATTCGACGATGGGACCTCCGTCTGGAGAGGTCACGCCCATGACAGCGGCGCCGACGGCTACGACTTCGGCATCAGCGCGATGTTGGGGGACCGCGGCGGCCGGGTAATTGCCTTCGCCCATCAAGGCCACGTGGGCGGGACGATCACCGCAGGTTCACGGGATCACGACTGGGAAGACCATTACCCATTGCAGCCCATCCTCAAGGCTCATTACCGCGGTTTCGCTACCGGGGATTTCCAATTCAGAACGGACTACTCCAGCGACATTGGTTCTGCGTTAGAGAGCGCAATCAGTTTCCTGACACGCTGGGTGGTCGGGTCCACCCCACTGGGGTCCGCGATAGGCCTGATCGTTTTCGTTGGTGTGGAGGTCGGCTCCCTGATCAGCACCGGCTCGCTGGTGCCTGGGGCACGTGTGGTTGAAGGGGTACTTTGGCTGGCCGGCCCCTCGAACACGCTGCTCGCCCTCGCAGCGGAAGGAATCGCCTCGGCGGGCAGCCGGACCCGGGAACTGACGGGAGACGAATATGACTGGGCCAACAACCAAGTATTTGCCGGAAAACTGCCACCAAGGGACCGCTTGGTGCTCACGGACACGATCGGCGCCGGGAACCGCGCCTTCACCTTCCCTCGTTTCGACGGAAAAATCACCATCAACATGGGGCCGGACAGCTTCGATGACCCGCGTCAGTACGAGGTAGCCAGCGGCTCACGGTCCTACGGGGAGGTCTTCATCCATGAACTGACCCATGCCTGGCAGATCGCCCACACACCGATGGACCTTGCCCTCCTCGCTGACGCCTTGGCGAGCAAGATCTGCGAAGCCGGGGGCGGCAACCCCTATACGTATGGGGCGGCCGGGCAGCCGTACGGTGATTTCAATCTCGAAGAGCAAGCCCAGATCGTCAGTGACTGGTTCTCAGGCCGGAAATCTCCCCCGCCCATGGACACCAACAGTCCCTATTTTCCGTACATCGCACAAAACATCCGCACAGGGCAGTACTAAGAACAGGAGCCAATTACCGGGGTGACCGAGGCGGCCGGATTAGCGTTTCCCCTGCGCAATCCACCGCTGATGATCTTGTCGGCGGCGCCCGGACGCAGCTGTTGCTGATGGTGCGTTTTTTGAAATCGCCCGCACGTTCGAGGGGGCGTCCGAGCTGTTCGCTAATGATGCTTGGATAGAGGAAATTTTGCCCCAAGGATTGATCACTACTCGGTTCGCCAAGGATACCCTGACAAACCTGCTCAACCGGTTGGGGCTTCGCCTGTCTGCGTTGACGGTTTCGGCAGTGCCGGTGCTTCCGGCCAATGCGTCCAGTCTTCCGGTATCACCGCTGGCCGGCCAAGGAGGTATCCCTGCCCTGCGTGCATGCCCAGATCCGTCACGGCCTCCAGCTCCGCGTCGGTTTCGATTCCTTCTGCAATGAGAACGGCACCGATCTGCTCAGCGAACCCGACCATCGCCGCTCCCAGGGCGCGCTGTCCCTGGTCTGAATCGATGCCTGCGACGATGTCCCGGTCCAGTTTGATCAGGTCGGGCTTGAGCTGCAGGATGTGGCGCATTGACGCGAATCCGGCCCCGGCGTCATCAACAGCGATCCTGACACCTCGGCGCCGCAGACCGGACAGTGCCGCGGCAAGTGGGCCATAGTCCGACACCGGGTGCCGTTCCGTCACCTCCAGCACCACTCGCCGTGCCGGGATCCCGGAGCCCTCCAGGACTTCTCCGAGCCTGGGATCAACGCAGACAGTGGGCGAAACGTTAACCGCAACGTAGATGGACGACGGCAGACTCGTGGCGGCTGTCAGTGCCGTTCTGAGTGCCAGGAGCTCAAGGTCCACGCCAAGCCCGACTGAGTCCGCCTCGGTGAACCACGCTTCCGGGGAGATTCCTGAGGAACTCAGAAAGCGGGTGAGCGCTTCGGCCCCGATCACTGCCCCGGTATCCAAGGCCCTGATGGGTTGGAACGCTGTCAGCAATGTCCGGTCGGCGAGCATCGCTTCTACCCGCTGCCTGACCTCGTGGGCGGTCGTATGGGCGGCAACCCCGGCGCCCAGGACCCGGGTAGTGCCTTCGAAACCGCTCTCATGTCCGGCGCTGACCTGCAGGGGTCGGCCGGAGACCTCCACGACAACGGACGTCCCGTCCTTCCGCCGGCATACCGTTACCAGCCCGGACCACGCCCCGTCTGCCCCTTCCATGCCTGCCTTGTTTTGCATTGCGGCGGCCAGAACTGAGGGTTCGATCACCATGCTGATATGCCGGCCCAGCAATTCGGCGGGTACATATCCAGTCAACTCCAGGCAAGCTGGACTGGAGAACGTGAACCGCCCGTCGTTCCCGGTCATCCACAGCCACTCCCGGCTCGTGGCCAGTAAAGTATCCATCAAGCGGGCTGCCCGTCCCGCGGCCGCCCGCTCCCGCAGCTGCTGACGTACAAGGACACATGCTGCAAAGAGGACCACCGGCACCAGAAACAAAGCGAAAACATACAGAATCCACAAGGACCCTTCAAGAAACACCCACGGTTCGTGCCCAAAAAGATGAGGGACACTGATCGACACTGCTACACCTGTTTCGAGGCCGATCGCTACCAGCAGCCACGTGCCCAAAGTTCCCGGCAGCACTCCGCCTTGCGACCGCAAGCCTCGCCGATCCTCAGGCACCCCGCACCCTTCGGAAGCCGTCCGTGTCCACTTTGCATCGGACCACAATGACCCCCTTATCATATAGGACGAAAATCCAGTCATCAACAATTTCCATAGTGTCAGTGCCGGGTCCGGACACATAGCCTTTAGGCGAAAAGACTTCGTTCGAAATCTCTTATCGCCCTACGCCGACAACACCGAAGCGATTGTGGGATCTGCGGTGAACAGGTGGTGAAGGCACCGTGAACTGCGGCGTGTGCGTTGGAATTCGCGTCCGCCGGCACCGTAGGGTCGCGGCTATGATCACACCCAATCATCGCTTCCGCAGAGCTTCCATCACCGCAATGGCCGTGGCGCTGCCGATAGCATTCCTTGCCCCCGCCGGCGCTTCCACAGCGGCGCCCGACACTGCACACCAGGCTGCTGCCGTCACCCCGGACCCGTCCGCCAACCTCGACCTGGGCGCTCCCGGTCTGCCGGAGTCCCGCACCGTCACCACCCTGGCCCCCGGCCTCACGCGCACCTCCATCACTCGTGGAACCCCCAACCAGGACTTCTTCTGGACCGCCGAGGTTGCCGTTCCGTCCATCTCCCCGGATCCGGACGCCCCCGCGTCAGCGCTGTCCACCCAGGCAAAGGCGCAGGAAGTCGCCGATAAGCTGAACGCCGCAGGCGTTGCTGCACGCGTCGAGCATGTCCAGTCACCGCAGCTGGCCGACGCCGGAGGGGACCTCGGCTATCGCGTGCGTGCCGGGAACTTCACGTCCAAACCCGACGGCGCCGCCACTGTCGCCCAGATCAAGGCGGCCGGTTATAAGTCCTCCGTGATCTACACCGGCTGGGACGGCGACGAAGGCTCCAGCGAGAACGACCACGGGCCCTGGAAGCTGGAGGTCCTCACCATCGACCCCAAAGAATTCCGCGGCGACCTGACGTCCTCCTTCGGCCCCAACCTTGAAGACCGGGAAAAGACCAGCCAGCTTGCGGCTGCCTCCGGCGCCCTGGCTGCGACCAACGGCGGCTACTTCGTCATGGACCCTGCGGCCGGAGCTCCGGGCGATCCCGCAGGCGCTGCGGTGCAGGACGGCAAAGTCCTCAGCGAACCCGTCGGGGACCGGCCCTCCCTTGTCATCGGCGCCAAGAACGAGACCTCCGTCCAGCGGCTGCACTGGCACGGCACAGTCACTGCCCCCGGCAACACGGCCGAGCTTCCCCTGGACGGTTTGAACCGCGTGCCGGGCCTCATCCGCAACTGCGGCGGCACGGACGACACTCCGACGAACCTGCCGCTGCACGACTTCACCTGCACCGACGCGAACGAGATCGTCGCCTTCACCCCGGAGTTCGGCGCCACGACACCGTCCGGTCCCGGACTTGAAGCCGTCCTCGACGCCCACGGCACGGTTACGGCCGTTAACAGTGCCCGGGGCACCGCTGTCCCGGCCGGCGGCCACACCCTGCAGGCCATCGGCACCGACGTTGACACGCTGGCGGCCCTGGCCAAGCCCGGCTCTAAGCTGACGGTGAATACGGATCTTCTCAACGAAGGCGGGAAGCCCCTGAAGACCGGCGCCACCACCGACGTGGTCAACGGCGGACCGACACTCGTCCAAAACGGCGAGCTCAACGTGACCGCCAAGCGCGACGGCATGGTCCGCACAGGAGACAGCAACTCCTTCTTCTACGGGTGGGTGCACAAGCGCAACCCGCGCACCATTGCAGGCGTTGACGCCCAGGGTCGCACCCTCCTGGTCACCGCCGACGGGCGGCAGATGACGTCCCTCGGGCTGAGCATCAAGGAATCCGCCGATGTGGCCCGCTCGCTGGGCATGGTCAATGCGATCAACCTCGACGGCGGCGGATCAACCACCATGGTCCAGGACGGCCAGGTCGTCAACTCCCCGTCCGACGCAACCGGTGAACGCCCGGTCGGAGACGCCCTCCTCGTTTTGCCGGGCCGCAAAGACTAGGCCCCGTTCAAACCCCGCCCCCGGCACCAACTGCCGTGGGCGGGGTTTTCCGCGTCAGACCAGTTTGAACTCGCACCACAATGGGTAGTGCTCCGAGATCCGCCAGGACACCTCGCTGCGGGTCCGTCCCCGAAGACGCGCGGGATGAAGTCGAACGTCCCTGCCCGCTGCCCGTAGGCCAGGCCCTTCAGCAGGGAAGTGACGTCCGGTTTGAAGAACCAGGCGAGTGGGTCACAGGCCCGAAAGACCTTTCGGATGCCCCTGGGGTCCTCTGGTACGGGCAGTCACAGCAACGGGATCCACGCCGCGTCTCGGTGCGCGGCACTGACTGGTTCACGGGACAGCACCAGCTACGCCGCCGCCGTCCGGCAGGTTCCGCCACACGATCCCGGACCGGTACCGGTAAGCGATGCCCTCGACGACCTGTCGGTGGTTCCGGAACGGGCGGCCGCGCTGGCCGTCGGAGCTAGGCAGCAACGGCTCAACGCGGGCCCACTGATCATCGGTCAAAATCTGGAAACGAGCCACGCACTCAAGTTTTCCAATCAGCCGTCACGCCCTAGGGGGAGGTCAGGGTGAGGATGAGTTTGGGCCTGTTGGCGGTGGTGGTGTTCTCGCTGGAGGCGAAGTCCAGCCCGTCGCTGCTGGAGGAGTCCACCGCCAGCGACAGCTTCTGGCCCAATTCCGCTTTCAATGCCTCCCGGTCGAGGGTGACGCTGTAGGTAGCGGCGATGGTTGCACCGGTCAACGTCCCTACCAGGGTTCCGAGTGGCGGGCGAGAGTTGTAGCGAATAGCGCTCTCGGTCCAGTTGTCGTCCGAGACCAGCTTGACTCGCTGGCTGCCCGTCGAGCCGTTGGTTACCCCGAGCTGCAGCTTGGCCTCCATGATCGTCTTACCTGTGTAAGACCCAAGGTCGAACTTCAGATAGCTGATCTCGGTGGGGATGCCGAAATCGACCCCCAGCACCGTGGCCGAGCCGTAGTCGGTCGTGGTGGCACCACTGGAGACATAGCTGTCCTCGAGCGCCTCAACGGTGATCGTCTCGGTCGTTCCGCCTGCAGTGGCGGCGGCGGTGGTGAAGCTCCACGTCTTGGCCGTGGCCAGCGCATTCCCGTTGGCGTCCTTCACTCCGGTACCAATGGACGCGTTGTAGGCCGTGGAGGCAGCCAGATCCGTGTTCGGGTTCAGGGTGACCACCCGGCTGGTGGCGTCGTAGGTCACCCCGGCCGCCACAGCAGCCCCGGCAGCGTTCTTCAATGTCACGGTGGTGTCGTTAATGGTGGCCGCGTCCATCGCCTCGGAGAAGGTCGCGGTCACATTCGTGTTCACCGCCAGCCCGGCCGCCTGGTCGTCGGGCGACACAGCGGTCACCGTCGGCGCCGTCGTATCCCCACCACCGCCCGAGGCCTCCGCGCTAAGGGTGAGGATGAGTTTGGGCCTGTTGGCGGTGGTGGTGTTCTCGCTGGAGGCGAAGTCCAGCCCGTCGCCGCTGGAGGAGTCCACCGCCAGCGACAGCTTCTGGCCCAATTCCGCTTTCAATGCCTCCCGGTCGAGGGTGACGCTGTAGGTAGCGGCGATGGTTGCACCGGTCAACGTCCCTACCAGGGTTCCGAGTGGCGGGCGAGAGTTGTAGCGAATAGCGCTCTCGGTCCAGTTGTCGTCCGAGACCAGCTTGACTCGCTGGCTGCCCGTCGAGCCGTTGGTTACCCCGAGCTGCAGCTTGGCCTCCATGATCGTCTTACCTGTGTAAGACCCAAGGTCGAACTTCAGATAGCTGATCTCGGTGGGGATGCCGAAATCGACCCCCAGCACCGTGGCCGAGCCGTAGTCGGTCGTGGTGGCACCACTGGAGACATAGCTGTCCTCGAGCGCCTCAACGGTGATCGTCTCGGTCGTTCCGCCTGCAGTGGCGGCGGCGGTGGTGAAGCTCCACGTCTTGGCCGTGGCCAGCGCATTCCCGTTGGCGTCCTTCAGTCCGGTACCAATGGACGCGTTGTAGGCCGTGGAGGCAGCCAGATCCGTGTTCGGGTTCAGGGTGACCACCCGGCTGGTGGCGTCGTAGGTCACCCCGGCCGCCACAGCAGCCCCGGCAGCGTTCTTCAATGTCACGGTGGTGTCGTTAATGGTGGCCGCGTCCATCGCCTCGGAGAAGGTCGCGGTCGCATTCGTGTTCACCGCCAGCCCGGCCGCCTGGTCGTCGGGCGACACAGCGGTCACCGTCGGCGCCGTCGTATCCCCACCACCCGGCGGTGTGGACTGGTCCGTAAGATCTATGTGGGCGTGCCAGTACCGGGCGTTGCTCCTCGAGGCCGCCAACACCACCAAACCGGTCTGACTGTTCACGTTTTGTTTCGTTGATGTGGGGTCGTTGATGTCCGTGTCGGTACTGCTGCTGATGATTGGCGTACCGGCGCCGGGCGGGAAGGCAATGTTGTCAAGCGGCGCCTTCTTGTAAAAGACGGTGCCGCCCTCCTCAGGCGCGACCGCGAACATCCAGACCTGACGGTGCTCCTCGTCGATCATGACCATGGGCCGGGTGTGGAGATCCTCCACAGCGCCGAACTGCGCGCTGGTCCAGTGGGCCTTACTATCCCTCACCAGGAGCGCCACAAACGTTTGACCGACTTGCTGAGCGGCCGTCTTTATCGCTGCAAAGAGGCGGCCGCTGCCGTCGCTTGTCAATTGCCTGAGGTTTAGATGGTCGTTCGCGCATCCCCCGGTGCAGTTGATTCCTCCCCCGTAAGCGACCTCGGTCTGCCACGAGTTCTCGGGCTGACCGTCCTGGTGGACGGCAAGGTAAAACTTCTTATGCTCCGGCCGCTGATTGCTCCACATGATTCCGATCTTGTCGCCCTGGAACGACGTGACTGCGGAGATATCGTCGTGGTGCACCTGGGCGTTGGTTGTCGGCAGGACGAACGGAGTCGCCCACGCCGTATCGCTCATCGTCGAGTGGTTGACGTAGACACGGTTGCTGTTGTCGGCCGAGACGACGGTGTAGGTGACCCATAGCGTGCCGAGGGAGTCTTTGGCCACCGTAATCGATTCCGTGCTCCCGCTGTGGAGGGTGACGGGGAATCCGGCGTCTTCTGAGTATGTCGTCGTCGACGCGTTGTAGCTGAAGCGGTGAAGCGCTGCGGACCCGGAGGTCACCGCCGTCTGGGATGGTGGCGAGTTCCACTCCGAGAGCACAGTCGTGCCCGACACGACGTAGAGCTTGCCGTCCTTTGCGTCCCAGAGCGCGTCACCGCGCGCACTCGCCCGTGCGTCAACAACCGTTTGCGTCTCCTGCCACGCCTGTGTGGCGGTGTCGAGTCGGTGGATCTTCGTCGCGTTTGCGGACGCGCTCCACAACAGCCCCCACCAGCTCCCATCCTGGAACCAGAGCTTGCTTTGGGCCTTGTCCGCAGTCGGGGTTTTCACGCCGTCGCCTGCGTATGACGGTCCTGGCACGCCGACATCGGCTGCCTGTGCCGGGAGGGGGAGGGCGACAGTGACGGCCGCCACGAGTAGCAAAGCGATGAAAAGGCGTAGAAGACGCATAAGGGTGTCCTCGCTGAGTCGGTGACACGGGGCTATTCCATAACCTCCCGAAGCAAACACTGTAAGTCGGCACGCCACACCCTGCGCCGCAGCGGAGCCAAATAGGGGAGGCTAGAGGGGGGTTAGGTAGACGTTTCCCCAATCTTTCAACGGCGTCACCGCACACCGGAAAGCCATTGCAGCTGGTCGCGCTGCCTCGTGCAGCTGGCTTTCTTCCGGCCCCAACCCCGCAGGCGTCACCCCTTCCTGAACAGACCTACTACGATCTACTAATCGGCTCATTATCAGACGACGCCGCCACCAAAAAGGCGGCATGATTCCCGGGACGGTTCAGAGGGCTTCTGACAGTTTGTGCAGTTGCTTTCTGAAAATGACACGAAAAAATTTCGTGTGACTTTCGGCGGTAAATGGCGGCTTCTTCACGGCGCTATTTGGCGCTTGGTGCAGCCCGCAAGGGGATTCTTCAGCGGACCTCCTGCATGTTCCAGGGGCTGATCGTCGGAAGCTAAGGAAGCAGCGGTACGCGAGTCATTCGGCGTTGGGTAAGGCTGCGCGATTATCGACGGTGGCCTACCCAGCGATGCCAGTATTTGGCGTCCTCGCTCCCGGTGCGCAGCACCGCGTCTGGCTGCGGGGGTGCGGCCACATCTGCAGGAGACAGTAGTCGACAGAGTGATCGGAGAACTCACCTTCCCTTCCTCGACCTCGTCCCTTTGCGCTGACACCGCGACGACGTCCACCCATGGGGCATCGGCGTCGGCCCTGGGCTTGGCTTCCAGTACACCGATGCGCATGGGTGATCCGCCTGCACGGCGGGCTAAGTTCACATACAGGACGTTGGGGTCGGAGGCGCCGACCAATCTGTTGGTCTGACCGGCGAAGAAGCGATCGAAATCTCCGTCGAAGCCCTCCCGGTCCAAGTGAGGTCGAATTGTCCGAAATCGGTCTCGACAATTTGGTCGAACAGAACTCGCTCCTGGCATTAGATTACGTCGCGACCGTTTGAGGGCTACAAGGGCGCAATATGGCCAGCCTTCTGTGAGCGCGTTCAATGACCTTATGGTGTCCCGGTGAGGAATCCTTCACCGGATACGAGATCTTGTTGTGGGGGCGGAGGACTTCCCAGGGATGCCCCCGGGGGTATCCCGTGAAAAGATCAGGATACTTTGGCCGTATTGCTTTCCCGTCCCTCCAGAGACCGTGAATGGTCTACGTTGGGTCCGCGCCGGCTTCGTGTGCCACGATGCATCACTTCACTGCCGCAGAGACCGTGGAGGTTCCCGGGACGTCGGTTCTACGGTCCATTATGCGTCCCCTATTTCCCGCCGCCGCATGGCGATGAGGGCAACGGCCGTGAGAGCCCCAGCGATGCCGAGCATCCAGAAACCGCCGGTCCAGTCGCTGCCGGAGGGCGAGGGGACTGGTGTATGGGTGAACGGCGAAAGGTCGCGGACGCTCTTGTCCAAGCCGATCATGCCGCCGTAGAGGCCGATCATCACGCCCAGGATTAGCGTCCCCCAGCCAAGCGGCATGGTCGAACCTGGCCAGAGGACGAACGCGGCCGCCGGCAGCGCGAGGTAGATGAGGGCTGCGGGGATCTGGTCGGCGGCGGTCTGCCACACGTCGGTGACGGCGCTCGAGGTGTCCCCTGATGCGGCGAGGGACGCCCATGCGCCCACGGCGGCGAACGCCATGACGAGCACCACCGAGACTGCGCCCAGGGCCAGGAAGCTTGCGAGCAAGTGGACGCGGCTCAACGGCTGCGCCACGACGAGCGCGGCCGTGCCGGCCGTTTCCTCTTGCCGCAGCCGGATGATTGCCTGGAGGCAGCAAGCCGCGGCGAGCACCCCGGCGAATTCGAACAGGACCGAGATCACGAGCTGGGTCATGGACGTGCCCCGGGCCTGAATCATGGCGCGCAGGGCGCTCGTAATTGATGGGGCGCCGTTAAGTGCGTGCTGGACCGCTGACCCGAGAGCCCCTGCGAGGAGACCGGTCATGAGGCCGCCCAGGCACCAGCCGATGATCGCACCCTGCTGGAGCCTGAGCGCGAGCGAGAAGGGCCCGCGGAGACTCGCCCGCGCGTCGGCGCGGCTTGCCCGGCCCGCTACGACGCTTGCGCCGACGTCCCGCCGTGACATGAGGACGAGGACGGCGGCGATGCACGCCGCTCCGAGTGCGAGCGGCAGCGTGATCGGCCAGAGCCGGTTGCCCGTGTAGGCGAAGGTCTGCTGGCCCCAGCCGATGGGCGAGAGCCAGCTCGGCCACGCGGCTGTGATCGTGAGGCCGTCCTGGCTGACCTGGCCCGTCGCGTCGCCGAAGCCCCGCAGGAGGTAGGCGAGTGCAGCGAGCGCCGAGGCGATCCCGTTGGCCCCGCGCGAGGTGCTCATGAACTCGGCCGAAAGCAGCCCGATGCCCAGGAACGCGATCCCGACGGAGCCCGCGGCCGCGCCGGCCACGAGCGACCCGCTCGGTTCTAGCCCGCCCGAGGTGAGCCCGAGGAAGAGCGCCACGGCTATGAAGACGTTCGCGACGAGCCCGTGGAAGACCGTCGCGGCCAGCGGCGTCCAGCGCCCCGCAGGGGTCGCCGAGACGAGCTCGGCGCGGCCGGATTCCTCCTCGGCTCGGGAGTGCCGCACGGCGAGGAACGTGCTCATGAACCCGGCCAGAAGCGAAATAAACGCGAAGAGCGCGAAGAATGTGAATGCGCCTTCGCTGGCGCCGCGGACGAGGCCTCGGAGCATGAGGATCGCGGGGGTCGCAGTCGCGAGCCGCAGGACCTCGGCGCGGGAGGCCTCGTCGCCATAGGTCTTGAGGATCGTCGTGACCGACAGGAGCGCGAGCAGGCCGATCGTGATGACCCAGATGGCGAGCTGCCACCGGTCGCGGCGGAGCCGCTGCCGGTACAGGGTCAGGAACGTGCTCATCTCAGGTCCCCGTCTGCTCTGCGTCGCGATGACGGCGGCGGCGAGTGGCGCCGTCGCGCCGTGCGGCGTTGCCGGCTTCGCCGACGGGCGGAGCGGCCGTCATGCCGTAGTGGCTGAGGAAGAGCTCCTCGAGCGACGGCGGCGAGATGAGGAGGCCCTTGACTCCGAGGGTGCCCAATAGAGGGAGAACTTCGTGGACGCGGTTGGAGTCCGCGCCGAACTTGACCCGGCCGTCGGCGACAGTCAGGTCGTGCACCTGGAAAAGGTCCGCAAGGGCACCGGTGTCGACGCTGTCGGCCGCGAAGAAGACCTCGGTGCGGGCGAGGTGGCGCAGGGCGTCGAGAGTGCCGCCGTCGACGATGCGCCAGGCGCGGATGATGCGCACTCTGACCGCGAGTTGCTCGACCTCGGACAGGATCTGGCTCGAGAGAAGCACGGTGGCGCCGTTCTCCTGCACGAGCCGGCGGATCTCGTGCCTGAAGACGGCCTCACTGAGGGGGTCGAGCCCGGTCGTGGGCTCGTCGAGCAGGTACAGCTCAGCGTCGGTTGCGAGGGCCGCAATAAGCGCGACCTTCTGCCGGTTGCCCTTCGAGTACGCCCGGTTCCTCTTGGAGGGGTCCAAGTCGGACAACTCGCACAGGCGGGTCTTGCGGTGCCTGTAGGCGCCGCGGTCTGCGGTGCCGCCGCGAAGGCGTGAGAAGAGGTCGATCGCCTCGCCGCCAGCGAGGTTGGGCCGGATGGCCACGTCCCCGGGGACACTCGCGGTGCGCCGGCGGCGTTCGACGGCGTCCGCCCGCGGCTGCAGACCGACGGCCGTCGCGCTGCCCGACGACGACCGTGCCAGGCCCAGCAGGATGCGAAGGGCTTTGGCCTTTCCCGCACCGTTGGGGCCACGCAAACCGTGGATCTCGCCCGCACGGGCTTCCAAGTCGAGGCCGCAAAGAGCCTTGACCCGGCTGAAGTCCTTATATGGGTCGACAGTCCGGATGACAGCGTCCATAAAGTTCACGGTACGCAGGTTTCAGAATCTTGTGAACGGTCACCCCTTGCCGGCGACGCCCCGGGACCATCAGGGGTCACGGTCTACGAGCGCCTGTGTTCTCGAGTGTGGGTGCGTCGGGCCGTTCCTTAACGCCGACTGCCGTTGTGATCAGGGTGCACATGACTTCGACGGCGTCATCGTTGGAGAGCCCGTTGTCATGGCAAAGTGATCGCCATGTCCAGAACGAAATTCCGTGGCTGAGGGTGGCAGATAGCCGGGGGTTCCTGTTCCGTTCGGGAAACGCTTCGAGAAGGACGTCACGGAAGTGGGTGTTTCTGGATTCAAGGTCTGAGCGGTGTTTTTGCGGTAGCGAATCCCAGTCCCGGTAGATTCGCACGAGCATGGCGTCGCCGTCACGGTAGAACCGGTACAGGTCGGACAGGCCGACGGTCAGGCGTTCGTGGGGTTCGGTGTGCCGGGACCATTCCTCGGGGTCGGGGAGTTGCTGTTGCGAGAGCCAGTGCGAGGAGCAGGCAGAGAATAATGCCTCGTCGTCGGAGAAGTGTCGGTAGACCGTCAGCCTGGTGACCCCGGCCTTCTCGGCGATGCCAGCGATGGTGGTGCGGGCCGGCCCGACGGAGCCGTGCAGGGTCACGGCCGCATCGATAATGCGCTGGTGCGTGCCGCTGATCTGTTCGGTCCGTTTGCTCATCTCGTAGCGCCGGTTTTTGGATGAACGATTATGTTCACTCAATGTATTGACACGGATCCTTTCCGGGCGCACTATTTCGATACACACTACTGTATACCGAAATGTGAAGGGTGGTCTGTCATGAACCTTGGAAAAGCTCCGCGGCTGACGGTTGTTCAGCCGGGCCAGGGGCGGGAGGGCAGTCTCGGGACGATCGGGGTTGTCTTTAAGTTCTTCGGCGAGCACACCAATGAACAGATTTCGATTGTGGAGCACCCGTTCCCTGTTGGGGCTCTGGTCCCCCCGCATACCCATACGCGGGAGGACGAGTACTCGATCGTCATTGAAGGCGAGATAGGGTTCCGGTCCGGCGATCGTGAGGCGGTGCTCGGGGCAGGGGGCTACATCACGAAACCGCGGGGGGAGCTCCACACGATGTGGAATGCCGGAAAAGTCCCCGCGCGAATGATCGAGATCATCAGCCCGGCCGGGTTCGAGCATTTCTTCTGGGGATTGGCCGATCACTTTGAAGCGGGTCCGCCGGATCCCGAAGTCATCGGCAAAATGGCCGCCGAATACGGACTTCAGTTCGGCGAGCCGCCCTGGCTGCCGGACATCATAGCCCGGTACGGGCTGACACCTCCGATGGGCTGACGGGAGTCATGGGCATCCCGGTTTCGATCGAGCAGTCCAAGCGCGGCGGCACCGCGGACCGCAAACGAGTGCCTTCCATCGCCGGCATGGCCGGGACTGTCATCGGATTGCATGCGGTGGGCTGGGGTGTTCTCTTGTTCGGCGTTGTCCCGCAGAACCTGCAGATAAGCTCCACGCAGGTCTTCGGTATGGGGATCGGGGTTGGCGCGTATCTGCTGGGCATGAGGCATGCTTTCGACGTCGACCATATTGCGGCAATTGATTGCACCACCCGTAAACTCTTCGGCGAAGGCCTTCGGCCGCAATCGGTCGGCTTCTGGTTCTCGCTTGGCCATTCCAGTGTTGTCTTCGGCTTGTGTGCGCTGTTGGCCGCCGGAGCGCAGTACCTGGGCGGCGTGGTGGGGGAGCGTGCATCGCCATTGCGCGAAATGTTGGGATTCGCGGGCGCCGTGATCTCAGGACTTTTCCTTTATGTCCTGGCGGCCCTCAACGTGCTCATCCTGCTGCGCGTCGTGACGGACTTCCGCGGTGTCCGCGGCGGCCACGGTGTGGATCCTGCGGCGGTTTCTCCCACTGGTCTGATGGCCCGTGTCCTGAGGCCGGTACTGCAGAGCATCACCCGGCCCTGGCAGATGTATGTGGTGGGGCTGCTTTTCGGCCTGGGGCTCGATACCGCCACGGAGGTCACTTTGCTGGTCGTGGCGGTGGGCACGGCGGCAACGCCGCTTCCCTGGTATGCCGTCCTCAGCCTGCCCACGCTCTTCGCCGCGGGCATGTGTCTGCTGGATACCCTGGATGGGTGGTTCATGAACGTGGCCTACGGTAGGGCATTCTCCAGCCCGGGCCGAAGGCTGAAGTACAACATCGTGCTGACGGGGTTTTCCGCTTCCGTGGCCCTGAGCATAGGGACAGCGGAACTAACATCACTGACGCCCGTAAGCTTCGATCTGACCGGACTCGGATATGTGGTGGTTGGCCTGTTCGTTCTCGTCTCGCTCGTAGCGGTCTGCGCCGATCGGTTCGGGGCTGGCAGCCAGCCTCGAACTTTCGAGCGGGGACAGTCAAACCGCAATTCCCGCAGCAAGATCTGGCATCGCGACCCTGAGCCCGGACAGCGAACATAGTGACGGCGGCAGACCGGTTATCGCGGGGCAGTTCGTGGAGCGCAATTTTGTAAGTTCACCGGGGTAGTGAGACACGACACCCGTCCCGCGGCATAGCGGAAGTCAGGTCAGTCATGACAGGCGCAGCGAGCACTGATTCGGTCCGGCGTCCATCACCGGAAAGCGCGGTGATACGGCCCGGGGATCCATTGTTTGATGATGCGCGCAAGGTGTGGAATGCCGACATCGATCGGAGCCCGCTACGAAAGGTAAGCGTGCATCCGGTGGCGGACCCCACACACCGTTATTCAGACAGACCCCCGGCGGTCCATTCAAGATGGGCTTGCTAGCCCTCCTTTCCCAGCCCGGCTTGCTCCAACATTTCTGTCAGCCATGGCCGGTGTTCGCGGTGAAAGACTATTCCTTCGGGCAATCCCTGCACGGAAGGTTCCGAACCCGTGATGTCGATGGTGATCCGGCCTGCCGCCATGGGCGCGTTGGTGATGTGCAGGTCGCCGTATGACTCCGGGAGCACCGGATCCATCCAGAATCCGCCGCGGGAAATATGGGCGTCGTACCGCATCAGGCTCGTGACCAGCATGAGCGGTGTGGTTGCTGCCCACGCCTGCGGGGAGCATGCCGTCGGATACGGCACGGGTTCGGTGACTTGGTCGCGGCCGAAGCCGCAGAACAGTTCCGGCAGCCGGCCGTCGGTGTAGTCGGCGGCCTCGAAAAGGGCGGTAGAGATTCGTTGTGCTTCGGCAACGTAGCCATAACGCATCAGGCCGGCAGCGATGATCGCGTTGTCATGCGGCCAGACGGAGCCGTTGTGGTAACTGGCGGGGTTGTAGGCGCCCATGTCGCTTGCCAGTGTCCGCACTCCCCAGCCGCTGAACATTTCAGGGGACAGGAGCCGTTTGGCGACCAGGGAGGCCTTATCTTCATCGATGATGCCGTGCCACAGACATTGACCCATGTTGGACGCGCACGCGTCGACTTGCCGTTTCTTGCCGTCGAGGGCGACGGCGAAGTAGCCGCGGTCAGGCATCCAGAACTCTTCGTTGAACTTTCTCTTTAACCGCGCCGCTTCGTCGGTGAGCCGGGCAGCCAAAGCCGGCTCACCGGCGTCGTACGCCATCCATGCCCGGGACAAGAACGCTGAGTAGGTCAGGGCCTGGACTTCGCAGAGCGCGATGGGCGGCTCCGCCAGGCGCCCGTCGGCGAAGTTGACGCCGTCCCAGGAGTCTTTCCAGCCTTGGTTGATGAGGCCTTGCTCGTTGAGCCGCTCATACTCGACAAACCCGTCACCATCCTTGTCACCGTATGTCCGGATCCAATCCAGTGCGCGGTCGGCGTGGGGCAGCAGCGCGGAGATGGTGTCCTTGGCAAAACCCCAACGGCTCACGGACGCGAGGGTCATCACGAATTGCGGCGTCGCGTCAACGCTCCCGTAGTAGACGGACTTGCCGCCCAGGGAGAGCCCGCTGGCGACGCCGAGCCTGACCTCGTGCAGGATCTTGCCAGGCTCTTCCTCACTCATGGGATCCACTACGCGGCCTTGCCGGTCAGCCAGTGTCTGCAAGGTCCCGAGTGCCAGCGATGGGTCCACCGGTAGTGCCATTTCCGAGGCCCAAAGCGAGTCCCGGCCAAATACCGTCATGAACCACGGTGCGCCGGCGGCCACCACGATGCGCTCCGGATGGGCGGGGTCCTCGATCCGGAGGGCGCCCAAGTCGTCGTAGCTGCGGCGCAGGGTCCGCTCGATGGAGCGGTTACCCATATGCAGCTTGGGAATCTTCGCGACCCACTCTTGGCGGCGACGGTCGCTGGGAGATATCTCACCTAGCGCCGGACGAACGAACGGTGCATCCCGGACAGCGCCCTTGACGGTGGGCACTACGTTCAGCTGGGTGCTCCAGTGTCCGCGCGCCGGAACGACAACCCGGTAGGTCAGAGCCTCCGGGGTGACGTCTGCGCCACTCGCATTAATGACCACGCCCTTGCGGACGTCCTGCCACGCTGCCTCAATGGTTAGCGAGTCGCCCTCCGTTTCGCGGATTTCCTCCCAACGCCGCTGAACACGTGCCTCTTTTACTTCAAAGAGGTCTGCGAAGTCCGATTCTACGTGGAGGGTGACCACACAGTCGGTTTCGTCCAATGAGTAGTTTCGGATGGTGATCTCCTCCATGATCCCTGCACCCACTTCCCGCAGGCGCTCCACGATCAGGGGGCTATCGGCGTACCCATCGGCGCGGGGAACACGGCCGATAAACAAGGCCCGATAGGGTTCTTTCGTCGAGGCTGTCAGCGCCTCCAGCGGTTGCCCATTGATTGCCAGGGTCCAGCGCGACAGGATGCGGGTGTCCTCATGGAAGACACCGTGCGGATGTTCCGGGTGGATGTCTCCATTGGCCGACGAAATACAGAAGGATGAACCCTCCACCAAAGTCACCGTACCGAAGCCTACGGGCCCCGCCGCCGTGTCAGCATTCCATCCAGCCACCACCGCCTCCTTAAACGGCTTAAGACCGGGGCGACGGTACGGGCTCTAGGTCGAACCCTCGATCGCCGCCGTACCCTGTTGGATAGACGCTACGCCTCTACGGTCTTTGATAACAGGCACTGTGGCCGTCCATCGTGGGCCGATCCTGCCGGGTTGCGGACTAGGTGTATAGGCCACGGACCTTCCGTCCAGGTGGAGGTGTCGTTAACCCGACAAAAGGCGGGATTTGAACGTAACAGTATCCCTGCTGGCCTTTGCCGACGCCGCTTTGCCTCGGCCGATCTATTGATTCACTGCGTGTCGGAGAAAGGTAGGAGGAGTGCCGCGACACGGGCTCCAGGAGCAAAGCGGCCAACCTGCGTCTATTTGCGTTCAGGCCGGGACCGGTAGACGTGTCCCGGGACCAGTGGTGTTCTTTCGAAAAGCTGCGGCACTGTCACAAGCCGGTAGCCCTGTGTTTGCAGTCTGGTGATCAGTTCTTGCTGTCCGGCGATGGTTGTGGGGTGGACGTCGTGCATCAGAACCACGGCGCCGGGGGTGGTTTCCTTGAGCACTTTGGGCACGAACATGGCCGGGTTCTTGCTTTGCCAGTCGAGTGAGTCGACGGCCCAGAGGATCAGTGGCTTGCCCACGGCCGCCTGCACGGCGGCGTCTGTTGCCCCCTAGGGCGGGCGCATGAATGACGGGGACCAGCCTGTGGCGGCGCGGATGGCGGCATCGGTCCGGTCCATTTCGTTCCTGACTGCCGCCGGGGAGAGCTTGGTCAGGTATGGATGGCTGAAGGTGTGGTTGCCCACGGCGTGACCGGCATCGGCGACTTGGTGGGCGGTCGCCGGGCTGGCAGCAGCGTTTGACCCGGTCACGAAGAACGTTGCTTGTGCGTTCTTCCCTTTCAGGATGCTCAGCAGTCGCGGTGTTGTCTTGACGTCGGGCCCGTCGTCGTACGTCAGGGCAGCGCACGGGACGAGGTCGCAGTTGACATGCCTGCGCGCCAGTGCCGTGGCCTGCGGCGGCACCGGGTCGGCCCTTAACTGGCCCAGTACCTTGCGGCCGAAATCGGTCAGCATGGCTTTGGTGTCGTGGGCATCGATGGTCGTTCTCACCTCCTCGCCGGAACGGCCGGGCGTAGGTGGGCGTTCAGCGGTGACATGGAGCTCGCCCGCAGGGTCAAGGAGCATGTCGGACAAGGCCGGCGCCGGTGGAGAAGGTCCGGCGACGGCCGCCGGGACACCTGTGATCCGCGCCTGGATTCCGGCCACGGCCTCAGGGCGCACAAGTTCGGCAGCATCGTTTACCTCCCCGGAAACCGTGTCGGCGAAGACAGTGGCCGAACTCACGGCGCCGGTTCCGTTCGGCCCGGTATCTTTGACTCTTTCGCGGACCGCAATCACGGTTCCGTTGGCCTGTACCGGTTCGGCCGATAAAGTGATGGCCGAACCCGAACGCTGGACCGCGTTCAGTGCCATCGCGGGACGGTAGCGCCCGCCCGCAGGGGCGGCCGCATCCAAGATACCCAGCAGCCAGGAATCCACCTGCCCGTTCAACCCCGGCAGCCCGTCCACGTACGTCCAGGACGCCTTAACCTGACGCGATCCGACAAGGGCGTTCATCGACATCGGATAGCCGCCCGGCGCCTGGACCGGAAGACTCAACACATCCGATAGCGGCCGTGGCAGCGGCGGAACCTTTGTCGGGCCACCCGTAACCGGTTCTTGCGGTCCCTGGACGGAAGCTGTGGATCCGGCAATTCCGTCGCCCCCGCAGATGAGCGCAGCGGCACACAACAAGCCCAGCACGATCCGCAGCCAGGCGGAAGCCGTGCTCCGGCGCGAGTGCCACGACCGGTGCCTCATCAACGAACAGACTCCTCCATGTCTTGAATCCTCAATCTTCCTGCCTGCAGCCCCCAAAAAGTGGGCACCCCTGTCGGCAGCGTCGGCACCGCTCGCAATGATTCTGCTTCCGACGGCGGCCACGCTGGCGACGGTGGAGGCTCGCCTATAGCCTGCACAGGGGTGAAGGGGCTAGATTCAGTCCACGATGAAAGAGAACGGGCCTGATTGCTGCGAAGGGCACGGGCGTAGGAAAGGCGGGCGCCTTACTGGCGGGCCCTCCAGATTCCGCCTAGTTCTACTAGCTGCCTGTCTTTCAGTCCTAGGCATTGGATTCGCCGCCACCGCGTTTTCGGCTGCAGCCCGGTCATCTGCGGACCAATTGTCTTTGCATCGCGGGGACCCATCGAGTATTCCCCCGTCAATAAGCGCGATACCGACCGTCCCCGATGCGCTGCCGGTCTCAGGCGAGCCCACAGCGCCGCCCACCCAGCCAGCGCCGCCAACACCAAAACCCGCCATGCCGGCCCACATCATCACCCCGGCCCTGGACGCCGACATCACAGGCATCATTAACGCCAACGACGGTTTTCAGATCGGTGTGGCCTTGATCGACCTGCGCGACGGCTTGGTGCATCGATACGGTGCCGAAGAGCCCTTCGAGGCAGCCAGCACGGCCAAGGTCCTGGCTGCCGCCGCCTACTACCACCTGGTCGAAACCGGAGGGGCCACCCTGGACGAACCCATGGGTGACTACACCTCCGAGTACCAGCTCAGGGAGATGATCCAGAACAGCGATAACGACGCGTGGGCGATGATCCTGGACGCAGTCGGATACGCGCAGTTGCGGGACTACGCAGCGTCGATTGGTCTTGGCTTTGATCCCGAGATCAACGAGCTGAGGCCGCCGGAAATGGCCACCATCCTGGCAGACCTCTATTCGGGAAAGCTGCTCAATCAGGGCGACACTGAGGAGCTCCTCTCCTTCATGAGGCACACCAACTTCGAGTCGCTCATACCCGCTGCCACGCCTGCCGATGTCACCGTTTTTCACAAGTACGGACTGCTGGACAGCGAACTTCACGACGCCAGCATCCTCGTCAAGGGCGCCGAGGCCTGCACCTTCGTGGTCTATACGCGGGGCACGGACTGGAACGACATCGCGGAGCGGACGGACATCATCCACCAGCTGACCGAGGCGGTAGTCAAGGCAGTTTTCTAACGCACAACGAACCGTCCGCGGCACCGGCCGTGCCTGCAGGGACCGCCACGTCTGCACGGCTCTGACCGGACCGGAAGCCGAAACGGCCGCGAAAACCGAGGCGGCCTACCGGAAACTGCGCAAGAGGACCCGCAGCCGCCGGTAGGCCGCTGACCCCCGTCCTCCGGAAACCCTGCAGGAGGCCTCCATAGAACGGAATGTGTCGCCACGGCATGTGACCTTGAGCTGACCGCAAGCCAAAAGCCCGCCGGACTGGCGGAAGACCAGAGGCAAAGGCTTCCGCCGGACATGCTTGACCCGACGGTGGAACTGGACCCGGCCTCCTCGCAGCAGGGCCGGCGCAGGGCCGGAGATCGCCAACACATAACCACGTGGTGGCGAAGGCGATATTGGCGTGCGGGCACGGATCTGAAGCTCCCTTTTCGCTCGTCTACGAGAACATCACCAAACTGAAACACAATCCTCCGGGAGCAGGTAAGACTATGCACGATCGGTGGGGCGGCGAACTTCGCCTGACCGCGAGGACGCCGCGCCGCGGTGATCATCGATCCGTCCACCTTGGTCTGTGTGGCCGCAGTTCCAATGCCGGCGCTCTGCGCAGCCGGGGCAGCGCGGCCCGGGCGCCTGACGGTCGCCAGGATTGACTGCTCAGGCGCGGTGCCGCAGGCAAGGCCAAACAACTTGGAGCTGCGACGACGCACGCGGCCGAGCCCCATGGCGTTTACCGCGAACTCGCTTCGTGAGGAACTAGCCGACGAAACATGGAGACCTTTGACAGGCGCCGCTGCCGTCCCATGCGGACCCCTACCCGTTGGCCTATTTGCATGTGATGATTTAGTGTCAACCTGAGTTGGTGATGGGCGGGATACTGTGGCGCGGGATTCGGTCCTCGGAACGCCGCCATCAGTCAGAAGGTGAGAACAATGCATCTTGACGAGGTCACCGGCAGGTTTCGTCAGACGATGAATGAGTTTGCTAAAGGAAACCCGCATCCCGCCAAGTCCGTTTTCTCCCACGGAGATGATGTATCACTTGCGAACCCGTGGGGTCCTCCGGTTGTGGGATGGAAGATGGTTTCTCAGGCCTTGGATTCAGCCGCGGGCAGGTTCCGGGAGGGACGCGTAACTGCTGTTGATGGCCTCACCAGACACGTCACGGCCGACCTTGCCGTCTTCCTCGACATTGAACATTGGCAGGCCAAGCTTGGAGGAGGAGACGAAATGTCGGAGTTTGCCTTGCGTGTAACGAGCGTTTACCGCCCCGAGGGCGACACATGGGCGCTGGTTCATCGTCATGCAGACCCGGTGATCGCACCGCGTCCCCCGGACGCTGTCCTGCATAGCTAGCACACAGTCTCCCGCTCGATCAGCGGAGACGTAGACACCAGTTAAGGATGAAAGCGATACAGGCCAGTTTGGCCGGACAGCCCCGTCGGCAGGTCCATGAGCATTCCGCGGAACAGGGTCTCTTCGAAGAAGCCGACGATGAGGGCAGTTCCAACCGCACCGACGGCTTCCCGGTCAGCGTATGGCACGGGCGTCCGCTTCGCGGCAGCGGTTCATAGGCTGGCCGGATGTGTGCCCCTGGCCAGGGACAAGGGTCCGGAATTCTGTGACGGTACACCCTAACCCCGCCGGCCGCCTGGAGTAGAACCGCGATACACCTATGGGCAACCCGAAACGGGGGCCATGTCCGTCATTGCTAGACCAGCGGTAACCTCCAGCCGAGCACTTCGTCCTGCGGTATTCAACGCGCCTAAAGGTCTGACCGCGCAGTCGCAACGACTCGCTTGCCACACACCAACGACTCTTCCCCGGGGCCAAAAGGAAGCGGTCCCAGGCAACCCGGCCCGCGGACCACTTCCTCACACTCTTGACAAAAGAGAACTAAATATCAGATGTGTTTACCAGGCAGGTTGGTGGCGCGGCTGGCGGGCGGTGGAAGAACCGTCCAGGATGTGCTCTGCGGGGTTCTGCTCCGTAGCCGTGGCCGGTGCCTGCCTTGTACGTGTGGCTCCTCTAGGGCGTGATGACCGTGAATATGGCATCGGTGCGGTTGGACGTGTTCGCGTCATTGGCCCTTATGGACAGCGACGCGAACGACGAGCCGACGGGGGCCAGACCGGCGTAGTCGCCCACGAAGAACCCGCGGGCCGTGGGCGCTGTCATCATGTCGAACGGGCCGTGCACGTGCGTCTCGTCCCCGAGCGTTAGGGTGCCCGTTGGGGAGGAAATGAACCAGTAGTCTGTGGGAAGCGTGCTTGTGTTCCCCACCGTGAGGTTCCGGAAGTCGTAGTAAGCGACGCCGACCTTGCCGTTGGCGACGCGAATGCTCGGGGTGAAGGCAGGGACACCCTTCGGCGTGTTGGCCCGCGCCGGCGCGCTCCAGGTCGCGCCGCCGTCAGTGGACGTCGAGATCGCGACCTCATCGTAGTTCCCGCCGTTGAACCGGGAGTCTTGCCACACGACGTAGAGCTGACCCGTGGCCGGGTCGACAGCCGGCTCTGGGATGATGTCCCCGGTCCTAACGGGCGCACCGGTGTTGGGGTCGGTTACGCCCACTGTGTTGAGCTTCGCGATGACCTGCGGGGCCGTCCAACTGGCGCCTCCGTCCGTGGATTTGGTGTAGGCCACGTTGAGACCGTGCAGTTTGTCGATTCCGTTCTTGCCCGTGCCCAGGATCAGGTCGAAAAAGTTGTACAGCGTGCCGTCCGGACCGACAACAATCTGGTTGCCGATTGTCTGCTGCTTGTTGCCGGTGTGCACGATGACAGTCGGAGTGCTCCATGTGGCGCCCGAGTCCGTCGTCTTGGAGAAGAGAGTCGGTCCGGTGTAGGCCGCCGCGTGGGCCGTCGCCCGTGGGTTGTCGTTTGGTGAAACGAGCCGGTCCCACACCGCGTAGGCCGTGCCGGGGACAAGGGGGTCGGCAGTGACGCTCTCTTTGTCGTTGAAAAACTGTGGAGACCCGAGGTCCTCTATCAAGGTCTTCGGGGCAGTCCATGTGGCGCCGCCGTCCTTGGACGTCGAGGCGAGAACGGCATTGTCGTAGCCGATGCCCTGGAACGAGATGGACACCGAGTATGCCGTGCCGTCCGGTCCTATCGAGACCCACGGGTCAGAAGCGCGGTCGTAGCGGGCAGGTCCGCCTGCGGCGCAGGCGGAGAACGGCTGGGCCACCGTACTCCAGGTTGCGCCTCCGTTCGTCGAGTAACCGGCCACGAGACCGCTTGCGCCGCCGTCGGACCAGCGGTCCTGCTGCCACGCGCCGATGATGTTCTGGGAGTTGGCCGGATTAACGGCGACCCATGGCTCGACCTCGGCGTTCAGGTAGTTCACGGCGCCGGGGGCGGAGCCTAATGTGCAGGACGAAAACGGGCTGGTCCCGCTTGCAACAACCAGGGGGCCGAGAGTCGCGGCGGACGCTCCGGACATGTTCAGCATGAGGGCGGCCGGCAGCATTGTGAGCAGGGCGGCTCGGCGAAGACGCCTGGCGATCATTGGTTTCTCCTTGGGTGGGGGTGCTGGGTGTGATCAACGGTGATGTCCGTGCCAAAGGCCTTGCGGCCTCGAACTGGGCTGTCCGTCTGATGTCGGCATACTCGGCATCGAAGATGGGGAAGCGGGCCGCCGTCGGGGTGAATAATCACTGGATGCCCGCGAAGAATCCGGGCGGTGCGCCAGCAAGAAGCGGCCGGAACTCTTTCGCCCCGGCCGGGAATTCCCAGCGCCGACTCTGGCTGTGCGCTCGAAGAGCGCACAGCAGGCGACGGAATTCCTGCGTATGCCCTGAGCCGGTTCCCGCAGCCCCTGGGGCCCTCAGTGAAGGGCGTGCCCTCAATCTCGAAAAGGAGGCAATTGATAGGGAAACGGAACCCCCGGGACCGCCGCGCAGGCTGAGGGTAGTGTGAGAGCGGCGTCGTGCCACTGTGCGCGGGCCAAGGCCGTGCCAGGTTCGGCCCGCCATGTCAAAACGTTTCGCTCAGGTCGAGACTGCGGATCTGCTCGCAGACTTCAGCGTTGATTTCCGGCGGCCTCGCCTGCCGTGCTCGGACCGGATCGGCCTGCAGAAGGCCACCCAGCCAGCGTGGCTGCTCGTCCATGCACCCAGAGGACCACAAGTTGGGCGCCCGCGCAAGGGGTCCCTAACGGCAATTTCCACTGAACTCGCCGGCCGTCTGGCCTGGCCCGGCACGCTCATGGGATCAGCCACTATGACCGCCGTCGGCATCGCAACAGGACGCGGTGCCGGCGCCATCATCGAACGCTTCAGCCCGATCGATTCGCCGCAACGCTCATCGTCCTCGAGGCCGGCGGCGCTGTCCTGAACGCAGCCGGCGAAGCCGATTCTTTCCCCGCCAACGGAGGGGTACCACTCGGCACCGGATCCTCAAGGACACGCCCATCAGCCTTCAGCGGCCCAGGCGACGTCAATACCGCAACCCCGTCACATTCACCGCAGGCAACGCAGGGCTCCTCCTCCATGCCGCCCCGGACGACGGACACGACCACGGGGGAACTCGGATCCTGACCTATCGCCACATTCCCACCACCCCACGCCATCACGGAATGTTCCCTGCGCGGAGCACCGATGGGAACCAGGCCTTCGGACCAAGAGGTCTCGACACCTGATGTCGAGGGCACCTATCCAGAGGTACCGGGCGCCGAAATTCGATGAGGGGTACGTGCTGCCTCACCTCCACGGTGGGGCCGCTGGATTACTGCCTGCTGACAGCGGCCCGCGCGTCGGTTCTTCCGCCTGGATGCGCCGGGGGAGTGAGATCAGGATGTTGGAACGACAGTCACGCTTCCGGCCATGCCCAGATCGTCGTGGAATAGGCAGACGTAGTCCCACGTTCCGAGCTGGTCAAGCGTCACCGAGAACGTCGAGGGGCCGCCCGCGAACGCCGGGAGCAGGACGCCGGAATCGACAGGCTTCCCGTTCTGCACGAGGGCCGTGAACGTCACCGTATGCGGCACGACCCCGGGGTTGGCGGACATGTCCCAAGTTACGGTTGTGCCCAGTGGGACGGTGTCCGCGGTTGGGATGAACCGCATGACCATGGCCTTATCGTCCATCGCGCCGGCGTAGACGTGGGTCGGCCTGGCCTTTGCCGCCGTGCTGGCCCACAGCGCGTACCCGTCGGCGATGATTGCCGCGTTCTCAGCCGCTGCCTGAGCGTCGTACCACGCTTGGGTGTGCGGGTATGGCGCGCCCGGAGCCCGTACGTGGAGGGTGACCGACATCATAGCCCCGTGGATGAGGCAATAGAACGTGAAGTCACCGCGTGCGGCGAACTTCAGCAGGTACGACGTCCTCGTCGGGAACTCGGGCGATGCCGTGGTGCTCAGGATTCCGGAATTCGTCCACGGCGCGGTCGGGTCGAACACGGGGCCCCCCACGGGAGTCACGGCATCGAAGAGCAGATTATTAACGTCGGTCGGCGGAAGGGGTGGTGTTCCGTAGCTGACCGTGTGGATCTCGGCGCTGTTCGCCACGAAGTTGACCGTGTCGCCCTGGTCGATCCAGATCTCCCCGGGCGCAAACCGCATCCCCTGGATGGCCATGTCCGAGGACTGCTGGCCGACCAGGACGGTCCACGTGGTGGTGTTCTTGTTCTTGGTGACGCCTGCCTGGGCCGGTGCTGTGCCGGAGAACCCGAGCAGGAGCGCCGCGAGGGCGAAGGCGACGGTATATGGCCGCCTGAAGAATGGCCGGAATGACATGATTGGTCCTCAGGTGAGGGAGCAAAGCCGCCTCCTCCAGCGCAGTTGACGGCGAAGGTTTTCCGGGCCACGTCCCGGGACGGGCCGGAAAGGGCGGCCAGGGCGAATCTCCCAGCAGATGTGCCTGCGCCGCTTCGACGCCGAGACAGTCGCCGAACCAGAGTGATATTCCAAAGGAGTCCTATGGACCTCGGGACTAGAATAGCCCTTGGCTCTGCCCGGTGACAACGCTGTGCGGTGACTCATAGTAATCATCCGCGTAGCGGCGTGGTTTACGTCGGTGGCAGCGGATAAGGGCTATGCCCGATTTCATGGAGCTAACCATGGTCCAGCGGCAGGCTGTGACGAGGAAGAAAGCCCTCGCCTGCAAGAGCGCGGATCATGCAGGGAAATCCTGGATTCTGAATGAGCTGGTGGTAGTCCCAGCACAATCAAAACCGCGTTCCCACAGTGGGGGGAGCGCGGCGGTCGTTTCGGCAGGGCGGCTCGCCGGATTGCGGTCTTGGCTGAATCAGCGCATCGAGTTCAGGCGGACGAATGTGGACGGCGCCGAGCCCGAGCTGCTCGCCCTGCAATAGGACGAACAGGAGCTCCGCACGACCGTCAGCGCCTGGGAGCACCATGAAGGTATGACAGCTCCAACGCGGTTGAGGCGGTCATCCATGAGCTCATGGATCTTGCCTGGAATCTTGTCTTCGATCTCCTCGAAAAGCGTGGCCTGCTCAGAGATGGATTGTTCGTCGAGCGGTACACCGGGATCCATTCCTGGGTGGAGGCCATTACCCGCTGCACGGTCGTCCACTTTTGTGATGGCGCGGTCCTGTTCGTGGATACCCCGACCGTGGACGTCATCGTCTTCTGCCACGACATTCTGGGCGCCGACGACCCGAAGACTTGAGTGGCCCGTGACGCGGTTGATCCCCCCGGAGGGCCGTCGATAACTGCCTGTTCCTCTGGGCACACGTGGGGGCCACTATAGAAAGTACGAAGAGGATACGGTCGAGGATCAGGGACGAGTCATGCTGCAGATCCTGATGTGCAAGTTAAATATTCGGCACGAATGGCATGTCGAACACGCCGAAGACGGCAGTGTCTACAAACGCTGTCGACGCTGCGGCAAGGACGATGATGAACGCACCAGAGGAGGGGGCAACTTCGGTCACTGGGCGGGAGGGTGAAACGAGGCAAGCATCTGAGTCTGATCGGCGCTCAGTCTGCCTGCTCGGTGTACGCCGCGGTACCTCGCCAGACTCCTCCCAGCCTAACTTCGCGCTTCAGCGGCTTGATAAGCCCAATGAGCTCCAGGTAGTGGACAAAGTCAAGCATGCCTCGTGTGAACTTCGCCGATCCTTTGACTGCCTACCCTAAGGGCACTGGATCAGTGATCGTCCGTTGTCTCCTTCAGGTGCACTTCGAGGACATCGCGGACGGAGGTCCACTCGTGTGGGCCGTAGCGGTCGTTGTTGACGTGATGGAGCTCGGCCTCGCCGCTGAACATGCTGACGAAGTACTGCATGCCCTGCCATGCGGGGAATGCCTGGTCTTTGTCCTTCGACAGGTGCCGGCCAATCCTGCCCATGGTCGCTAAAGTGCCGGTAGTGCCGGCCCATTGCAGGGAGAAAGGTGTCCCCGTGAGTTCGGTCATGGTCCCGGCGATACTGCGCGCAGTAACGCGATCGCCGGCTATCTCGACGACGCGGGGTGCGTCCTCATCGAGGGCTACTAGCGCGACGATGCGTGCGACGTCGTCCTTGGTCGTGAAGTCGAGAATCTGGTCCGGTGAGGACCAGAACAGGACCCGGTGACGCTTAAACAAAATCATGGGCGCCTGCCCGGTGAGCATGTCAGCGAACGCCCCGTTCAGCACGGAAGTCACGCGAATGGGGGCAGCGTCGAGTTCGGCGGCGAGCTCGCGACGGAGCTCGAAGTTGCGGTTGCTGCCGGGGGTGATCCGCCGGTAATCCGCAGAGTAGTCCGACGGGATGAACCGTGCCACCCCTGCTTCGACGGCGGCCGCGAGAAGCGCCCTCTGCGCCTCGACGATGACCGGCCGCGCACCGCTGACCGACGAAATGACGGTGTCAACGCCGGACAGTGCTGAGGCGAGACCGGCCCGGTCTGTGTAGGCAACCTCGTGGACTTCCATGCGATCGTCCCTACCGTAGATGCCATCGGCCGTCCCGCTGCCGGGGCGTGTCAGGACCCGGACGAGCGTGTCGCGGTGGAGAAGTTCGCGAACGACGCGGCGGCCGAGGTCACCGGTGGCTCCGGCGACGAGGACGGTGGTGGTAGTGATGATGTGCTCTTCTCTGTAGGGTCTGTCGGTGCGGCGCCTGCGGGAAAATCGGTGGGAGCGCCACAGGTTGCCCGAATACAGGAGCGAACTCGCACAGCAATACCCGCAGCCGCCCCGGGAGGCCCAGGCCGACGCCGTTCGAGTCTGGCCCTCACGCAGAAATAGTACTTGGCGCCGGGAAGATGGCTGGCCTTTAACTTCAAAGAAGCTCAGCGGTTGGGTGCCGAAATGAAACCGGTGGCTTTCGCTGAGCGGTGGTTGACGGAATCTACGCTCGGGCTGCGGAACTCGTGCTGCTGGACTGCGTTATCCAGACCGATTACGGGCAATTCGACCTCGTATGGGGTAACCAATGAGGATTTTCTCCAACTCTGGGCGGTGGCAGCATCCATCTTCACGGTGGAGCGTAGAACCATTTCCCACTGCCCGCCTACAGCTTGTTCCTTTCACCACGTTCTGGTTTTGCGTGGCGTTCTCGATGAGACCTGTGATGGCTAGACCACGTCCAAACGTTGTCCTATCGTTGGGGCATCAAGGGTTGCTGACAGCGGTGAGGCTCCACCGCGGAGGTGCATGATGGGTATTGTTTCTTCCGGTTTCCGTGGACGCCGGTCCGAGAATCCCGCACTGCCTCCCGGGCAGCATGAAACGCAGGATTTTCCTGTGCTTACGGCTGGGCCTGCTCCGCTTATTCCCGTCGGCGAATGGGAGTTTTTCATCGTCGTGGAGACCGGCCGGCGGCTCTCGTGGTCCTGGAAAGAATTCATGGCCTTGCCGCAGGAAGAAATCACCACGGACATTCATTGCGTGACCAGCTGGTCAAAACTGGGAACTGGGTGGCGTGGGGTTTCATTGGACACGCTCTTCGAAGACGTGGAAACCACATGCGACTTCGCCACAGCCCATTCCTTCGGCGGCTACACGACCAACGTTCCGCTGTGGGACCTCCTGGGTGGCAAGGCCTGGGTGGTCTGGCAGTTCGATGGGGAACCTCTTGAACGGGCCCATGGCGGCCCGGCACGGCTTTTGGTGCCGCAGTTGTATTTCTGGAAAAGCGCCAAATGGGTTCACGGCCTGGAACTGACAGCGGAAGACCTTCCCGGTTTCTGGGAATCGAATGGCTACCATCTTCACGGCAACCCGTGGCGCGAGGAGCGGTACTCATGAGGCACGTTCCGTGAGCACACAATGGCAGGTCGCCGAAGTGGTAGGCGGAGTCCCGGAAAATGCCACAGCCCGGACCATCAGGCTGCGCGTGGATGGCTTGATTGGACACTTGGCTGGCCAGCACATCGACATCCGCCTCACCGCCGAGGACGGGTACACTGCGATCCGCTCTTACTCACTGGCATCCGCGAGTGTGGATGAGCTTCTGGAAATCACCGTTGACGAGCTTCCCGACGGCGAAGTGTCACCTTATCTGGTCCGGGACCTGGCAGTCGGGGACAGGCTGGAAATCCGCGGGCCCGTGGGCGGTTGGTTTGTCTGGCGGCCCGGTAATGCGAATAGGGTACAGCTGATCGGGGGAGGGTCAGGTGTGGTGCCGCTGATGTCGATGATCCGCGCCCATCAGGCTTCCACCAACGAGTCCCATTTCAGATTGCTCTATTCCCTCAAGTCACCGGAGACTTCGCTTTACAGCGAGGAGCTGTCTCGGTTGGACCGGGAATCGGACAAGCTGATGGTCGACTATGTTTATACGCGCTCGACGCCGGAGGGCTGGCCGGTCAAGCCGGAGCGCCTTACATCGGACTCACTTCTGCGCAAGATCTTCCCGGCTGAGGAGAATCCGGATGTGTTCATTTGCGGTCAAACGGTTTTCGTGGAGACCGTTGCGGACTGGCTGGTGATGGCCGGCTATCCGGTGGAGTCCATAAAGACCGAACGGTTTGGCGGGACGGGAGGTATGCAGTGAACGGCGCGGACGATTTCGTTGTCCCTGACTCGGATGATCAAGATATTGCAGCATCGCCCCATGATCCGATTCCGTATCTGGACGGTAACGCAACGGCCGGCGCGCTGTCGGAAGTGTTCCGAATTGACATCATCGCGGCGCTGGGGCGCTGCAGGCATTGCGGTGCGGTCAGGGCTTTTGGCGAGACCATGGTGTTCGCTGACGCGCCCGGCATTGTGGTGCGGTGCCGAAGCTGCCAGGGTGTGCTGCTGAGGCTGGTGGAAACACCAACCCGATATTGGTTGGATCTGAGCGGCCTCAGCTACCTGGAGATCAGCCGCGACGAGTGAGCCACGGGAACCCTTTGCTTTAACGTGTGTACAAAGCTTGTGCTGATCGAGTACAAGTTGGGGTCAGGCGGTGGTGATACGGCCAGCTAGACTCTCTTTCATGCGCAGAACGTCGGCACGAGGCCCCGACGCCGCTGGGAGGGAGCGCGTACTTATCCTGTCAGCAGGGGTAGGAGCGGGGCACAACAGCGCCGCGGCGGCGGTGCAGCATGCGTGTGCCGCGCGCGCCGACATTGACGAGGTGCAGGTGCTGGACGTGCTGCAGGTGAGCAGCGTGCTCTACCGCACACTGCTTGACAAGGGTTACTTCGTCCTGGTCGAGGACTTGCCGTGGCTGGTCGAGTGGGGCTACGACATCAACGACCGTCCGTTCCGGCGCAGGGTCCCAGTAGACCCCTGGACACGGGTGAACGCTCTTCCGGTCATCGATGCGATCAAGCGATTCCGGCCGACCGCGATCGTGTGCACGCACTTCCTGCCAGCCCAACTGCTGGCGTCGCTGCTCCTTCGCGGCGTGATTGACGCGAGGACCGCCGTCGTCATGACGGACTACGACTTTCAGGGTCTATGGCTTACGGGCGCGTTCCACACGTTTTTCCTGGCCAGGGAGGAAGCGAAGGTGGAGCTGATGGCGCTGGGTTTGCCCCCTGACCGAGTGGCGGCCACGGGCATCCCCATCGCCACCCAGCCGAATGCAGCGCCTGCGCGCGATGCAAACGAGCCCCCGATGCTGCTGATCTCGGCGGGCGCGTCTGGCGGCGACTATGCCGTCTCGGTCGTGCGGCAGACGATGCACATGCGCTCGTCCTTCACGGCCACGGTCGTGTGCGGACGCAACAATGCGCTGCGGAAGCGTATCGAGCAGCTGGTGGCGCCCGCTGGCGACCGCTACCGCGTGCTTGGCTTCACGGCGGAGATGCCGCAGCTGCTGCACCGCGCCGACCTGTTTGTGGGCAAGCCGGGCGGGCTGGCGGCATCGGAGTGCATGGCTGCAGGGCTGCCCATGGTGCTTGTGAACCCCATCCCGGGGCAGGAGGTCCGCAACGGCGATTACCTGATGGAGCAGGGGGCGGCGGTCCGCTGCAACACTCCAGCTACGATCGGCTGGAAGATCGACGAGGTGCTGCGGGAGCCGGGCCGCCTGCAGCGGATGCAGGCGGCGGCGCGGAGAACCGGCCGCCCCAACGCTGCGGCAGACGTGTTGACTGGGCTGCTGGACGGGCCGTCCCGTCCCCTGGTGGTGACACGCGCAGCGCAGAAGACAATCCTCGCCGAGAGCGAGCGGCGCGTCGTTGCGACCGACCTGACGGGACCCTCCTCGCTGGTCCGCGTGGTCGACTCGGCTGCGGGTAGCACGGTCGCGCTGCTGCGGGCCGAGGAGCTGGAAGATCTGCAGAAGCGGTACGCCACCCCGAACGGGGGTCTGGTACTGCGGCGCGGAAGCGCGCTCATGTCGCCCGGGTGGGAGGAGCGGCGGCTGCTCCGCGCCATTCTTCGGGGGGACGAGGAGCTGCCCGTCCGCGTCGAGGGGCCCTCGCCACCCCCTCACGTCCTTCCCACGGGACCGGCGGGACAAGACCCATGACGACGGCAGGCGGGCCTGCCGTCAGGGACGCCTCCCTCGTCGATCGCTTCCTTCACGTCGCCGCAACCGCGGTGCATGTGCAGTCGATCGGCTGGCAGCCGTGGATATCCTCGGTCACATCTATCGGGCAAGGGCTAGGTTTGGAAGCATAACTGGGTAAAAAGTTGCCGTGAACAAATTCGGTGCCCGGGCACTGTGACGCAGGAGTTGGACCTATGGGCGTGCCCTCCGGTCGGTGCTTGGAAAGCTTGTTTGCAGGGGCTGGCCTGGCACTGGCGGCAATCTGTGACACAGCCTGCGAAGCCCGTAGTCGCAATTCCCTTAGAACAGCGGCCAGGGCACCGCTGACATCTCACCGCTCGGAGCCGGAAACCGCTCACTCAAGCGCAACCGGTCGCAGCGCACGGCGAGCGATCCGATTTCTTCGGCGCTGAGCAACTCCGCCAGGTCTCGGCCCAGCCCACCGTTCAGTCCTTCGCTGACACGATCGATGCCCTCAAGTTCCTCGACGGTCAGAGCGTCTCCCAGCCACCCCCACAGCACCGAACGCAGCTTGTGGTCACGGTGAAAGGTGAGCCCATGGTCCACGCCGTGCCGGTGTCCGTCCGTCATGGCAAGAATGTGGTCGCCTTTGCGGTCGGCGTTGTTGACGACGACGTCGAACACGGCCATGCGTCTGAGCGCTGGCGTGTCTTCGTGAATGAGGGCGACCATTTGTCCGCTCTCATCCTGACCCTCGAGGACGTGTTTCCAACCGACCTCCGGCACATGGTCCGTCGCGACCAGGTTCACGGCGCTTTGGGCGGGGTCTTGCTCCTGCCACAGCTGCACCATCCCTTCGCCGAAAGGACCATCGCGCAGCCAGGTGTGCGGCACGACGTTCCAGCCGAAGACCTGCGAGACCTGGTAGGCGGCCACCTCCCGGAGAGCCAGAGTGCCGCGGGGAAAATCCCACAGCGGACTTTCGCCTGCTATCGGCTTATAGACGACCGCCACGTCGCCGATGCTGCCCAGAAATGTAGCGTTAGAAGCCGTCGTGATCCGGCCGGTGAGCGTCAGCTCGGCGGTCACTAGGTCCGTCGCCGGCATCAGACCTCGGGAAGGGTGCAGATGTGCCCGTCTGCGTCGATGGGGAAACCGCAGAGCGAGCACGTCGGGCGCCCGGCGCCCACGATCTCAAGGGTGCGCCTGGAGAATGCGCGGGCGGTGCCGACCGGCATTCGCACCAGCAGCATTTCGGTCGCGTTGGCACCGTCCTCATCAAGCGGTTCGTCGTCGTCATCAGCATCGACATCGGTGATGGGGTAAGCCTCTATGACGACCTGGGCTGTGGTTGGGTCCCAACCTAAGCTCATGGCGCCGGCGCGGAACTGCTCCTGAACGGCCTCGAGCGGGTCATTGTCGACAAGTTCAATAGGAGTACTCGTGGGAATGCTGTGGGGGTTGCCCTCGACGGTGATGAGCTGGTCGAGAATTTCGTCGATCTTCTCCGCAAGCAGAGCCGACTGCTGTTTCTCCAGGGCAATACTCACAAGCTGCGTCCCTGCGCGCACCTGCAGGTAGAACGTGCGCGCCCCCGGAAGGCCAATGGTGCCAACGACGACCCGATCGGGCCAGGCAAACTCGTGAACTCGTGTAGGCATGTCAGTATTTTAGGCACATGAGGCTCATGGCGCCTTTTGCCCTGCACCGCCGCCCACCGGCGCATCGCCAGCGTGGGTGCCGTTCGACAGCCACGTCAGATCACCCGCGTTGGTATTGGTGGCGTAGACGCTGGGCCGACTAGCGCCGTAGCGCACGATCGATACGGAGGCGGGGTCCACGTTAATACGCTGGAACAGGTCAAGGTGCATACCGAGCGCGTCGGCGAGGATTGACTTGATGATGTCGCCGTGGCTTACCGCCACCCACACGGCCCCTGGCCCGTACTCGGCTTCGAATGCTGCGTCGTGGCGTCGAACCGCTGCCACCGACCGGGCCTGCATCGCGGCCATGGATTCACCGCCCGGAAAGACGACGGCGGAGGGTTGCGACTGCACAACCGGCCACAAATCCTCGGTCGCGAGATCACTGAGTGTGCGGCCTTGCCACTGGCCGTAATCGCACTCGGTGAGATCGGGATCGACCTGGGCGTTCAGCGTGCCAGCCTGGCGATCGAGGATGAGCCGGGCGGTTTGCTGACACCGCTCAAGAGGGCTCGACACCACTCCGACTACGGGCACGGCCGCGAGCCGGTCTCCGGTCAGAGCCGCCTGGTCGCGCCCGATCTGGTCAAGGCTAATGCCGGCGGCCCGGCCGGCCAGCAGTCCAGTGGCATTGGCTGTGGTGCGGCCGTGCCGCACGAGAATAACTGTCGCCATCCACCCAGCCTAACCACCCGCTCGATGGGTGTGTTAACAGTGCCGGGTCGCGTCAATGAGGCAGACAAAGCAAGTGGCCCCCAGGAGCCGGGAGATGTCGAGGGTGTCTTTGTCGCGTTCGGCGGCGACCCATGTAGCGTTGTCGGGGACGAAGGCTGTGGCGTGTTTTCGTGGTCAAGGACGGTGGTCCTCGTTGGAGTATTGGTTCGTGATAGCCTGCCCGGTCTCGCGGAGGAAGTCGATGGCCGCCCGAACCCGCCGGGGCGCGGGCTGGCCTGCGGGGCGCAGGGCCACGATCGCATTCTCCGCAGTCCGGTCCGCCACGGGGATGAAAACCACTTTCCCGCCCTCGTACGTGGTGCCGGTCGAGGGCGGACTGTTCATGAAGGAGTAGCCGAGCCCGCGCGCCACCATTGCGCGGATTGTTTCCATGTTGCTGCTCGTCCAGCGCATGCGGGGCTCCACCCCGGCCGCCTGCATCATCGCGGTCAACCGCTCTACCGTCGGTGGTACATCCAGTAAAATCGCCGGCTCATGGGCGATCTCCGCGAGATGTATCGACGTTCTCCCGGCCAGTTCGTGGTGTGCGGACAGCACCACGTGCAGGCGTACCGTGGCGATGCGTGCGCGCTCGAGGTCGTCGTCGGCCTGCTGCTCGTACACCAGCGCAACGTCGAGTCTTCCGTTCCGCACATCCTCCTGAAGGGCCGACGGCGCTCCCTCACGGAAGCCGACGTCCACCAGCGGGTGATTGGACACGAAATGATCCACCAGCCCCGGCATCAGGCGCGGTGACAGTGTGTGAGCGCATCCGATCTGTAACGGCCCACGCATCTCGACCATGCTCTCGGCAATGGCATCGGAAGCCTCCGCGACACGTTCGAGGATGGCGCGGGCGTGGGCAGCAAACGTTATGCCCGCCGGCGTGGGGACGACCTTCTTGGAGCGTGTGCGGATCAGCAGGTCAGCGCCCACTGCCTTCTCCAATTGGCCCACCGCCATGGACGCGGCGGCCTGGGAGATGTGGCAGGAGATTGCGGCGGCCGTGACAGAACCGTGGTCAATCACGGAGACGTAATACTGCAGCTGGCGGAGGGTGATTTCTGACATAAGTTTCCTTGATGATCGTCATCGGATCAATTGACTATTCAGATTATGTGGGCTGGGCCACACTTGAACAAGTCAGCCAACAGGTCCCCACGGACCGAACGCGCGAAGGAGCACGATGACCCCCGCATCCCCACCCGACCTCCGTCCCCGTATCATCACCCTCGGCACCGCAGGCGGCCCGCGCTGGTGGAAACCGGGATCGCCCCGCACAGGAATTTCGACGGCCGTCGTCGTAGGCGAAAACTTTTACCTCGTCGACTGCGGCCACGGTGTCGGGCGGCGCCTCAATGAGTCGGGCCTTGAAATGCGAAACCTCCGCGGCATCTTCCTCACCCACCTCCACTCTGACCACACCGTGGATTTGGCGAGCCTGGCCATCTTTGGCCTGTACGAGCTGGGTGACCGCCGGGGTGACCCCGTGCGGATTATCGGCCCCGGGGACCGGGGAAAACTGCCGCCCGTCTCGCCCCGCGCCGTCGAGCCGCCACAGCCGCTCGCCCCCGAATGCCCGACGCCGGGCACCGCGAAGATGTTCGAACTGCTGATGAAGGCCCACGCAACGGACCTGAACGACAGGATCATCGACAGCCTGCGCCCCAGCCCGTTCGAGCTCTTCAAGGCCTCCGACATTGAGCTGCCGGAAGGCCTCGGCTACGACGCGAACGAGAATCCGACGCCGGAGATGGAGCCGTTCGTGATCTTCCGCGACGACGTTGTCACCGTTTCTGCGATTCTGGTCAAACACCCGCCGGTGGCACCGGCGTTCGGACTGCGTTTTGACACCGCGGAGGGCTCGGTCACTTTCTCCGGGGACACCGCATACACGCCCAACATGGTCCGGCTGGCGCGCGGCACCGACCTGCTCCTGCACGAGGCCATCGACTTCGGTTTCATCGAGGCCATGTACGCCCACAAGACCGACGAAGGATCCCGGGCTGCCCGCGACCACCACTACAAGTCGCACACCAGCGTCATTGATGCTGCACGGGTAGCCAGGGAAGCCGGGGCGCGGCAGCTGGCGCTGCATCACCTGGTGCCTGGAACCGCCCCCGATGCGGTGTGGCGGGAAGCAGAACTGCATTACGACGGCATCTTCCACGTGCCGGACGATCTCGATGTCATCGAGCTGCGCCCCGCCGTGGACCGCGTCCACGCCTAGACGTATTCAAACCCCAGTCGTCTACTGATTCAAGGAGGAATCATGACCCGAAACACTCACCTGGACTCACTACCCACGGGCCCCACAGCAGAAACCGAATCACCGGTACCCCATCTGCAGGAATCGCTGAAGACCGTCGAAATGAAGCGGATCCTCGCTTCCAGCTTCGTGGGCAGTGCCATCGAGTACTACGACTTTATTCTCTACGCGACAGCCGCCTCCATCGTCTTCAACAAGGTGTTCTTCGCTAACCAGGATCCGGCGGTGGCGATTTTCGCCTCGTTCGCGACACTGGCCGTCGGCTATGTCGCCCGGCCGCTGGGCGGCATCGTCTTCGGGCACTTCGGGGACCGGATCGGCCGCAAGAAGATGCTGGTGCTGTCCATGATGATGATGGGCGTGGCAACCATGCTCATCGGCATGCTGCCCACCACGGCGCAGATCGGCGTCGCCGCGCCGGTGATCCTGGTGGTCCTGCGCGTGATCCAGGGCATTGCCGTCGGCGGGGAGTGGGGCGGTGCCGCGCTCATGGCACTTGAACATGCACCCAAGAAGCAGCGCGGCTTCGCGACCTCGTTCGCCAACGCGGGCGGACCGGCCGGCGCGCTCCTGGCCACGCTCGTGGTTTCGGCGGTTTCCGCCGCCACAGGCGACAATTTCCTCGTCTGGGGTTGGCGGATCCCGTTCCTGCTCAGCGCGGCACTCATCGTCATAGGTCTTGTCATCCGGCTGAAGGTAACGGAGACCCCGCTCTTCCGGCAGTTGGAGCAGGCGAGCGAAAAGAGGAAGATCCCCCTCCTGGAGGTGTTCCGCCACCACCGCCGGGCCGTCTTTCTGGCCCTCATAGCGACAATGAGCTTCTACTGCTGCCAGGGACTGCTGACCGTCTGGGGCGTCTCGATCGCCGTAGAGGCCGGAGCGGACCGCACCGGAGTCCTGAACTGGAAGGCCGTTGGAGCCGTCCTCACCCTGATCGTCACCTTATGGGCGGCCCGGATGAGCGACCGCGTGGGCCGCCGGCGCATGCTGATCATCGGCGGCGTGCTGGGCGTCGTGCTCGCCTATCCACTGCTTGTACTGCTCAACAACGGAACGCTCTGGGGATTCGCTGTGGCGCTGATCGTAGGCCAAGGCATCATCCAGGGTCTCCTGTACGGACCGATCGGGGCGTTCGTCGCCGAACAGTTCCCAACCAACGTCCGCTACACCGGCGCGTCACTCGCGTACCAGGGCGCCTCAACCCTCGGCGCCGGGTTCACCCCGATGATCGCCACCGGGCTCCTGATCCTGGGCGGTGGCAGCATCGTTCTGGTCGCCGTGTTCTGGGCGGCCGTCATGCTGGCCGGAACCGTGGCAGTGCTGGTCACCAAGGAAAGCTCGCGGACGGAACTCTCTTAGAGGTCCGCCACCTCACGACCGGCGGTTCGGAAGACGCCGGGATGTGAGACTCAATCGTCGATGGGGAAGGCCTGCGGGAGACACCGCGGGTCTTTCCCAGGGTTCCACAACACTCGAGAGGCGGTTATTGTATGGCCGAGGAACCGGAACGCGGACGGCTGGCGGGCAGAGCGCTACCGCCCAGCTGCCGTATCGTCTGTCCACCGTTTCAGTCCACAGACTGTGCGTGGAGCTCTGCGCGGAGGCACCAGCAATCCAATCACTGTCGGTGCGCCTGATGAATCTCGCCCGAGTGGGCACACAAATCTCCTGTAGATCCGGGCGCGACCCGCGTAGAATTGACCGGCGGCGCGGTGTTGGACACCTTGCCGATGGGGACCGTCCACCGCCCCAAGACAGCAGCACGCACTTCTGAGCACCCGTTAACCAGAAGGGAAAACGAACCGGAGCCGGGCGGCAAGTGGAAACGAGACGGGTCGCGCTCAGCGCGGACGCGGAGTGCCGAGGAGCACGAGAAACAAAACGGATCAGATCCTTGGATATGGCCTTCGGCGAGAAACGATCCTGCGGCTTGAACTTGTAGCCTGCCGGCGATGGCACCTGCGGGGCCGAATTCGCATGGACCACATTGCCAACAGCCTCACTGCGTCAAATCCCTTGGATATGCGCCGGGGCGATGTGGGATTTACGGCCAGGGGACCGTCTTAGCATCTGTCCGGCAGGCGCCCGGCGGGAATTTTCGGTCGGGGCCGGCGTTAGGTCTGAGTATGAAAGCTATCGTGTACCGTGCCAGCGGCGATCCATCTGTTCTCGAGCTCATCGACCGTGGCATCCGCGATCCGGGGCCCGGGGAGGTGCGCGTGCGGATCATGGTCTCAGCGGTCAACCCCACAGACTGGAAGTCGCGCCGCGGCGCTAAACCGGGCGAGTCCTTGCCTTTCGCGGAGGTCGTGCCGAACCAGGACGGCGCCGGAGTGGTGGACGCCCTCGGACCCGGCGTCGAGGGTTTCCACGTCGGTGACAGGGTTTGGCTGGCCCTGGCCGCCTACCAGCGCGCCGACGGCGGGACAGCCCAGGAGTTCGCCGTACTGCCGGCCGAGAGGGTCTTTCCGCTGCCGGAGAACGCCGGGTTCGACGTCGGCGCAAGCCTGGGCGTTCCCGCCGTCACCGCCCATCGGGCCCTCACCATCGCCGAGGACGGCCCGCGGCGGCTGCACCCGGGAGCCTTGGACGGCAAAGTGGTTCTCGTCGCAGGAGGGGCCGGCGCCGTCGGTCATGCGGCGATCCAGCTCGCCAAGTGGGCCGGCGCCGTGGTGATCACAACCGTGAGCGGACCTGCGAAGGCCGCGCTGGCCACGGCCGCCGGCGCAGATCACGTCATCAATTACCGGGAAACCGACGCGGCCGCGGAGATCCGCCGGATCGCTCCCGACGGCGTCGACCAGATCGTGGAGGTGGCACCCGCGCAGAACGCTGAACTCGACCTGGCAGTGATCCGCAACCGTGGCTCCATCGCCGTCTACGCCAACAACGGCGGCGATCTCGTGAGCCTGGACGTGCGCAGGCATTTCAGCCTCAATGTCCGCTACCAGTTCGTGCTGCTCTACACCGTTGGCATGGCGGCGGTGCACGCCGCCGCCGAGGACATCAATGCGGCCATCGCCGACGGCGCCCTTCCTGTGGGAGAGGCCGCAGGCCTGCCGCTGCATCGCTTTGACCTGGTTGACACGGCTGCGGCCCACGCGGCGGTGGAAGAGGGCATCGTCGGCAAGGTGCTGATCGATGTGTCAGCGGGCTAGCAGATGACGCATCGGGAGCCTCTCGCGGAGGTCAGCACGCCGCAGCCAGGTGGCGGGCTCAGGGTCTGGCTCGTGGGGCCCTCGAGACTCTCGGCCGAGCGGAGGGGCTACGTTGTGGCACAGCTTGTCGACGACGAATCCTCGGCCTCGGGGGTCTGCTCACAAGGGCGGTTAAGGCCTTTCGTGATCTCATAGTGGAAGCCCGCGCGGTCATCGGTTGCCCACGCCTCATAGAACGCGGCCTTCTCGAAAAGCCTTCGGTTCTGCGCGGGAGGTCGCAGCCAGAGGATCGTGCCGTCTTCCGTCACGGCATCTACGTAGCCGTTACAGACGGTGCTGCCCTGCTGCCGGATCTCTATGCTGACTCCGGCCAATACGGTCCAATCGGTGATGCGTCTGAGGTCCACGTTCGTCACCCTTTCGGAATGGAGGGGAGTGATCGCCCCGGTTTTCTATTGCGTGGGAAAGCAGGCCAATGTTGTGGCATACGCCGCCCGCAAGGCGTCCTGCACCGGAAGCGCGCGATGTTCCTTGGATAGGATTTCCACGCCCCAAGGGCCACTGAAACCAAGGGATTTCAGGGCAACGATGAACCCGGTGACATCCTGGTCACCCTGTCCGCACAGGCGGCGGTTGTCCCGGGTGTCCTCAAAAAGGGAGCCCCTGATTTCCTCATCCGCGTCATTGAGTTCAACCCCGAAAATCTGTTCCGGCTGAAGGCTGTCGGCCAGCTCGTCCAAGGTGGTTCCGGCGCGGAAGACGTGCCAGTAATCCACCACCAGCCCGCAGTTGGCCATATCAACCTTTCGCATGAGGTCGGCCGCCGCCGGCACGCTTCCGACCATCGAAAAGGGCATGGGTTCCAGAGCAATGCGCGTGCCCCGCCGCGCGGCATCAGCCGTGAGGCGCCGGAGGGGCTCCACGAGGAAGTCGAGGTCATCCAGGGGCGTTCCGATCGACGTTCCCACTTTGATGAAACGTGCACCAAGCGTCTCGGCGGCCTCGAGGAGTAGATCGAACTTCGGCCGCCAGGCCGGGGCGAGACTCTCATCCCACCAATCGGTGAGGAGTTCAACTTCAACGTAGCGGAGACCCGCCTCGTCGATCAGGCCACGCAAGGCCTGAAAACCCAGAGTGGCACGGGCGGCGGCCAGATCGTCGTGAGCGAGCCCGAGTCCGGACCACCCGGTTGATGCGATGGCTTCGAGGCGGTCCGCGATGGGTACAGGACTGGTCTCGGGATTCTGCAGCGGCTCCGCATTGCCGGCACTCGTCCAACACGACGCTACGAGTTCGGGGGCACTGGTGGTGGTCATGGTTCTCCTTTGAAGCGACTGAGGGCCGCTGCCCGATGAAGTAAAGCGTAAAAATATGAAACCACAGATAATTGGAACGGTCTATTGACTTCAGAAAACCCTTTGTTTTAGAGTTGGACCGTTCCACAAAGCGAGATGGATCACATCCGCTCAAGATTAACGGCCTCCGCAATACGCCCCACGCAATGCCGTGGGCCCGAAGCGTTCACGACGGTCGAAATTGCGCGAATCAAAGGAGATTTCACGTGGCAAAATTCACTTGGCACCGGGGCGTTATGGCCCTCGCCGTCGTTCCGCTTCTGGCGTTGGCGGCATGTTCAAGCGGCGGAAAGACCGAAACAGGAACATCAGGGGAAGCCGGGCAGGTGGCTGACACCGCCCGGATCAAGATCGCGATGATCACTCATGCCGCAGCCGGGGACACCTTCTGGGACATCGTGCGCAAGGGCGCTGAAACTGCCGCAAAGAAGGACAACGTAGACCTGCTCTACAGCGGAGACGGGGATGCGGGCCGTCAGGCGCAGCTCGTTCAGCAGGCGATCGACCAGAAAGTGGACGGCATCGCAGTGACGCTGGCGAAACCGGATGCGTTGAAGGATGTCGTCCAGAAGGCTCTTGCGGCCGGGATTCCCGTGGTGAGCTTCAACGCCGGCGAGGACCAGTACAAAGCACTGGGGGTCATGGCTCACTTCGGGCAGAGCGATAAGCTCGCCGGCGTTGCCGTGGGCAAGCGGCTGGCTTCCGAGGGTGTCAAGCACCCGATCTGTGTCATCCAGGAGCAGGGCCACGTGGGGCTTGAGAACCGCTGCGCCGGGATCAAGGAGAACGTACCAGGCTCCGAAATCGTGTACGTCAACGGTGCTGACATGACGTCTGTGTCTTCGACTGTCACGGCCAAGCTGCAGTCGACTCCGGATGCGGACGCGATCGTCGGTCTTGGCGCTCCGTTTACGTTGACCATTGTCAAAGCCGTCAAGGAGACGGGCAGCAAGGTCAAGGTTGCGTCCTTTGATTTGAACGCCGATCTGGCCAAGGCGGTCGTGGATGGCAGCGTGGACTTCACGGTGGACCAGCAGCCTTACCTTCAGGGTTACGGCACTGTTGACGCCATCTGGGCCCAAAAAGTCGGCGGTTTCACTGTCGGTGGGGGGCAGCAGGTCTACACCGGCCCGGCCATCGTTGACAAGTCCAACGCAACGGACGTCTCCAAATTCGCGCAGGCCGGCATCCGCTAGGCCACAGGCTTACCTGGCTGCGGGAAGACCGGTCCCGGTTCTCCCGCAGCCAGACCAACTAGGAGTTTTCCATGACACAGACGTTAGCAAAGCCGAAACCGGTGGCCGAGGATGAGCGGATTGGGCGCCGGAGCCCTCTTCAAAATCTGCTGGGGCGGCCGGAAGTTGGCGCCCTGGTGGGTGCCGTTGTCCTGTTCGTTTTCTTCTCACTCGTATCTACTACCTTTATCCAGCCGAACGCCTTTGCCACCGTCCTGTATGGCAGCTCCACCATTGGAATCATGGCCGTTGGGGTGTCACTGCTGATGATCGGCGGTGAGTTTGACCTTTCCACCGGTGTTGCCGTGATCAGCTCGGCGCTGACGGCGTCGATGTTCAGCTGGTATTTCAGCGTGAATGTCTGGGTGGGTGTGGCACTGGCGCTGGTCATGTCGCTGTCCATCGGTTTCATCAATGGCTGGATCCTGATGAAGACCAAGCTGCCCAGCTTCATCGTCACGCTGGCGACCTTCCTGATGCTGACCGGCCTGAACCTGGGCCTGACCCGGCTGATCGGCGGCGGGGTCTCCTCGCCATCCATCTCCTCCATGGATGGCTACAAGTCGGCGCAGGCTGTCTTCTCCTCCTCTGTGAACATCGGTGGTGTGGACGTGAAGAACACCGTCTTCATCTGGATCGCGCTCGTCGCAGTGGCAACCTGGGTACTGATGCGGACCCGGGTGGGGAACTGGATCTTCGCCGTCGGCGGGGACGAAAACGCCGCCCGCGCCGTCGGTGTCCCGGTCAAGGCCACCAAGATCGGCCTGTTCATGGGAGTGGGCTTCTGTGGCTGGATCCTGGGCATGCACAACCTCTTCGCCTTCGACTCGGTGCAGTCCGGCGAAGGCGTGGGCAATGAATTCCTCTACATCATCGCCGCAGTGATCGGCGGCTGCCTCCTCACCGGCGGCTACGGTTCCGCGATCGGCGGCGCGATCGGCGCGTTCATCTTTGGCATGGCCAACAAGGGCATCGTCTACGCCCAATGGAACCCGGACTGGTTCAAGTTCTTCCTGGGCCTGATGCTGCTGCTGGCCACCATCGTCAACCTCATCGTCAAGCGCCGCGCGGAACTCAAGTAAGGGCCTTAACACCATGAATGCCAATCAAACTGACGCCAGCAGGATCGACCAAGCGCAGCTGCTCCAGAATGAGCGGGACCCGCTCACGCACACCCCCGTGCACCTGCTCTCCCTCGAGGGAGTGGGCAAGCACTACGGCAACATCGTTGCCCTGTCCGATGTCACCATGGCCGTGGACAACGGCCGCGTCACCTGCGTCCTGGGTGATAACGGTGCGGGTAAGTCCACGCTGATCAAGATCATTGCCGGGCTGCACCAGCACGACGCCGGGGTGCTGAACATCATGGGCGAGGAGCGGAAGTTCAGCTCACCCCGGGACGCCCTCGACGCCGGGATTGCCACCGTCTATCAGGACCTCGCGGTGGTGCCGCTGATGCCGATCTGGCGGAACTTCTTCCTCGGCTCCGAACTGACGTCCGGCTTCGGCCCGTTCAAGAGCATGGATGTCCAGAAGATGAAGGACATCACCAAGCACGAACTCGCCGAGATGGGCATCGACCTCCGTGACGTGGAGCAGCCGATCGGCCAGCTCTCCGGCGGTGAGCGCCAGTGTGTGGCGATCGCCCGTGCCGTGTACTTCGGCGCGAAGGTCCTGATCCTGGACGAACCGACGGCGGCCCTGGGCGTGAAGCAGTCAGGTGTGGTGCTCCGTTACATCCTGCAGGCCCGTGACCGCGGACTGGGCGTCATCTTCATCACCCACAACCCGCACCACGCCTTCCCCGTGGGGGACCGGTTCCTGCTGCTCAAGCGCGGCAAGTCAATCGGCTACTACGACAAGAAGGACATCACCCTGGATGAGCTCACGGCCCAGATGGCCGGCGGCGCCGAACTCGCCGAACTCGCCCACGAACTCGAACAGCTCGGCGGCCACAACGAGGCCCTCAAGGAAGTCCAGGCCGAGGTCGCTGAAGTCGCCGATGCAGCCCACGAAAGCACCGCCAAGCGCCACTGAGCGCAAAACGTCTACAACCCAGATGGAGCAACCATGCAGATGCTAATCGCCGGATCCTGGCGGGGTGCCGCCGACGGCAGGACCGAGGACGTCCGGTCACCCTTTGACGGCCGGATCATTGACACAGTTCCCGTTGCCACAGTCCAGGACGCCCAGACCGCCCTGGACCGGGCCGAGATCGGCGCCCACCTGCAGCGGTCCACGCCGGCACACGTCAGGGTGGACATCCTCCTGCGCGCGGCTGCCCTGGCCGACGAGCGCGCCGAGGACATTGCCCAGGCGATCAGTGCCGAAACCGGGAAGCCGATCACGGAAGCCCGGGGCGAAGCCAGCAGGTCAGGAAACATCATCCGTCTTGCCGCCTACGAGGGAAGCCAGCTCTACGGATCCACTCTCCCGCTGGATGCCAACGCAGGCACCGGGCTGGACAAGATCGGCTTCACCCTCCGGCAGCCCGTAGGCATCGTTGTCGCCATCACACCGTTCAACTACCCCGCCCTGCTGGTCCTGCACAAAATCGCACCGGCGCTGGCAGCCGGCAACGCCGTCGTGCTCAAACCCGCCCGGGCCACGCCACTGACGGCATTGAAGCTGGCGGAATGCTTTGTCGACGCCGGCCTGCCGCCGGAGGCACTGTCCGTCCTCACCGGCCCCGGTAGCACCCTGGGGGATGTGCTCGTTACCGATCCCCGGGTGCGGAAAGTCTCCTTCACCGGGTCCACTGCCACAGGCACGAGGATCAGCTCGATCGCCGGGGTCAAGAAACTGTCCCTGGAGCTCGGCGCGTCCTGCCCCGTGATCATCCTTCCGGACGCAGACCTCGAACTCGCTTCCAGCGCCGTGGCAGCAGGCGGCTTCATCAACGCCGGCCAGGTCTGCATCTCGGTGCAGCGGGTCATCGTGGACCGCCGCGTCGAAGCCGACTTCCTGGACGCCCTCGTGCCCAAGGTGGAGGCCATCGCAGTGGGCAACCCGAAGGAAGCCGACACCAGGCTCGGGTCATTGATCTCCGAAGAGGAAGCAATCCGCGTCCATTCCTCGATCGGCGAAGCGAGGCACTCCGGTGCCAAGGTGCTCACCGGTGGAGACCGCGACGGCGCCGTCGTCACCCCGGCCGTGATTGCCGGCGTCGACCCCCGCTCCCCGCTGAGCCGCAACGAACTGTTCGGACCCGCCGTCGCCGTTTCCTCTGCAACGGACATCGAATCAGCCATCGCCATGGCCAACGACAACGAGTACGGGCTCGGCGCCGGGATCTTCACCAGCGATGTCGCCGGCAGCATCCGGGCCATGCGCCAGATCGACGCCGGGAACATCCACATCAACTGGACGCCCCTGTGGCGGGCCGACCTCATGCCCTACGGAGGACTCAAGGGCAGCGGCATCGGCAAGGAAGGCGTCCGCTCCGCAGTGAATGAAATGACCGAAGAAAAAACGGTCATCCTGCACGGACGCCCCTGGTAATCCACCACCTACTTGGAATAAGGCAATGACCACTAACTCACAGACCATCAGGCTCACCACAGCCCAAGCCGTCATCAAATACCTTTCGGTCCAGCACTCCGTTGCAGACGGCGTCCGCCGCCGCCTGGTTCCCGCCGCCCTGGGAATCTTCGGTCACGGCAACGTCGCCGGCCTGGGCCAGGCCTTCGACGAACTGGCCGAGGACATGCCGTTCATCCAGGGCCGCCACGAGCAGTACATGGCCCACATTTCGACGGCGTTTGCCAAAGCCACCCGGCGCCAGGCCGTCCTCGCCGTGACAGCATCCATTGGGCCGGGTGCTCTCAACCTCGTCACCGCCGCCGGACTGGCGACCGTCAACCGGCTGCCGCTGCTCCTCCTGCCCGGGGACACCTACGCCACACGGCACCAGGGCCCGGTCCTGCAGCAGCTCGAGCACCCCATCGAGGCTGATGCCACCGTCAACGACGCGTTCCGTCCCGTCTCCCGCTTCTTCGACAGGATCACCCGCCCGGAGCAGCTCCTGACGGCACTGCCGCAGGCCATGCGGGTGCTGACCAGCCCCACCGATACCGGTGCCGTGGTCATTTCCCTGCCCCAGGACGTGCAGTCCCATGCCTACGACTTCCCGGCGGAGTTCTTCGAACCACGCGACTGGAAGATCCGGCGTCCGCTGCCGGACCCGGAAGAGATCGACGACGTCGCCCGGCTCATCCGCTCGGCTGAGCGTCCGGTGATCATCGCCGGCGGCGGCATCCACTACTCGGACGCCCACGCAGCACTCGAAGCGCTGGCCGGGCAGGCCGGAATCCCCGTGGTGGAGACCTTCGGCGGCAAGGGCGCCGTGACCAAGGATGAATGGTGGCAGGTGGGTGGCGTGGGCCTGGAAGGCAACTTCGCCTCCAACACCCTCGTCAAGCAGGCTGACCTGGTCCTGAACGTCGGCACCCGCCTCACCGACTTCGCCACCGGCTCACAGTCCATCTTCGAGAACCCGGACGTCCGTTTCGCATCCCTGAACATTGTGGACGCCGATACCCGCAAGCAGGGCGCCACCGGAATCCTCGCCGACGCCCGGCTGGGGCTGGAAGCCCTCGCCCAGGCACTGGAAGGCCACAGCACCAGCGAAGCATGGCAGGACACAGTCCAGACCGAGAAGGCCAAGTGGGTCCCCATCCGGTCCAAGTGGCTCGACGCCGACACCGCCTACAACCCGGACGACCACCCGGACGCGCCCGTCACCGAAGCCCTGCTGACGCAGCCGCAGCTGATTGGAATCATGCAGGAACACGCACGCTCCGGTGACACAGTCATCGCCGCTGCCGGCGGGGCACCGGGGGACCTGCAGAAGGTCTGGGACGCCACAGGGAACCGGCACTGCCATCTGGAATTCGGATTCTCCTGCATGGGCTACGAGATCGCCGCAGGCATGGGCGTCCGCCTGGCCGAAGGCAACAACGACAACCGTGTGGTCACGTTCATTGGCGACGGCACGTTCCTGATGGCACCCACCGAGATCCTCACCGCAGCGCAGGAGGGGCTCAACGTCACCATCATCGTCTCCGAAAACCACGGCTACCAGGTCATCCACCGCCTGCAGATGAACCGCACCGGCAAGGAATTCGGCAACGAATTCCGTTACCGCACCACCGGAGGGAGCATCGCGGTTGCTGACGCTCCCAAGGCCCGGCTCGACGGCGACTACCTGAAAGTCGACCTGCGCCAGATCGCCGAAGGACTGGGCGCTCTGGCCATCCGCGCCACCACCGCAGCCGAGGTCCGGGAGGCGCTGTCGTCGACCCGGGACACCCAGGGACCGGTAGTCATCGTGGTCCCCACGGTTCCCCACGTTGACCTGCCCGGCGGCGATGTCTGGTGGGATGTTGCCCCGGCCGAAGTGTCCGGTCAGGAATGGGTCCGCACTCTCCGGGCCGACTACGAGAAGGCACGCGGCAGCCAGCGGTGGTTCGGATGAGCCAGGGACCACTGAATGCAGGGCAGCTGCGCCGTCGCCTTGCCTCGGGTGAAGTCACGGTCGGCACCTTCGTGGGCATGGCTTCGGCAGCCGCCGCCGAGGTCTGCGCCGCGGCTGGAGCCGACTGGATCCTGATCGATCTTGAACACGGGTCCGGGGGCGAGGACGCGGTCCGCGATGGGGTTGTTGCCGCGGGAAGCTATGGCATCCCAACGGTCGTGCGGGTCGAATCCGGAGACCGTATCCGGATCGGACGTGTCCTTGACCAGGGAGCTGCCGGGATCATGGTTCCCCGGCTGAACACCGTGGACCAGGCCGCGGAATCGGTCCGGCACATGATGTATCCGCCCCTCGGAGACCGCGGTGTGGCCACGTACAACCGCTCCTGCCGCTGGGGTATGGACCGCCGCACGCTGACCGAACCCGATCAGGAAACCCTGGGAGTCATCCAGATCGAAACCCTCGAAGCACTGGAGTCTGTTGAAGACATCGCCGCCCAGGAAGGCGTCGACGTTCTCTTCGTGGGACCACTGGATCTCTCCTACGCCCTGGGGGTTCCGCTGCAGCTGGACAGCAACGTCTTCCAGGAGGCCCTGCAGCGCGTCGTTTCCGCGGCGCAGCTCCACAACAAGGCGGCAGGAATCCTGGCCGTGGACGGAATGGGTGCTGCTAAATATGTCCGCCAGGGCTTCCGGTTCGTGGCCATCGGCTCAGACTCCACCATCATGGCGGCGGCGTTCCGCGACGCCTTCGACACCGCCCGCAACTGACTTAAAACCATAGGAAAGGCAAGAACGTGAACGCAGAACCCCGCACCATCGGAGTCGGCCTCATCAGCGTCGGGTGGATGGGAAAGCTCCACTCCCGGGCCTACCAGACCGTCCCGTACGCATACCCTGAGCTCGGCCTGAAAACCAGGCTCGTCATCGCAGCGGACACTGCCCCCGGCCGCGTGGACTATGCCCGTGATGTCCTTGGCTTCGCCGAAGGCTCCACCGACTACCACGATGTCCTGAACCACCCGGACGTGGACGTGGTTTCCATCTGTGCGCCGAATTTTCTGCACGCGGAAATCGGCATCGCCGCAGCCAGGGCGGGCAAGCACTTCTGGATCGAAAAGCCTGTGGGACGCGGGTACCAGGAAACCGCCGCCGTGCAGGAAGCCGCGATTGATGCCGGCGTGGTCACGTCCATCGGCTACAACTACCGCCACGCCCCGGCTGTGGAGCACGCACGGAAACTGATTGCCGAGGGCCGCCTCGGCCGGATCACCAACGTCCGGGCCGTCTTCTTCTCCGGCTACGCCTCCGAACCCAACGGTGCCCTTTCCTGGCGCTTCGACCGGAAACTCGCCGGCACCGGCGTCCTTGCCGACCTGTTCAGCCACGCGACGGACCTGTGCCAATATGTAGTTGGACCCATCGCCGAGGTGACCGCGCTGACCAGCACTGTCTACACGCAGCGGCCCAAGCTGGCCATGGGATCCGGCACGCACTTCGCAGTCATTGAGAACGGTGAGATGGGGGAGGTCGAGAATGAAGACTACGCCGCAGCGCTGGTCCGTTTCGGGCCGTCCGCAGTCGGAGCAGGAGCCGTCGGCACCATCGAATCCTCCCGCGTCGCCGTCGGCCCCGAATGCGGGTACCAGATTGAGGTCTACGGCACCGAAGGCTCGCTCAAATGGGACTTCGAGCGCATGAACGAACTCAAGGTCTGCCTGGGACGCAACAACGAGGAGCAGGGCTACACCACGGTGAACGCCAGCCCCCGCCATGGCGACTACGCCTACTTCCAGCCCGGACCCGGCAACAGCATGGGTTTTGACGACCTCAAGGTGATCGAGGCGAAGAAGTTCCTGGTCGCCGTCGCCGGCGGGGCCCAGGAGAACTCGAACATCCACGATGCCGCCTCCGCGGCTGCGATCGTCAGTGCCGCCGAAGCATCCTCGCTGTCCGGTCAATGGCAGAAGATCGAGGAAATCCAGGGCACCACGGCAGCGCGGGTGTAGCGATGACCACTGCATCCGCCCGTCGGCCCACGATCAAGGACGTGGCCGAACGCGCCGGCGTATCCAAGTCCTTGGTCTCCCTAGTCCTGCGCGACTCACCACGCGTCAGCGACGAACGCCGGCAGCGGGTGCTCAAGGTTGTCGAGGAGATGGGCTTTGAGCTGAACCTCGCGGCCCGGTCCCTGGCAACCCGGGACAACGGAACCATCGGCGTCCTCGTCAGCGACATGCACAACCCGTGGGCCTTCGACGTGGCCGACGCCGCCCGGACCGTGCTTGAAGAGGCCGGACACACCGTCCTCTTCAGCGCGGTCACCGCACCCGGCAGGGGAGTGGACCAGTCCATCCTCCAAGCCTTCAGGGACCTCCGCGTGGCGGGCCTGCTTGTGGTGGGAACCGTGCCGGACAAGGCACCGTTCAACCGGGCTGTGTCCGGCGGAGCCGTGGTCTTCGCCGGCGGCGGACCGGACTACATCGACACCGCAGATGTGGTCCGGAGCGACGATTCCCTCGGCATGAGCATGGTTGTTGAGCATCTCATCGCGCAAGGACACGAGAAAATCGTGCACCTTGGCGGCCTCGGGGGCTCAGTGGGCCGTGCCCGCGTGGACGGCTACTCCGCCGCCATGGAGGAACACGGGCTGGCCCGTCACATCCGCGTCGTCGACGCTGACTTCTTCCAGGAGTCCGGCTACGTCGCGGCCCAAAGGGCGCTGAGTTCCTCACGGTCCAAACACCAGCGGCCCACGGCCCTGGCCTGCATCAACGATCTCGCGGCCTTCGGTGCCATGACGGCTGCCGATGAACGCGGGGTCGAAGTAGCCATCACCGGATACGACAATATCGCGCTGGGGGCCATGCCACGCCTGGGCCTGACCACCGTTGACCCGGACAGCTCCGGAATCGGCGTCGCCTCGGCCAAGACGCTCCTGCAACGAATCCAGGACTACGACTTCGGCGGCGGTTTCGTCCACCGGCCCATCGTCCCCGAACTGGTCATCCGCAAGTCCAGCCTCCTCGGCCTCTAACCCCACTTCACACCCATACCGTCACCCCGCAGGCTCCCAGCCTCTCCGGGAGTGCACCCTCACATCTTCAAGGATGACGATGGCTTCCATAAGCACACCCCAAATAGTCGTAGCTCTCGGCAGCGTCGAGGCCGGACTGGTCGAACCCGTACTGGCTCCGCACCAGCAACTCATCCATAACCCCACGGACCAGGATCTCGCCCGCGCCGACGCCGCGATCGTCCGGGCTGCCTACCGGGTGGACCGTGAACTCCTGGACCGCATGCCCGCCCTGAAGGTCATCGCCCGGACCGGCGTCGGCACTGACCTCGTGGACGTCGCGGAGGCCAGCCGCCGCGGCATCCCTGTTGTCATCACGCCCGGAAGCAACACGGCGTCCGTTGCGGAAGGCGTGTTCTCCCACCTCCTGGCACTGGTGAAGAAGCTGCCGACGCTGACGGCGTTGGTCCGGGAAGGGCGTTGGGAGGAACGGTCCGGTGTGGCGGTCGGCGATCTGGAGGGATTTACCCTGGGCATCATCGGCTACGGACGCATCGGGCGCCGCGTCGCCCGGATCGCCGCGGCCTTTGACCTCAACGTCCTGGCCTTCGACCCGTTCGCTGACGTTCCTGCCGGCATCCGCTGCGAATCCGTCGAGGAATTGCTGGGCCGCAGCGATTTCGTGACCCTGCACGTGCCGTTGACACCGGAAAACCACAACCTCCTTAATGCCGAACGCCTCGCCCTGATGCCTGCCGGGGCCGTCCTGGTCAACTGCAGCAGGGGCGGCCTGGTGGACCTGGACGCCGCCCACGAGGCTCTGCTTTCAGGGCAGCTCGGCGGTCTTGGTTTGGACGTCTACGATCCCGAGCCCCCAGCACACCACGCCGTCTTTGACCACGGGAACGTGGTCCTGACACCCCACCTGATGGGGTTCACGCGCCAGGGCATGGCCCACACCGTCCGTGACGCCGCCCAGGGCGCCGTCGACGTCCTGGCCGGGCGCTCCCCGGCTGCGGTGGCCGCCCCGTGACGAACAGCCCAATCTCACTCAATCCCGATCAACCAGCTGCAGACGGATCATCCGCCGGCAGGAAACAGGAAAGGACCCCTACCCATGTCCAGTGAACGGCCCCTTAAGGTTGCACTCTTCGGATCCGGCCGCATCGGCCAGGTCCACGCCCGGAACATCGCAGACCATCCTGACCTGGAGCTGGCCTGGATCGCTGACCCGTTCATCAAGGGCGCGCAGGAACTCGCCGCCATCACCGGCGCGCAGGCCGTCGAAACCGCTGATGAGGTGTTCGCCAACGCTGACCTGGACGCCATCATCATCGGTTCACCGACGCCTACCCACGTCGATCTCATCTCCCGGGCCGCGGCGGCCGGCGTCGCAGCCCTGTGCGAAAAGCCCATCGACCTCGACATCGATCGGGTCCGCGAATGCCGGGACCAGATCCGCGGGACTACCAGCCCCCTGATGCTTGGCTTCAACCGCCGCTTCGACCCGAACTTCTCCTCGCTCCGGGCACGGGTTGAGGCCGGGGAAATTGGGCGCCTTGAGCAGCTGACCATCATCAGCCGCGACCCGGCTCCCGCACCCAAGGCCTACATCGAGACCTCCGGCGGGATCTTCCGGGACCAGAGCATCCACGATCTGGACATGGCCCGGTTCTTCGTCCCGGACATCATCGAAGTATCGGCCACCGGATCGAACCTGTTCTGCGACTACATCGAAGAGGCCGGTGACTTCGACTCGGTGGTCATCAATCTGCGCGGACGGGGCGGTGAGCAGATCACCATCATCAACTCCCGCCACAGCGCCTACGGCCACGACCAGCGGCTGGAGGCCTTCGGCAGCGAGGGGTTGCTGACGGCCGGCAATATGACCCCCACCACCGTGCGGAAATACAGCGCCGCGGGTACCGAAGAGTCCGACCCCTACCTGCCGTTCTTCCTGGAACGCTACGGGCAGGCTTACCGCAACGAGCTGGACAGCTTTGTCAAGGCCATCCGTGGCGGGACCACGTGCAGCCCCGGCTTCGACGACGGCGTCATGGCCCTCGTCCTGGCCAACGCGGCGGACGAATCCGCCAGGTCCGGCCGTGTTGTCATCATCGGAAAGGAGTAGGGAGTGAACAGCCCGCTCCTGGCTGACAAGGTAGTCCTGGTCAGCGGCGGTACCCAGGGCCTGGGCGCCGGCATTGCCCGCCGGGCAGCCGCCGAAGGCGCGGCCGGAGTGGCCGTGACCGGCCGCAACGCCGACGCCGGCGAGAGGCTCGCCGCCGAGCTGGAGAAGTCCGGCGTCAAAGCCCGCTTCATCAAGACCGACCTCGCCGACGTTGAGCAGGCCAGGAACTCCGTCCTGGAAACCGTTTCCATATTCGGGCAGCTCGACTGCGCTGTGAACGCCGCCGGCCTCACCACCCGCGGAACCATGCTGGACACAACCCCGGAACTTTTCGACGCCCACATCGCCGTGAACCTGAAGTCGCCGTTCTTCATCATGGCCGAAACGATCAAACACCTTCGTGAACGCGGAGTCCCCGGCAGCATCCTGAACATCATCTCCATCGCCGAACTCGGCGGCCAGCCCTACCTCGCCCCCTACGTCGCGGCGAAGGCCGGGCTGGCCGGCGCCACCCGGAACGCGGCCCACGCGCACCGCTGGGACAAGATCAGGATCAACGGCGTTGACATCGGCTGGACCGCCACCGACGGCGAAGCCGACACGCAAAAGAGGTTTCACGGCGCAGGAGACGACTGGCTGGACAAAGCCAACGCCTCGGTGCCGATGGGCAAGCTCGGCCAAGTGGACGAGATCGCCGAGTTTGCAGTTTTTCTCCTCTCCAACAGGAGCGGAGTGGTCACGGGCTCGGTCATTGACTGGGATCAGAACGTACTTGGAGGATCAGATTGAGCACCATCACCAGCCGCCTCGCCGCCGCCCCCATTTCCTGGGGCGTGTGTGAAGTCCCCGGGTGGGGACACCAACTGGAGGCAGACCGCGTCCTGTCCGAGATGACCTCCCTGGGCATCACCGCCACCGAATTCGGCCCGGCAGGCTTCCTGCCCGAAGAAGCAACCGCACGCGCTGAGGTGCTGCAACGGCACCACCTGCAGGCCATCGGCGGTTTCTTCCCGATGATCCTGCACGATGCCGCCAAGGACCCGCTCAAAGCGGTTGCGGCAGAACTGGATGCCTACCAGGCAGCAGGGGCGAGCATCATGGTCCTTGCCGCGGAGACCGGTGTTGCCGGGTATGACCAGCGCCACGAGCTCGACGCCGATGGCTGGCACCTGTTCGGCCGGAACCTGGACTCTATCGTCAAGGCAGCCGCCGATCAGGGCATCCAGGCGGTGGTGCACCCCCATGTGGGCACCATGATCGAGACGACATCGGACGTGAACCGCGTCCTGAACGACACAGCTGCCAACCTTTGCCTGGACACCGGCCACCTTCTCATCGGCGGCACGGACCCCGGCCAGCTCGCCCGGGACTACGCCTCCCGGATCGGCCACACCCATCTGAAAGACGTACGCAGGGCCGTGGCCGAGAGGGTCCAGAAAGGTGAGATCTCCTACACCGACGGCGTCAAGACCGGAATGTATGTCCCGCTCGGCCAAGGGGACGTGGGAATCGCCGACATCGTCCTGCACCTGCTTGAGGCAGGCTATGGCGGATGGTTCACGATGGAACAGGACACCATCCTGGAAGCAGCCCCCGCAGGTGAAGGACCTGTGCGGGATGTCCGGCAGTCGGTGGCGTTCCTCCGGGATCTGGAAGCCGGGCTCACTCCATGAGCGCGGTGCGCTGGGGCGTTCTCACCACCGCCCGCATCGCGCAGGACCGGTTCCTGCCGGCGATGCAAAAGGCCCGCAATGCGACCGCCGCGGCGATCAGCAGCCCGAACGGCCGCGCTGCGGAGGTCGCCGCGCGCTTCGGCATCCAGGCAACCTACTCATCCCATGAAGAGCTGCTGGCTGATCCGGCCATCGAGGCCGTCTACCTTCCCTTCCCCAACGGGCTGCACACCGAATGGATCATTGCGGCGGCCGAGGCAGGCAAGGACATCCTGTGCGAGAAGCCACTGGTGGGAAGCCTCGAAGACTATTCCCGCGTCGTCGAGGCCTGTGACCGGAATGAGGTGAACCTGATGGAAGCGTTCATGTACCGCTTCCATCCGCAGCACCAGAAGGTCCGTGAGTTCATCGACGCGGGCAGGATCGGCGACATTGTCTCGATGCACGCGCGGTTCCACTTTGTGATGGACCGCGTCCCGGGAGAGGTCCGCCTCCAGGCGGGTCTTGAGGGCGGTGCCGTCAATGACGTCGGCTGCTACGCCATCGACATCATGAACATGGTGATGGGACGGGCGCCGGTCAGCGTGTACGCCAAGGGAACAAGCCCGGCGGACCCCGTTGAGACCACCGTCGCTGCAATCCTGGATTACGACGGCGTCATTGGAACCTTTGACTGCGGCTTCGAAGGACCCGGTACCAACACTTTCCAGGTCATCGGCACCAAGGGTCAGATCACCCTTGACCAGGCGTTCGACCCGAAGCCGGGAGACGCGGCAAGGGTGACCGTAGCGCTCAGGGACGGCAGCACCGAAGTCTTCGATATCAACGAAGATCCCTTCAAAGTCGAAATCGAACGGTTCAGCACCTGGGCACGCAGCTCCGGGCACGAAGTCGTCCACCGGGAACTGACCGAACAGAACCTGGCCGTCCGGCTCGCTATTCATGAATCCCTCGCCGCAGGACTCCCACGGGACGTCGAACCGGTGCGCGCCGTTGAACATCACTTACTTCAGGAGCAATAACCATGACTTTCATCAACCACTTCATCAGCGGATCCGAGGCAGCAGGTTCCGGAACCGAGACCAAGTCCGTCTACAACCCCGCCACCGGTGCCGTCACCGCAGAGCTGCGTCTGGCCAACCAGGCGGACCTTGACGCGACCGTCGCGGCAGCCAAGGCCGCCGCCGTAACATGGGGCGACATTTCGCTGGCCAAGCGCACCGCAGTGCTGTTCAAGTTCCGCGAACTCGTCGCCGCCCACGTGGACGATCTCGCGGCCCTGATCACCGCCGAGCACGGCAAGGTCCTCTCCGATGCGAAGGGCGAGATCGGCCGCGGCCTGGAGGTCATCGAGTTCGCGTGCGGCATACCGCAGCTGCTCAAGGGTGAATACTCGGACCAGGTCTCCACCGGGATCGACGTCTTCTCCTTCCGCGAGCCGGTCGGCGTGGTCGCCGGGATCACCCCGTTCAACTTCCCCGTGATGGTGCCGCTGTGGATGGCGCCGATGGCGATCGCCACCGGCAACGCGTTCATTCTCAAGCCGTCCCACCGGGTCCCGTCCGCGGCCATGCTGCTGGCCGATCTCTTCAAGCAGGCGGGACTGCCCGACGGCGTGTTCCAGGTCCTGCACGGCGACCGTGAAGTGGTCTCCGGCCTCCTGACCCACCCGGACGTGGACGGCATCTCCTTCGTTGGTTCCACGCCGGTGGCCAAGCACATCAATGAGGTTGCCACCGCGCATGGCAAGCGCGTCCAGGCCCTGGGCGGGGCGAAGAACCACGCGATCGTTCTGCCCGACGCCGACCTCGACAATGCAGCAGACCACCTCGCCGCGGCCGCGTTCGGCTCCGCCGGCCAGCGTTGCATGGCCATCTCCGTTGCGGTGGCGGTCGGGGACGCCGCCGACCTGCTGGTGAAAAAGGTTGAGGAGCGTGCCGTCGCCGTCAAGGTCAAGAACGGCACCGAACCGGACGCGGACATGGGTCCGGTCATCAGCGCGGACTCCAGGAACTTCATCGTCAAGACCATCGCCGAGGCGGAAGCCGCAGGAGCTGCGATGGTGGTGGACGGCCGCGACCTCGTGGTTCCCGGCCATGAGGAAGGCTTCTGGGTGGGTCCCACCGTCATCGACCACGTCAAGACCGAAATGAGCGCCTACACCGAGGAGATCTTCGGACCGGTCCTCGTGGTGGTCCGCGTCGAGGACCTCGACGCCGGAATCGCCCTCATCAACGCCAACCCCTACGGCAACGGCACGGCGATCTTCACCTCATCCGGCGCCGCTGCCAGAAAGTTCCAACGGTCCGTGGACGTCGGGATGATCGGCATCAACGTTCCGCTGCCGGTGCCGGTTGCCTACTACTCCTTCGGCGGCTGGAAGGCGTCCCTGTTCGGCGACAAACACATCTACGGCCCCGAGGGCGTGTCCTTCTACACCCGCGGCAAGGTGGTCACCTCCCGCTGGCCCGAGGCAAGCCACGCCTCCGGAGCATCGTACAACTTCCCGTCCAACTGAGGCCATGCGTACCTCCGGGTGGCTGGTGCCGGAGGAACGTGTCAGGGGTGTTCCACCCAGCAGGCCAGGATGGTCGTGGACAGCTGGTAAGCCAGTGCGTTCCGGGTGATGCTTTCCGGGCCGAGGGTCGGGGGGAGTCCAGAGGCATCCACGTGCAGGATCATGCTGTCCTTTTGGAACACGGCTGAACCGTCGTCGGTTTCGTAGGCCGGAAAGCCGAGGCTGGCGAGCCCTTCGATGGTTTTCGCACCCTCCGCCAAGGCCTGCATCGCATTGAAGTACTTCAGGGCGGAGGCCTGGTCTGTGGCCTCCTGCACGGAGATTTTCAGTGCGCCTTCCGGCAGATGGTAGGTGCAGGTAAAGGTGTTGTTGGCCCAACTGCTGATCGTGTGCGGGTCCGAGGCCAGATCCAGGATGGACGTCAGCCTGTCCATCGGCTGGTCTCCGCACACCATCAGGGCGGCTTCGCTGGGCCCGTCAGCGCTGGCCTTCGCCGATGGGGTCCCGCCGCCGTGATGACCTCCGCTGTGACCGTCGGCGGTGCCGGCCGCAGGCGATGCCGTTGACGGCGTGGATGGGCCGGAGACCGGGGTGGACAGGCTGCCCGCAGTACCGGCCGCAGCACCGCAGCCGGACAGCAGCAGGGACGCAACTGCCACAGCAGCCATCGCCTGTTTGGGGTTTTTCATTTCCAGTCCGTCCTTGCCTGTTGTCCGGCCGCCTGCAGAAGTGCAGGCGGCCATTGTCAGGCTTTGAGTTTCGCGTAGATGACGTAGTTGTCGTCGAAGAGCCCGGTGGCCGGATCGTAACCGTCACACGTGATCAGCCGGAGCTCAGCTCCGGGGGTGTTGCCGTACACCTCGAACGTGGGGAACTCGTCCTTGCTGTAGACGGTGCCGCGGTCAACGGTGAACACGGCGATGCTGCCGTCGGTTCGGGAGACGTTGATTTCGGTCCCTGGGGTCAGCTTGCGGAGGTCTGCGAAGACGCCCTTGCTGCCGCCCAAGGCGTTGACGTGCCCCAGGATCACCGAAGGGCCACGCTCCCCGGGGGTGGGGGAGCCGGTGTACCAGCCCGCAGGTGCGCCGCTCCCGCTGTCCTGCGGCACATCCAGCGAACCGTTTCCGCGCAGCCCCAGATGCAGGAGATCCGTCCGGACATCGATCGCGGAAATGCTCAGCGTGACCGGTTTGGAAGCCCCCATGACGGGCATCAGCTGCGGGCCGGGAGCCGCCGGGGCGGCGGGCAAAGCGGAAGAGGTAACGGGCGGACTGGACCGCACCGACGGTGAGGCGGCGGCGGCCGGTGCAGGTCCGGCGTCGGGCTGTGCGCTGGTTCCGGCGGCACAGCCCGCCAAGGCCAGCAGGAGCAGGACCCCGGCTGCCGAAGAGGCGGGGAGGCCTCTGCGGCGGCCGGGATTCCTGGCTGTCATTGGCTTGATTCCTGGGCGTGCTTAGGCCGCGGCGGTGGTGCTGCGGCGTACTGCGTAGGCGCCGCCGGCGAGGGCGATCAGGGCGAGGCCGCCGCCAAGGGCGAGGCCTGTGGTGTCGGCGCCCGTTTCCTGCGGGAGGCCGGTGTCAGCGCCGCCAACGGGCATTGCCATGCCGGCGCTCAGCGTTCCGCAGAGGGCCGGGGAGGTGGCGGCCAGCGGAAGGGTGGGGGCAAGATCGCTCTTGGCGGCCTGGCCCGCAGCACTCAGGGTGGCTGGGTCAAGCCCGTGGACGACGACGACGGCGGTGCCCGCGGCAAGGGCTGCCTTGGTTTCGGCGTTCAGTTCGAAAGTGCGGTCGACGGTGTATGCGGCACCCTGGCCGGCGACCTTCAGGTCGAGTCCTGCTGCGGGGCTGGTGTCGCCGGTGGTGGAGAGCGTCGTCACAATTGCGCCGTATGAGGGGGCGCCTTCGGTGGTGGAGATGACCGCGTCGCCGTCCTTATCGGCAGCCGGCGAGGGGCAGACACCCTGTGCTCCGCCATGGATGTGCTGCACGTGCGGGTAGGGCGCGTCCATGAATTTCGCCGGCATGCCCGAAACGTTCAGGACGACGTGGGCCTGGTTGCCGGTGACATCGAGGGTGATGGTGCCTTTGCCTGCGCTGCCGTTGATCTGGCCGAGGGTGGACTGGTAGTGGTCCGAGCCGTCCTGGGCAAGGGAGGGTGATGCGGACAGGGCAAGGGCGGCTAAGGCAAGAGTGGGGACTGCCATAAAGCGAAGTGTCTTATTCATCGGGAAGATCTCCTCATACGCGCGCATGTGATGTTGGCGTCCCGGGAAGGGACCAAGGGTACTTCGCCGCGGCACCGGCGAAGGATGGGTACAAGATGTGTTCGAGGCCACATGGCAACCGAAGTACCGGAGGCCCTTCTTGCCTAATGCGTTAGTGTCCACTAACGTATTAGGTGTGTTGGATGCCTTGGAGATCGCAGCGGAGCCGAACCGGCGTCGGCTGTTGCATCTTCTGGCACGCCAGGAACAGGCAGTGGGGGAGTTGGCCGCCCATTTCACGGTCAGCCGTTCCGCGGTCTCCCAGCACCTGCTGTTGCTTGAGCAGGCTGGCCTGGTTGCCGCCCGCAAGGAGGGACGTAACCGGTACTACAGGCTTGACCCTCAGGGGATGGGCCGGCTGCGTGCGCTGGTGGAGCAGTTCTGGACTGACGAACTGGACCTGCTCGCCGCAGACGCCGCGGCGTTGGCCGAAAACCGCCACGGACCAGAGAGCCCGGCACCACCCCGTTAGACACCTCATTCAAACAAAGGATCGCTCACATGAGCTTCGACAAAACCATCCACTTGCCCGTCGATGCAGACGAGGCATTCGCCCTGATCACCCAGCCCGAACGCTTGCGCCGCTGGAAGACGGTTGCCGCCCGGGTGGATCTGCGCGTCGGCGGCGAGTACCGCTGGACAATCCTCCCGGGACACCACGCCGCCGGTACGTTCCAGGAGATCGAGCCGGGCAAGCGCATCGTGTTCACCTGGGGCTGGGAATCCGGCACGGACCTGCCTCCTGGCGCGTCCACGGTGACCATCACGCTGGAGCCTGAGGCAGGCGGCACGTCAGTGCGGCTGCTGCACGAGGGACTCACGCCCGAGCAGGCCACGGCGCACGCGGAAGGCTGGAACCACTACCTGGGACGGCTGGTTACCGAAGCATCGACGGCTGCCGGCGCCGGCCCGGACGAGTGGGCATTTGCCCCTGATCCGATTGACCACCTCATCTCCGCGGAAGCTTCACTCGCCGTGCTCCTGGGCGTGCTGCGGAAGCTGACGCCGGCAGACCGTGACAAGCCGACGCCGTGCGAGGACTTCACCGCCCACGAACTCCTGGAGCACCTGGCTGGCTCCTTGAAGAACATCGGCACAGCCCTGGGTGCCGACGTCACAGACCGCACCGACGCCGCACCCGAGGTCCGCATCGCCGAACTCGCGCAGCCAGCGCTGGAGGCGTTCGCCCGCCGTGGCGTGGACGGCACCATCGACATGGGATTTGCCGAACTCCCCGCCACCATGGTGGCCGGCATCCTGAACCTCGAGCTGCTCGTGCATGCGTGGGACTTCGCGAAGGCAAGCGGCCAGGACCTGGCCGTGTCCGACGTCGTCACCGACTACGTGGAGGGACTGGCGCTGACGACGATCTCCGACCAGGTCCGCTCGGGCGGCAGCTTCGCCCCGGCGCAGCCCGTCGCGGAGACCGCAGGCAGCCTCGAACGACTCATCGCGTTCACCGGCCGGACCGTCACGGCCTGACCGGTTCGCCCCGCAACAAACAAAACAACCATCACGAAGGAAGGAACGAAAATGTCCAGGTTTCTGTTTATCTACCACGCCCCGATGACGCCCGCCGAGGCCGCGCCGCCGGCACCGGAAGACATGGAAGCGTCCATGGGGGAGTGGAACGCGTGGGCCGCCAAGGTCGGTGACGGGCTGATCGACTTCGGCACCCCGTTGGCCAACGGGGTTCGCGTATCTCCCGGCGGAGCCACCGCACCGAGCCAGCGCGAAGTAGCCGGATACAGCCTCATCGAGGCCGAGACTGCCGAGGCGGCCCTCGAACTGGCCAAGCAGCACCCGCACCTGAACATGCCCGGCTGCGAAATCGAGGTCCACGAGGCCCAGCACATCCCCGGAATGTAGTCCAAACCCCAATATTGACGGGGCCTGTGCTCGCCGCTTCACAGCAGCGGCGAGCACACGGCGCCGCCCGGGTGGGGATTCCCATGCCATCCCGACATCGACAAAACCGCGACAACAACGGTCACGACTTTCAGCCGCTGAATCATGCCCGATGAAACGCCATCCCCGGCGCCGTAGGATGGCATGAGCGGTGCTCTGGGTCTCAGTTCAGTGCAGCAGCAATGGAAGGACTCCGCGTGGGTTTAATAAGGTCGTCCACGATTCGCCGGACCCGGGGGCGGCGTCCTGGGGTGTTGTGGTTAGTTGCCGCTTCAGGGGCTGCTGTGGCCTGGCTTTGCAGCGTTTTGGGGGCAGATCCCGGGACCGCCTCGTCGCAGGTGATCGGCGATTTTTCCATCCTGTTGGCCGCACTCACAGCGCTTCTGAGCTGCACGCTGGCGGCACGGGGTCAAGGGCCGGACGCCCGGGCATGGAGGGTCATGGCCGCCGCGGTCCTGATCTGGACAGCGGCGCAGGGGCTGTGGACGTTCTTCGGGCTGACCCTGGACCACGTTTATCCGTTCCCTTCCCTGGCGGATGCCGGTTTTGTCGGCTACGCGGTCCCCGCCGCGGTTGCCCTTTTCTTGTTCCCACGGTTCCGGTCCTCGGGAGTGGCATTGCTGCGCACCCTGCTGGATGCCTCCGTCATTGCCGCCGCGGTCCTGTATGTCAGTTGGGCCACCGTTCTCGGTCCGGTGTACAAGGTCGCGGACCGGGATTTTCTTGGTCACCTCACCGGCGTGGCGTATCCGATTGTTGATGTTGTGCTGGTGTCCCTGGTGCTGGTCCTCACGATGCGCAGCGCGCCGGAGGACCGGTTCCGGTGGCTGTGCCTCGGCGGTGGCCTCCTGGTCCTTGCGTTCACGGACAGCACGTACGTGAAACTGAGCTTTGACGGGGTCATCGGCCTGACCGGAACGCCCCTGGCGGCCGGTTGGGTCACTGCTTTCCTGCTCATGGCGATCGCGCCTTTTGCTTCCAGTGCCGGGCGCCGGTGGCGGGACCGCCGGGCTTACACGCTGGGTCTGGAACTGCTGCCGTACGTCCCGGTCCTGGGGGCAGCGCTTGTGTCCCCGGGACGCTTGCGAACCGAGTCGGACCCTTTCCTGCTCGTCACCGGTCTGGTGGTCCTGGCTCTTGTCATCGCACGCCAGATTGTCATCATCCTTCAGAACATCACCCTGACCAGGGACCTGGAATCGAAAGTCGCCGACCGTACCGCCCAGCTGGAGGGGCTGGCCGCGATCGTCAACTCCACGGCCGACGCGATCGTGGGTAAAACCCCGGATGGCGTTATCACCAGCTGGAACCCCGGCGCGGAGCGGATATACGGATACCGGGCCGACGACGCGATCGGCAGGCACGCCTCCTCTTTCCTTATTCCCGGGTATCTCCTCGAACAGGAGAACGCCTTTCTGACCGCCGCAGGCCGGGGCGGGGAGACAAACACTTATGAGTCCGAGCGTATGCGGGGTGATGGGGCTACGGTGCCGGTGTCCGTGACCATGTCCCCGATCCGCGGGGACAACGGCATCCATGGCGTCGCGACGATTGCCCAGGACATCACCGAACGGCGCACCACCGAAACGGAGCTTCGGGAGGCCCGGGAATCGGCGGTGGAGTCCAGCCGCCTGAAATCTGAGTTCCTCGCGACCATGAGCCACGAGATACGGACGCCGATGAACGGTGTCGTGGGTCTGACGGCTCTGATGCTTGAGACCGAGCTCGATCAAACCCAGCGCCATTACGCCGAGGGTGTCAAGGGGGCGGCTGAGGCCCTTCTGAACCTGATCAATGACATTCTGGATTTTTCCAAACTGGAGGCCGGGAAAGTAGATCTTGAGCTCATCGAGTTCGACCCCCGTCGGCTCGTGGAGGAAGTCGCTGGCCTCCTGGCTGAACCGGCGCAGTCCAAGGGACTGGAACTCATCGCATACTGCAGCCCTGATGTCCCCGTCCGGCTGCTCGGCGACGCGGGCAGGCTCCGCCAGATCTTGCTCAACCTGGCCAACAATGCCGTGAAATTCACTTCCGTCGGAGAAATAGCCATCCGGGTGAGCATCTCCGGGGAGGCCGATACACGTATTGTGCGCTTCGAAGTACGTGATACCGGCATTGGCATTGATGCTGCCGACCACAGCCGGCTCTTTGAATCCTTTTCCCAGGCTGACGCCTCCACTACCCGCCGGTACGGCGGCACCGGCCTGGGGCTGGCCATCTGCCGGCGGCTCACGGAGGCAATGCGGGGGCAGATTGGACTGGTCAGCGCACCCGGACAGGGGAGCACCTTCTGGTTCACGGTCCCGTTGCCGGCCGCGGCCCCCGACGACGATTCCGCCCTGGACGCCCCGGCCCCGCTGACAGGACTGCGCGTCCTGGTCGTGGACGACAACGCGACGAACCGGCTGGTCCTGGAGTCCCAGCTGGCCAGCTGGGGAATGATTCCGGAATCCGTAGACAGCGCGGAAAGGGCCGCTACCCGGCTGCGGGAGGAAACGGCTGCCGGGCGCCCCTACGATATCGCCGTCCTGGACATGTGCATGCCCGGCACGAACGGGCTGGAACTCGCCCACGAAATCAGTACGGACCAGGAGCTGGGATCTGTCCGGCTCGTCATGCTCACCTCAAGCATGCAGGTCACCAGCGCCGAGCTACGGGCCGCGGGGATCGGGCAATGGCTGACAAAACCCGTCCGAAGCTCCGACTTCTATGACCGGCTCATGCGCATCATGGCCCCTGAAAGGGCACCGTCGCTCCGGCCGGGGCCACCGGCACCGGCACAACCGGTACCGGCCACGCGCGGACGCATCCTCGTCGTCGAGGACAACGAGGTCAACCAGCTCGTCGCCCGGAGCATGGCCGCGAGACTCGGATACGCCGTCGACGTCGTCAGCGACGGCGCCCAGGCAGTCACCGCCACCGCGGAGCTCAACTACGCCGCCGTGCTGATGGACTGCCATATGCCCGTCATGGACGGCTTCGAGGCCACCCGCGCGATCCGCCGCCGGGACGGAGGCTTCCGGCACCTGCCGATCATCGCCATGACCGCCGGAGCTCTGGAGGAAGACCGCGACAAATGCATGGCAGCAGGAATGGACGCGTTCCTCACCAAGCCTGTGGACATGGAACGGCTTGGAGAGCTTCTCGCCGAATGGGTTCCCAGCGTCTCATCCCCGGCCAGCGGTCCCGCCTTGGACCCGGAACGGCTGGAAGTGCTTCGTGGCCTGGGGCCCTCCGACGGCCAGGGATTGTTGCCCGACGCCGCTGAGGTCTTCCGCGTAGGCGTTCAGGTGAGCCTCATCAGCCTGCGGCGCGCGCTATCTGACGGGGACGGTGACGCCCTGGAACAGGCCGCCCACAAGCTCAAAGGTGCGGCGGCGAACATCGGCGCCATCAGGGCTGCAGCGATGTGCGGCGAGCTGGAACGCGGGGCGGCGCGGAACGTCGAATCCGACGCCACGGAGCTCCTCGCCCGGCTTGAAGACGAACTCGAGCTGGTGGACACAGCTCTGAGGGCCGCGGTAGACGGTGCCCTATGAGGGTGTTGGTCGCTGATGATGACCCGGGGTCCTTGCTGGTCGCACGGGCCGCCGTGGAGCAGTCCGGACACGAATGCATCACCGCTGCCGACGGCGATACCGCCTGGGAGCTGTACCGCACCCACCGGCCGCACGTCGTGGTGACAGACCTGAAAATGCCAGGCCTGGACGGACTAAGCCTCTGCCGCGCCATCCGCGCCGCCGACAAGGACGCCTACACCTACCTCGTCCTGGTCACCTCGCACGGATCCCGCGACGACGTCCTGGCCGGCATGGACGCCGGCGCCGATGACTACGTCACCAAGCCCCTGGATCCGTTCCACCTGCGGACCCGGCTCCTCGCCGCCCACCGCGTCACAACCCTCCACGCAGACCTGGCCGACTCCCGGGCAGCGCTCTCCGGACAGGCCCGTACCGACCCCCTGACGGGGCTCCACAACCGTTTGAAACTTTCCGAGGACCTGGATGCCTTGCATAGGCGCAGCGCACGCTACATAGAGGACTACTGCATCGCCCTCTGCGACGTGGATGACTTCAAAACCTACAACGACACATACGGCCACCTGGCCGGGGACTCCGCGCTTAAGGCTGTCGCCCGGTCCCTGACTGGACAGGCCCGGGACAGCGATGGGGTGTATCGGTACGGGGGCGAGGAATTCCTGTTGGTCTTCCCCCGTCAGAGCCTCCCTGCGGCACTGACCGCCCTGAATCGATGCCTGGCGGCGGTTTCATCACTGGGTATCCACCACTCGGGCACCACGGCCGGTCTGCTGACCATCAGTGCAGGGCTTTCGGCCTATTCCTCCGGACACCGCGTCAGCAGCGACGCATTGCTCCAGGAAGCCGACGCCGCAATGTATGCGGCGAAAAACGCCGGGAAAAACCGCGTCAGGGCGGCAACCGTCCGGCCAGGGAACTCCCCGGCTGACAGCATGGGCACTCCGGACCTTCGTTGAAACTATTCGGTTCCCGACTGAACCCTGAATGCCGTGCTCCTTCGGCCCCTCGGCGCGGAGCGTTCCCGGTCCCCGGCCCGATGGCCGCTGCGTTCCCGTCCGGTTTAGCCGGGCCCGGCAAGGTGCAGGCTTACGGTGGTGCCCTCATCGGGATTCCCGGAGATCTCGAGCCGGCCCCCGTGTGCGGCCGCGATCCGGGCGCAAGTGGCAAGGCCCAGCCCCGAACCGGCCGGATCCCCGTCACGGTACAGGCGCACCAACGGTTCCACCACGCGGGTGCGGTCCCCGGCACTGATTCCCTTGCCGTTGTCCACAACCCTCACCACGGCTCCGGTCCCCGAGCGCTGACCTTCAACGCGGATCACCGGCCGAACTCCGGGCCGGCTGTAAGCGAGGGCGTTATGGACCAGGTTCTGCAGGGCCATTCGCATCTGCGCCTCATCTGCTTCAAAGATCAAGTCCTCACATGTCAGGGCCGCCCCCGCCTCGCGTAAGCCCAGACTGAGGTCGACGGTGACCGCCCCGACGAGGTCCGCAAGAGACAGTTGTTTCAACTCCAGAGAGCCGCCGAGGGATGCGAATGAGAGCAGTTCCTCGACCATGGACAGCATCCTGCGCGCACTTGAACCGACGATGTGCAGGTATTCCGCGAGTTCAGCCGGGTCAGGATCCGGCTCCATGGAGGCAAGTTCCACATATCCGAGGATTGAGGTCAACGGGGTCCGCAGGTCGTGGCTGACCCTGCCGGTGAAATCCGCGAGCCGTTCGTTGCTGGTCCGGGACTCAGCCAGGGCATCGGCCAGGTCTGCGTGGAGAGTTGTGACGCGGTGGGCGGCGAGGAGCCGGGTCCGCAGGTGGAACGGGTCCAGGGGCTTGGTGACGTAGTCATCGGCGCCGGCGTCCATGCCGGCCAGGACGTCGTCGCGGGATCCGTGCGAGGTGACCAGGACGAGGTAGGTGTAGGCGTCCTTGTCGGCGGCGCGGATGGCGCGGCAGAGGCTTAGTCCGTCCAGGCCTGGCATTTTCAGGTCTGTCACCACGACGTGCGGCCGGTGGGTGCGGTACAGCTCCCAGGCGGTATCGCCGTCTGCAGCGGTGATGCATTCGTGTCCGGACTGCTCCACGGCGGCCCGTGCGACCAGCAAGGACCCCGGGTCATCATCAGCGACCAACACCCTCAGAAGGGTCCCCGGGCGGTCCGCGGGTCCACTGGGAATCACATCGACCCGGACAACGTACGGCCCCGTCCTACGCCACCCAACCGAAGGGCCCGCCCGCTGTGACTGAAAACCATTGTCATTCGGGCCCTCCGGCCGTGTCGATGATGAAGTCGGCCGCACCGCCCGACATGGCCGAGTCTATCCGTCACCGGGCCTGATGAACCTCACTTTGGTGCGGGTCCTCGTTGCTGACCTCCGGGGCCGGATGTGAGGAAGAAAGTCCGGCCGGGGGGAGGGTCCGCAGCCGCCACAGATTGACGAGTATCAGGCCCGCGTTCAGTCCTATGCCCGGAACAGCGCCGATAAGTGCGTTGTAGGCAATGAGGACGATGCAGGCACCGAGGTTGAGCAGGTGCAGGCGTCGGGGCCGGGACTGGGCCAGAGACACCAGGATCAGTGCGGATCCGATCCAGCCTATGGTTTCCACCATCAGCGGCATTGCGGCTCCTCGGCGGCGATCAAAGGATGGTCATGTTCGGTGCGGCCCACCGCTGCCGCTGCCTGCGGAGATCCGAGAACGTCGAAGAACCCGGCGTTGGCGCCCCCATAACCCGCCCATTCTTCCGGCAGGTCCTCCGAGTAGTAGATTGCTTCCACCGGGCAAACAGGGTCGCATGCTCCGCAGTCGACACACTCGTAAGGGTGGATGTAAAGCATGCGCTTTCCTTCGTAGATGCAGTCCACGGGGCATTCCTCTATGCACGCCTTGTCCTTCACATCCACGCACGGCTGCGCGATCACGTAGGTCATGGCGCCTACACGCCCGTGTAGACGGTTTTGCCCCACGTGAAGAAGTCCAGGGCGGACTTGCCCTGCTCGCGGAACGTGTTGGTGGAGGAGTCCTTCACGCCGCCGAACGGCACGTTCAGGTCCAGGCCGGCCGTCGGACGGTTGACCTTGATGACGCCGGCCTGCGCGCGGGCCGCGAAGTCCGTGGCGCGGGCCAGGGAGTCGGTGCAGATGCCGGCGGTGAGGCCGTAGCGCGAGTCGTTGATTGCGGCGAGTCCGGCCTCGTAGTCCGACACTTCAAGAACGGCGACCACCGGTCCGAAGATCTCCTCGGTGACTGCCGCGTCGTCGAACGGCAGCCCGGTGAGCACGGCGGCCGGGAAGTACAGCGGCCGGCCGGGATCGCCGTCGTGGGTTTCATCCAGGATCCCGGAGCCGGAGAGCAGCGTGGCACCGCGTTCGACGGCGGAACGCACCGCTGCGGTGTTCTGTGAAAACTGGTCGCTGCTCACCACAGCCCCCATCGGCGGGTCCTGGCCGTCACCGGGCGCGTAGGTGGCGGCTTCCTCGGTGAGGGCCGCCAGGAAGGCGTCGCGGATGCCCGGTGTGACGTAGACGCGGGACGTGGCGGTGCAGGCCTGGCCGGTGAGTCCGAAGGCCCCCGCGGCCACCACTTTTGCGGCCTTGCGGGCATCGGCGTCGTCCACGACCAGGACGCCGTTCTTCCCGCCCATTTCCAGCTGGACCCGGGCGCGGCGGGCGTTCAGGATCTCCTGCAGGCCAAGCCCCACCTTGGTGGAACCCGTGAAGGACAGGCCGGCGATGCGGGAATCGCGGGCCAGGGCGTCGCCCACCACGCGTCCTTTGCCGTGCACCACGTTGAAGACGCCTGCGGGCAGCCCGGCATCCTGCAGGGCGCGGGCAAGGTGGGTGGCGGAGAGTGGGGTCAGCTCAGCCGGCTTGATGACCACGGCGTTGCCGCTGATCAGGGCGGGCGCGGCCTTCCATGCCGGGATGGCGATGGGGAAGTTCCACGGGGTGATGAGCCCCACCACTCCGAGGGGCTCGCGGCGGGTGGTGATGGTTGTGTCCGGGAGGCCGCTGGGCAGCACCTCGCCGGTGGCCGCCCAGCCCAGGGAGCCGAAGAAGCGGAGCACGTCCGAGGCACGCTTGACCTCGCCTTTGGCCTCTGCCAGCGTTTTGCCTTCTTCCCGGACCAGGTCCTCGGCGATGGCGCTCTGGCGTTCGATCAGCAGGTTGCCGGCGGTGATGAGGATAGCCCCGCGGGACGGCGCTGGCATGGCTGCCCAGACGGGCTGGGCCGTGGCAGCCGCAGTGACGGCGGCGTCGACATCGGCCGCGGTACCGCTGGGGGAGAGGGCTGCAAGCTCGTCCGGGCGGGCCGGGTTCATCCGTTCGGTGTCCGCATCGCCCAGCCATTCGCCGTTGATGAGGTGCCGGGCGGTAAGAAGTCCGCGGTCCGTCCGGGTGGACAGGTCTGGCGTTGTGGAAGTCATGGGGTTTCCTTTGGGGGAGGGAAAATGTAGGTCTAGAGGCTGCGGATGAGGCCGCCGTCGCACCGGAGTGCCACACCGGTGATGTACGACGCCGGGGCGCTGCACAGGAATGCGGCGGCGGCGCCGAATTCCTCCGGCTCGCCGTAGCGGCGGGCGGGAATGGTCTTTCGGGATTCCAGCTGGATGTCCTCCGGCGTGGTGCCCCGGCGCTTGGCGGCGGCCTGGTCCAGTTCGGCCACCCGGTCCGTGCCGATCCTGCCGGGCAGGAGCATGTTGACAGTCACCGCGTCCAGCGCCACTTCGGCAGCGAGCGTCTTGAGGTAGCCTGCCAGGGCCGCCCGGCCGGTGTTGGACACCGCGAGGTTGGGCAGGGGAGCCACCACCCCGCTGGAGCCAATGGCGAGGATCCGGCCCCAGCGCCGTTCCCGCATGCCTGGAAGCACGTGGGAGATGAGCGCGTGGTGCGGCTTGACCAGCAGTTCGAAGGCAGCGGCGATGTCCCCGGGACTGAGTGTGGCAGCGGCGCCGGGCTTCGGGCCGGGGCCGTTGAGGACCAGGATGTCAATGGGCCCCAGGTCCGCCACGGTCTGTTCGACAGCGGAGGCGATTCCTTCGGCCGTCGTCAGGTCCGCTTCGATGGCCACCGCGTCAAAACCGGTGGTTCCGTAGGCGGCATGGAGTTCCGCGACGATCTCCTTGCCCCTGTCACGCCGCCGGCCGACGATGGCAACGCGGGCACCTTCGGCGGCGAGGGCGCGTGCCACTGCCAGTCCCAGGCCACCCGTGGAGGCCGCGACAAACGCTGTCTTGCCGGCGATTCCCAGGTCCATCAGAAACCCCCTGCAAACATGGTTGTGGACTGCGCTTCCAGCGCCTCGGCCGCTTCGCGCAGGTGCGCCAGCATGCCTGGCCGCAGCTTCTCCGGGAAGGCCGCCCCGGGTGGACGGACCCCGGGATCCTTGATGAGCCCGCGCTGCAGCAGGCATTCTTTGCGGACGGCCAATGCGATTCCTGCCTGCTGTTCAAAATTGACCAGCGGCAGGTACGGCAGCAATTGGTCGCGTGCGGCCTCATACCCGTCGCGCCGCCAGGCGCGGACGCAAGCGATCAGCGCTTCCGGGTAAGAGAATCCCGTCATGGCGCCCGCTGCGCCGGACATCAGCTCATCCAGCAGTCCCTGCCCGCCCAGGCCACCGAAAACGGAAACCCCGACGGCGGCCGTCAGCTCCGCGATGGCGACGCTGGTGGGTGGTGCTTCGGCCTTCACCGCGATGACGAAGGTGCACAGGTTCACTACTGAGATGAGGGCCTTGGTGCTGATGCTGACACCGCTGGCCAGCGGATAATCCTGCAGGACCACCTTCGCTCCGGTGGCCCGGTGGATGGCATCCAGGTGCGCGGCCACCACTTCCGGCCGGGCCGAATTGACCTGCACCATCACGGCCGCCAGGCGCCCGCCGGCCGCTTCCTGAGCTGCCCTGGTTTCCTCGATGGCGGGCCGGGTGGCAAGGGCGGTAATGCCCACCACGAGTGGAAGGTCAGTGCATTCGACCGCAATCTCCAGGACCTGACGGCGTTCCTCTGCGGACAGAGCGGCAGCTTCACCAAACACTCCCAGGACAGTCAGCCCGGTGGTGCCGATGGCCTCGTAGTGTTCCACAAGCCCGGACAGGCTGTCCAGATCCACTTCCAGGGTGCTGCCCTGGAACGGGGTGGCGACGACGCCCCATACCCCCGGCGCCAGGGATTCCCGGGCCGACGTCTCAGGTGCACTTGCTGCCTGCATCTGTTTCTCCTTCTCTTCCTGCTGCATGTTGGTGGGCATCAGCGGCCGGGCCAGGCCGGCGGCCGTTTTTCCTGGAAGGCGCGGACCCCTTCGGCGGAGTCTTCGCTGTCCAGGGCGGCCATAAGGGCCGGCAGGCGAAGCCCGCGGGCCTCTTTGGCGGTGAGATGGCCGGTCTGTGTGACCATCTGCTTCACGGCCCGGACCGAGGTGGGGGCGCAGGCGAGGATCTGCTCCACCCAGCGCTGCACCGCGGTGTCGAGCTCGTCTGCCGGAACTACTTCGTTGACCAGGCCCATGGACTGCATCTCCGTGGCATCTGCTTTGCGGCCGGTGAGGAGCATGCCCATCGCCTGGGTGTGGGGGATGCGGCGCACCAGCTGGTGGATACCGCCGTCGAGCGCCAGACGCCCCACCCGGGGCTCCGTCAGCCCGAACCTGGCGTCCTCCGATGCGACGACGATGTCCGCGCCGAGCACAATTTCCATGCCGCCGCCCAACGCGTAGCCGTTGACCCGGGCGATGACCGGGATGTCCAGGCTGGTGCGCAGGCTGAGGCCGCCGAAGCCGTTGGGGTCCAGGCCGGCCCAGTATTCCAGGCCGGTTTTGTCCACGGCGGAGGCGGACATGTCCGCGCCCACGCAGAACGCGCGGGTGCCGGCGCCCGTGATCACTACGGCGCGGATACTGGAGTCCTGTTCCAGCTGGGCCCAGATTTCGTTCAGCCGGGCCTGCGCGGTGCCGTCAACGGCGTTCAGGACGTGCTGGCGGTCAATCACCACAGTGGCAACGTGCTTTTCGATGGTCAGGGTGACTTCATCCACTGCCTGCGCAGCTGTGCCTGCCTTCTCCGCTTCTGAAACCGTGGTCACCTGAGCACCCCCAGCTGCTGCAGGCGTTCGATGGTTTCGTCGTCGAAGCCGTTTTCCCTGAGGACTTCCACGTTGTGTTCGCCGAGCCGCGGCGCCACGCGCCGGATGGTGGGCGGGGTGGCGGAGAGCCGGATGGGGGCGTTGAGCATCCGCACGGTTCCCACGCCGGGGTGTTCAGCTTCCACGACCATGCCGTTGGCCTCGGTCTGCGCGTCGGCGAGGGCCTGCTCAAGGGTATGGACCGGGGCGTTCAGCAGGCCCTGGTCCTCCAGCCTGGAGGTCCAGTATTCGGTGGTGTTGGTGGCGATGCGCTCGCAGAAGATGGCCTGCAGCGCGGGCTTGTGCTTGAACTGCTGCTTGAGGTCCGCGAATTCGGGCCGGAGAGTGAGGTCCTCGTCCAGGCCAAGCGCCTCCGAGATCCGCTTGAGCGGGTCGGGGGTGAAACCGCCCACCATGCATACCGCGCCGTCGGTGGTTTCGAACACGCCGCTCAGCGGCATGGCGCCCCAGTTGACCTCGTAGCCGCGGTTGAGCTGCATGCACGCCTCCTGCATCTGCAGGTGCAGCATGGAGTCGTACATGGTCACCTCCACCTTCTGGCCGACGCCGGCGGTTTCCCGGGTGCGCAGAGCAAGGAGGATGCCCTGCATGAGGTGCATGCCCGTGATGTAGTCGCACAGGGTGGTGGGGTAGATTCCGGGTTTCGCATCTTCGGATTCGCGACGCCACATGACACCCGAGTAGGCCTGGGCGATCGCGTCCTGGCCGCCCTTGTGGGAGTAAGGGCCCACCGGGCCGAAGCCCGTGCCGGAAGCCCAGATGATGCCGGGATTGTTCTTCTTGAGTTCCTCGTAGCCGAAGCCCATGCGTTCCATCACGCCGGAGCGGAAATTGCTGACCACCACGTCCGCGTCGGCCAGGAGGACGTGCAGGACGTTCCGGCCTTCCTCTGTCCGGGTGTCCACTGAAATGCTGCGTTTATTGCGGTTGATGGACAGGAAGATGGGGTTGTCCTGGCCGTCCTTGTCCGGGAACGAGTTGCGGGAAATGTCCCCGGCGCCGGGTCGTTCCACCTTGACAATGTCCGCGCCGTAGTCCCCCAGCAGCTGCGTGCAGGACGGGCCCATGAAGACCTGGGTGAAGTCCACGATCTTGATGCCGTCCAGCGGGAGCGGCACTGTGGTGCGTTCCTCCGCGGTGGCCGGTGCCGCCGTCGTTCCTTCAAATTTTTCGATGATGGTGCTCATGCCCCCACCACCGCATCCTGGTCAAGGGTGGCGTTCGCTGACGGGACGTCGCCGGGGTCCGCGCCGTGCCTGCGCATGCCCTGCTGGATATCCACTGCGGACACGTCGCGGACCAGCAGGCCGTTCTCGACGGCGAGTGCGGCTGCGACGCCCACGGCCTGGCCCATGGCCATGCAGGGCGGGATCTCGCGGGACATCTTCTGCGCCTCGGGGGTGGCCGAGTAGTGGCGGCCGGCAACCAGCAGCTGGTCCACTTCCTTGGGCAGCAGCGAGCGGTACGGGTAGTAGTAGTCCCGGCCGCGGGCCACGGTGTCGGCGAAGTGCCGGCGCTGGGTGACGTCGTCCTTGGTCATGACGTATTCGCCCTCCAGGAGGCGGGTCTGGCGGACGCCCATCTGGGACGCGACGTCCAGCATGTAGCAATTTTCGAAGCCGGGCAGGTTGGCCCGGACGTAGTCCACTGCCTCGGAGATCCGGTCGCGGGCGGCGAACTCGGCGGCCGTCATGTCTGCCGGGTCCGTGCCGTCGAAGCCGGTCATGTGCGGGGCGTTGCACCAGACAACGCCGTCGATGGGGGTCTTGAGCCACCACAGTTCCCAGGCGCCGCCGAGGAGGCGCTTGATCTTGCGGTTGATGGCACGGGCTTCCTTGGGGTTGGCCTGTTCAAAGGCCTCAGCCGCGGCCGTGTTCACGTTGCCCAGGCGGAAGACGAGGGTGGTGAGGTAGTTGTCCTTGGCGTAGCTGGCGCCGGCCCGGGAGGCGACGTCGATGTCGCCGGTGGTGTCGATGACGATGTCGGCCAGGAAGGCCTGTGGCCCCAGCTTGGTTTCGCAGATGACGCCCTTGATCACACCGTTGTCCACGATGGGGCGGGAGAACCAGGAATGCAGGCGCAGGTCAACGCCGGCCTCGCGGACCAGGTCGTTGGAGACCCGCTTCCAGCCGTCCGGATCGAACGCCGCTGCGTAGCAAATGGGCTTCGGGTTGGTGTGTGAGTGGAAGTCGAAGGTGCCGTAGCGGCCCCATTTGTTCCAGAGTTCCTCGGAGGTCTTGCGGTCATCGGCCGGCGGGACGACGGCGAGGCCAAGTTTTTGCAGGCGCTCGACGTATTCGGAGACGATGCCGGTCACGGTGATTTCCTGGCCGTTGATCATGTCGTCCAAGACCAGGACCATGCCGCCGGATGCCAGGCCGCCGAGAGAGGAATACCGTTCCAGCAAGGTGACCTGTGCACCGGAGCGGGCGGCGGTGACGGCGGCGGCAACACCTGCGGGGCCGCCGCCCACCACGAGGACGTTGGAACGGGAGATAACTGGTGCGGTGAGGTCCGCTGTGGTGGTGCTGAGTTCGAGCGAGTTCATGGGGATCCTTAACTTTCCGGCTGGGACGCCGAGGGTACGGCGGAGGGAGCAGAGCGGTCGCTGGGCTGAAGAGCGCAGCGGCGCAGGACGAATTTTCCCGGCGCAGGGCGCAGGGCAGCGAGGACCGGGGGCCCTTGTGCGGGATTCGTCAGATGGGTCCGCGGAAGGCTCTGCGGTGGACAGTGTCTGCGGACCGGGAAACGCTGATGGCGGCTAAAGCCGCATAGTCACCACGCGTGCGGGGCGTTGACCCAAATTGCTACGCAGACCTCTTCGTAGCTGTTTTTGTACCAGTGGGGAGTGTCCGAGGAGAACGTGATCGAATCGCCTTCCTCGAGCGAATAGCACACGCCGTCCAGGAAGATGTCCTTCCGGCCGGAGAGGATGATGCCGAACTCCTCGCCGCTGTGCCGGAAGGGCGTGGCGCTCGTGTCATGGCCTGGCGGGCTCACGATCCACTGCGCCTCCAGCGCACCATTCAGGTCCGGGGTCAGCAGCTCGTACACTGCCTCGCCCACTGACTTCTTGGTGACGCCCTTAAGATTGCGCCGGTCGGCCTTGCGGACCACGGGCGATCTGGTTTCTTCCTGGCCGATGAAAAATTTCCCCACCGGGATGTCCAGGCCATGGGCCAGCTGAGCGAGCGTGGTGAAGGACGGGTTGGCCAGTCCGCGTTCAATCTGGCTGACAATCGCCGGGCTGAGGCCGGTGATTTCCGATAGCTTAGCCAGGGTCATGCCTTTTTCCTTGCGCATGTTCCGGACCTTGTTGCCGACGGTGGCAAGAAGCACGCTGGTGCCGTTAGGGGAACTCCCTGCAAGGCTCTCGGTGACCATGGTTCAACTTTCTGTCGATGACCTGACTTACATCACTATAGTGAAAACTTTTAGAGAATCAATGGTCTGGGTGAAAACTTTTCAATCCGGAACATTGCCGGCGGGCTGCAGATCCCGTTTCCGGAAAGCATTGACTCTGTAAAGATCTTCAATATAGTTATGTGAGTCGCATCACTGGAGTGAGCGACGCAATGCGGGCAACAGGCATGCATACCTTCTGGCGGGAGGTCCATGGCCCCGGTCTGCATTCCAGCGCTACGAAGAGGCATGCGTAGCTATCTGTGCTAACTCACCTCCCATGTGGTGAGCCGGTCCGTTCTACCGGACCAAGCCAAACGATAGTTTCGATCGCCGGCCCCCATCAGGGTGTCCGCCGGTGATCCGTACCCTCCTGCACCCCGAAGGTGCAGGGGAAGGAAAGAATCATGACTGACACTGTCGTCAAGACTGGCGCCGCGAGTGACCGGAAGCCGCGGCTCTCTCCCGAAGTCCGCCGCGGGCTGCTGGCCCTCGGGCTCGGAAACACGTTGGAGTGGTACGACTGGATGGTCTTTGGCCTCCTGTCGGCGTTCATCGGACCGAAGTTCTTCCCGTCACAGGACCCCGTCGCAGCAACACTGAGCGCACTCGCCGTCTTTGCCGTCGGCTTCGCGTTCCGTCCCCTGGGCGGCATTCTGCTCGGCACCCTGGCCGACAAGCTCGGACGCCGGAAGGTGATGCTCTGGTCCATCATGATGATGGCAGTCACCACCCTGGTCATTGCCCTGTGCCCCACCTATGACCAGATCGGTGCCGCCGCAGGCGTCATCCTGCTCGTCTGCCGGATCATCCAGGGCATGTCCACCGGCATTGAAGCGCCCCTTTCCACCGCCCACGCCGTCGAACTGGTCCCCGAAGGACGCGAAGGCTTCGTTGCCGGCGTCATCTCCTTCTTCGTCAACGCCGGCATCCTCCTCGCCTCGCTGGTCAGCTACCTGTCGTCGCTGATGCTCGGCGGCACAGTGATGGCTGACTGGGGGTGGCGGATACCTTTCATCGTCGGAGCAGCCTTCGGATTTGTCGTCGTCTACCTTCGCCGCACGCTGCCGGAGACCATGAAGCCCGAAGAGCTCGCGGACAACTCCACAAAGGCAGTCTGGGGCGGGGTGCGCAAGCACTGGCTCAGCGTCCTGGCAATCACCTTCGTCGTCGGAGCAGCCCAGGCCTACAACTACGCGTGGAACACCGGACTGCCCACCGCGGCCCGCTCCAGCTTCAAGGAGGACGCCACGGCCGTCTTCGCACTGACCACCGCCCTCGGTGTCGTGCTCGTCGTCGGCAGCCTGCTCATCGGCAGGTTCGCGGACGGCAGGTCCATCTCGAAATGGTTCCTGATCACCCGTGCGCTTTCCATTCCTTCGGTCTTCCTGATGCTGATGTATGTCCGCCCCGGCATCGGCGGCTTCGCGGCAGTCCTGCTCGGCGGCTCAGTGGTCCTGGTCCTGAACATGACGCTCTACAACGTCGTCACCAGCTCGCTCATGCCGAAGTCCTGCCGGGGCGCCGGAACGGCCCTGGGATACGGCATAGGCGTGGCCCTGTTCGGAGGCACCGCTTCCTACCTTCTGGTCTGGCTGCAGTCACTGAATGCCTCCTGGATCTTCCCGGTGTACGTCGCCGTCCTCTCGCTGCTCAGCATTGTCTTCTACTTGCTCGCCAAGCAGAAGAACGGCATCTTCATCGGACGGTAGGCAGAGACGTGATTTCCTTTGAACTCAGCGACACCGACGTGGAGCTGTACGAAGCAGCGAGGCAGCTGTTGCTGGCGGCCCATCACACGGACAACCACCGGGTAGCCGCCGCCATGCGCGGTGAGTCAGGGGCTGTCTACCTCGGACTTCACATCGGCTCAAAACGCATCAACGTGTGCGCCGAGTCCAGTGCCCTGGCGAATGCCCGGATGGCACAGGAGCCGGCCATCCGGTCCATGGTTGCCGTGAGCATGGACGAAAGCGGCCAACCGCAGGTCACGAACCCTTGCGGCGTATGCCGGGAACTGCTCCGCGCCTACGGCGCAGGCTCAACGGTCCTGGTGGATGCTGCGGGGACAGTGGGAAGGGTGGGCATCGAGGATCTCCTGCCATATCCGTGGATGCGGGCCACCGAAACCGAGTGGACAACCCAACCTCCCGGGCCCCCCGGACGCATCCTTTAGGTGGTGGGCAACGGTCAGGGATGGCACGGGCTGGAATTGGACCCGTGAAGCTGCGGCGCTGGGCCCCCCGAAGTTGGGGACCCAGCGCCGGGCAGTGGGGTGGCCCGCAGGGGTCAGGAAATCTGCAGCCCCCCGTTGATGTCATAGGTGGCGGCAGTGATGAACCCGGCGTCCTCGCCCAGCAGGAACACGATCAGCGCCGCGATATCCCGCACGGTGCCCACCCGGCCCACCAGGATGTCCGCAGCCATGGCCGCCTTGCGCTCCACGGTCAGCGTCCCACCCATGATGTCCGTGTCCACGGGACCGGGAGCCACACAGTTGACGGTGACGCCATGCTGGCCCATTTCACGGGCCAGTGCCCTGGTGAATCCGATGATGGCGGCCTTCGAGGCGCTGTAAGCCACTTTGGAGTACGTGCCGCCCCCGCGCTGGGCGGAGATGGACGAGACACTCACGATCCTGCCGAGTTTCCGCTCGATCATGCCCCGGAGCACGCGCTGGGTCACCAGGAACGTGCCGGTCATGTTGATCTTGAACACCCGCTCCCAGGCCTCAAGGGTCTCGTCCATGAACTCCGTGGGTGAGCTGATGCCCGCAAGGTTGGCCAGTCCCACGATGGGCGGCAGTGCGGATTCGACGTCGTCTATGGCGGCATTGACGGTTGCCTGGGCGGAGACGTCCGCCCCGACCCCGATCGCTTTGACGCCGTAAATGCTGGATATCTCCTCCGCGGCTTTCCGTGCGGCATCGCCGTCGATGTCCAAAACAGCCACCGCCCAGCCTTGGCTGGCGAGCATTTCCGCGGTTGCCCGTCCGATGCCACGTGGAGACGCGGCACCGGTCAGGACCGCTGTTCGTTCGGCCGGGAACGCACCTCGAGGACCCATGTCAGTCTGCCTCTCGTTAGCAGTTGTCAGTTCTTGATGTCGAACTCGTCGGCAGCCACAGCTTCCTCACCGACCGTGGCCCGCGTACCGGGCTTCACGTGGCCCTCCGGGCGCTTGCGCGCGTAGAGGTAGGTGGCGATGGCCGTGATGCCCAGGCAGGCTGAGAGGAACACAAGGCCCGAACGGTTGTCTCCTGTGGCGTCGTTGAACAGCCCGACGGCGTAGGGAGCCACGAAGCCGCCAAGGTTACCAAGCGAGTTCACCATGGCCAGCCCGGCCGCTGCCGCGGCCCCGACCAGGGCCGTGGAGGGCATCGCCAGGAACGGTGCGATGGCGGAATAGATGCCCATGGCCGCCAGCGTCAAGGCCGTCAGGGCAAGGACCGCGTTGACCTGTACCAGGAAGCCCGCCGCCAGGAGGCCGACGGCGGCCATCACCATGCTGAGACTTGCATGCAAAACGCGGTTGCCTGTGCGGTCCGAGCGACGGCCCCAGAAGTACACAAAGACAGCCGCAATCGTGTACGGAATGGCCACGATGAAGCCGACCTGGGTGGTGGTGAACTTGCCCAGGGCAGCGACGATCGTCGGCATCCACAGGCCGAGGCCGTATATGCCGCAGACCAGCCCGAAGTACAGGGCCGAGTAGGCGATGGTCCGCGGGTCTTTGAGCCCTGCGAGGAAGTGGTGGGGCTGGCCCTTCTGCTTGTGGGCCAGTTCCTCGTCCATCGTCTTTGTCAGCCATTCACGCTCATCGTCCGCCAGAAAGTGCGCGTGGCTGGGGCGGTCGGTCATCAGGAACGGGGTAAGTATTCCGAGGAGGATGGCCGGGATGCCTTCAATGATGTAAAGCCACTGCCAGCCTTGCAGGCCCATGATGCCGTCCATCTGCAGCAGCAGGCCCGAGACCGGGGCTCCGAGGGCATTGGAGATGGGCTGGGCGAGAATAAAGATGCCCAGCACGGTCACGCGCTGTGCGGCAGGGAACCACAGCGTCAGGTAGAACAGGATTGCCGGGAAGAAGCCCGCCTCCGCGGCGCCCAGCAGGAACCGGACGATGTAGAACGTTGTCTCGCCATTCACCAGCGCCATGGCCGTGGCAAAGATGCCCCACGAGATGAGGATGCGGGCGATCCATTTACGGGCGCCAAACTTGTACATGCCGCCGTTGCTGGGGATTTCCAGCAGGGCGTAGCCGAGGAAAAAGATGCCGGCGCCGAGGCCGTAGGCCGACGCACTCAGGCCGATGTCCTCGCTCATGGTCAGCTTTGCGAAGCCGACATTGTTCCGGTCCAGATAAGCGATGAAGTAGAGCAGGACGATCAGGGGCATCAGGCGGTTACGGACTTTGCGCAGCGTCCGCTTGCCCAGCTCGTCAAGTTGATTAGCAGGATTCATTGACGTCATCGTGCACCTCGCTGTGACTAACGAGCCCGCCGGGTTCCTCAGCGGAACAGTTCAGGTCTACCACTCGGACGTGCATTAGTCACCCTGCTTGGTAGTTCAGGCAGGGGTTTTCATCGAAGCGGTGGCTGAGCCGTTCGCGCACCAGTCTTGGCGAGTTCCAGGCCGATGACTACTGCCTTCCTTGGTTCCTCAGTGAATCCACCTGGCCGGGGTGGCTCTCAGGGGGCGGTGCGATCGGGTCGAGCCGGACATCCCCGGCGAACTGGGCCGCCGGGTTCTTCGTCGCCGGCGGAACGGGTTCGAGGTTCATGGGGCTTCCCTTGACTCTTGCCTTCGGTGAACAGTTGGCAGTCAGTAGCCGGTCGGCATCCGCAGGGTGTAAGGCTTTTCGAGCTGTTGTGCCTGCTCGTCGGTGAGTTTGATCTCCAGGGCCGCGGCGGCGTCGGTGAGGTGGTGGGTCTTGGTGGCGCCTACGATGGGGGCGGCCACGGTGGCGTTGCGCAGAACCCAGGCCAGCGCAACCTGGGCCATCGGCACCCCGAGTTCCGTGGCGACCTGCTGGACGGCGTCGGCGATGGGCTGGTCATCGTCGCTGAAGAAGCGGCGCTGCACGGGGTCGGTGTCGGCGCGTTTGGTGTGCTCGCCCCACGGCCTGGTGAGCCGCCCCTTGGCGAGGGGGCTCCACGGGATGCTGCCCAGGCCCTGGTCGGCCAGGAACGGGAACATTTCCCGTTCCTCCTCCCTTTGCATGAGGCTGTACTGGTTCTGCATGGAGACGAATCTGGTCCAGCCGTGCAGATCGGCGGCGTGCTGCATTTTTGCGAACTGCCACGCCCACATGGATGAGGCGCCGATGTAGCGGGCTTTCCCGGCCTTGACCACGTCGTGCAGGGCTTCCATCGTTTCCTCGATCGGCACCTCGGGATCGAAACGGTGGATCTGGTACAGGTCAACATAGTCTGTGCCGAGGCGGGACAGCGACGCATCGATCTGTTCCCAGGTCGACGGCCTGGCGGAAGACCGGCCCGGCATCGTCATCGCCGAGGGCCCACTCGTTGAAGCCTTGTGACGTGTCACCGAAACTCATGCAGCCCAAGGCGATGCGGCTGACTTTCAGGCCGGACTGGCCGAGGCGTGTATATTCCATTGGCCTAGTCCTCGATTCCAGTGCTGAGGCTGAGGTCCCGCCAACGGTCCAGCTCGGCGCGTTCTGCCTCGGCAACAGCACCAAACGCGTTGAACGCGTCCTGTCCGAGAACCAATAACGACGGCGGCTCCGCACTTTCGACGACCGCCAGGATGGCTTCGGCTGCTTTTGCAGGGTCGCCGGGCTGGGTGCCGTGCATCGTGTCGTTTTCTTTCCGCCGCTTGCCTGCCGTGTCCGCGTAGTCTCCAATGGGCGTCGCCGACTGGGTGAGTGAGCGCCCGGCGAAGTCGGTGCGGAACGCACCGGGCTCGACAACGGTGACGCTGATTCCCAGCGGCTTCAACTCCTTGTGAAGGGAACCGGAGAGCCCTTCCAGGGCGGCTTTGGTTGCCGAGTAATAGCCTGATCCCGCCGGTGTGATGCGCGCTCCGATGGAGGAGATGTTCAGGATGGCACCGGACCTTTTGGCACGCATGCCCGGCAGGACTGCTTTGATCATGTCCACAGCGCCGAAAACGTTAGTGTCGAACAATTGCCGGATGTCGCCGTCGTCCGCTTCTTCCACTGCCGCGCGGTAACCGTACCCGGCGTTGTTGACGAGCACGTCGACGCCGCCGAAGCGCGTCTGTGCCTGCTGCACCACCGTGCCGATCCGGGCCCGGTCGGTGACGTCGAGGGGCAGGGCCAGAGCCGTGCCGGGGTAGGCGGCGGCGATGTCTTCCAGAGTCGCCGGGTTCCGGGCAGTGACGACGGCGTTGTGCCCGTGGGCGAGCACTGCCTGGGCGAGTGCCCGGCCGAGTCCGGTGGAGCATCCTGTGATGAGCCATGTAGCCATGAACGGTTTCCTTTCGTGGGGGTGGTTCGCTTACGGGCGGACGAGGACTTTGAGGGATTCGCGGGAGTCCATGGCGCGGTAGCCTTCGTGAACGTCGTCGAGGCTGATGGTGCGGTCGAAGACCCTGCCCGGGTTGACTGTGCCGTCCAGGACACCGGGCAACAGCGTCTCAATGTAGGCGCGGACGGGTGCGGGGCCGCCGGTGAGGGTGATGTTGGGGCCGAACATCGAGCCGAAGCCGATGGGGGCGTCCTCGTACTGGGGCACGCCGACGCGGCTGATGACCCCGCCGGGGCGGATCACGCCGAGCGCCTGGTCGTAGGCGGGGCGGTGTCCGACGCATTCGAGGACGGTGTGGGTGCCGTCGCCGCCGGTGAGTTCCCGGACCTTCTCGATGCCGGCCTCGCCGCGTTCGGCCACGACGTCGGTTGCGCCGTATTCGATGCCGAGGTCGGTGCGTGCTTTGTGCCGTCCCATCAGGATGATCTGCCCGGCACCGAGCAGTCTGGCCGAGAGCACGGCCATCAGCCCTACGGCCCCGTCGCCGATGACCGTGACGCTGGTGCGGTTGTTGACGCCTGCCTTGAGGGCGGCGTGGTAGCCGGTGCCGTAGACGTCGGACAGGGTCAGCAGGGAGGGCAGCAGTTCGCTGTCCTCGCCCACGGGGGCCTTGACCAGGGTGCCGTCGGCGAACGGGACGCGGACAGCTTCTGCCTGGGCGCCGCCGATCCCGCCTGAGGCCCAGAACCCGCCGTGCCGGCAGGAGGTCTGCAGGCCTTCACGGCAGAAGACGCAGGTGCCGTCGGACCAGGCGAAAGGGGCAATGACAAAGTCGCCCTTTTTCAGGGTTGAGACGTCTTTGCCGGTGTCCTCGACGACGCCGATGAACTCGTGGCCCATCGGGGAGCCCTGATGGGACTTAGGCATGCTGTGGTAGGGATGCAGGTCAGACCCGCAGACGCAGGACCTGACAATCCGGACCAGTGCGTCGGGGGGGTCCTGCAGGATCGGGTCGGGCACGTTCTCCACCCGCACATCACCGGCGCCGTACATAAAGGTTGCCCGCATCTGAATTCTCTCCGTTCGGTGGTTTATGAAAAGGTTCCAGGTTCCACTGCTTAGGTAACAGCAGAAAGGTTCCCGTGAACAGGTACTGTCAGGGCCTGTTTCGGGAGTTGCGCCGGACCGCGCGTTCGCCGGGAACGATGAGGACCAAGGCCACGAGCAGCGCGGCTGCCGGCATGATCGATCCGCCGGTGATCACCAGGGGAAGCGCGACGGTCCCGGCGAGTGAGCCGGCGTTGGCTGAGACCGCCACCAGCACGCCGACGCCCAGGGACAGGCCCAGCTCCGCCTTGGGACGGAACCAGGTGGGAGGCACGGCTGGGGTGGTGTTCACGGATGTCCTTCTGACGTGGCGGATCGGAGGCAGCTTCCCGCTGGCCTGCTTTACCAAGCCCACCACCTTGGAAGAAACTGCGGGAGTGCCTGCTGTTCCCTGTACTGGCAGGTCCTCCCGGCACAGCCGGAAACGTCGGCCGCGACGTCGTCGCGGAAGCAGTACGCCAGGGTTGCCAGAGGCGGGCCCACACGATCATCCGGCCCGGCTGGTTCGACTACAACGAGGACGACCACCTGACGTTCGAAGGTGTGGCAGAGCGCTGGCCGGAGCCAAAGGACCTGGATCCTGTCTTCGGAGCCTTGGACAAGAACCCGGCCGGGTCCTTCGACGGGGGACGGGACCATACGAAGACCCGCTGAAGCCGAACCGGAAAGTGTCCGCGGGGACCTCAGTGCGCTGACGGCGAAACCTTTGCGGCGGTAGTCGATGTAGTGCTGCACCGATGCTTTCATCGGATTACGTACGCATCGGCATGCCCCGCGACGACCAGCATATCCGCGAGCGCGATCGGAGCGGGCGTTCAGCGGTGCAGGGCGATGAGTGCGAATGCATAACCGCCCGGTCGACTGCCACCATCCAAGGCGGGGAGGAAGGCCTGAAACGTGCTGGGCGTAGGGTGGAAGTTGGACGAAAGGAACACTTCATGAAGAAAATCCTCATGGTACTGACCAGCGTTTCCGAGATCGGCGATACCGGAGAGAAGACCGGCTACAACGTGGCCGAGGCTGCACATCCCTGGAAGGTCTTCAAGGATTCCGGGCATTTCGTCGACTTCGCGTCCATCAAGGGCGGCCAGCCCCCGCGCGACAAGGTGGACTCAGGAGATCCCATCCAGGTCGCTTTCACGGAGGACGAGACCACGCGTGCGGGCCTCTACAACACTGCCCGCGTGGACGTCGTGGATCCCGAACAGTACGACGCCGTCTTCCTCGTAGGCGGTCACGGCACCATGTGGGACTTCCCGGACAGCGAAGGCCTGCAGAATCTCGTGGCCAGCGTTTACAACGCCGGCGGCGTAGTGGGCGCGGTCTGCCACGGGCCGGCCGGGCTGCTGAACGTTGAGTTGGCCAACGGCTTCCGCCTCGTCGAGGGCCGGAAGGTGGCTGCCTTCACCAACGACGAGGAGGTCGCTGCAGGGAAGGACAAGGTTATCCCGTTCTTCCTGGCAGACCGGCTTGAGGAGCAGGGTGCCACCCACGTCTCCGCCGGTGTCTTCGAGGAAAAGGTGGTGGTGGACGAACGGCTGGTGACCGGCCAGAACCCGGCCTCAGCCGCCGGGGTGGCCAAGGAAATGGAGAAGCTCCTGGCAGAGGTCATCCACCAGGAAAAAGCCGAGGAGCAGCACGAGACCGAAGCCCTGCGTGCCGCGAAGGACGCCGAGAAAAACGCCAAGAAGGCTGCCGCAGAAGCGGAGCACTGACACCTGCAGCGCGCGGAATCCGGCGGCCGCCCCTACGACGGGGCGGCCGTCAGTTTTTCGTACGTGGGCCGTGCTACCACCCGGCAGTGCCCGGGCCACCCTTGAACGGACCAACGATCTGCCTGGTGATCCAGCCGCCGTAGAAGTCACCGTCCTGGGAGGTCACCTGCTCGCCGTTGACTTCGCAGGAGTCCATGAGACCCGGGTAGAGGGCAACCCGGGTTCCAAGCGCCTCGAAACCCGGGGTGGGTTCCGGGTAGGTCCAGCCGGCCCGGGGAACGACCACTCCGCCGGCGACGACGTCGAAGTAGTGCGCTGCCCCTTGAACTCGCAGAAAGTGGTGCGCCCGACAGGGACAAGTACCCCGGAAGGGAATGAGTCCAACGGCAGGTAGTAAACAGGCGGATGACTTGTCTCCAGGACGCGCACTGACTCGGTGGTGTCCGCAATCACCTGCCCGCCAGCCCGCACGATGATCCGTTCGGCCCGCGGCTCGACCCGTGGCGGCCGCGGCTAGTCCCACACCGATTCCTGGCCGGCCTCGGGTTTGATGGGCCGGGGACGCCGGAAGAAGCCGGAAAGGCCGTGAACGGGTGTCATCCCCCCATGTTGCCACTTTCCGATGCCATGCCGAAGTGTTGAATGCTCCGCAGGATTCGAAGATTCTTTTCAGGAGTAGGGTTTGCGGTAGTCGACGAAGGGGTCAACATGAGCTACAAATTTCGAACCGTCCGGGTTCGCGGTACAGAGCTTGTTGGAACAATTGCCAGGAAGCATGGAAGCGCTGCTGAAATCTACGAGACCTCCAAGGACCCGAGCACATCCGTGGTTCCGGTGTTCTTTGAGGCGACGGGCGAGGTCCGTTTTTTCGACAGGTCGGTGCTGGAGGACGTCGTGGCGCCTGCCGGCTAGCCGCGGCAGTTTACCCGGGCCAGGGTCGGCGCCCTGCTCATTCGGGATGCCTCAAGACATCCGGCAGTTCGTCCACGAACACCGTTTGTGGCGGCTCGAAGTAGATCACCAGCACCTCATCACCCACTGCGAAGTTGCTTGTCCTGTCGAACGGGTGGGCGTGAAAGGCCATGGTGCCGCCAAGGTAGGGCAACATGACTTCGCCGATGGTGCCGGGCCCGATGTGCCCGGTCACGCGCCCGATCTTTCCTGTCAGGCTCCGGTCAACTTCCCTGTGCATCCGGTTCCCTATTCTCCGGGCGCCTTGGCCGGCGGCTTGGCCTGCGGGCCTTTCTTGAGCGCGGACGCGAGAGCGGGGAGGTAGTCGCCGGCTTGAGCGAGGATTCCGCCGAGCATCTTGTTGACGCCTTCGCCGCCGTTCAGGACGGTCATCTGTCCCACGTGCGAGAACGGCTCCGCCGCTGCGGCAATGATCGCGGGCATGTTTTCGGCGAGCTGCTGGGAAATCACTGCATCCTGGTTGGTCCCCAAGGCTTCGGCCCGGGCCTTGATGCCGTCCGCCTCGGCCAGCGCTTTGGCCTTGATCGCAGAGGCCGCAGCATCACCCTTGGCCTTGGTGGCCGCAGCTTCGGCCTCGCCGGTGACCTTGGTGGCTCCGGCGGCGGCAGCCGCGGCGGTGGCATTTGCCTGGGCCTGCAGTTCGGTCCGGCGGGCGTTGGCCTGGGCCTCAAGCTCGGTGCGGCGTGCCAGGGCCTCGGCGGCGCTGATGTCCGCCGCTTTCTGGCCTTCGGCGTCGGTTCGTTTGGCGTAGGCTTTCGCGTCTGCCGGTTTCCGGACGGTGGTCTGCAGTTTCTGTTCTTCCCTGTCCGCCTCGAGCTTGGCGACCTCGGTTTCCTGGACCACCACCTGCTGCCGCGCAGTGGCGTCGGCCAGGGGGCCGGCCTGGGCGGCGTTGGCCTTGGCACGCTCGGCGTTGGCCTGCGCCACCGACTGCCTGATTGCTGAGACGCTCTGCGCGTCTGCGATCAGCGCTGCAGCCTCCGCTTCCTTCTCGGCCGCTTCACGGTTGCGGGTGGCCTCGGCGATGCGGGCCTCCATCTTCACCTTGGCGATGTGCGGCTTTGCGATGTTCTGGATGTATCCCGTAGGGTCCTGCAGATCCTTGATCTGCAGCGAATCCACCACGAGTCCCAGCTTTTCCATCTCCACGCCGCTGGCACTGCGGACCTGCGAACCGAGCTTGTCCCGCTCGCGGATGATCTCCTCCACAGTCATGCTGCCGATGATGGAGCGCAGGTGGCCCTCAAAGACGTTGTACACCTGGCTTTCCATTTTGGGCTGCTGGCCCAGGAAACGCCGGGCCGCATTGGCTATAAAAGGCGGGGCATCGCCGATCTTGTAAATGACCACACCCTCCACGATCACCTGGATGCCCTGCGAGGTGACACAGGAAACTTTGAGCTCGGTTTCGTTCAATGTAAGCGACAGGGTCCGCACCGTCTGGAGGCCGGGAAAGACCAGTGCGCCCTTACCCGTGACGATTTTGAAATCCATCCCGGCCCGGGTTTCAAGGGTTCCACGGGTCAGCCCGGAGATGATGAGGGCCTCGTTGGGTTCAGCGACCTTCCACATCAGTTTTGTTGCGAGCCAGATAAAAGCAACGGCAAAAAGTACGCCCAGAATGATCGCAATCAGCGGAAAGAATGCTGAGAAGTCCGGCATGACCAGGTCCTTTCAACGGTCTGGAACAGGCATTTCGGTAAAGCCCCAATAAATGCAGCTGTCCATTCCCGACCCGTCGAAATACGGGCAACTCCGGCCTGCCGGGCCAGCTGTTGTAGTCAGTCTGATTGGGCCCCGCCCAGGAGTCCAGAGCCTGGCTGATATTTGCCTGCGGCAACGGAACCGGGCGCCCGACGGCGGTACGGGGATTACGTCGTCGGGCGGCGTCGGGTGCCCGCTCGCCCGACCCTGACGGCGCGCCAAGAGCCGCTCCCGGCAGCTTTAAAAATGCGGCGGCGAAGAACTGAAGACGCCAAAGGCAGGGCCGCCGTTCATTCCGGCGGGCCCTGCCTTGGTGCGGAGCGACGTCAGGTTGCGCGCCCGTCTGCCGGGCCGCCGTCGGACGCCAAACCCTACATAATGCCGGTGGGTACCAGCAGGGCCCAGGCCAGCGCGGGAGCTGCCAGTACCACTCCGCCGGCGTACATCATCAGTTGCTTGTAGACGCGCTGGCGGTCGTCTTCACGTGCGTTGGCGACAACCAGTGCGCCGTCGGTGGAGAAGGGGGAGACGTCCACCACCGTTGCGGCAATGGCGAGTGCCGCGACGGTTCCTGAGGCGCTGAGCGAACTGGAAGCCAACAGGGGACCGGCAAGCGGGATGAACGCGGTCAGCAAAGCCGTGGACGACGCGAATGCGGAGCCGACACCAATCACGTAGCAGAGGACCAGCGCGATCAACAGCGGCGCACCCAGGGCAAGGGCCTGCTCGGCGAGGGTGTCGATGACGCCGACATGCTGGAGCAGGGAGACGTACGTGATCATGCCGGCCACCAGAAGCACGGTGGACCAGGAGACACCGCCGATGAACGTCCGGTGTTCCTTGATGTTGACCAGCGCCAGAAGGAGCCCGGCGGAGAGGGCAACGAAGCCGATCGGCATGTGGAAGCCCAGCGTGCACACGAGCATTGCAGCGATCAGCAGGAGGGTGAGGATTTGCTGGCCGTGCGGGCGGCTCGTGCGGGGCTCGTCAAGGCCGGTATGGTGGCCGCCGTGGCCGTCCTTCAGCTTGCCCAGGAGCGCAAACAACAGCACTGTCAGTGCCGACAGGATGAGATTGAGGGCGAAGCTCGCTGCGAACAGTCCGCCCTGGGAGATGGGGAAGCCGTTTTCGAGCGCGATGTCGTGAACCAGGACGCCGGCCACGGAGAGGGGGGAGAACCCTCCTGCGTGTGCTCCGTTGATGATGAACGCACCCATGAGTACGGGATGGATGCGCGATTCGTAGGCGAAACCGAGGGCTGCGGGTGCGAGGAGCGCGACGGCGGCGGGGGAGAAGGTGCCCAGGGACGTCAGCGCTGCGGCAATGAGGAAGAAGACCCAGGGGAGCAGCAGTGTTTTACCCCTGACGAGGCGCACGCAGGTTTGGACGATGATGTCGATGGTCCCGTTCCGCTGCGCCATGCTGAAGAAGTAGGTGACCCCAATGATCGTCAGGACGATGCTCGCGGGGAATTCCTTGAGGATCTCCTTGTCGGTCATTCCAAGCATGAAGTACCCGACGCCGAACGACGCCACCAGGCCCATCACGCCGATGTTCAGCGGCCATTTCGTGGCGACGACGAACATCACGACAAGTATGACCAGCGGGATGATCTGTGTAACGGTCATGGCCGGCTCCGATTCCGAGGTGGCCGCCGGGTTGAAGATGGCACCCCCGAACACGAGGGCGGCCAGACCCAGGATCGCGATCGCGGCTACCGTTATCAGCAGGATACGGCGGCGACGGTCCGGACGCCTGGCAGGGGCTTCGCCGGTTTCGCTACCGGCCTTCGGATCGGACTGGTAAATGGTCTTAGTCATGGTCTTGGCTCCTCATTGAGTGGCTGATGCCAGGGAGGCTTCGACGGCTGTGCCGAGAGCTTCCGGAATATGGATGATGCTGGTGGCGATGGTTCGGGCTGTTCGGTCGACGCCGACCAGCTGTGACCCGTCGCGGTGCTCAACCCAGGTCTCGATCACCCCGGCCGGTGTGCGCAGTCTGAGCGTGGGTCGCGGGTTGGGGCCTGTGATGCTGTTGAGAACCGTGCCCGGCGTCCGGGCGGCCAGTGTCAGTGCGATGCTGCCGGTGATGGCCAGCGCGGGGTGGGGCTTGCCCATCGAAAGCATCATGACGTTGACGTCGCTGTCCGGGTCCAGCTGTGTGGGGGAGGCGACTATCGCGAGCTTCGGGATGGCACGGGCAGCTGAGGCGATGGTGGGCGCCAGCCCCATCCGGACGGCCGCCTGCCGGCGGATGTGATCGAGGGTTTCCAGCTGCAGTTCCACTCCGGAGGCCCAGCTGTCATATCGGGAAGGGTCCAGGCCCAACTCCTCAGCGCGGACGATGACTACCGGCGCTCCGGCGTCGACCATCGACACGGTCCAGCGGGTTCCGCCGGCAAGTATCGTGTCGGTTGCGGCGCCGGTGGGCAGCAGCTTGCCGGTGGTCCTGCCGGCCGGATCCTGGAAGCCCAGGCCGACCCGGTAGCCGGGAAACGCAACCCCGGGCATCCGGGCATCAGGAACGATGGGCAGGGCGCCGGCGGGGGTGGAGACCCGCTGGATGATGATCTGGCCGGTGTTCGTGTTGCGGGTAACGATCCTCGTGACGTCTCCATGCGGGACGACCCAACCTTTTTCGATCGCGTAAAGCCCTACAACCGCAGAGCAGTTCCCGCAGTTGCTGCCCCAGTCCACTTCGGCCTCTTCGATGCCGACCTGGGCGAAGGTGAACTCGACGTCGACGCCCTCCTCGGCCGGCCGGCGAAGGATCATGGCCTTGCTGGTTGTCGACGTTGCACCGCCGACACCATCAATCTGCCGGGAGTCAGGGCTCCCGAACAGCCGGGGGAGCAACTCATCAAGGCTGGTGCGGACCTGATCCAGGTGCTCCGTTTCGAAGACCCAGCACTTGCTGGTGCCTCCGCGCATCCATTCAGCTTCTATCTTCATCGTGTTCCCTACATCTCCCAGGGCCATGCAGATTCTTCAGGGCCTGGTAAAAGAATGAGCGGGATCACAAATGAAGACAATGTTCAATTACTGTGGGGGGATGTAGGGATGCTTAATTCAGCGCCGTCAGAGCCTTAATTGCCGTCCTTGGCGGGCATCTTGGGGCGTTCAGTGCCCGGATCGGCCCCGTTGCGCCGCGAGGCTGCATAGAATGAATGAAAAAGACAGAAGGGTGAAGCGATGCTTAAGGATGACGATCAAAATTTATTCGACATCCGGCGGTTGGCGCTGTTGGTTGAGGTCGTCGAGCAGGGATCGATCACGGCGGCGGCGGAGCTGATGATGTACACCCCGTCGGCGGTTTCCCAGCAGTTGCGGAAGCTCGAGCAAGAGGTGGGGCAGCCGCTGCTGAACCGCCGCTCCCGCGGCGTTGTACCAACAGAGGCCGGTCAGGTGCTTGCGGGACACGCCCGCAAGATCATTGGCCAGATGCGCGCAGCCCAATCCGACCTGGACCAGATTGCCGGTCTCAGGCGCGGATCTCTGACCGTGGGTACATTTCCTACGCTTGCCGGGTCGTTCCTGCCTGTCGTGATCCGCGCGTTCAAGAAGCGATACCCGGCGATCGGCCTCTCGCTGCGCAGCGCACGCTTTGACGAACTTGTCTCGGACCTCGAGTCCGGAGTCACCGGCCTGTGCCTGCTGTGGGATTATCCCTGGAACCGATTCCACGACGACTCAATCCGGGTCACCGAAGTCTTTCAGGAAAGCACCGTGATCCTGGTGGCCAAGGGCCACCCGCTCGCCGGCCGTGATGAAGTGAGGATGGAGGATCTGCGGAAGGAATCGTGGATAGTCCGTGCGGAGGCGCACCCGGTGGTGGAGGTCCTGCAGCGCTCCGCCCACGACGCTGGTTTCGAACCGACCATCGGCTTCCTGGCCAATGACTACCAAGAGGCGCAGGCCATGGTCAGCGTCGGAATGGGAGTGGCCATGGTGCCCAAAACTGCCGTGGCCCTTCAGCATCCTGACGTGAGGGTGTTGAGCCTCGGCGATGCCGCCCCGCTGCGAAGGGTGTTGCTGGCCCAGCGCCAGGACAAGGTCTACGCCCCGGCAGAGGTCGCCTTCCACACAACGCTGCTTGAAATCGCCCGTGAGCGGGCCGGTGATTACCTCTAGCCAGCGTGCCCTCACGTTATCGTTGGTCCACTACATCTCACCAGGAGCACGCACATGCCGTACGTTGTTGACTTCAAAAACGTTTCTACCGTCGGGCTGGAATCGTCGCCGGTCGCCGAGGCCCTCGCTGGGCTACGCGCCAACGAGGGCCGCTATTACCACACCAAGTACGGCCACGCCTTTACCGTTCGCCCTGCCACCGAGGTTCCGGAGGTGGTGGACCGCGTAACCCGCATCCTCAAGAACGAGCGCGACATCGTCATCGGCTCCCGCCCGCTGGAGGCAACCGCCTTCGAAGTGGACGGTCTGCGCATGGATTACGTGTTCTACGAATCGGGCCTGGCGATCAACGTCATGTACAGCATCGAGGACGGCGGGAAGCGGGCGGTCGGATTCAAACTGTCCGAAGGAATGGAGATCCCGGAGGAACTGGCAGCACGCTTCAAGTTCGCCCGCCAGAAGTCAAAGCTGGCAGGCGTCATCCGCGGCTCCTACTTCGTCATCAAGGGCGAGTACTGATCCCCCAGCCTCCTGTACTTGGCCAGCCGTTGCGGCAGCAGTCTGTTGATCCCGGCACTGGACAGCGTGGCGAGTTCGTATTCGATGGCCTGTCCCATGCGCAGGCAGAACGCTTTGGGCTCCTGTGACGCGTCGGGGCGTTCGTCCACGATGTGCTCAACAAGGCCGTTGGCGTAAAGGGATGCGACGTTGACCCCCTGGGTTTCGGACATTGCCGGCGCGTGGTCAATGTTCCGGTGGACGATGGCGCTTGCACCTTCGGGGGGCAGCGGTGAGAGCCACGCGTGGTGGGCGGCGATGGTGCGGTCCGCGGGAAGGAGCGCCAGCGCCCCGCCGCCGGCGCCCTGGCCCAGCAGGACAGAGAGCGTGGGGGAGTTCAGCCCGATGAGATCGTGCAGGGAACGGGCGATTTCACCCGCGAGCCCTCCTTCTTCCGCCTCCTTGGAGAGAGCCGCGCCGCTGGTGTCGATGACGGTCAGCAGCGGAAGCCCCAGTTCCTCGGCCAGGCGCATGCCGCGGCGGGCCTCACGGAGGGAAGCAGGTCCCATTGCTGTCTGTTCCGAAGGCCGGGGCCTGGTGTGGCCGATGACGACGCAGGACTCCTGGCCGAAGCGCGCCAGGGCGAGCTGAAGGCCTGGGTCTTTTTCGCCCTGCCCGGTGCCGTTGAGCGGCAGAACGTCCCTTGCGCCGTAGGCGAGCAGCTGCCGCAGGTCCGGTCGCCGCGGATTACGGGAGATGCCTATCGATTCCCAGGCGCTGGCGTCGGACGGCCTGACCGAAAGGGTCCTCGGCGGCGCCAGGTCCCGGTGCGGGCCGGTGACCAGGATGCTCAAGGCGCGGTCGACGACGTCGGACAGCTGACCGGGCGGGACCACGGCATCGATCAGGCCCTTGTCGAAGAGGTTTTCGGCGACCTGGACGTTCTCCGGGAACGGTGTGCCGTTGATCGCCTCGTAGACGCGGGGGCCGAGGAAGCCGAGCAGGGCACCGGGTTCGGCGACCGTGATGTGCCCCAGGGACCCCCAGGAGGCCATGACTCCGCCCGTTGTGGGGTGACGGAGGTAGACCAGGTAGGGCAGCCCTGCCTGGCGGTGGGCGCGGACAGCCGCGCTGATTTTCACCATAGACAGGAAGGCGATGGTTCCTTCCTGCATGCGGGTGCCGCCCGACGCCGGCCCGGCCAGGAGCGGCAGGCCTTCCCGGGTTGCCCGTTCGACGGCGGTGACGATGCGTTCAGCCGCCGCCAGCCCGATGGAGCCGGCAAGGAAGCGGAATTCGCTGACGATGACGGCCACGCGCCGGCCGCGGATATGCCCTTCGCCGGTCAGGACCGACTCGTCGATGCCTGTTTTTGCACGGGCGGCCGCCAGTTCCTCGCGGTATTCGGGGCATGGATCGGGGTCCGTCACGGGAGCATCCCAGCTCCGGTACGTGCCCGGGTCCAGCACCGCGGTGATGAGTCCGGCGGCGTCCAGATGCCGCACCTTCTGCCCGGTCAGCATGGTCAGCCCCTTCCCTGCCCCGGTGCGGGAGTGACGGCGTCCGTCGCTGTTCGCACGGTTCCCGCCGGCGACAGGCCAAGCCACTGCCGGATGTGCTCCCCGTCCTGGTCCAGCAGGGGCGGTGCGGTGTGCGTCTTGAGTGTGGTTTCCGTGGTGTCGGCGTTGCTGAAGAACCGCAGCGGCGGTCCGGGCAGGCTTACGGTGCCGAGGATTTTGTGGTCGACGTCGATCATGAGCCCCTGGGAGTGGACCTGGTCCCACTCGTAGACCTCGTCCAGGGTGCGGACTTTGCCTGCCGGGATGCCGGCCTCGTTGAGTCTGGCCAGCAGCGGTTCGGCCTCGAATTCGGAGAAGGCCTGCTCCACCACGTCGATGACTTTCTGCCGGTTGCGGACCCGGTCCGCGTTCGTGGCGAATTCGGGCTGCCCGGCGTCAATTCCAAAGGCGGACGCGAAGGTGCGCCAGAGCTTCTCGCTGCCGACACTGATCTGTACGCTGCCCTGCCGGCAGCGGAACAGCCCGTAGGGGGCGATGGAGGGGTGGTGGTTGCCCTGCGCCTGGGGGACTTCGCCGGCGACTGTGGCCCTGGTGCCCTGGAAGGCATGCACCCCGATGAGGGCTGCGAGCAGCGAGGTGCGGACGATCTGGCCTTTCCCGGTCCGTTCGCGCTGAAGCAGGGCCGCCAATGTTCCGAACGCGCCGTACATCCCGGACAGCAGGTCGGCGATGGGGACGCCCACCCGCTGCGGGTCGTCCGGCCCGGACCCGGTCAGGGACATGAGGCCCGCCTCGCCCTGCAGGATCTGGTCGTAGCCGCTGCGCCGGGATTCGGGCCCGTCATGCCCGAATCCGGTGATTGACAGGATGACCAGTGCCGGGTTGAGCGCATGCATTTCCGCGGTAGAGAAGCCGAGCCGGTCCAGGACTCCGGGACGGAAGTTCTCGATCACGACGTCGGCACGTTCCAGCAGTTCGCGCAATACTCTCCGGCCGTCGTCGCTCTTCAGGTCCAGGGCGATGGATTCCTTGTTGCGGTTGCAGGACAGGAAGTACGTTGCCTGCGGGTCGTCCTCGGGGCCGACGAACGGCGGCCCCCAGCCGCGGGTGTCGTCGCCGGTGCCGGGGTTTTCGACCTTGATCACCCGGGCGCCGAGATCAGCCAGCATCATTCCGGCATGCGGACCGGCCAGGGCCCGGCTCAGGTCCACCACAAGGTAGCCCGACAGCGGGCCTTCGGTATGGATAGTCGGTTCGGTGCTCATGGTGGTAGTCCTCTGTTTCGGAGTGTAGGGCGCGGGCTGGATGGGGTGGGCTACATCCAGCCCGGGACCACCATGACCAGCCAGGCGATCGCGGGTCCGGCAGCAACCACGATGCCGCTGTAGGCCAGGATCTGCTTGTAGAACTTCTCCTTGTCCACGTCCTCGGGTGCATTCGCCAGGACCAGGGCGCCGTTGGTGGAGAAGGGAGACACGTCAACGATCGTGGAGGCTACGGCGAGGGCGGCGATGACGCCCACCGCGCCGATCTCGCCCGTGGCAAGGAACGGAACAGCCAGCGGAATGAGGGCTGCGAGGATGGCGGTGGAGGAGGCGAAGGCCGACACGATGCCGCCGATGTAGCAGATCAGCAGGGCTGCCAGCAGCGGCATGCCCAGGTGGGCTACACCGTCGGAGACAAACTTGATGGTGCCGGCTTCTTCGAGGACGCCCACGAAGGTGAGCATGCCGCAGATGAGCAGGACGGTGGACCAGCTGATCTTGTTCACCGCGCCCTTTTGGGCAGCGGGGGAGACCAGGGCAAGAATGATGGCGATCGTGATGGAGACGAAACCCACGTCCACCTTGAAGCCGAGCGAGATGACGGCGAGCGCGATCAGGCCCAGGATCGTCACGAGCTGGGGGATGTTGGCGCGTGCTTGAGTGGCAGAAGCGCCTGCTTCGTGCGCAGCCGATGTGCCCGCGCCGCCCGAGGTGCCCTTTGCCGCAACGCCGGCGGAGGAAATGTCGGAACCGGAACCCTGCAGGGTGACGCCGGCTGCGCGTGCGCCTACGCTCGCGGACATACGGGTTTCAGCCGCGCGTTCCACAACCCGTCCTGCCTTCGTGGAGCGGAACCTGTTGCCGCCGAGGACGAGGGAGAGAACAACCGCGATGGCCAGGTTGAAAAGGAAGCTGGCCAGGAAGATGGCCATGGGGCTGGCTTCCAGATCGGTCTTGGCGATGATGCCGTTGACGGTCACGCCATAGACGGCGATGGGGGAGAAGCCGCCGGCCTGGGCCCCGTGGATGACCATCATGCCCATCATGAGCGGATTGATTTTGTGTTTGGCCGCAAAGCTCAGGGCGATGGGGGCGATGATGGCGACGGCGGCGGGGGACAGTGCCCCGACCGCCGTGATGAGCGCGGTGATGGCGAACATGACCCAGGGGATGAGCGCCACCTTATTGCCCACGAGCCGGACAGCACCGCGGACCAGCAGATCAATGGTGCCGTTGTTCTGTGCGATGGCGAAGAGGTAGGTGACGCCGACGATGGTCAGGAACAGGCCGCCGGGGAAGTTGGAAAGGATGTCGTTGGTGGACATGCCGAGAACCACCGACCCCAGCAGGAACGCTCCTACGAAGGCCAGGGCCCCCATGTTGAGGGGCAGCACCGTGGCCAGCAGGAACATCGCCGCCAGGATGATGATGGACAGGACGGGAGCGGACATCTTTGTGCCTCCGGATCGAAATGGGCTGTGAAGTGGATCACTGGCCTAGCCTCCTAGACACTGGGTGTCTTTGTCAATAGTCCGGTACAGTTAAGGAACAGAGCCCCGAAAGGATGCGCATGCCAAAGCAGACAGCGACGCAACAGATCTCCCGTGTTGCGCGGCCCCGGCTCTACGAGCAGCTCGTCGAACAGATCATGGACTACATCGAGGCTGCCCAGCTGGCTCCGGGGGATACGCTGCCGGCTGAGCGTGAGCTTGCCGAACGGCTTGGCGTTTCGCGTGCCACGCTGGCCCAGGCCCTGGTGGCGCTGGAGGTGCTCGGCGTGATTGATGTCCAGCACGGTACCGGAGCCGTGCTGGTGTACCGTCCCAATGTCCCGTCCGTGATTAAGGGCCTCCGCGAGCACCGCAGCCGCCTGCCCGAAATCGTGGAGGCGCGGAGCACCCTGGAGGTGAAGCTTGCCGAGCTCGCGGCCGCCAGGCGCAGCGCCGGGGACATGAAAGCCATTGACGCAGCGCTTGAGGCGATGGCTGACGAGGTGGCGTCGGGAGCCAAAGGCGCGCACGGTGACGAATTGTTCCACCAGGCCGTGACCGCTGCCGCTCATTCTGCCGTGTTGGCCCAGCTGATGACGTTCATCGCCGGGATGGTCCTGGAAACGCGCCTGGAGTCACTGGGCCAGCCCGGGCGTCCGGAGCAGTCCCTCGCGTCCCACCGCAAGATCGCCGACGCCATCAGGGCACAGGACTCCGCGGCTGCCTCGGCAGCAATGCTGGAGCACATCGAGATGGTCTCCGACGTAGCCCTCCTCAAGAACGGCTGACCCCGTACACTGCCGCGGCACTTTGCGGCAGCGGCCGTTTTCGTTACCCCGCGCTTCGGGCCATGACCTCGCATGTCCTGCGGCGTCAGTGCGTTTCATGACCGGTTGAACCGGGCGCACCTGGGTGGTTGGTTTGGATGACCGGCTTCGAAAGGAACGAACATGACGGAACATTTTGATCTCGCCCCCCCAGCGTTTGCGACACGTCCTGGGCCACTTCGCCTCCGGGCTGACTGTGATCACAGCCGCCACTGACAACGGTCCCGCCGGCTTCACCTGCCAGTCCTTCTCGTCACTGTCCCTCGACCCGGCCCTGGTGACATTCAGTCCCGCACGCAGTTCGAGGACGTGGCCCCGGTTGCGCCAGGCGGGCCGCTTCACGGTCAATATCCTGCCCGCCGAGCACCAGCATCTGGCTGCCCGGTTCGCCCGTTCAGGCACCGACAAGTTCGCCGGCGTAACCCACTCCGCGTCGCCGCTGGGCAACCCGGTGCTGGACAGGGCCCTCGCCTGGGTGGATTGCGAGCTCAAGGATGAATACGACGGCGGCGACCACACCATCGTGGTCGGTGCTGTCCGGGCCCTTGGGGCACGCGACGGCGCTGAGCCGCTGCTCTTCTTCAAGGGCAGCTACCTGGGAGGAGCCGATGTCCGGGCCAGCCTGCTGGAGAGTGTCGCGTGAGGTAATCAAAGCCCCTTCTGCGCAGGACGTGGCTTGGCAGCGTGACGATCCGGTTTCGCGCCCTGCTCGTCGAGCCACCAGACTGTCCTCATGATGTGGATGCGTGCGAGGGACTGGCTGATCGGTGCTTTGGGGATGGTCCTCGTCCTGGGGGTAGCGCTTTCGATCCTCTGGTGGGCAGTGAGCGATCCGGCCGGTGGGGGAGAGCCAGGGGCTGCTGCGCCTTCTCCGTCGGCGAGTGCCGGGAGGCCGCCGGGGGCAGTGCCTCCCGGCGGCCTGGGCGGGGACGAAGTGTGGCTCGCAGACCTGGCGCTGGACGCCGGGACTGTGGTGGCCGCGGGCTCGACGCTCCGCGACGTCCGGGCCGTCGGGCAGGACGTGGTCACGGGGCCGGAGGGGCTGGTGGCTGCCCGGCTCGTCGTGGACGCGACCGTGCCGTTCGACGTCATCGCCGGCGAGCTTGGTAACGGGACCGTAGTCCGCGCCGCCGACGACGGCCAGGCCACGGTGGTTCGCACCGTCCAGGTCCTGGGGCGCGAAGTCCGCGTCATCGCGACCGGCACTGTCGAGGTGAAGTCCGGCAGGCTGGTTGTCGAGCCACGCTCGATCGACTTTGGTGGGCCGGACTTCCTCTCCGACGCCACTGCTGCGATAGTTCGCAGGTTCGTGACCATCGAGCACGACATCAAGGGCCTGCCCGAGGGCCTCGTACTCCAGGGCGTCACCGTGCAGGGCGACGGCTTCCATGCCAACCTCCGGGGCGAGGACGTTAATCTCGCGCCACGGTGACCGCTCAGTACTTTCTGAGGTTCAGGGGTTGCTGCCCCTGCCAGCGGTTTCGGAGCAGGGCCGTGCACGCGCCGAGCAGCCGGTTCAGTTCTTCCGTGCTGTGGGAGAGCGAGCGGAGCACCAGTCCCGTGGTTCCGGCCAGGGAGCGGGTCAGTGAAATGCCGGTGTGTGCGTTGCGGTCCGCCGTGAGGGCGTGAAGTTCGTCCGCCAGCGCCTGGTTCACGCGTGCGTCCACCACTACCAGCGAGCCCAAATGGCTGAACCCCTCCATGTAGCCCAAGCCGGTGACATCGCCGGCCGGCGGCCGGATCAGCAGGTTATCGAGGGCCAGCAGCCGACCCCCGTCTTGGTCGGTTTCCACCACGATCTCATTCCGGAGCCGAAGCTCCTCGTACCGGAACGACGCGCCGTCAGGCGACCAGCCAGGAGTGACCACCTCAGCCATGACCAGGCTCGACGACGGCCGCACCGTGATGTAAGTGTTCTGCCGGTAACTGGCCTCCCGATAGGCAATCAATTGGTCCGGGACCAGCTCCAGCCGCGCCCCCGCCCCAAGCCGCAGGGTCATCCGCTGCTCAGCAAATGACCCCGGAGTCCGGTAAATCTTCGTCGCAGACTGCGTAGTCAACAACAAACCAGCGCCCGCTTGCACCTCGATATCCAAAACAAAAAGATCCGCGCCCAGATAAGCCCCGCCAGGATTAACGAGCACATAACAAACCTGCCCGGAGTCATCAAGATAGTGAGGCCGCAGTACCCGAAGGGCCCCCTCATGGAACTGATGTGAGGCAACCGACCTCCCCCCGCGCACCTCGACGCCCAGCTCAAGCCGCCCCATAGGTGACGTACCCGCTGAGGCGGCGGAGCCGGATGTAAGGGGCCGCGGCGTGGTGGGCACCGCGAAGCGGGCACGGCCCCTTGCATCCGGTGAAGCCGCCGGTGGCGCTCCCGCCGTCGTGCTCATGAGGCCAGATCGAGCATCAGGACGTCGCGCCGCATCCAGTCGATGACGGCGTCGAGGCCTTCGTCGGTTTTGAGGTTGGTGAAGCAGAACGGTTTGGTGCCTCGGAATTCGCGGGAGTCCCGTTCCATGACTGAGAGGTCTGCGCCGACGTGGGGTGCGAGGTCGGTTTTGTTGATGATGAAGAGATCGGACTTGATCATGCCCTGGCCGGCTTTACGGGGGATCTTTTCGCCTTGGGCCACGTCGATGATGTAGATGGAGAAGTCCACGAGTTCGGGGCTGAAGGTGGCGGAGAGGTTGTCGCCGCCGGATTCGACGAAGATCACCTGAAGGTCCGGGTGCCGGGCTTTGAGTTCCTCGATGGCGGCGGTGTTCATGGAGGTGTCTTCGCGGATGGCGGTGTGCGGGCAGCCGCCGGTTTCTACGCCGATGATCCGGTCTTCGGGGAGGATGCCGTTGGCGGCGAGGATTTTGGCGTCTTCGATAGTGTAGATGTCGTTGGTGATGGCGGCCATGGAAATGTCGCGGCTCATGTGGCGGGTGAGCCGCTCCACGAGCTGGGTTTTGCCGGCGCCTACCGGCCCGCCGATGCCGATCTTGATGGGTTCAGTCATTTAGTCCTCCTGTTAGCTCATGAACATCCGGGCACGCTGGCGCTCGTGCCTCATCAGCGAAATTTCCAGTCCGGGGCTGACGGCCCCGAAGTCGTCCGGCGTCAGGTGGCCGATGCGCTCGACGGCGGCAGCAACGCCGTCGGCCGCTGTCCGCAGCAGCCGCTGCCCGGCGTTCTGGCCGAGCGGGATGGCGCGGACCGCGTTCTGTGTCAGTGACGTGACGGAGGCGAAAAGGTAGGCGGCCAGCGCTTCGTTGAGCGGCACGCCCAGGGAACGGGCGACGACGGCGAACGCCAGCGGCTGGTGCCCGGCGGCACGGCCACTGGTCACCAGGTCCCGGTACAGTCCCAGCTGCCCTGACGGAAAAACCTCAGTCCCGATCTCCAGCAGCCGCCCGCCCATCTTCACACTCGCCTCCCGCACCTCCCGAGGCAACAAAGAAGCAGACAAGTGCTCATCCAGCTCCCCAACATCCCACCCCTCGTAAAGGAACCGGATCGCCAGCCCATCAGAGTAGGAAAGCTGCTGCCCGATGAACGCCCCGAGCCACACGCCAAAAGACCCCTCATCAAAAATGACCCCGGCGTCGACGTACGTCTCGAATCCAAAGGAGTGAGCAAAAGCCCCGGTAGGTAGCGCTGAGTCACAAAGCTGCTGCAGCGCAAGCTGATAAGTCATCGACGGAACTAGTGGCTGTGTTCGGCATGGCGGAAAGGCACAGGCATGACGCGTTCCTGGCGGGTATAGGGCACTCCAACATGGCGAAGATAGTCCTCGACGGTGTGGTCGTAGGCGCACACCATGACGTCGGCCCCATACTCCGAGGACGAGTCGAAGAACTGGGCCTGCAGGTGCCGGTTGCCGAGCGAGTGTGCCACGACGCCCATCTCGTAGACGGACCGCGGTGCCACCACCAGGACGTCGGTGGGGAGCACGGAAACGACAATCATATTGGTCTCCTCGACGTGCAGGATGTCGCCGTCGCGCAGGTCGCCGGAGCCGGAGGGAAGCCGGATTCCGATCACTTTGCCGTGGTCGGTGATGACCCGCTGGATGCGCTTGACCAGCTGGGCGCTGGGAAGCACCACCTTCTCGCGATGCAGCCCGGTGTAGACGGCGAGTTCTGTTGCGGGCAGCTCGTGCAGGTTGCCGAGGACTTTTTCGATGATCACGTCAGGCTCCGGGTGGTCGGGTCAGAAGAGGAAGTAGCGCTGGGCCATGGGCAGGATGTCGGAGGGCTCGCAGGTGACTTCCTCGCCGTCCACGCTCACCTGGTACGTTTCCGGGTCCACCTGGATGTCCGGGGTGGTGTTGTTGTATTTCAGGTCCGCCTTGGTCAGTGTCCGGATGCCGGAGACGGGCCGGATGACCTTCTCGAGGCCAAGTTCCTGGGGGACACCCGCGTCGATTGCCGCCTGGGACAGGAAGGTGATGGAGGACTGCTGCACCGCCTTGCCGAATGTGGCGAACATGGGCCGCATGGTCCGCGGCTGCGGGGTGGGGATGGAGGCGTTGGCGTCACCCATCAGCGCATACGCGATCTGCCCGCCCTTGAGTACCAGCTCAGGTTTGACGCCGAAGAACGCAGGATCCCAGAGGACCAGATCGGCGAATTTTCCTTCCTCGATGGACCCGATGGAGTCCGCCATGCCCTGCGCGATGGCGGGGTTGATGGTGTACTTCGCCACGTAGCGCTTGAGGCGGAAGTTATCGCTCTGCGGACCCAGACCGTCCGCAGAACCGTGAGTGCCGCCGTCGGGATCTTCCAGGACGCCGCGCTGCTTCTTCATCTTGTCCGCCACCTGCCAGGTGCGGGTGATCACCTCGCCCACACGGCCCATGGCCTGGGAGTCGGAGGAGGTGATGGAGAAGATGCCCAGGTCCTGCAGGACGTCCTCGGCGGCGATGGTCTCGGCCCGGATGCGGGAATCGGCGAACGCCACGTCCTCCGGGATGTCCGGGTTGAGGTGGTGGCAGACCATCAGCATGTCCAGGTGCTCTTCGATGGTGTTCCGCGTGTAAGGCAGGGTGGGGTTGGTCGACGCCGGCAGGACGTTGGGCAGCCCGGCGATCCTGATGATGTCCGGCGCGTGCCCGCCGCCGGCACCCTCGGTGTGGAAGGTGTGGATGACCCGGCCGTTGATGGCGCGGATGGTGTCCTCCACAAAACCGCACTCATTGAGCGTATCGGTGTGGATGGCCACTTGGACGTCGTACTCGTCGGCCACCTTCAGGGAGGTGTCGATGGAGGAGGTGGTGGAACCCCAGTCCTCGTGGACCTTGAGCCCGATGGCGCCGGCGCGGATCTGCTCCGCAAGCGGCTCGACGGCGGAGGCGTGGCCCTTGCCCAGCAGGCCGATGTTGATGGGCAGCCCCTCGGCGGCCTGCAGCATGCGCTGGATATGCCATTTCCCGGGGGTGACTGTCGTGGCCTTGGTGCCTTCGGCGGGGCCGGTGCCGCCTCCCACCATGGTGGTCACGCCACTGGTGAGGGCGGTGGAGACCTGGTCCGGGGAAATGAAGTGGATGTGGCTGTCCACTCCGCCTGCGGTAAGAATCTTCCGCTCGCCCGCGATGATTTCGGTGCTGGCGCCGATGACGATGTCCACGCCGTCGCTGATCTGCGGGTTGCCGGCCTTCCCGATCTTGAAGATATGGCCGTCCCTGAGCGCCACGTCGGCTTTGTAGATGCCGGTGTAGTCAAGAATGACGGCGTTGGTGATGACGGTGTCCGGGACGTCGCCATCAGGACCGCCGTCCCTCGTGGCCTGGCCGTTCTGGCCCATGCCGTCGCGGATCACTTTGCCGCCGCCGAAGACGACTTCCTCGCCGTAGACGGTGAGGTCCTTCTCGATCTCGAGGAAGAGCTCGGTGTCAGCCAGCCGGATGGCATCGCCCGTCGTGGGGCCGTAGAGGTCGGCATACTGCCGGCGGGGGAGGTCGAAGCTCATGTGGCTGCTCCCTTGCCGGCATCGAGGGGGCCGTTCACGGCGTTGCTCAGGCCGTAGACTTCCCGGCGGCCGGTCAGTTCAATCAGCCGGACAGTCTTGCTGTCACCCGGTTCGAACCTCGCGGCCGTGCCTGCGGGGATGTCCAGCCTGCGGCCATGGGCGGCCCCGCGGTCGAATGTGAGCGCGCTGTTCGCCTCGGCGAAGTGGAAGTGCGAACCAACCTGCACGGGGCGGTCGCCGGTGTTGGTGACGACGACGTCGATCGCCTGGCGCCCGGCGTTCACGGTCACGGGCCCGGACCTGAGGATGTACTCACCTGGGATCATTGGCCTGCCCTATCGGATCGGATCATGGACAGTGACCAGTTTGGTGCCGTCCGGGAAGGTGGCCTCGATCTGGACGTCGTGGACCATCTCCGGGACGCCTTCCATCACGTCTTCCCGCGTGAGGACGGTGGTGCCGTAGCTCATCAGGTCAGCTACCGTCCGGCCGTCACGCGCACCCTCGATGAGTTCGTAGCTGATGATTGCCACTGCCTCGGGAAAGTTCAGCTTCAGGCCGCGTGCCTGGCGGCGACGGGCAAGGTCGGCCGCCACCACAATCATGAGCTTTTCCTGCTCTCGGGGCATGAGATGCACTGGGTTCCCTTCCATCGCCTCGCCGGAGTTTAACCAGACTAAGCCGCCCAGGTTTCCGGGGGGTTTCAGGATAGCCGCCTCCAAAACGCCGGATCTCGCTTAAGATGTAGGGCGGGCCTGTTGTTACCCCGACTCCTGCCAGGAACCGGACGGCCGCATGTCTTGGTTTGCGCCAAGCCCGGTATCGCCTGTCGGTGCGGGCCCGCGGCGCAGGCCCTGGATAATTTTAAGGATCACGGGTGTGGGTATGATGCGGCGCGGGGATCTCTTAAGCGGGCGCTACAGGATAGCTGAGCTGATCGGCTCGGGTGCGCAATCGACTGTCTACCGTGCCGTTGACGAGCTGCTTCAGAGGGATGTGGCGCTTAAGCTGTTCCGCCGGAACCGTGCCGACGTCGAGCAGATCCGCAGGCAGGAGGCCGAGGTGCGTATCCTGGCGGGGATGAGCCATCCTGCGCTGGTGACGCTGTTCGACGCCGGAGCGGATCTGAGCGATCCCGAAGACCCGCACAGCTACCTGGTGATGGAACTGGTCCGCGGTCCGGATCTGCGCGAACGGGGTAGTCATGGGTCGCTGTCCGCGGCCCACGTCGCCCACATCGGGCATGACCTTGCGGACGGTCTTGCCTACATCCACCATCACGGCATTGTCCACCGGGACGTCAAACCGGCGAACGTCCTGCTCGTTGACGACGGGAGCGGGGACAGCAGGCCACGCGCCAAGCTCAGCGACTTCGGCGTCGCGACGCTGCTGGACGCAGGCCTGGACACCTTCAAGGGCGGCTCGTCAGGGACGCCGCATTACCTGAGCCCGGAACAGGCGGCCGGTGAGCCGTCCGGGACACCCGGCGATGTTTATTCGCTGGGGCTGGTGCTCCTGGAGGCCCTGACGGGACGCGTTGCCTATCCGGGCGCTCCCATCCAGTCGGCTCTGGCAAGGCTTCTACGCGATCCGCACATTCCGGAGGAGGTCGCGCCCAAATGGGCAAACCTGCTCACCTTCATGCTCGCCCGGGATCCGGCTGTACGCCCTGACGCCAAGGACGTGTCCCTGTCCTTGCGGCAGGAGATCGCAACGGGTGCCGCCAGGCACCGCGACGGGTCCCAGGAAACGGTCGACGCCGAAGAAGCCAGAATGCGGGCCGTGCACCGGTACCGGATCCTCGATACCCTCCCTGACGGGACGTTTGACCGTGTCGTGGCGGTCGCGGCGCGGATGTTTGCTGTCCCGGTAGCCATCGTGAGCATTGTGGACCACGACCGAATCTGGTTTAAGGCCCGGTACGGCACGGATGTTGAACAGATCGGCAGGGACCCGGGGCTGTGTGCCTCCGCGATCCTTCAGGAGGATGCCTGGATTGTGGAGGACGCCGCCACCGATCCCCGCACGTTGGCCAACCCGTTGGTTGCCGGCGAAGCCGGGATGCAGTTTTATGCCGGTGTTCCGTTGCGCACGCCAGACGGGTACAACCTCGGAACCCTGTGCGTGCTGGACACCGAGCCGAGGCACTTCAGTGAGGACGACACCAGGACCCTGGAGAACCTCGCAGGGATCGTGATGAATGACCTTGAACTGAGGCTCCAGACGAGGCGAAGCCTCGCCTAAAAGCCTTGGCCGGGTGCCCGGGCCTCAGCGGATCCTGCGACGGCCAAGGCGCAGTGCTGATCGACGGTTTCCCTGGCCATGTTTTCCGTTAGCGTCCGATGAACCGTATCTGCCGGACATCTGTCAGTTCGGAAACAAGGCCCTCAGTGTCCTCGATGGGGTCAAGGGCGGCAAGTGGCCCGAACGAGAGTCCCGTGCGTTGTTCGATGGAGGCGATTGATCGCTGCGAAGTTTTGTGCTTGCCAAAAACAAATTCCTCTTCACGCAGGAAATCCTGCTGAGACATCGTGTAGCCGGTGGCACAGAGTTTCCCCGTCTCGTCGTGGATGAAGGCGATGACCTTCCAGAACTCTGTCGGGATCTGGACACCGAACCGGGTTGGGTCCCCGTCCGTCAGGAACGGACCGGTGAAGACGGAGATCCGCATGTCATCCTTGCGTGCATTTTGGAGCGCGTAATTCTCGAGCTCGAGCCAGACTCCACCGTTGAAGGGTTGCATCTGGGGAACGGCGTTGGTGACGTGCATGGAGTCCGCATTCGCCTTCGACGCGCTATCCTGAGCACCCCAGACCGGGTCTTCCCGCCGGGTCATATGACCCCGCGAGAACTTTGGCTCAGCACCGTAGCACTCGTTGCGGATCTGCGCTCCAAGCGGAATCCGCGGATCTGTGCGCCAGCCCGCGCGCGGCATTGATATGGAATGCAACCCGTCGATGTTCACCGCACTGAACAAGCACATCCGGCGGCTCCTGCTCATCATGACCGCGAAATGCTCGTACCGCAGCACGTCTTCGGTGTTTCCATCGACGGTGAAGGTAAGGACATCATCCCGCCCGCCCGTTACTGCCGGCAACGGAACGTGAATGCCGAGAAATTCTTCCTCGTATCCGAGACGATCCCGGTAGTCGGCGGCAACCGCCTCGGTGAATACTTCGCCGTCTGTATCGATCTTTGTTGACGGCGCATCCGTTCGCCGATCGTGTTGGTCGCCGCCGTCCGGGTATGGTTTCCCGACCTCCACCGTCACCCGGAGTGGAACGACGAACGAGAATCCGAGCTCCGTGCGGGGAGCCGCGGCGGCCTGGAGATTTGCCGGTGCGGGGCGATCCGGAACCGTCGGCTGCACAGGACCTGGCCGGGTTCTGGCGCTCATGACTTTCTCCAGCCTCTCCGCCACGATGGTGCTCGGTACCGCAAAATTTCCTTTGAGGAAACGCCCCGCGAAGTGCAGACCCACAGCCTCGCCGGTCTTGAGCGACATCACCACCGAACCGGAGTTGCCACCCAGGGTCGAACAATCATGGCGAACCGACGTCGAATCCGAACCGGTCAGTTGCCCGGGGGCGAGCCGCTTCTTGTCGTAGACGTTCCCGAAGATCTCTTCCATCAGCTGCTGGTCCGGGATACGGCTGTCCCGGGCCGGGTAGCCAATTACCGCTACCAATTCGTCGTCCTCGTTATGTGTGGAAAGCCGGATAGGCGCTGCAAGGGGGTGCTCCCCGGTCGGGGTGACGCGAAGGAACGCCAAGTCAGGACCGTCTGAATCCTCGATGTGCAGAATACGGTTCAGCCGGAACGTCCGGTCCTTGGTGCTTCCGATCTCTTCCAGGAAGTCGATCGAGGCATTCATCGGGCTGCCGCCGATACCCTGCTTGAACACGAATGAGATGCCATCGTTGCGCCCGAACTCGGCTGCAACGTGACGGTTCGTGACCACGACGTCCGGCGTGACAAGCCAACCGGTGCCGAGCCACGACAGGTCGTGTCCCTCGACCTCGATGCGGCCGACCGCCCGTGCGGCGCTCACCACGTGGGCTGAAGCTGCCTGGAGACGTGACCCCCAGACTTTGCTTTCCGGTTCGGAGAACACGAGCTGCGCCTGATCACCGACGACGGCCAGCACCGGCCTCCCGGTCCGCAAGACAATGGTCTCCTGCGCGAATTCGAATCGGTCGACCATTTGTCCACCGACCGTGATCATCGGCCCGGGACCCGGAGGGGCTGCTTCGAGGCCGGGGGCGGCGGCCAATTCCGGAATCACAGACGTGGCCTCGCGGCGTTCGAGCATTTCCTCGCCAAGCGGGCTGTCCTGGCGTTCAATCTGTGCGTTTGCGGCCTTAAGACGGCCCATGAGATCCTCCACGTGCTTGCCTTTCAATCGATGTGGGGGCGCGGCGGGACTGGTTGATGCCGGCTTTGAGCGGTCAGGAAGATGCACCGGGCGCGGTTATCCCACGCACGAAGTAACAGGCAGTGGTGGTTGCCTCTGGCCAATTCCTTCTGCAGGTTTGACAGCCGAACATGTCAAGGATGCCGAGGCTGCCGTTACGGCCGCGTTACCGCCGGCGCCCGGGGCGATGGTCGCCACCTTCCGTCCGGCCTACCCGGCGCGAACGGACCTGGCCAGGAGTTCGTCCGTGATCGTCCTGGGTTCTGTCATGGCTAAGGCTGCCAGGGCTGAGGCTGTCCACGTGAGCGCCGTAATCCGAAGCGTGAAGTCTGTGAGGCCCGAGAGCAGGAGGGCGAGTGCAGCTAATTGGAGCCAACGATCACTGCCGAGCGGCCGGGGCACTGTTCGGAGTGCAAGGACCATCACGACCAGGGCGAGCCCGAGGCCAAATAGCCCGTACTCGACGCCCCACTGCAGCAACTCGTTGTGGGCATGTGTAGTGATCCGCGCGCCGGGGAAGGCAGGCGTGAAGGCCGCTGGCGCCGGTCCCTCGCCCAGCAGCGGCCGGTCGGCGATGCGCCGCAGGGATTCCTGCCAGAGGTGAGGCCGCTCCTGTTGCTGCTCTGAGGCGGTCCGCCAGATCACGACCGTCACGGCGGCGCCGAAGCCTGCGATGGCGAGCAGGCCTCGTTTCCAGCCCGAGTGCGTCGCGACGTATCCGATGAGAAGAACTGACGCTATCACTAACGATGTGCGACTTCCGGTTGCCAGGAGCGCGGAGCCCTGTAGCAGCAGGGCCGCCACGGGCAACCGCCCGCCGCGGAGACCGACCTCGCGGGCGGTGAGAACGGAGGTTCCGACGAGCAGTATGCCGAGCCCGTTGGGGGAGCCGAGCAGTGCGGCGGCGCGAGCTGAGGCCGGCAGCTCGGTCGAGGCAGCCGCCGTCAGCTCCACGAGGGCGATCATCGACTGGAGGCATCCCACGAGGATCAGGCCGATCGCCAACATGTCCCGGGTCAGGACGCTCATCTGGCCCACCACGAGGCATGTGAGGGCGGCAATCAGGACGAGTAGCGGCATTCGAACGGTCTCAAGCGTAAAACCCGTAAGGGTCAGGCCGATGGTCAAAAGCCAGCACATCAGTGCCGCAAATGCCACCCATAAGGCAGCGCCCCGTCGAGGCCATGCCCGGCCCGCGATCATGGCGGCGACCAGCAGCCCGACCACAACGAGCAGGTCCCGCAGGCCGGTGCCACCCCTGGAGGCAACAGCCCAAGTGAGCGCAGCCAGAAGCAGATAGGCCGTCATGGTGCTTCGTCGACCGAACTCCCGGCAGCCTGCTGGTCTTCCGGGTCGGCTTTCCCGCTCTTCCACTTCTTCCATGCCATCAACAGTGCGAGGACGGCGCCCGCGAGGCCCACTATCGGTGCGACGTACTGGACAGCCTGCTGGAGGATTTCCCCGGGGGACGGGGCTCGAGGGGTCGCTCGTGCCGATGCTGTTTTCGGGACTTTTCCTGCCAGATCCTGTGCCGCAGCATGGCCTGTAACGGTGGCCGTGAAGACGAGGGCAATCTGCCCCGGCTCATCGGAGACCACAGTCCACCGTCGGACGATGCTTTCGTCTCCCGACGTAGGCAGGGCTGTCCGCGCGGCCGCCGGGGCTGTCGTTGCCTCGACGATCGTCACCGCAGAGGAGCCCTCGCCCTTGTCCAAATCGATGTCGACGCTCAAAGTGCCGGAATGATTAGGCGCCAAGGACATGGATGCGCTGACGTCGTACTTCTCACCAACGATCATCTCGTCGGGGACTTGGACTTTCATTTCGGCAGCGGCCTTGACCGCTTCGTCGAAGTCGCGCTGGCCAGGGTGGACGTCGACAGTCACGGCGATCGGCTTGTTGACATCGATGAGGCCGGGAACCACTTGGCCTTCTACGACAACAATGGGGAGGATTCTCAGTATGAGCGTCTGCTTTCCGGCGACAATGGGCGTCACATTCCAGGTCCAGGTGAGCTCGTACCCGCCGCCAGGACGGCGGGTGCCGTCGTCGAGGAACTGGCGGGACGCGGACGTCGGCTCGATGTTGAACGTGTCCTTGGTCTCGGCCGCGAGCTGGGCCTCGTTGCTCCACGCGACCTTTACTGTCGGCAGGTTGGGTGAGGAAGTTCCGTAGATGACGGTCGCCCTGAAGGTTGCGGTCTCAAATTGTGTGATGGGCTCGGAATCGAACCTGGCATCGAGTCCGGCGTTGGTGATTGCCTCGTTGACGGTGCCGGCATCCGGCCCGGGATACACCTCCGCGTAGAGGGGTGCCCCGAGGGGCCATGCGAGGGCCAGCATCGTCACGGCCACGACGACGAGCGTCGCCCGGACGCCGGGACGTCGTCGCGCTTCCCCGAACATCGCCGCTCCCCGAAAAGAAACTTCCCCGGGGTGACTGGGGCTTGATGTGACTCCGCTCGGTTGTTGGTCGTCCACGGCGGGTTCAGTCCTGGGATCCTTGGGGGAGTGCGACGGAATGGGGTGTGGCCAGGCTTGTCCGTGCGGGGTGGTTAGCCCATGTCATGCTGTACCTCACCGAAGCGGAGGGTGATTTGCAGGGGAATGGTGAATGAAACGGCTCCATCCGCGTGGGCCGCAGGAAGTTCCGGTAGTGGTTGTGACGCAAGCAGGGCCTGCTGCTGTTCCTCGGCCGGGTGTGCAGGCCCGGCCGGAAGGGAAGGTGGGTTCAGGGCCTCCTCGAGCAGAGCCCGTTCTGGGGCGGTGAGGCCGTCTGCAGCTTTGCCAAGCCAGGTCAGGATGCTGCTGATGCGGATGCCTTCGTTGGCTATCCACTTGATCTTGAGTTCATCCTGGGTCTTGTCCCACACCGTGCCGTCGACGGTCAGGATGTCTCCTGACTCGTTGCGGTCGGGCACACCCGAGTGGTGAAGGCCGAGGATTTCCCATTGGTTGTTGTAGAGCGGTGAACCAGAGGAGCCCGGTGACGTGTCGGTGTGGTAGTGCAGGAACTGGTCGAAGCGGTCGATGAGTTCGTTCTGCTGGAGCGCGAGCTGCTTCTCGTGCCCTTCCGGGTGCTGGATGATGTTGATGGACTCGCCCAGCAGGATCTTGCCCTGGTCCTTGGTTGTGCGGTTGAATCCGAAGCCGGCCAGCGGCACAGAAGCTGTGGTTCCGTCTGGACGTGACTGCGCAGCGACCGCGACGACGGTGACATCAAGGTCGGCATCGGTCCGGAAGAAGGTATCCGGTTCGAGGTCGAACTGCGATGTAGTCAGCGGGAGTCCACTGAGCCCGTTCTGGAAGTTGAATTCAAGCCGCGAGAAACGGGCAGACGGAGCGTCGGGCAGCACATGGTTGTTCGTCAGGGCCAAGCGCGGCGAGATCATGAATCCGGTGCCGAAGCCGCGGATCTGGAAGCGGTCGCGGATGATGATCCGGCCCACGCTGCGTGAGACAGCCGAACCCAGTTCCAGGAACGCGATGCCGAGCAGGTTATTTCCGCCGATGATCCGCTCAAGCACAACATCCTGCATGCGGGCCTCTGCTGCCGGGGCGGTGTCGGCGGTTGCCCTGAGTGCGTCCATGACTACGGGCTGACGCAGGACCCGACGGGATCGCAGCGCCACCCGTTCCGGCTCATCAACGTTGAGGATACTTCCTTGCGGGGTTTGTGCCTCGGCGATCTTTTCTTCCGTGTCCGCCCGCGGACCGCGCCGCTCCTGGAACCGCGCCTGGGTTGCGGTGATGACATCTTCCGGTATCTCCATTTACCTGCTCCTCGAACGTCCGCCTTAAGCCGCCCACGCACCGCCCGGCGCCACCTTCTGATCAATCGTCGGTTAGAGCCTCAGTTGTTTGTCGTGGGTGCCTGGACCAAACCTGCTCCCACGTCCAAGGGATCCGTTCCGGACTTGAGGGGCCTGAACGTTCCCGAACCGATTAGCTTGGACTGGAGGAGTACCGGACTCAGTGGTCCCTGCGCAAGAAGCCGTTCGGCCCAGAGCGCTGTCACGCCGGCGACGTGCGGGGTCGCCATGCTGGTTCCGCTGATGGTATTGGTGCCGCCGTTGAGCCAGGCGCTGAAAACCCCGACGCCGGGACCGGCCACGGTTGCCATCGTGTTGGAAAACGGTGCCACGGTGAGTCCGCCGGCGCCGTCGGCCAAGGCCGCCACGGACGTGATCCCGAACGCCGCGGCGGGCGGGGCGACGTTGATCTCGTAAGCGGGATTGCCGGTGCGTTGGCTTTCGTTGCCGGCGGCTGCTACGACGATTGTGGTCTGGGCGACTGAGGCGCGGGCGTTGAGAAGGTTGGCCAGCTGCTCGAAAAGCCGGACGTTGGCGCGGTAGCCTTCGAGTGCTATCGATGTTGCTGCGGGAATCGACAGACCGTTTACCTTGACCAACTCGTCGACCCAGCCTGGGAAGTCCATGCCCAGCGACATGGAGATGACGTTGGCGCCGTTGTCGGCCGCCCACAGCATTGCCGAGGCGAGAATGTCGCTGCTGCCGCCGTTCGGGCCGCCGAGGACCTTGCCGATCAGTGCTTTCTGGACGCCGCGGGCGACGCCGATCCGCTGGCCGCCCAGATCGCGGCCGAAGATCGTGCCCGCGCAGTGCGTGCCGTGGCCGTTGTCGTCCTCGGCGCTGCCGGCGCCCGTGAAATCCTTCGTGATAAGGTCGACGCCGGCGAAGGCGGGATGGTCGACGTCGATACCGGTGTCCAGGACCGAGACGGTCACCCCGGCACCCGTGAAGGGTGAGGTGTCTGCACCCACGGCCTTGACGCCCCATGTCACAGCAGCGGTCGTTGCCGCGTCTGCTTCGAGTGGTTCGATGAGTTTCATTGGCATCGCGGGTGCGAAGCCGAGGACCGTGGGATCGTTCCTCAGTGCGTTGATCGTTGACCGTGAGGGGTTGTCATTGCTTTCCACTGTCATCCCCACAGCACGTTCCACGACGCCCTGAACGGCTGATTCGAGTCCCGGGGCACCCGGCCCCTCGAAGGGGTCGCGCGTGGCACGCAGGGCAGGGGCGCGTAAAATCACGATCTTCTGGTTGATCTGTTCGGACATCTGGGGCTCCTTTGGCCTTGACACGGCCGTGATGGCGCCTTTGGCGCGTGGATTGCAGGTATGGCAGGCATCAAAATTCTGCCGACGGACGCATCGACATGGTGCTAGGTCTACAGGAGGCAGCGTTACTTAAGCGTTACCGGTCGAGCTGGGACAACTCATCAGGACGGCGGCAACTTCTGTTGCCGCCGTCCTGATGGCCGATAGGTGTCCGGTCAGACTGTTGCGTTCATTCCCCTTGCAGGCATCTTCCCGGAAGCGTCTTCTTCGGCCTTCGTGGAGCCGTCCATTGCGCCAACGGGCATGGCCGGCGCAGCGGGCCGTTGTTGGCCGTTTTCGGTCACGCTCCCGCCCATGGCGCCAGCAGGCATCTTGACCGTTTCGCGGGCGCCGCCGTCGGAAGATACGTCAGCCTCCCCGCCCATGGCCGCAGCACCGGACGCCGCGGTGGACTCTTCCGTCAGGAACGGCATGTTCTGCCACATGTGCCACAGGGCGTTGTCCGTGCCCCGGACAAAGACCTCCAGGCGGCCATCGGCGTTGTTGCCCACCGTGATGTTGGAGGTGAGGATGCCGCCCAGTGAGTGCCAGCCGGACCATCCGCTGTTGGGTGCTGTCTGCCACATGTGCCACAGGGCGTTGTCGGTACCCCGGACGAAGGCCTCAAGCCGGCCGCTCGCATTCCTGCCCAGGGCGATGTTGGATGTGAGGATGCCGCCCAGGGACTGCCAGCCGGACCAGTTGCCGTTGGGCGCCGTTTGCCACATGTGCCACAGGGCGTTGTCCGTACCGCGGACGAAGGCCTCAAGCCGGCCGTCGGCGTTGCTGCCAACGGTGATATTGGATGTGAGGATGCCGCCCAGGGACTGCCAGCCGGACCAGTTGCCGTTGGGCGCCGTTTGCCACTTGTGCCACAGTGCGTTATCCGTACCCCGGGCGAAAACCTCCAGCCGGCCGTCCTTGTTCTTGCCCACCGCAATCTCCGAGGTGATCACGCCCCCCTGGGAGTTCCAACCGGCCCAGTTGCCGTTGGGCGCGGTCTGCCACCTGTGCCACACGGCGCCGTCGGTCCCCCGTGCGAAGACCTCCAGACGCCCATCGGCATTGCGCCCGGCAGCCGGCGGTCCGGTGATGACCCCGCCCATGGAGTTCCAGCCGGACCAGGTGCCGTTCGGTGCAATTTGCCACTTGTGCCACAGGGCGTTGTCAGTGCCCCTGGCAAATATTTCCAGGCGCCCGTCCTGGTTGTTGGCCACTGCGATCTCAGTGGTGATGACCCCGCCCTGGGAGTTCCAACCGGCCCAGTTGCCGTTGGGTGCCGTCTGCCATCGGTGCCATACGGCGCCGTCGGTTCCCCGGGCAAATGCCTCCAGGCGGCCGTCCTTGTTGTTACCGACAGCAATATCCGAGGTGATGACGCCGCCCAGGGAGTTCCACCCGGACCATGCCTGCGGGGCGGCCGGGTACAGCGCCCGAAACCCGTCGATGTCGTCCTGGGTGAGTACGCGCTTGGTGAAGTTGGACGCCACGGTGGGTGCCATGACAGAGTTGGCCACGCTGGAGTGCGCCAGCCCCACGATATGGCCGAGTTCGTGGAGGGCCACCGTCTCGATGTCGAAGGCGCTTGCGGCGGCCCCCACGCTCCAGACATGTTCGCTGTCGTCAAAATGGACCGGCTTGGGCAGGGTGTTGGTGATGACACTGCACCCTGGGGGGAAATCGGCGTGGGCCAGGATCCCGCCAACCATCGAGTGGTCCGGGTCCGCTGCCGGCCGCCAGCCGATGCGGATGTCCGGGCTGGAGCCGATGGCCACCTCGGTGAAGGTCAGTCCGCCCAGGGTTTGCCAGCTCTGGATGGCACGCCTGATGGCGTCGAACTCCGCGGTGCCCGCGACGTCGTCGGTTCCGGTGTCGAAGGCATAGGTCAGTGTCCGGTCCGCCCACGCGCACTGTGTCGCAAAGGCGATTTCCCCGGCCCGCATGTCCGGAAGCCCGCAGCGTGGCCGCATCATTGCCTCGCGGGTGGTGTCGTCGAAGACGCCGGTCACGGGCAGATGGAAGAACTCCTGGAAATTTTTGAGGGCTCCCTCGGTGGGATCGTCCAGGACGCCCAGTTCCCTGGGGGTTGTTTCCTCCAGATAGCCAAATCGCTCGAGGTAGCTTTGCACCTTGCTGAAGCCCGGATTCCGTTCGCCTGGGGCGGTGTTTTCGACGGCGGCCAGGTACGGGGCCACGCGGTACTGCTCTTCAGTCATTGGACTCTCCTTGATCTGTTCGGATGCTTCGCAGGATCTGCAGGGCAGTGCCCCTTTGGGCGTCGCCGGATAGATGGACGACGGCGGTGGCGCGGCCGGGGAAATTGGCGGCGACCGTGCGGATGCCCTCCTCTTCGAACGAGACGAAGTCCGCCGTGTCGCTGCCTACCGCTTCCTGCCAATGCTCGTAGCCGGGTTTGTCCGTGTAGCGGGTAAGGGGGTCGGCGAAGGGGCTTGCATCCACGGTCAGGCGTATGCCGGCGCCCTCCAGCACAGTAGCTTCGCCCTCGATGGCGCGTTCAGGAGTGGGTGCAAGCTGCTCCGGGACATCCAGTGCCAACCCTGCTACCCGGAGGGAACTCCACGGCTGTCCCATAGCACCGTCCTTCCGCACGCGGGGGAACACAGGTACCAGTCGATCAGGGGTGCGTTACGGCGCCGTTACTGCCCCGGGTGGTGCACTGCAGGCTTGACCGACGGGTGAGCCCACTCTGGTGACACCCGCAACGTGCTGGGGGAACCGGGCCGTTGCTCAGCTTGACGAAGGCTCCGGTGAAATTGACGACCAGGAAAGCTGTGGCGCACCCCACGGAGTCTGGAAGGCAGAAATGGCCACCTCCCTTTCTCAGCTGACCTTTCGGCGGTATGTGGCGATGGCAAACGCATAGGCCACCACGAGGAGGCCAGCGAGCCAGGCGAGGGCGATCCAGATGTCACTGCCGCCGGGTTCCTGGGCGAGCAGGGCCCGGATGGTGTTCACGATGGAGGTCACAGGCTGGTTCTCCGCGAACCATGCCACCGGACCGGGCATCGTGGCGGTGGGCACGAACGCCGAGCTGATGAACGGCAGGAAGATCAGCGGGTAGCTGAATGCGCTGGCGCCGTCGACTGTCTTGGCGGACAGCCCGGCAATGACGGCGATCCAGGTCAGTGACAGGGTGAACAGGACCAGGATCCCGGCGACGGCGAGCCAGGCGGCAATCGATGCTCCGGTGCGGAAGCCCATGATCAGCGCAACGCCGATGACGATCGCCACCGAGACCAGGTTGGCAGCGAGCGAGGTGAGCACGTGCGCCCAGAGCACGCTGGACCTGGCGATGGGCATGGACTGGAAGCGTTCGAAGATGCCGCCCTGCATGTCCAGGAACAGCCGGTACGCGGTGTAGGCGACGCCGGAGGCGATGGTGATGAGCAGGATGCCGGGGAGCAGGTAATTCACGTACGACTCGTCGGATCCGGTGGTGATTGCGCCGCCGAACACGTAGACGAACAGCAGCATCATGGCGATCGGGGTGACCGCGGTGGTCATGATCGTGTCCGGGCTGCGGAGGATGTGGCGCAGCGAGCGGGCGGTCAGGACACCGGTGTCACCGAGGACGTGGGTGGTCATCGTGGTTCCTTTCGTGCCGGGACCGTACCCTGGGTGCGGCCGTCATTGACGAGGGCGAGGAAGACATCCTCGAGGGAGGGCTGCTTCTCGACATATTCCACTTCCGCGGGCGGGAGGAGCTGCTTGAGCTCGGCAAGCGTCCCGTCCTGGATAATCGTGCCGTTGTGCAGGATCGCGATGCGGTCTGCGAGCTGTTCGGCCTCCTCGAGCTGCTGCGTGGTGAGCAGCACCGTCGTGCCCTGGCCGGCAAGCTGCCTGACGGTCTGCCACACTTCGAGCCTCGCCTGGGGGTCGAGCCCGGTCGTCGGTTCGTCAAGGAAGATGATCGGCGGATTCCCTATCAGGCTCATCGCGATGTCGAGCCGGCGCCGCATGCCGCCGGAGTAGGTCGACGCCTTGCGGTTCCCCGCTTCGGTGAGCGTGAAGCGGGCGAGCAGGTCGTCGGCGATAGCGCCCGCGTTCTTCAGGTGACGCAACTTTGCGACCAGCACGAGGTTCTCCCGCCCGGTGAGCACCTCGTCGACGGCGGCGAACTGGCCCGTCAGGCTGATCGACTCGCGCACGTCACCAGGCTGCGCCCCGACGTCGAACCCGCCCACTGTGGCGGTGCCGGCGTCGGCCTTCAGCAGTGTGGACAGGATCCGCACCAGCGTGGTCTTCCCGGCGCCGTTCGAGCCGAGCAGTGCGAAGATGCTCCCTGCCCTGACCTCGAAGTTGACGCCCCGCAGCACGTGCAGGTCCTTGAACGACTTCTCAATGCCATGGACCCGGATCGCAGGTTCCAGGGCCTGGTCAGCGGTCATTGCTCATTCTCCTTTCTTGATACGTTCAGGCATCGTCGTCGGCGGCCTGATTAATGGTGTCGGTGAGGCGCTTGCGCTCCTTGTTGATCCACTGGCCGTCCGAATAGTTCCGGATAAAGGTGTCCGCGAACTCCACCGGGTCTTCCCCGACGATGTCGCGGATCGGGGTGCCGTCTACGGCGGCACGTTCTATCAGGTCGGCGAGGTCCTCGAGCATCTGCATCAGGACGTCGCCTTTGACGATCGACCCCGCATACATGAAGTAGCGTTCGAGTCCGTCGATGGCGGTCCGGTAGCTCGGCGGAAACTGCTCTTTGCGGGCCTTGTACCGGCGCCAGCGTTTTTTGTCCTCGAATGAGCCAGTGATCCGCTCTATCCAATTTGCGGCCATGATTATTCTCCTTCGCCCTGCGGGCGTTCAATGTTGTGGCGGAGCCGCTCGATCCGGTTTTCGAGGAAGCTCCAGGACCTCCAGAATTCTTTGAGGTAGTCGCCGCCCAGTGCGTTGAGGGAATACACCTTGCGTGGCGGCCCCTTCTCGGACGGGACTTTTTCCACGTCCACGAGCCCGCGCTGTTCAATCCTGACCAGCAGTGCGTAGACGGTGCCCTCGACGATGTCGGAGAAGCCCTGCTCGCGCAGCCGCGCCGTGATCTCATAGCCGTATGCCGGCTGCACGGCCAGGATAGCGAGGACGATGCCTTCCAGCGTGCCCTTGAGCATCTCGGTCATCTGCTTGCCCACGGATCCCGCCCTCCAACTACTTAGTGTTGCTGACTACCACTACATAGTAACACTGAATAGTGAGGTGGGAACGGGGCTGGACGTTGCTAATTTGAGCCTGAAAACGAGCTGGTCCGGCCGCATCCGAACGGCAGTATTTGAGGAAAGCTTCCTCCGCTGTCGGATTGGAGAATAGAGCCGTGCCGCTACTTTTCGACATCTGCTCCGTGCTGACGTTCTGGGCAGGAGTAGCCGGATTGTGTACCCCATGGACGGCCACCGGAATGACGGGCAGGCCACTCCGGACGCTTCAGCGCGTCCGGTCATCCTACGCAAAGGCACGGCAATCGATCAGGGCGCGCGCGAATCGCCTGGACTTGCTGAGCGCGCCAAAAATTGCCTTTAGAAGGATTAATCCCTGAACGGCACTGTCGGCAGGCAGGGGGATTATCTCGTGCACGTTGTCCAATAGTGCACGACGGCGGCTGGCCGGCGCTTGCCGGCCTGCCCAGAGCGCGACTCCAGGGGTTCGACGCTTCCGCAATGTTAGCGCTCATGAATCACTCACTGCGCCCAGAATTCGAGGGTTTCCACGGGCAATTGAAGTTTCATGTGAATCTGTTTTTCGGATAGCGCACTATCGGCACACAAAGGAGGGGGCGGGGCTTATTGACATCATCCATCGTTTTGAGGATCCTCATTGCTATCTGCTCAACTATTTCAGACCGAACCGAAATCAGATTCCTATGGGCAACGAAGGCTATGGAGAATTGAAATTGGAATTGCTTGGGCCTTGGCGGCTTTGCCGAGACTCAACGGTCCTGCGTGTTGCCACCCGCCAGCAACGTCTCATCGCGGCGCTGGCCATCCGAGGTCCAAGCCCCCGGAGCTTCCTCGTCGGTCTGCTGTGGCCCGAGTATCCTGATGCCCGGGCCTTGGAGAGCCTTCGCGTAAGCGTTCACCTGGTCTCACGCCAGGTGCCTGGCCTGATCGTCAATGCGGGCGCGATGCTCTCCCTAAACGAGCGGGTTGAAGTGGACCTCCACAGGGTCCGGGCAAGGATTCTGGCCTTGGGCCGGGCCCGGTTCGACACGGACGCCGCCTCAATGCTGAACGAGTTGCGTGACGCTGAGGTGCTTCCCGGCTGGTACGAGGACTGGGTGATTTTTGAACAGAGCAGGCTGCGGCAGGATCGGCTCCGGGCCTTCACCTCATTGGCCAGGCAGTCGCTGGCCCGGGGTGATTCTGACGGGGCAGGAGCCGCCGCGGAGGCAGCACTGGAACTGGAACCCCTCTATGAGAACGCCGTCCTGCTCCTGATTGCATCGGAAATACAGCAAGGCAGGCCTGCGGCAGCACTGAGATCCTACGAACGGTACCGGGACAAACTGAGGCAGGACATGGGCCTTCTGCCTTCAGCGGCCATCAACGGGCTCGTCGCCGATGCCCTTGACCTTCATCCCGGTTCAAGGAAGGAACAACTAGATCCGGCCGGCGATTCCTGGCTGCGCGGCCAGCCACTCCTGCACCACTCGTAGAATCTCATCGGGGTCAGTGGTAGCCACAGTTCGTAGGGCAATGCCGGGAGTCTGTCCGTAGGTTATTCTCGCCCGCAACCTCTGAGGATGACCGGGCTCGTACCATGTGCGGATAAGCAACGTTCCGAGGGCAGGATCGTCCTCGTGGTCATCGGGCGGCGCTGCCCCGCGTTCCTGATTCATCTCGCGGTCACCCACTCCCGTCCTGCGCCTTGCTGGCTGCTCTGATCCTGCTGCAGAACCATCAGGGGTTGGCACACCCTTTGCGAAATATTGGCAAAAGATTCGGGCAGGACACGTGTCCATGGCCCCGGTAACGCTGCAGTAACGCCTCGTGGTGGATTCTGCTTATAACCACCAGGCACCTTGTCGCCTCCTGAAAGGTGCACCTGTTTTCGGGAAAAGGAACACGAGATGGGCTACGCGGGTGATGATGGCAGGCTGCCTTTGATTTATGTGCGCGGCTTCGCGGGCAATGGCTCTGCAATTAACAGTGCCGTGGATGATCCCTTTTATGGTTTTAGCCAGGGATCGGTTCACGTCCGTGCAGACAGCAACGGAAGGGCGAAATTCCACCAGTTTGAATCGCCCATGCTCCGGCTGGTTACTGACCACAAATATGAGGTGCCGGTCCACGGGGATCAATGGGCTTTCCTGAACAGCGCGGACGCCGGAACCGTGAATCCCGCGTCCGTGTGGATACATCGTTTTTACGATCAATCGGCCGCCACGTTTTCTGATGAGCCTGAGAGCTTCTCCTTCGAGGAAGCGGCCCAGGATCTCTTCAACCTCATCAAGCTTGTCCTGGAAAAAACCGGTGCCCCGAAAGTCTTCCTTGTCGCGCACTCCATGGGAGGGCTGATCTGCCGCTCGCTCCTCCAGCGTGTCATCCCGGAGGCTCTCGCCGGTGAAGGCGGGACGGTCGACCCTGCTGCGGGGCACCGGTATGTGGCCAGAGTCTTCACCTACGCCACGCCGCACGGAGGAATCCGCTTCGCGATAGGTTTCGGGCTGCTGGAGCGCATCCGGGATGCCACCGGAGTTCACGGGGCGGACATTTTCGGCCCCGACCGGATGTACGACTACCTCACACCGGCAGCCATCAGGCAGAGGCGAACGAGGAGCGACTTCAATCCGACTGAAATTCCCGACGACGGGTTTCCGGTGGATGAACTGTTCTGCCTGGTCGGGTCGAACCCGGAGGACTATGACGTGGCTTTCGGCTTGTCTTCCAAAGCGGTGGGTGCCCGCAGTGACGGCCTCGTCCAGATTGACAATGCCGCTGTCCGCGGCGCACCGCTGGCAGTGGTGCACCGCAGCCACAGCGGACGCTACGGAATCGTCAACTCCGAAGAGGGTTACCAGAACCTTCAGCGCTTCCTCTTCGGGGATCTTAAGATCGAGGTGGAGCTCGTGGGCTTTACCGTCGGCAAGGCCGCGCCGCCGGAAGTCGAGTTCCAGCTCGACGTCGGGCTTGCCATACGGGGCCTTCCAGTACTGGTCCATGAACAAAGCGCGGCGCACTTCTGTCCCGTCCAGATAGAGCACTGGAAAGAAGGTGACCCGATCGACTCGCCCGTACCGCTGCTGACAACTTTTCTTTCGTCGAAAGCACCCCGACCGCGCGTCGAAGGCAAGGAAGTGCCGCGGCTGCGCCATGCGCTCAAACTCCGGCTGATGTCCATCACCGAAAAGGAAGGACATTTCTTCTTCGACGACCATATGGAACAGACCGAGGACTGGCAGGACACCCTGCTCGTTGACATCGAACCCCCTTCCGCAGAAAGCCCGCTGCCTAAAGCCTGGGCGGCGTGGAACAGCACCATTCCAACCGCGCTCCGGGACTGGAATCCGGACCCCAATGATCAGCTGAAGGACACGGACAGCGCACCCCAACACTGGCGAGGACGCATCGACGTCCCGGAGATCTCCAAAGGCCTGCTTGGACTCAACGCAGGGATCCGCATCACGGTTTCCCCCCGCACCCTGATTTTGTAAGTCACAGGGGGAATGGGAACGGGCAAGGACGGGACCTGTGAATTCGGGCGGCAGAATCCCGGCGGGTCTTCAAAGACCACAGCGGTTCCGCGCAACTGCGTCCGAGCGGCCCGGTTCGTCGCGAAAGAACCCGGCAACAACAAAAGGTGCGGATCTTAGCCACTCGGTTATACAGTGGTTTGCCATTATTGCGCCTCTGACAACAGTTGCCACCGCGCTGTCATTCTGGTTCGGCTGGACTATGACCGCTACCCGTACCGCATACTTCGGCATTGATCAAAGTGTCCTGGAATACTCGACGGTGGATTATCTCCTGCGAAGCGCGGATGCGTTGATCGTTCCAGCAATATCAATTCTTCTTGTCAGCGTTGCTTGCCTCGGAATTCATGCTCTAACGCTAAGTATTATCCGACGGTCCATTGGCTTGCGCTATATCCAAATCGGCGCCTGGTTAGTGCTCTTGGTGGGAATTCTCGTCACGTCACTTGGGGTTTGGACGATGTTCAAGGAACTTCCCGTCGCGACCCCGTTCCTCTTTGAGCCCACGGCGCTGGGCGGCGGAATCGCCCTGGGTGCCTATGCTTTTTGGGTACTTCGGCGAACGGCATTGACTGATCGAAGCCTCCTGCACGTGCCTTTGTGGGAAAAGCTCGGGTACGTGTCCGTGGTCCTCCTTGTGGTTGTGGCCTTGTTTTGGGCGTGCTCGTCATATGCCGGAGCCCTGGGCACTGGCAGATCGAGGGAATACGCACGGGATCTGGATAAGCGCCCCTCGGTGACGGTCTACAGTGTCCAATCCCTGGCCATGGGCAGCCCCGTGAAGGAGGAGAGGATTTCGTCTCCCGATTCCAAATACCGTTTCAGGTACACCGGGCTCAAATTTGTCACGCTGAGTGCCGACAAGTACTTCCTGCTTCCCGCAAACTGGTCGCGCAGTTCGGGCGTCGCCATTGTCCTGGAGGAGAGTCCGGAATACCGGGTCGAGTTCAATCCGGGCGGAGGATAGGGAATGAAGCAGGAAGCAATGTACAGGTGGCTGTCTTGCGTTATGGGCGCCATCATTTTAGCTGGTTGCACTACACCGTCCAAGGAAAATGGTTCTGAGCCGGTGGCAGTCGAAAACCGGGTGAAGGTCGGCGAGACCAATTGGGTTGTCGAGTACGGAAATGGTCGTGACGTGGCGGATTCCGGCACGATTGAATCATTTGAAATTGTCAACAACACTGACGCAGATATAAGAGTGCCGGACGCTGGGCTCAACAATACCGCGTTTAGAATAATTCTTAATAACTGTGCCAACGTGATTCTGAAACCCGGACGGTCCTGCATCCTTCGGGGCGAATGGGGGACAGGGAACACAAGGGAGGCAACCCTGAATGTAGCTGTTTCCAAACAGAACGGGGAGAATGCCGCAACCGAAAGCATTTCAGTCCCACTGGGGGCAGCTGAAGGTTCGCACGCGCCGCCGACGAGCAAAACCGTTTCCCCCACGCCGTCTCCTAGCTCCACAACCTCACCGTCGCCGTCGGGAACGGCAACCACCGGGACGCCAACGCCCACACCGTCGACGACGTCGGGTTCTCCGGGTCAGAAGCCGTCAGTTGCTCCTACTTTCGGTGGTTCAACCGGGAAGTGACGGGGAGCGGCCACATAGGGGTGAGGCATGCAGGGTGCGCTGCTGCGGGCCTGCCCGAGCCGGTTTCCGGACAACGGGCTCTCTTCTCTTCGGTGGCTGCTGCCCGGCTCAACAGTCCGTGTGGGTGTGGTGGCGACATTGAACAACATTGTCGGCCACCAGGGCAGGATCCGAAGGTCACCTGGACTCCGCGGGCGGTGTGCCGGCGGTCAAAGACCTTCGAAGAGATCGGTCAGCAAGGCACTTCCGGCAGGCCGGCCCGGCCACGCCATGACTGACGATTCCCGGGACACGATCCTGGCCCAACGGCGCTCATCCACGCCCGGATCGATCAGGACATCCCGCTGGGACTTATGCTCCAGCAGGCCGGCGACGATCCGGGACGCCACCGCGCTCGTGTCCACTTCGATGTCGATCCGCTCATCGGGAACCGGACGCAGGTGGTATTCGCGGGTTGGGTCCCAGGGCGTCAATCCCAGGCGTTGCCGGCTGATGTTCCAGCGGTCAAAGGTCGAGGCGCGCATGGCACCGTGCACCAACCGCCGCAGGCCCGGGCCCGGCGTTTCCCTCGCCCGGGCGAAGGCTTCGTCCGTTGCCCTGCCCACCGCGATATGGTCCCGGTGCCCGGTGACTCCGTCAGGCCCGAAGGTGGCCACCACCTGCGGCCGTTCCTCGAGCAGGATCTCCAGGATCCTGCCCACCAGTTCCTCAAAGTCGACTTCCGGCACCCTCCCGTCGGCGTAGTCCAGCCATTCGTGCCGGTCGGGGATTCTGCCGTGGGCCTGCCACGCGTTGGCGCTCTCCCGGCGCCGCCAGGCACCCAACTCTGCAGGCGTCGTCGGGACACCCTTACTGATCTGTCCGGCGCCGCCGTCGGTTGCAAGCACCAGGCAGAACCTGAACCCGGGGTCGTTCTCGTGCAGGGCAATCGAGCCCGCGCACCCGTACGCATCGTCATCGGGGTGGGCAACCACAACCGCCAGTGAGTGCGGCTCATTCACAAGACAGACGGTAAGCCCAACATCAGGGGAATCACAAGGCTGGTCTGGCACCTGTTGCTTCGACGTCAGGTGGAGTAGGTTGCTCGGATGGAGCAGACGTATCAGGTCATCGTGGTCGGGGCCGGGTTTGCCGGCCTGAGCGCTGCCAGGAAGCTTGGCCGCAAGGGCGTCAGGGTGTTGCTCATCGACGCCAACAACTATCACCAGTTCCAGCCCCTCCTCTACCAGGTGGCGACGTCGCAGATCGGTGTCTCGGCCATTGCCCGGCCCATCCGTTCGGTGTTCCGCCGCCTCAGATCGGTCAGGGTGCTCACCGCGGAAGTCGCGACGGTGGATGCTGCCAAGCGCGCAGTCACCACCGTGGAGGGCGATACATTCCAGGCCCAGGTCCTCGTCATCGCGGCCGGCGCCGTGCCCAACTTCTTCAACACCCCGGGCGCGGAAGAGCTTGCCTTCCCGTTGTACTCGGTCCTCGACGCCACCCGGCTCGGTACCAGGCTGACCCATCTTCTCGATCAGGCCGACCGGGAGGCCGGGGGCTCCGTGGACGTGGTGGTCATCGGCGGCGGCCCCACCGGCGTGGAGACCGCCGGGGCCATGATGGAGAACGTCAAGTACGTGGTCTCCAAGTACTTCTCGCCAGAGCTCGCGGCCCGGTGCCATGTGCACCTGGTGGACATGATCCCGACGGTACTGAATGCGTTTTCGGCCAAGTCGCAGGAATACACCAGGCAGCGCCTCGAGAAAATCGGCGTCGACCTGCATCTGGGGGTGGGCGTCACGGAGGTCCGGCCGGACGGCGTGACGCTCGCCGACGGGGCGTTCATTCCCGGCCGGGTGGTGGTGTGGGCGGGCGGCCTGAAGGCCGGCAAAATCATCACGGACTCCGGCATCCCGCAGGGCAAGGGCGGGCGGATCGATGTGCACCCGGACCTGACCGCGCCGGAATTCGATGGTGTGTACGTCCTCGGCGACGCAGCCAACATCACCGATTCGACAGGCGCAAAACTGCCTCAGCTAGGCTCCGTAGCCCAACAGGCCGGGAAGTGGGCGGCGAAGAACATTTATGCCGACCTTACCGGCGGTGAGCGCAAGCCATTCAAGTACTTGGACAAGGGCTACATGGGGATGATCGGCCGGGGCGCTGCGGTCGCCGAGATCGGTCGCAAGCGCGTCCAGCTGCAAGGGCCGCTGGCGTTCGTGGCCTGGCTGCTGGTGCACCTCGCCCTGCTGTCCGGATTCCAGCAGAAGGTCCGCGCACTCTTTTCCTGGCTCAACGGCTACATCACCCACAGCCCCGCCCAGGTGGTAGTGGGCCGGCCGGAGTGACCGCCGGGCCACACGGCCGAGGTACCGGGTCAGCTGCCCCGGTAGGTTGAGTAGGCGAACGGGCTGAGCAGCAGCGGCACGTGGTAGTGCTCGGCACCCGTCACAGAGAAGACGAGGTCCACTTCGGGGAAGAACGTGGGTGTTCCGAGGCGCTCGTAGTAAGCCCCGGTGCCGAAGTTGAGGCGGTAGGTCCCCGGCTCCAGCTGCCCGGGGCCGAGGTCTTTCGCCCGCCCGTCGGGGTCTGTGGTGCCGTTGCCCACGGACGTCCAGGTCCCGCCGTCGCGCCGGTAGAGTCCGACGGCGACGCCCGCGGCGGGGCGCCCTGATCCGGTGTCCAAGATGTGTGTGGTGACTTGTGAGGTACTCATGGGCTGATGGCTCCTTGAAGGCGCAGCAGTGCGATGTCCCTTAGCTGCGCTGCGATGATGGGCTCTTCCTGCTCCGGGGTATGCGCCAGCCTTTCCCGGAGGACGGTGAGGATTTCTTCGCCAGTGCGCCCCGCGGCGCGGATCAGGAACACCCGGCCGAACTTGTCCTCATAAGCGCGGTTCCCGTCAGCCAGGGCCGCTGCCAGGGTTGCGTCCGCCGGGCCCAGCCCTGCCTGCTCGGAACGCGACATGGCTGCCTCGGCGGTGCGCGCCGTCGGGCTCTCCCCGATGCGCGGGTGATGGGCCAAAGCGGCCTCAACCTCCTCCGGGGTGAAGGGGTCCGCTGCGTGCCGGGCGAAGTCCAGCAGGTGCTGCTCGGAGGCGAACGGGCGGGCTCCTGCGATCTCTTCCACCCAGCGCCGGACATCGACGCACGGGCGCAGGATGGCCCCGGCCTGCGCGGCGGATGCTGCGTTGAAGGCAGCCAGTTTCACATTTCGGCGGAGCAGTTTCCCGGTGGGGGTCCGGCCGTCCACCAGGCTCCCGCGAAGGTAGGTGCGCCGGACCACGCCGGTGAGGGTCTTGCCGTTGTACGGGGTGATGGGGTTCTTGTGCTGGAGCTTGGCCACGTCCACCACGAACGTCCCGTCCGGGGCGAAAACGGCGAAGTCCGCGTCGAAACCGGGGGCGAGCCGGCCCTTGTTGGACACGCGAGCGAGGGCTGCGGGCTTTTCCGCCATCCAGGCGGCCACCTGTTCCAGCGGAATGCCACGGTTCCGGGCCTCGGTCCAGATCAGGGACAGGCCCAGCTGCAGTGACGACACACCGCCCCAGGCCAGGGCGAAGTCACCGTTTTTCAGGTCTTTGAGATCCAGCGTGCTGGGAGAGTGGTCCGAGACGATGCAGTCGATGGTGCCGTCCAGCAGGCCCTGCCAGAGCAGTTCGCGGTTGGCGGCTTCGCGGATGGGCGGGCAGCATTTGAAAGCTGTGGCGCCGTCCGGGATTTCCTCGGCCGTCAGGGTCAGGTAGTGCGGGCACGTCTCCACGGTGAGCTTCACGCCGTCGCGCTTTGCCGCCGCAATCATGGGCAGCGCGTCCGCCGACGATAGGTGCACGATGTGCGCCCGCGCACCGGTCCGCCGGGCCCGTTCGATGACCTCGGCGATGGCCGTGTTCTCGGCACCACGGGGACGGGACGCCAGGAACGTAGCGTAGTGGCTGCCGCCGGGGTGGGGCGCGCTCTCTATCTCGTGCGGATCCTCCGCGTGGACCAGCATCAGGGAGTCGAAGGACCTGAGTTCGGCCATGTCCTCTTCCAGTTCCTCCGCGCCCAGGTCCGGAAACTCGTCCACGCCTGAATGCAGCAGGAAGCATTTGAAGCCGAACACGCCTGCCTCGTGCAGTGGGCGCAGGTCCTTCGTATTGCCCGGGACGGCGCCGCCCCAGAAGCCGACGTCCACAAACACCTGGTCCCCGGCCACCCCGCGCTTGAGCTTGAGGCCATCCACGGTGGTGGTGGGTGGGATGGAATTCAGCGGCATGTCGATGATGGTGGTCACGCCGCCGGCGGCAGCTGCCCGGGTGGCGGAGGCGAACCCTTCCCACTCGGTGCGGCCCGGCTCATTGACATGGACGTGGGTGTCAACCAGGCCCGGGATCAGGATCTCGTCGCCGGAGAGTTCAAGGGTCTCCGTCCCGGCCAGGCCCGCGCCGAGGGGTTCGATCGCAGCGATTCTCCCGCCGCGCACCCCCACTTCACGGGGCGAGATGCCGGAACCGGTGAGGATCCGCCGGCCCCGGATGACCAGATCGTACGTTTCTGCAGGCATTCAGAGCTGCTGCGTGAGGCGGATCTGGCGGTTGACGTCCTTGTACAGGAGGTACCGGAACGGGCCGGGGCCGCCGGCGTAGCAGGCCTGCGGGCAGAACGCGCGGAGCCACATGAAGTCGCCGGCCTCCACTTCCACCCAGTCATCGTTGAGGCGGTAGACGGCTTTGCCTTCGAGGACGAACAGGCCGTGTTCCATCACGTGGGTTTCGGCGAACGGGATGGTGCCGCCGGGCTGGAACGTGACGATGTTGACGTGCATGTCGTGGGCGAGGTCGTCCGGGTCCACGAACCGGGTGGTGGCCCAGGCGCCGTTGGTGCCGGGCATGGGACGCGGTTCCACGTCCTGGTCCCGGGTCACGAATGACTTCGCGGTGAAGCCTTCCAGCGGTTCGTAGGCCTTGCGGATCCACTGGAAGGAGGCTGCTTCGCCGTCCGCGGGGGCAGCGTTCCGGACTTTCCAGTCAGCGCCCGCGGCGAGGTAGGCGTAGCCGCCGGCCTCGAGCCGGTGGATTTCGCCGTCGAGCGTCAGGGCCAGTTCGCCCTTGGTCAGGAAGATGACGCCTTCGACGCCGGCCTCGGCCTCGGGCTTCTGGCTTCCGCCGCCCGGGGCTACTTCCACGATGAGCTGGCTGAAGGTGGTGGCGAAGCCGGCGATGGGCCGGGCGATGATCCAGGACCGGGTCTTCTCCCACCCCGGCAGGTTGGAGGTGACGATGTCCCGGAGCACACCCTTGGGGATTACAGTGTAGGCCTCCTTGACCACGGCGCGGTCGGTCAGGAGCTGGGTCTGGGGCGGCAGGCCGCCTTCGGGGGAAAAATACGTGCTCATGGATGTGCTCCTTGGGCGGTGTCATGGTGTGAGGGCTCCGGGGAACGGGCGAGCCGGGGGTGCGCCAGGCCGGTCAGCTGCGGGATCCCGACGCCGGCCAGCGCCTGGACTTCTTCGGCGCCGACGGCGCCGCACTGGACGCCGCGGAGGACGAAGGCCGCCAGCGCACGGGCGGTGGCTGGCTCGTCCATGACGCCGCCGTCGGTCCGTCCTGCATAGTTGTGCAACCGCGCGGCGGCGGCGGGAAGCCCCTGGCGGTAGAAGGCGTAGGTGGCGGCGAACCGGCTGGGCAGCTGGGCCGGGTGCAGGTCCCAGCCCTGGTAATAGCCGCGCTCAAGTGACCGCCGGACCAGCCGGCCATGCAGTTGCCAGGCGCTCGCCACGTTTTCGCCCACGGGGATGATGTTGGTGGAGCCGTCCGAAAGCCGGATGCCCGTTCCGGCCACAGCGAGCTGCATGACTTCCTTGGCGAAATCGGCCACGGGGTGCTCCATGGACTGGTACTCCGCGGAGATCTGCAGGGACGCCGAGTAGTCATAGGTCCCGTAATGCAGGCCGCTGATCCGGCCGGGGACCGCATGGGGCAGCTGCGCCACGGGGGAGGTCCCGTCGGGGCCGAGGATCAGCTGCGGTGTTTCCACCTGGACCTCGAACCGCAGCCGCCCGGCCGGCAGTCCGTGGACTTCCTCCAGACGGGACACGGCGTATTCCATGGCCTGGACCTGCGCCACGGTGGTGACCTTGGGCAGGGTCAAGATCAGTCCCGCGGGCAGTTCGCCGGCGGACGCCAGTCCGGAGATGAAAAGGTCCAGCGTGCGCAGGCCGCGGGCCCGGGTGGCGGCCTCGAAGCATTTGAACCGGATCCCGATGAACGGGGGAGCGGAGCCTGCAGCGACGGCGGCGGCCACGGCGGCTGCCGCACCGACAGCGGCGGCGTCCTCGGCGTCGTCGCCCCTGTCCCCGTACCCGTCCTCGAAATCGAGACGGAGGTCTTCGATCGGTTCCGTCTCCAGTTTCGCCTGCACCCGCGCCGCCACCTCTCCGGCGAGCCCGGCGTCCTGGCCCAGCAGGATGCCCAGCCGTTCCAGCCCGCCGTGGGCCTCCGCGGCCGCCAGCGCCTGGGAACCCCAGCCGGAGGCGAGCGACGGCGTGAACCGGTCGGCCGGGACGTAGACGGTGTGGACGGGCTGGCGTGAGCCGTCATCGCCAGGGTAGTTCCGGTCCAGCAGCCGGTCCGTTGCCGCCAGCTGGGCGTCGATGTGCGCGGTGTCCGACGCGGTGAGGGAAGGCGTGGGGGAGGCGGCCATTCCTCAGTCCAGCAGTTCGTAGGCTGGGGTGGTCAGGAAGTCGGTGTAGTCCTCGGACAGGCAGATCCCCTTGATGAGGTGGCTGGCCGGTTCGTAGTAGCCCATGAATGCCTCCTCGCCGACCTCGCTGCGCAGCCGTTCGGTTTCCTCCGCCAGGATCTCCTCGACCAGTTCGCGGGTGACGGGGTGTCCGGTGTCGGCCAGGACGGATTTGTTGCGGATCTGCTGCCAGACCTGGGAACGGGAGATCTCTGCGGTGGCGGCGTCCTCCATGAGGTTGTGGATGGCCACCGCGCCGTTGCCGGAGAGCCAGACGGCGGTGTACGCGACGGCGACGTAGAGGTTCAGGCGGAGCCCGGCCTCGGTGACCTGTCCGCCGGCGGAGGCGATGTCCAGCAGCTGGTCCGCGGTGACGGAGACTTCAGGGCGCTGCTTGTCCAGCTGGTTGGGACGGCCGCCCTTTTTCGGGTCGCCGAGGACGGCGTCGAAGACTTCCTGGCAGGTGGGCACGAGGTCCGGGTGGGCGACCCAGGAGCCGTCGAAGCCGTCGTTGGCTTCCCGGGTTTTGTCCGCGCGGACCTTGGCGAAGGCTGCCTCCGTGACTTCGGGCTGTTTGCGGTTGGGGATCACCGCTGCCATGCCGCCCATCGCGAACGCGCCCCGGCGGTGGCAGGTTTTGACCAGCAGTTCGGTGTAGGCGCGCATAAACGGGGCGGTCATCACCACCGAGGCGCGGTCGGGGAGGACAAACTGTTCGCCGGCGTCGCGGAAGTACTTGATTATGCTGAACAGGTAGTCCCAGCGGCCGGCGTTCAGGCCGGAGGCGTGGTCCCGGAGTTCGTAGAGGATCTCGTCCATTTCGAACGCGGCGGGGATGGTCTCGATCAGCACAGTGGCGCGGATGGTGCCCTGCGGGATGCCGAGATGGTCCTGGGCGAAGACGAAGACCTCGTTCCAGAGCCGGGCCTCGAGGTGGCTTTCCATCTTGGGCAGGTAGTAGTACGGGCCCTGGCCGTTGAGGATGAGCCGTTTGGCCACATGGAAGAAGTGCAGGCCGAAGTCCACCAGCGCACCCACGGCACGTTCGCCGTCGATCATCACGTGCTTCTCCGGGAAGTGCCACCCGCGCGGGCGGGCCACCACCACGGCCAGCGGCGCGTCGGTACGGAGGGTGTACTCCTTGCCCTCGGCCGAGGTGTGGCTCAGGGTGCCGTTGGCGGCGTCGCGGAGGTTCAGGATGGAGTCGATGACGTTGCCCCACGTGGGTGTGGAGGCGTCCTCAAGGTCGGCAAGCCAGATTTTGGCTCCGGAGTTCAGGGCGTTGATGGCCATCTTCGCCGGGGAGGCGGGGCCGGTCATTTCGACCCGGCGGTCCCGCAGCGCCGCAGGGGCCTCCGCAACCTTCCAGTCGCCGTCGCGCACGTCCTGGGTTTCCGGCAGGAAGTCCAGTTTGCCGGTTTCCGCGACCCGCTGGCGCTTGACGGCGCGCGCGGCGAGGAGTTCGTTGCGGGTGCCGGCGAAGCGGGTGTGGAGCTCTTCGATGAACGCCAGCGCCTCCGGGGTGAGGATCTCCTCCGCGCGGTCGATCGGCCGGGGGTCTGTGACAGTGATGGCCATTGCTGGTCCTTTCGTTGGCTGCGAAGACGCTGGGCCTAATCTAACTCAGCAGAAGCCGGCGATCCCCGACCACGCGGCGGGCGCCGGGGTGGCGTCGTCGCGCTGGACGGTGGCCTCGATCAGCCCGTAGGGGCGGTCTGCCGCGAAGAAGACCTCGTTGGGGTTGTCGAGGCCAAACGGCGCGAGGTCCACCAGGAAGTGGTGTTTGTTGGGCATGGAGAACCTGATCTCCTCGATCCCGCTCTGCGCTTCCAGGACTTTGGTGCCCATCTCGAACAGAGTCTGCTGCAGGGCGTGGGAGTACTTTTCCGTGAAGCCTTCGAGCAGGAGGGCCTTGACGTCGTCGTAGGTCTTGTTGAAGTCCAGCGTGCTGAAGTCGGTCCCGGTCCGGTAGCGCCACCGGGCGGAAACATCGGTGGCGAGGATGCGGTCGGTGGTTTCCGGGAGGGTGGTGTATTTGTCCCGGACGTAGCCCACGAAGCCGGACTCGGTGGTCTTCAATACCGTCAGGTCCTTCAGCCCGGAGATCAGGTGGCTGGCGTCGCCGTCGCGGACAAGGACGGCGGTCCGGACTTCCTGGCCGTTGCGGACAAAGGAATGATCGTGTCCGCTGCCGTGCGCCTGGATCCGGTCCCAGCTGTAGGACTCGGCTTCCCAGCGGCCGCCGGTGACCCAGGCGAAACCGGACGTGAAGTGCTCGCCCAGGCGCAGGAGGAAGGCTTCGGGGGAGCCGATGCCCTCGCGTGCGAAGGCGTAGATGGTGTTTTTCTGCGTGTCCGTGGCCACCACGTGGGCGTTGTCTCCCGCAAGGTGGGCTGCCGCGAAATCGCCCCGCAGCTGCGAGGTGACGTTCAGGTCCTCGATCTCGTGGCGTTCGGTGTCCCGGGTGATCTTCACAACCCGGACCTCGGCCTTGCCGTACTGGTTCTCGCCGAGGATGATCTTGCTGCTCATGGTCTGTTTCCCAACTTCCGGTAGGTGGAGCATACGTTCCAGCACTGACATTAAGCGCGCGTTACCAGTGCGTTTCCGGTGTCAGGACACAGGACGTCCAGGCCACTCCTTGCCCGCCCACGGATCGTATTCGGCAATGAGATCCTCCTGCGGGGGACGTTCCGCCTCGGGAACGTGCTGCAGGTTCACCCGCACCCGGTACCAGAGCGAGCTCGATCCGCGCATTCCGTCCACCATCACATCGGCCGGGTGGAGGGCAGGGACAACGTCCGGATGGCCGGATTTCCACTCCTCGAGCGCCGCGAGCGCCTCCGGCTTGGTCTTTGTCCGGGCCACCTCGATCAGCGGCATCACTGACTGCCGGCGGCCGGAACCGTCACCGCTGCGTGGCGGTTTCTCGGCGGGACCGAGCTCGGCTGCCAGGGCCAGGAGCCCGTCCAGTGAGCCGACGGCGTCGTCGATCCCTTCGTGGGGATCGCCGATTTCCGCGAACCGCCCGGGCACGGTAAGGACCGTGAACTGTTCCGGCCGGGCGGAGCGCACTTCCTCCCAGGTCAGCGGCGTCGAGACGCGGGCGTCGGGAAGCGGCCGGACCGAATACGCCGAGGCAACGGTGCGGTCCTTGGCGTTCTGGTTGAAATCCACAAACACGCTCTCGCCGCGCTCCTCCTTCCACCACCGCGCGGTGGCAAGGCCGGGCGCCCGGTTCTCAACCTCACGGGCGAGCGTCTCCGCGGCGAGCCGCACGTCACGGTAGGACCACTGCGGCGCGATGCGCACCAGGATGTGGAGGCCGCGCGAGCCACTGGTCTTGGGCCACCCCACCAGCCCGACGTCGTCGAGCACCTCCTGTGCCACGTAGGCAACGTCCACTATCTGGGACCAGTCCACCCCCGGCATCGGATCGAGGTCCACCCGGAGCTCGTCGGGGTGCTCCAGATCCTCGGCACGGACAGGATGCGGGTTGAGGTCCAGGCAGCCGAGGTTCACCACCCACGCCAACCCCGCTGCATCCCGGATGACTGCCTCTTCGGCTGAGGTGCCGGACGCGTAGTGCAGCGTGGTGGTGTCGATGAAGTCGGGGTGGTTTTCGGGCACCCGCTTCTGGAAGAACGGCTCGGCGTCGATGCCTTTGGGGAAACGCTTGAGCACCATGGGCCGGCCACCGGCGCCGCGCAGCGCACCATCGGCGACGGCGAGGTAGTAGTGCACCAGGTCAAGCTTCGTCACCCCGGGCTTGGGGAACACCATCTTGTCCGGACTCGAGATGCGGACCTCCTTTCCGTCAATGCTGAGGGTCTCGGCCGGAGTCTTCGACGGGTTCATGCCGTCACGCTAGCAACGATCGGATGCCTGAACCAGAGCCCGGCCCGTGTGGCCGGGTATGGGGATTTGTTGGATGCTTGTCAGACGGATTGGGCCGGTTCGGGTCAGCTGGGCTGGTCCCTGTTGGGGACTGGGTCGACGGCGGCTGCCCGTTGGGGTCCCGCCTGGCTGATGCTCCAGCTCGTCAGGAAGTCCAGTTGTTCCTGGGCGTGGCTGCCTGGTTCAGCCGTGTAGGCGATCAGGGTCAGGTCCTGGCCGGGAAGCTCGAGAGCGTCCCCTGTCAGTTCGATTTCGCCGATCAGGGGACAACGAAGCGTCTTGCGGGCGCTGCGGTGGAACCGGACATTGTGCCTGGCCCAGCGGACCGGGAATTCATCGCTTCCGGTGGCGAGGTCACCGATGAGTGCGTTGAGGGCCCGGTCATGCGGATGCCTGCCCACTTCCACCCGCAGCGCCGCGGTCAGGTCGTCAGCGAGGGTCTCCCACTCCACAAAGAAGTCACGTGCGCGCGTGTCCAGGAACATGAACCGTGCGAGGTTCAGCGGCAGGGTCCCGGGGCCAAGGATTCCGGTGTAAAGGGCGAAGCACAGGGGATTGGCAGCCAGGATGTCCATCCGGGAGTTCCGCACATACGCGGGGATGCCGGTCATTCCGGTCAGGATCCGTTCGACACTGGGGCTCACTCCTTGCCGTTTCTGGCGGGTCCCTGCCGCGGTACTCGGGGCTGCGGACCGGGCAAGGTCCAGGAGGTGGGCGCGCTCGGCTTCGTCCAGCTGGAGGGTACTGGCGAGGGAGTCGAGGACGGAGTCGGAAACTCCCCGCAGGTTGCCCCGTTCCAGGCGTGCGTAGTATTCGGTGCTCACACCTGCCAGCATGGCGACTTCCTCGCGTTTGAGTCCGGCCACCCTTCTGGTTCCTCCGTAGGCGGGCAACCCCGCCTGCGCCGGGGTGATGCGCGACCGCCGGCTCATCAGGAACTCGCGGACGTCTTTGCTGTTGTCCATAGCCCTAACGCTACGACGTGCCGGGCCGCCTTGACAGGAACTGCCAGTACACCTCATGGCAGTGACTCCCATACGAGGCAACGGACTGTTTGTCTTGAATAAGTACCCCCCATGAAAAAGGAACCCCATGAACAGCGTGATCCTCAACAACGGCGTGGAAATGCCGATCCTTGGCTTCGGCGTCTTCCAGATCCCGGAGGAGGAAACCCAGGCCGCCGTCGAAGCGGCCGTCGCCGCCGGCTACCGCCACCTGGACACCGCGGCGTCCTACGGCAACGAAGCCGCCGTAGGCGCTGCGGTCAAAGCCAGCGGAATCGCCCGCGATGAACTCTTCATCACCACCAAACTCTGGATCCAGCATGCCCCCACCGGCAGCGTCGAAGAGGATACGAAGCGTGCATTCGAGAACTCGCTCCACCGGCTTGGGCTGGACTACGTGGACCTGTACCTGATCCACCAGCCCCTCGGTGACTACTACGGCGAGTGGCGGGCCATGCAGGACCTCAACAGGGAAGGCCGGGCCCGCGCCATCGGTGTATCCAACTTCCACCCGGACCGGCTCGTGGACCTCATCGACCACAACGGGACAGTCCCGGCCGTCAACCAGATCGAATCCCACCCCTTCCACCAACGCGCCGCCGACCAGGCGCTCATGGTCGAACGGGGTGTCCAGATCGAATCCTGGGGGCCGTTCGCCGAAGGAAAGAATGACGTCTTCACCAACCCCGTACTCAGCACCATCGCCGGGGAACACGGCAAATCCGTGGCGCAGGTGGTTCTCCGCTGGCTCATCCAGCGCGGCGTCGTCGTGATCCCCAAATCCGTCCGGCCCGAACGGATGGCAGAGAACCTCGATGTTTTCGACTTCGCCCTCACCGAGGAGAACATGAGCAGGATCGCCACCCTGGACACCGGCGGGAGCCTGTTCTTCGATCACCGGGACCCGGCCATGGTGAGCTGGCTCGGCGGGCGCAGGATCAGCTGATCCCTCCGCCACTGACCGGAAAGTCTCCCGGATGACAAAAAACACCCCTGACCAGAGGCACAACGGGCGGATCCTGCTGGCCTGCTTCTCCCGGGCCGGGGAGAACTACTACTACGGGGGCCGGACCAACCTGGAGATCGGGAACACCGAGGTCCTGGCCGGCATGATCAGCGCACTCATCACGTGCGACGTCCACCGGATCGAGGCGGCTGACCCCTACCCGGAGGACTACGAGAAGACAGTTGCGCGCAACGTCCGCGAGCAAAGGGCCGACGCGCGCCCGGCCATGGTTGCACCGTTGCCTGACGTCGGCCCGCACAGCACAGGGTGAGGAAGTCCGGAACTCCGGGGCCGACGTCGAATCCTGGCTGCGCGGCACCGGACTCCTCAGGAGCTAAGCGCTCTCCACCCGGAATGACCGCCTATAGCGTAATGCGGAGCCCCGGGATGACACACGGCTGACCACGCGTGGGTGCGGCGTCGTGGCGGAGCCCACATCCCGGTGCTAATCTCAGAATTGCCAAAGGCGGGCACCCGGACTCCGGGCAGCTATCTACCAGGCGCAACATCACCTCGCAGCAGACGCTGAAGCCTGGTAACCGTCGCATCTGGTCCTACTGGCGCAACGGGATACAGGCTTCCTCGCATAGGGAGCCACCATGAGTACCACCGTCACCGCCGAACAGTATCTGGCCCGGTCCATCCAGCTGGCAACAGCCAACGTGCGCAACAGCGGCGGGCCCTTTGGAGCCATGATCGTGACCGCTGACGGCCGGACGTTCGACGGCGTCAACCGCGTCACCGCAGACCACGATCCCACCGCCCACGCCGAGGTCACCGCCATCCGTACCGCCTGCGCCGCACTGGGGACCCACGATCTCACCGGGTCGGTCCTTTACACCAGCTGTGAACCGTGTCCCATGTGCCTGGCCTCTGCACTCTGGGCCCGCATCGGGCGGGTCGTCTTCGCCGCGGACCGGCACGATGCCGCGTCCGTCGGGTTCGATGACGCCGTCTTCTACGAATACTTCGAGAACCGGGATAGGGACGCACTGTTGACGGTGGCCAAGCTTGAGCTGAACGATCCGCAGGCTCCGGCACCGCTCGAGCCGTTCACCACCTGGAACACCCTTGCATCCAGGATCGACTACTAGGAAGCCGGCGTTGCCCTGATCGCCTTCGGGGGGACGACAATATGGGAACCACCGCAGTCGACGGAAAATGCAGTTGGGGAAGAAGGAGCGCCGCCATGCTGGACCTGATACCTTCGCTCAGTTCCTGGCCGCCAGCTGTGTCCGGCCAGCCGTACGCAGTGGCCACGATTGTTGCCGCGAGAGGCTCGGTGCCGCTGCCTGTGGGGACATCGATGCTGGTCGCCGCGTCAGGGGATGTCCTGGGCAGCCTTTCCGGTGGCTGTGTGGAAGGCGCCGTGGTGGCACTCGCGCTGGAGGCAATGGACGACGGCGGCACCCGCCACGGGACATTCGGCTACAGTGCCGCCGACGCCTTCGCCGCCGGCCTCACCTGCGGCGGTGAGCTGGAGATCCACATCGAGCCCACGGGCGGGGGCCGCGGCCGCCAACTGCGGCAGGCACTGGAGCAGCTCGCCTCCATCCGGGGAGGTGACCCGGTGGCACTCGTACGCCGGCTGGACACCGGCGGCGGCGCCGTCGTGATCCTGGACCCTGACACCTTCACCCTGGACGGGTCGCCGGTGGCCGCCGCCCTGCTGGGCGCGGCAGGGGGGCCTGACCTGGACACCGGCCGCGCGGACCACTCCGGAGCGGCCCTGCTGGAATCCTTTCTCCGCGGCGGCAGGACCGGACTGCTGCACGTAGGAACAGATGGAACCTGCCCCGCCGGCCCCGGCCCCGGCACCGGCCCCGGGCCTGCGGCGGTGGCAGTGACAGGGGAGCCCATCACGCTCCTGGTCGAGTGCCGCCTCACCCCGCCCCGCATGTTGGTGTTCGGCGCCAATGACTTCGGCGCAGCCCTCATTCCCGCCGGCAAACTGCTGGGCTACCACGTGACCCTCGTGGATGCCCGGCCAGCCTTTACCGCCCAGGCCCGGTTCGCCGGCGCGGACGAGGTGGTCACGGCCTGGCCGCACCGGTACCTCGGAGCGGAAGCCGCAGCGGGCCGGCTCGACCGGCGCGCCGTGGCCTGCGTCCTGAGCCACGATCCCAAGTTCGACATCCCGCTGCTGGAAACCGCCCTGGCCCTCGATCTTGCCTACGTCGGTGCCATGGGATCACGCCGCAGCCACCTCCAACGGGTGGAGGACCTCCTCACCGCGGGGGTGCCGCCGGAGCGGATCGCGCAGCTGCACTCGCCGATCGGGCTGGACCTCGGCGCCGTCACCCCGGCCGAGGTGGCCGTCTCGGTCACCGCAGAGCTCATCGCATCCCGCAGCCGCAGGCAGACGTGCACGCCGCTGCGGGACACGTCCGGTCCGATCCACCAGCCCGCCGCGCGCCGGGCGGCTGAGACAGATGCAGCCGGGCCAGCCGGCGCACGCCCTGCCGTCGTCAGCCAGGAGGAGATCGCATGGACATGAACAGCATCGAGGCGGTGGTCCAAACCGCGGATCCGGCCGACTGGCGCGACGGCGACGCCTGGCTGGCCGGCGGCACCGTCCTGTTCTCCTACGGCAGCTACGCCTTCGGTCCCGAACCCTTCAAGCGCCTCCTGGACCTTGGCCCGGCAGGCTGGACACCCGTCACCGTCGCCGGGGACGGTATTGAGGTGGCCGCCACCTGCACCGTCGCGGAGCTGTATGCCCTGCCGGACTCACCGGAGGTGGCACAGCGGGGCTGGCCCGCCCTGGACCTCTTCCGGCCGTGCTGCGACTCCTTCGTGGCATCGTTCAAGGTCTGGAACATGTCCACCGTGGGCGGGAACATCTGCAGCGCACTGCCCGCAGGACCCATGACTTCCCTTTGTGCCGCTCTCGACGGCGTGGCCACCATCCTGGGTCCCGGCGGCACCAGCCGCACCATCCCCGTGGCCGGGTTCGTCACGGGGGACGGAACAAACTGCCTCGCTCCCGGGGAGCTGCTGCGCAGTGTCCACCTGCCGGCGTCGGCCCTTTCCTCCCGGGTGGCGTTCCGCCGCCTGTCGCTGAGCAATCTGGGACGCTCCGGCGTGCTGCTGATTGGAAGGCTCGACGCCGGGACGTCCCTGGTGCTGACCGTCACCGCCGCCACCAAACGGCCCGTGCAGCTGCGCTTCGGGCACCTGCCGCTGTCCGCCGAGCTCGCCGCGGCGCTGGACAGCGCGGTCCCCGACGAGCTGTACCACGACGACGTCCACGGGCTTCCTGCCTGGCGCAAGGACATGACGTACCGACTCGCGGAGGAGATCCGCGCCGAACTCGCTGCACCCGAACGAACCCCGGACATGCAGGTGTCCGGCGACTTCTGGCCGCCGCGCGTACCTCGCAGACCGCTGCAGGAAGGGGTCTGAGGATGGCTATCGAGATCAACGGCATCCCGGCGGAAACCGCGCCGCGCCCCGGGCAGTGCCTGCGCACGTTCCTCCGGGAGCAGGGGAGCCTGGGCGTCAAGAAGGGCTGCGACGGGGGCGACTGCGGTGCCTGCACCGTGCACGTGGACGGCACCCCGGTCCACAGCTGCATCTACCCGGCCGTTCGGGCCGAGGGCCATGCGGTGACCACCATTGAGGGACTGGTCGGAACAGCCGGCGCCGCCGGCGGGGAGCTGCATCCTGTCCAGCAGCAGTTCCTGGAGCGTCAGGGGTTCCAGTGCGGCTTCTGCACCGCCGGAATGGTGATGACGGCGGCCACGTTCACGGATGAACAAAAGGAGGACCTGCCGCGCAACCTCAAGGGCAACCTCTGCCGCTGCACCGGCTACGGGGCCATCGCGGATGCCATCTGCGGGCAGGCCGGCCACCCGGACCCGGGAGGTCAGGGCTCGGGGATCGCGGGGCAGGGACAGCCGGAGCCCAGGCCGGGCGGGATGGGTGACGATGTCCCGGCTCCCGCCAGCCGGGCCGTGGTCACCGGCGCCGCCCGTTACACCCTGGATGTTCCCGCGGATCAGCTGCAGGGGCTGCTGCACCTGAAGCTCCTGCGCTCGCCGCACGCCCACGCCCGCATCCTCAGCATCCACTCCGAGGCGGCCCTGAAGGTGCCCGGTGTGGTGGCGGTCTTTACCCACCGGGACGCGCCAACGCAGCTGTTCTCCACTGCCCAGCATGAGCTCTTTACCGACGACCCGGACGATACCAGGGTGCTTGATGATGTGATGAGGTTCGTCGGGCAGCGGGTGGCCGCCGTCGTGGCCGAGTCGGTGCAGGCCGCCGAAGCGGGGGTCCGGGCGCTCGCCGTCGAGTACGAACTTCTCGACGCTGTGTTCACTCCGCAGGACGCCATCCGCCCAGGCGCCCCGCTGGTCCATGGGGAGAAGGACGGCCCCACGGCTCGGATCGCCCGGCCCGGGCAGAATGTGGCGGCCGAACTCCACTCCGAACTGGGCAATGTGGAGGATGGCTTTGCCGCCGCCGGCTTCATCCACGAACGGACCTATCAGACGCAGCGCGTCCAGCACGTGGCACTGGAAACCCATGCGGCCATCGCCTTCGTGGACAGCGACGGCCGGCTTCAGATCCGCACCTCCAGCCAGGTCCCCTTCCTGGTCCGCCGCACCCTGTGCCGGGTCTTCGGGCTGCCCGAGGAACGGGTCCACGTAGTGGCCGGGCGCGTGGGCGGCGGATTCGGCGGCAAGCAGGAAGTGCTGACCGAGGACATTGTGGCGCTGGCGGCCTTGAAGCTGGGCCGGCCCGTCCAGCTCGAACTGACCCGGACGGAGCAGTTCATCGCCACCACCACCCGGCATCCTTTCACCATCCGGCTCAAGGCCGGCGCCGATGCCAACGGCCGGCTGACCGCGCTGAAGCTGGATGTCCTGACCAACACCGGCGCCTACGGGAACCACGCCCCGGGAGTCATGTTCCATGGCTGCGGCGAGTCCCTGGCCGTGTACAAATGCGACAACAAGAAAGTGGACGCTCAGGCGGTCTACACGAACACCGTTCCGTCCGGCGCTTTCCGTGGCTACGGGCTGAGCCAGATGATCTTCGCCATCGAGTCCGCCATGGATGAGCTCGCCATCGGCATCGGGATGGATCCGTTGGAGTTCCGCCGCCGGAACATGGTGCGCGAAGGCGATCACATGCTGTCCACCCATCCCGAGCCTGCAGAGGATGTCCACTACGGCAGCTACGGCCTGGACCAGTGCCTGGACCTGGTCCGCGATGCCCTGGACCGTGGCCTGGAACGGGACCGCGCCGCAGGGCTGGACCGGCTTGGTGCGGAATGGGTCACCGGGGAAGGCGCCGCGCTGTCCATGATCGACACCGTGCCGCCGCGCGGGCACTTTGCCCATTCGAAGCTCCGGCTCCTGCCGGACGGAACGTACCAGGCCGACGTCGGGACCGCCGAGTTCGGCAACGGCACCACCACCGTGCACGCCCAGCTGGCCGCCACCGCGCTGTCCACCAACGCCTCCCGGGTTGCCATCCGGCAGTCCGACACGGACCTGATCGAGCACGACACGGGAGCGTTCGGCTCCGCCGGCACCGTCGTCGCCGGCAAGGCCACGCTGGCCGCCGCGGAGGATCTCGCCGTCCGGATCCGCGCGTTTGCCGCCGGGATCCGCCAGGTCCAGTCCTCCGGGTGCATCCTCGACGGCGACACGGTGGTGTGCGAGGGAACTCCCGTGCCGCTCGCGGAACTGGCGCACGCCGCTGCGGAAGCCGGCGTCGAACTTTCCGCCGAGGGACGCTGGGGCGGCACGCCGCGCTCGGTGGCGTTCAACGTCCATGGCTTCCGCGTCGCCGTGAACCGCGGGACGGGGGAGCTGCGGATCCTGCAGAGCGTGCAGGCCGCCGATGCCGGCGTGGTGGTCAATCCCCGGCAGTGCCGCGGCCAGATCGAGGGCGGGATCGCCCAGGCGCTGGGCGCCGCGCTGTACGAGGAGGTGGTGGTGGACGACGCCGGCCGGGTCACCACGGACATTCTGCGCCAGTATCACATCCCCACATTTGCCGACGTGCCGCGGAGCGAGGTGTACTTTGCCGACACGAATGACAAGCTGGGCCCGCTGGGTGCGAAGTCGATGAGTGAAAGCCCGTTCAACCCGGTGGCGCCTGCCCTGGCCAATGCGATCCGGAATGCCACGGGAGTGCGGTTCGCCTCGCTGCCCATCGCGCGGGACAGGATCTACCTGGGCCTCAAAGATGCCGCCACCCCTGACCTCCCAGAGCAACGCGGGGTCATTTAACGCCCAAAAACGCGGCTGAATTGGGCCGGATGTGACCCCGCGTTGCATATAGTCGTGGGATGGAACAGCGCATATTGGGCAAGACCGGCCGGAACGTCTCGATCGTGGGGCTCGGCACCTGGCAGCTCGGCGCTGACTGGGGCAACGTGGACCCGTCGCAGGCGCAGGCCATCCTGGCCGCCTCGGTGGAGGCCGGCGTCACGTTCTTCGACACAGCTGACGTTTACGGCGACGGCAAGAGCGAGCAGGCCATCGGGAAGTTCCTGAAGGACAACCCCGGACTGGACATCACCGTGGCCACCAAGATGGGCCGCCGCATGGACCAGGTGCCTGAGAACTACACCCTGGCCAATTTCCGCCAGTGGGTGGACCGGTCGCGGAAGAACCTGGGCACGGACAGCCTGGACGTCGTCCAGCTGCACTGCCCGCCTACCGCCGTGTACAGCAACGCCGAGGTCTACGACGCCCTGGATACCCTGGTCTCCGAAGGTGCCATCGGCAACTACGGCGTCAGCGTCGAACGTACGGACGAAGCCCTCGAGGCGATCCGGCACGACGGCACCGCGTCCGTCCAGATCATCCTGAACGCTTTCCGCCTCAAGCCGCTGGACGAGGTCCTTCCCGCGGCGAAAGCTGCCGGCGTGGGCATCATCGCCCGGGTCCCGCTCGCCTCGGGCCTGCTCTCCGGCAAATACACCAAGGACACAGCCTTCGCGGACAACGACCACCGCAACTACAACCGCACGGGCGGATCGTTCGACGTCGGCGAGACCTTCTCCGGGGTGGATTACGGGCTGGGACTCAAGGCCGTCGCCGAGTTCGAGCAGCTGGTACCCGAAGGTGTTGGCACGGCCCAGGCGGCCATCGCCTGGATTGCCGCGCAGGATGGCGTCACCACCGTGATTCCCGGGGCACGCAACGTGGAGCAGGCCACCGCAAATGCCGCTGCTGCTGATGTTTCCCTCAACGGGGAATTCGACGAGGGTGTGCGCTGGATCTATGACCATTACTTCCGCGAGGCGATCCACCCGCGCTGGTAGGCGGCCTGTCGTAGTCCACCGGGGGGACGAATGACTGAATCCTTGGTCAGCGCCTTCGTGGAGCGGCTCGCGGCTGCGCCCTCAGCGCCGGGACGGACCAACTTCTTCGACCACACCACCCCGGAAGATGGAGTGCGCCGCCGGAATCTGGAGATCTACCTGCGGGAGATGCTGGACCGCCGGCCAAAAGTGCTGCTCCTTGGTGAGGCGCCGGGTTTCAGGGGGATGCGAATCACCGGGGTTCCCTTCACCAACCGCACCATGTTCGCGGGGCCTGCCAACAGTCTCGGCCTGTTCGGACCTGGCAAAGGCTATGAGCTTCCGGCCGAAGCGGGGGACGTGGCGGCCGAGCCGACGGCAACCGTGATGTGGGACGTCCTGGCGGAGCTGCAGTTCCTCCCGTTGCTGTGGAGCGCCTGTCCGTGGCACACCTACGTGCCGGGTCGGCCCCGCTCCAACCGCACGCCGACGGCTCTGGAAGCTGGCCTGGGAACCCCGTTCTGGCAGGAGCTGACGGAGCTGTTCCACATTGACACCATCGTGGCCGTCGGCAACGTTGCGCAGCGAAGCCTGGCTCGAAGCGGGCTGGATGTACCGAAGGTCAGGCATCCTGCCCACGGCGGGCGGGCCGGTTTCAAGCAGGGGCTCGAGGAACTGCTCCTGAGCGGCACGGGCAGTGACTAACCCAGCAGGCGGAGCTGCTCCGGAGTGTCGATATCCTGGCCCGTTGACTCGTCACTGCAGTCCACCTCATCCACCAGTTCCGGGTGCGAACGCAGGAAGCCGCGTGCACCGGCGTCGCCCGTCACGGTGGCCGCAACAGCGGCCCGGAGTCCGCCGTCGATCAGCAGCGGATGCCCGCGGCGGACGGTTCTGTCCGCGGTTCCTTCGGCGTCACGGCCGCTGTAGGCGGCTGCAGTGATCCGGCCCGGACTGTGGGCGGCCAGCAGGCGCCCCACTATCCGCGGCGTGAGGCCGGGCTGGTCCACGAGGGCAATCAGCAGATGGTTTTTCGGGTCAGCGGTGGCGTTGCCCAGCAGGAACGAGCCGCCCATTCCGGATGGCCAGTCCTCGTTGACCACCGTGCGGCAGCGGTCCAGCCGGGCGAGAGTAGCGACGTCCCGGGCTCCGGCGCCGAGCACCACCACCACGTCGCGGCAGCCGCCGTCGAGCAGTGCCTCTGCAACCGATTCCACGAGCGGCCGGCCGCGGTACGGCAGGAGCGCTTTGGGGCCCATCCCCAGCCTCGTTCCGGCGCCGGCCGCCAGGACCACCCCGGTGGTGCTGGTCTCGGTCCTGTTCCCCATAACCACACCTTAGCGCCCTGCAACGTTGGGCATCGACGCCGGTCACGCACTCATTGCCCGGAACCAAACTGATTTCCGTTAATCCGCTCAGCACCTTGAAGGCCTGATCGCCGGAGGCATAGCATTGCCGGCACGGACATCGACGGCGTGCCCGCACCGCTGGGTGCCTGCGGAGACTGAAGCCGGCAGAAGGGAGGAGAAGGCCATGGACGGGAAAACTGCGGCAACGTCATCAGCGGCCCTGATGGTCGACCTGATCATCTCCCTGGACGGGTATGCCTCCGCCGAGGGGTGGCCCGGGTGGTGGGGTCTGGAAGGGCCGGAGTATTTGGGCTGGCTCGAACAGGAGGGGGAGAAGGGCTATACCTTCCTCCTGGGGGCGAACACGTACCGGCTGATGTCCGGCATGTCAGAGGAAGCCGCGGCAGGGGGCTCGGAATTCTCGGATGAAGAGGGAGCCAGCCTGACCGGACTTGCCGCCGTTCCGAAGCTCGTCTTCTCCTCTAGGCTGCAGGCGCCCCTGACTTGGCCCAACTCGGAGCTGGTGAACGGGGACGCGGTTGAGGCCGTAAGGGAACTGAAGCGGACAGGCACCGTCCCCCTGAGCACCTTGGGCAGCCTCAGTGTCTGCCGGTCGCTGCTGACTGCCGGGCTTGTGGACAGGTTCCGGCTGGTGGTCTTCCCGGTGATCACGGGCCGTACCGGGCGGGAGCGGATCTACGATGGCTATCCGGACGTCTCGCTTGAAATGGTGGAAAGCAGGACCTTCGACGGCCGGCTCCAGCTGCTTGAGTACATCCCCACCGTGCTCACCGGTCCGCCGGGCAGCCGGTCCGTCTGACCCGTAATGCGTCAAGCCGGGGTTTCAACGCAGGACGGCGGATTCATCGCAGGACGGCGGCGACAGCGCTGATCTCGACGAGTGCACCGGGCACGCCCAGCCCGGTGACAAAAGCGGCGGTCACCAAGGCAGGTTCTTCAGAGGCGAGAACCGGAGCGATCGCACCGTAGCCTGCTGCGAGGTCAGCGCCGTCGACGAAGAGCACAGTCCAGTGAACGACGTCGGTGAGGGCAGCGCCGGCTGCGGCGAGCGCCGTCTTCGCGTTCTCGAGCGCGCGGGCAGACTGTGCGGCGACGTCACCCGCACCGATGAGTGCGCCGTCGGCGTCGACCGCGTTCTGGCCACCGACGTAAATGGTGGTCGCACCGGGCGGCACGATGGCGACGTGGCTGAAGGCTGGGCTTGAAACGAGCCCCTGGGGGCGGATGCGCTGTATGGGTGCCATGCCTGTATGGTCCCACCCGCCGCCGGCCGTGGCGACTAAAAGTTCCCGGACGTGAGTTTAGTCCTCGGATTCCGGGGTGAGGCCGCGCTCCGCCATGACCTCCTTGAGCAGGGTCAGGGCGTTGAGGACACGGGGAAAGCCGATGTAGGGAATGCACTGGATCAGTGCACCGACTATCTTCTCCTTGGTCAGGCCCACGTTGAAACCGACATTCATGTGGAGCTTCAGCTGGGGCTCAGTGCCCAGGGCGCCCAGCGTGGAGATGGTCACGAGCGTCTGCTCCTGCTGGGTCAGGCTGGTCCGGGAGTAGATGTCGCCGAACGCGAACGACACGATGTAGTCGGACAGGTCGGCATCCAGGTCTTTGTAGGACTCCACGAGTTTGACGTGGTCGAAGGTGTTGGAGTGCTCGTCCGAGACGAGCTCCATCATGCGGTCGAGGCCGCGTTGGTAGCGATCTGTGGTCATTTGAAACTTCCTCTTGGTGTTGTCGGGAACAGCGTTTCGCAGCTGTTGTGAAACGCTACGTAGCGTTACAATATTAGCAGTGAATTGTGAGGGTTGGAAGGCGGTACGGAATGGAAATGTTGAACGACGACGGCGGGACGGCCGGTGGCGCGATCAGGGGGCAAACCCCGGAAGCAGGCCATGCGCGCCGGCGGGCCCGGTCTGAACAGTCGATCCTGGACGCCACCCGGGAACTGCTGGGGGAAGCCGGGTTCGGCAGCCTGACAGTGGAGGGCGTGGCTGCCAGGGCAGGGGTAGCCAAGACCACGATCTACCGTCGCTACCGGTCCAAGACGGATCTCGCCCTGGCGGTGCTGCTGGAAATGGTGGACGACGTCAGCACCCGTCCGTACGTTGATGACACGGGCGCCGAACTGATGCGGCTGGTGGACCGGACGGTGCAGCTCATGAGTTCCACCGTGATGGGACGGATCATGAAAGGCCTTGTTTCAGAGGTCGCCGCGGATCCCGAACTCGCCCGGGTGTACCGGGAGCGTGTAGTGAGCCACCGGGTTGCCGACGTGGAGGCCCTCGTGGACCGTGGCGTATCCCGGGGCGAACTGAGAGCCGGACTCGATCCTGAGATGGTCACCGACCTTCTGCTCGGCCCCATCTACTACCGGTTCTTCCTCAGCGGCGCCCCCCTGGACAAGCGTTTCGGCGAACGCCTCGTCGCCACCCTGCTGCCGGCATTTACGGTCCAAACGGGGTGAGGGCCCGGGCAGGGACAGCTGATCAGCTGCGGGCGGTCTCCAGATACTGCTTCAACGCAGTCCAGTTGGCACGTTCCTGACGGCTTCCCATTGCCCATAAGACGGGGCCGAGGAGGCGAAGGGCGCCATGAGGATGCAGTTTCCAGACCCATGACAGCTTTGTCCGGTCTGCCTCGGGGGTGAAGGTCAGGTTGCCCTCGATGTCCATCCCGTTCGTTCGGCTGTGTGAGCCCAACGTGCGCGGACGGCTGAACGCGGTGCATTCGATGGTCACACTGGTGCCTCTTGGCTTTCCCATCACAGCCGCGAATCGTGTCCCGACCCCTATCGGCCCCGGCGTGAGCTTGTCGGCCCGGATCATGTTCCGGTTGTAAAGGGGCTCATTGCACTCATCGGCCACGAAGTCGAACACGGTCTCGTTCGGGGCGTCGATGAGGATTTCACCCGTGATCGGTTTCATGCCCACAAGAATGAACCCCCGCCGTCGTTGCCGTCAGTGCCGAAGGTCCCCGCCCGGTGATGAGCTTCCGGACGGGCGCCACTGGGACGTGCTTAGTGCACGGCGGCAGCAGCAAGCCTTTCTTCATCGATCTCTGCCTGCATGGCGGCAACCCGGGGGCCTCCAAGCAGTCCGGTCGGGATCTTCGAGGTCTCGGGCATTGCCATGACGGCGACCGCGGCTACCCCTGCGGCGACGGCACCAAAGATCGCCACCGGCAGCCAGCCGGTGGGTCCCGGAACCAGGAGCATCGCTGCCACCATCGGGGCGAAGCCGGCAAGGAGGTTGCCCAGCTGGTTGCTGACAGCCATACCGGTGAACCTGACCGGCGCCGGAAACTGCTCAGCAAAGAACGAGGTCCACACACCGTTGTAGCAGCTGAAGAACAGGCTCATGTTGACGAAGGCGAAGGCCGCAATCATCAGGACGTCCGCCGTCGAGATTGCCCAGAGGTAACCGAAGAGCGTGAGCGCGCAGCCCACGGCTGAGATCAGCATGGTCTTCTTCCGGCCAATGACGTCGGAGAGATAGCCGGCGGCGGGAATAGTGATGATGGACAACGCGATGGCGCCGGAGATGATGGCCAGCATGACGCTCCGGTCCACTCCGACCTTTGTTGCGTACGACAGGCTGAACACGGCGAAGAGGGTCTGCATCGCTGCGAGCAGGGACGACCCGGCCACCCGGATCACGTCGCGCCAGTGGTACTTGAACACATCGCCCAGTGGCAGCTTGCGGACTGCACTTACCTCTTTCGCCTCGGCGAACACCGGGGTCTCGTCCAGGTGGCTGCGAACGTAGTAGGTAATGACGACGACAACGGCGCTCAGCCAGAAGGGGATCCGCCAGCCCCAGCTGTACAGCATTTCGGCGGGCAGCAGTGCCACCGGCAGGAAGACGATGGTCGCCAGCGAGCAGCCGACGGCGTAGCCGACCATGACGAAGCTGGTGAAGAATCCGCGGCGCCCCACGGGGGAGTGCTCGACCGTCAGCGTCGATGCGCCAGCCGACTCGGCGCCGGCCGAGAACCCCTGGAGGACGCGCAGAATGACCAGCAGTGCGGGGGCGAGCAGGCCCACCTGGTCAAAGGTGGGCAGGCATCCGATGGCGAACGATGCAACGCCCATCAGGATGACGGTGGCCAGCATGACGCGCTTGCGCCCCAGCCGGTCGCCGAAGTGCCCCATCACAACAGCCCCGACCGGCCGCGCCACGTATCCCACGGCGAAGGTGGCGAACGAGGCGATCAGCGCGACGGTCGGATCACCGGACGGGAAGAACAGGACGTTGAAGACAAGGGCGGCAGCGGCGCCGTAGACGAAGAAATCGTAGTACTCGAGGGCGCTGCCGAGGAGTGCAGCTATCGCCGCGCGCTTTGGCGTCATAGCCGGCCGCGGGGCCAGTGTTCTGGTCATGTGTTTCTCCCTTGAAACAGAATGGTTGGGAATAGGCCAGGCAGAAGATCTTCGTGCCCGGAGGTCCTTCATCCACAGTAGGGGCGTGACCCAGGCCACAACTGTTCCGATATGAAACAGCTCATACACCCCGTGGATGGGCACACCAAAATGCCCGGCCACCCAATGGGGTGGCCGGGCTGGTTGAGAACTCCGGCAGGTCAGGCGAAGGCTGAGATACCGGTGATTTCACGTCCGAGGATCAGCGACTGGATGGAATCGGTGCCTTCGTAGGTGTGGACCACTTCCATGTCGGTCATGTGCCGGGCCACGTGGTTTTCGAGCAGTATTCCGTTGCCGCCGAACATGTCGCGGGCATCCCGGCACAGAGTCCGGGCCTTGTCCCCGGTGAACATCTTGGCCAGGGACGCCTGTTCGTTGCTGAGTTCGCCTTTGTCCTGCAGCGCCGCGGTGCGGAAGCAGATCAGTTGCATGGCGGTCAGGTCCGCGAGCATGTTGGCCAGTTTGTTCTGGACCAACTGGTAGCTGGCAATCGGCTTACCGAACTGGACGCGTTCCCGGGCGTACTTGACCGCCATCTCGTAAGCTGCGGTGGCGTGGCCGAGCGATTCCCACGCCACGGTGCTGCGGGTGGTGTTAAGGACTGCGCCGACATCGCGGAAGGACCTGGACTTGGCCAGCAGGTTCGCGGCCGGGATCCGCAGGCCCTCGATCTCGATCTGCGCCTGCTGGATGGCACGTTTTGCCATCTTTCCCGTGATCGCTTCGGCGTGGTAGCCCGCGGGGTACGTGCCGTCGTCGTTCTTTTCCAGAACGAACGCCTTAACCTTCTGGTCAGCGGTGTCCCGCGCCCAGATGATGACGAGGTCCGCCACATGGCCGAGCCCGATCCAGCGTTTCGATCCGTTGATGACGTAATGGTCGCCGTCGAGCCGCGCGGAGGTCTCCAGCGCCACGGAATCGGAGCCGTGCTCCGGTTCGGTCAGCGCGAAGGCGCCCAGCTTTTCGAGCCGGGCCATCGCCGGCAGCCAGCGCTCCTTCTGCTGGTCGCTGCCGAGCAGGTTGATGCTGCCCATCGCCAGGCCGGAATGGACGGCATTGAAGGTGTTGATGCTGCCGTCGCCGCGGGAAAGTTCCATGGCCACGAGGCCGGTCTGCAGCCGGGTCAGTCCCGGGCAGCCGTAGCCTTTGATGGCTGTGCCGATGATTCCCAGCTCGGCGAACCTGGGCACCAGCTGGTACGGGAAATCCGCTTTCTCCCAGTATTCGTTGATGATCGGGGTGACGTCCTGTTCAACGAAGGAGCGGACCCGGGCGATCAGTGCCCGGTCCTCGTCGTTGAGGTAGTCGTCCAGAACGTAGAAGTCGGAATTGACGGACAGGTCCGTTGCGGTGGTCATCAGTGCTCCTCGCGGTGTGAAGGTGTGGAAGTGGCGGCCATGGCGGCGGCCAGAAGCTGTTCGTCCGCACCCAGCCAGGCGCGCACCAGCTCGGCGCCGCTGTCCAGGTCCGGTGGGGTGAGGTCGTAGCTGACCGGGGTTTTGGACAGCCGGATGGGGTTGCGCACGCCGGGCTGCGAATCCTCGCCCTGCCCGACGGTCACGACCGGCTCGAGGCCGATCTTCTCGGCAAATTCGATCCCGGCGCGGAGGTCCTGGATCGGGGCGCAGGGAAGTTTCGCTTCGGTGAGGATGTCGAACCACTCTTTCGCGGTCCGGGTGGCGAGGCATTCCAGGAGAAGGAGCCGCAGTTCCGTGCGGTTGGCACTGCGCAGCGGCGCCTTTTCGAAGCGCGGATCCACGGCCAGCTCCGGCCGGCCGATCGCGGCGCAGAAGGTGCGGTACTGGGAGTCGTTGCCGATCGCAATGACCAGCTTGCCGTCACCGGTGTCGAAAGGCTCGTAAGGGTAGATGCTCGGGTGCTCGTTGCCCAGCCGCTTCGGGACCACCCCGCCCAGCACTACGGCCGCGGTCTGGTTCACCATGCCGGAGAGCGCGGAGGACATGAGGTTCATCTCCACCAGCTGGCCTTCGCCGATCCGGTCCCGGTGCCGCAATGCGGCGAGGATGCCGATGCACGCGTGAAGGCCGGTGATGACATCGAACACGGCAATGCCGGAACGGAAGGGTTCGGTGTCCGGTGCTCCTGTGAGGTCCATCAGGCCGGACAGCGCCTGGATCAGCAGATCGTAGCCGGGAAGCTGGGCGCCGCCGGTGGTTCCGAAACCGGTGATGGAGGCGTAGACAACATCCTTGTTGGTGGCCGAGACGGTGTCGTAGTCCAGGCCGTAACGCACCAGGTCACCGGGCTTGAAATTCTCGACGACGACGTCGGCCCGTTCGGCGATGCGCTGTGCGGTCCGGCGGTCATCCGGGTCGCGGAGGTCAAGCTTGATCGAGGTCTTGTTGCGGTTGATCGACAGGAAATAGGTCGAGTCATCGCCCCGGGTGGGCGGGCGCCACGCCCGGGTCTCGTCACCGGACGGGCTTTCGATCTTGATCACCGTCGCGCCGAGATCCGCCAACAGCATGGTGCAGTACGGGCCGGCAAGCACCCGGCCGAAATCGGCGATCACGATGCCGCTGAGGGGGCCGGCTGAACTGCGGCCGAATGCCGAAGTATCAGAAGCGGCCGAGTGTTGGCTGTCCATCATTGGGCTCCTTGCTAAGTTTCTCTCCATCCACCATGACGGACGCCATTGCTATCCGTCCAATACTTATTGATGGTCCTTTTGTTGCGTGAGGTGCATAATTACGAGAATGGAAATCCAACAGATCCGAGCGTTCCTGGCCGTGGCAGAGGAGCTGCATTTCGGCCGTGCCGCAGAAAAGCTGCACATGGCGCAGCCGCCGGTCAGCCGCAGCATCCAGCAGCTGGAACGGGAACTGGGTACCCGGCTTTTTGACCGGAGCACCCGCAGCGTCAAGCTCACCGGGGCCGGTGAAGCGTTCATCGGACCGGCAACCGACATCATCGACGCCACGCGCCGGGCCAGCATCGCCGTTCTCGCTGCGGATAAGGGGGAAGTGGGACGCGTCAGGGTGGCCTACGCGGGCGCCTCAACCCATGCCCTGGTGGGCCGGCTCGCCCGGGAGGTCCGCCGCGACCATCCGGGAATCCAGATCGAACTCTTCAGCCAGAACTTTGCCCAGCCGGCCATGGACCGCGTCCTGAGCGGCGACGTTGATATTGCCCTGGGGCGCTGGGACTACCTTGCCGCCGGAATCGAAACGCGGCTGCTGGCGGCGGAGGACCTCGTGGTGGCCGTACCGGCAAGCCACCACCTGGCGGATGCGGGGGAGGCCCACATGGCCGACTTCAAAGGCGACGTGTTCGTCTCGCTGCCGCCGCACGCCGGCGCAGTGCTGAACGACAGGCTTCGCCGGCTGACCCACGCGGCCGGATTCGAGCTCGACATCGTCCAGATCGTTCCGGACTCGTTGACGGCTGTCTCGCTGGTGGCGGCTGAGGTGGGCTGCACGCTCACCTTGTCTTCCGTGGCAGAGGCCGTCACCGATCCCCATGTGCGGTTTGTGCGGCTCCTGGACAAAACCCTTCCGGTGGAGCTGCGCATGGCCTGGCGCCGGGACCACACCAGCCCGGCCCTGAAGGCCGTCCTGGAGTTGGCCGAACGGATCCTGCCGGGCGAAGCTTAGGGCGCCCGGCCTGCTTCGTCGCTCGCATCCAACGACCGTACCCCTTTGCGCCTGGGTGAGCTGTGGACGTTGACCTTGGGGGTAGGCTCGGGCAAATGCGTGCGTGATCCGAGAGGAAACAAGATGAACGCCAAAGCTGTCCTCGCCGCCCTCGTCGGTTCCGGCATCCTGGTTTTTGTCCTTTCATACATCCTGGCCTCATACAGCGTGGCGCCGAACGGCACGGAGACGCTTACGCTCGTCGTGGTGCTATGGGCCGCGTGCTGGGCAGTGAGCCGCCGCTTGGATGAGCGCCGCCGGCTGCGCCTTTGATGAAGGTTCACTGCATGGATGCCGCACCAGAATTTGTCAGGTATCAAGCAACACAGCTGAATACGCGGGGGATATTCGTCGGGATATTCGGCCTGGCCAATGGATTGGCGGGGGCCGGCAGGCTGAGCGATGAAGACTACCGGTGGTGGCAAAGCGCGAACGCCTGGTACGACGATGCTTATCCCGACCCGAACCTCATCGATCCCACAGTTTACGACCGGGCTCAAAACCTGTACGCCCAAGCATGGTTCAAGACCAGCGCTGTGCACCTGCTGGCCAGAATTCCTGGCTACCTGGATCTGCTGGACCGCTACGGAGTGCAATGGGAAGAAGTTCGTTCGCTCACCCCGGGGCACGTCCTCTATGAAGACGATGTTCAGGTAGTTGTGAATCCACACCACTGATCGCTGCGCCAAACAACGAATCAGTTGGAAGGCACAGGGATAGCTGGGTATCCAGACTCTACTGGCGACAAGCCGGGGCATGGGTATGTCTCACCAGGACCGAGAGGCTGACAGGGGAACTGTGTAGCCGGTCCAGTCTTGCGGCGTTCCCACGTCGTCCTGGTCGCAGGTAGTGCTGGCCCCCCGTCCAAATTCGAAGGTCCCCGGGCACGCCGACACACCCCGAGCAGGTCATCGCCAAGGCCCGGCCAGTAGCCCTTGCGCTGTGCCTCTAACCAACGACGCTGCGACCACTTTCCGGCCTGCGCCGTCGCGAAGACTGTCCAAACTCGCAACCGCCTCAAGCGCAGGCCGCATGTGGACATTGAGGAAAGACCTGAGCTTCTCGGCCCGCTCGCCATCCGACATCTGGACGTCGAGATCCAGTAGCGCTTCGAGTTGGGCTTCCTCATTTCCAATAAGCCTCGAGAGGCGCGTCCGCACATGACACACCTGCTCCTTTGGCGCTGTCGCTTCTCCGAGAGGGCGCAGCCAGAGCGCAATATTCACGTAGTGCTGCAATCCATACTGCGACTTTTGCAGTTGGACCACTGTGATCACGTCAAGACTGGTGCGGTACCAGGATCCGCTTTTCTTCGAGAATCCCGCACTCTCCATGAAGGCATCAAAGGTAGTTTGAATGACGTTCGCGCTCATGGCCCTCCATAGGTAATGACGGATCCCGTCCATGGCGTCTTACGACCCATAGTTCCATGACTTATGCATGTCACGCCCCGCCTGGTAGCGGCGTGTCACCTGTGATAGTTAGCGGACCGCCATGCCGGACATGAGCCGACTATCAGCCCTCCGGTCGAGCTCGATCGAGCCAGTCGCCCAACAACGCGGCCAGTAGTTCGGGGCGCTCGTGCATGAGCGCGTGGCCGGCGTCTTCGATGACTGCAAGGGTGGCGCGCGGGTAGTGTTCGAGCAAGCCGGCCGCGTCGGCATACCCGGCAACCGAATCGCGCCGTCCCGCCACGACCAGGGTCGGCACCGCGAAGGTGGCTGAACCGACGTCGACCGTCCACCCCGCGAAGATGAGCCCCAGCGCAGCCTCGTCCACAAGCGCCATACCCGGCACAAAGTAGTCCTCGAACCCCGCCCGCAGCGCCGGGTCGAGTTCGTCGTACGCGTCGGCCTCCTGCCGGACCACGGTGTGGTCAGGCACGCTCCGCGCCCGTTCGGCGACGGGGCACAACAACGCCAGACCGAGTACGGTTTCCGGTCTCCGTGCGGCCACTCCACGAGCCAGATAGGCGCCGTACGAGTGCCCGAGCAACATCACCGGTCCCGCGTCCAAGTGATCAATGAAATCGCCGAGCAGCGCCACCACATCGTCGTTGCAGGTCAAGCCGCCGGCCGTCGAGTGGCCCATCCCCGGCAGATCCGGATAGATCCGCCGGTATCGCGGGCCCGGGAAGACGGCCTCGACCGCTGCCTCGATCTCGCGATGATCAACACCGGCGCCATGCAACGCAACGAGCGGGACACCCTCGCCGTGCTCGACGAAGCGGACCAGGACTTCGTTGATCCGGCACTCCATGTCGGGCCCTCACCGCGCTGTGCGACGGGTGAAGACCAGATGCACAACTCCCGCCGGAGAAGGGGTCGCCGCGATCTCAAAGCGTTGTTCGAGTCCTTCGAGTCCATCCCAAAGGCGCTCGCCCCGGCCCAGGACGATTGGCACGAGGACAACGTGCATGTGGTCGATCAGGTCGGCCTCAAGGAACTGTCGAATCGTGCTGACGCCGCCGCCGATCCGGACATCGAGGTCGCCGGCCAGGGCGCGGGCCTGCTCAAGCGCGGTAACAGGATCGGCGTCAACGAAATGGAAGGTTGTCCCGCCTTCCATCTCGAGTACCGGCCGGGGATGATGTGTCAGAACAACCACCGGGGTATGGAAGACAGGGTTATCGCCCCACCATCCCTTCCATTCCTCGTCCGCCCACGGGCCGCGTTGATGGCCGAACTTGTTGCGCCCCATGATCTCCACGCCGATCCCGGGCCCCCACTGGCTGGCGAATGACTCGTCGACGCCGAAGGATCCCTCCGATTCCCCGTGGAAGCCCATCGCGCGGAAGGTCCGGGTCTCAAAAGCCCACTCCATGAGCCGTGAGCCGGCATGACCGAACGGAGCCTCCAATTGCTGGCCCTCGCCGGTTCCGAATCCGTCAAGGGAGACCGAGAAGTTATGCACGCGGACTAAGGACATGTCATCTCCTGAAGCACTCGTCGTAGGCAATCACTTTAGGGTGATCGAACCCAGCGGCTCAAGACCGACGGGAGAAGCGCAGGTGCCTCAGCGGAGGACCGCCCACTCTCGAGGCGGCACCACGGCGGCGTTCGCGGCGACATCGACGGTCGCGTGTCCGGCGACGACGGCGGTGGCGCCCGCCGCGCTGACCCGACGCGCTTCGTGCGAGAGATTCAACGCAACGACGAGTGAATCGGCGTCGTTCGCGACGCGGTACGCAAGCACCTCGTTGGAGAGCTCGACGATGCCTGTGGTGGCGCGGTGCAGCCAGGGGTTCCGGCGCCGCAGCCCAATGAGTTCCTTGTGCACTGCGAAAACGGGGCCTCCCAGCGTTGAGAGCTGGCCGGGGGAGGACGGGAAAAGCGGCCTGACGTCGTCGTCACCGCCTGCCCGGTCCTCCTTGACGCCCCGGTAGCCCTGCTCGTCCCCGTAATAAATGGACGGCGTTCCGCCGACTGTCATCAGGACGACGACGGCGTGCGGCACCAGTGCGGCGTCGTTGAGCTTGCTCGCGATCCGGGTGACGTCGTGGTTGCCGATGAAGGTGAGCGGCGCATATGAGCCCAGGAGCACGTTGTGCCGTTCGAACGCGGCCGCGAGTTCGAAGAAGTTCTCGTCGTTGAGCGAACTCCAGACAGCCTTCCAGAGCTCGTATTGCGTGGCTGAATCGAGTCCGCCGGACCGGACCTCGGCCGCGTAGTCGCCGTGGATGTACTCGCCAACGAAGTACGCGTTCGGATGGGATGACCGGACGCGCCCGGTGACACGAGCCCAGAACGACGCCGGCACGGCATAGGCGGCGTCGAGTCGCCAGCCGTCCGCACCCCGGCGCAGCCAGTGGTCCATGACCTCGACGACGAAATCGGCGACGGCGGGCTCATCGTGGTTGAGGGCCACGAGGTGGTGGTGGCCCTCGAAGTCGCGGTACTCGGGTTGGGCGCCGGGACCGGCCTCGTCGGGCCACTCCAGCGAGAACCAGGAGGCCGTGTCCGCCGCCGGCCCACGGGCCAGGACGTTCTGGAACGGCGCAAAGGAGCGGCCGGTGTGGTTGAAGACACCGTCGAGCAGTATGCGCAGACCACGGCCGTGTGCCTCGGCCACCAGCGTGTCGAAGTCTTCCTCGGATCCGAGCCGGGGATCGATCCGGAAGTAATCGGTGGTGTCATACCCGTGCGTCTCTGACGCGAAGATGGGGCCAAGCGCCAGCCCCGACGCGCCGAGTTCGACGGCGTAGTCCAGCCACGGGACAAGGTCCATTAACCGGTGTTCAGCGGCGGGATCCGGCGTCGCGCTTTTCTCCGCGCCGACGAAGCCGAGAGGATAGACCTGCCACCAGATGGCGTGCTGGACCCAGTCAGGTTCGTTCATGGCCGCTTCCTGCCGCCGACTCCCGGCACGGAGGTGACTTGTTTCATCCAGGCTGCGAGCTGGAGTTCATCGATGTCGTCAAGGGATTCCAGCTCCACACCCCGCGTCGACTTGCCCATTCCCACCGGTATCACCGGCGGGACGGGCTCCAGCGCCGCTCCGTTCACAAACATGAGCTTGACGTGGCCGGCAAATCCGCCGCAGCTGAAGCACCACCCGTCCCCGACGCCGTAGTACGCCATGCCCCATTTCACGGAGCGCCGGAGGTCCGGCAGTGTCTTCGCCGCCAGTGCATCGACCGCTTCGGCTATGCCGCGCTGCGGCTGCGGCAGGCTGGCGATGTATGCGAAGACCGGCTTGTCACCGACCGCCGCCTTCGCGGGGCTCGCCCTGCCGGTCATTGCTTCCGGAAGTGAGGTGTTGTCGATCTCCCTGCTGGTCATGGCTAGTATTATCCACGCGAGTGGGCGCTTGGGCCCGGACCTGCAACTACTGGAGCTATGCGGCCTGGCTCGGTAACGTGCAACGCATGGCCATCAAATTTGAGAACGTCGGCATCGCCGTTCGCGACCTCGAAGCAACGATCTCCTTCTTCACCGACCTCGGCCTCACCGTCGTCGGCCGTGACACGGTCAGCGGCGAGTGGACCGACACCGCCGTCGGCCTGGACGGCAACCACGCCAAGATAGCGATGCTGCAAACGCCGGACGGTCACGGCCGCCTTGAGCTTTTCGAGTACATCCACCCCGAAGCGATTGAGTCGGAGCCAACCCGTCCCAACGAGATTGGCATGCACCGCGTCGCGTTCTCAGTCGACAACATCGACAAAGCCCTGGAGACAGCCGCGAAGCACGGCTGCCATCCGCTTCGGGGCGTGGCGACCTATCAGGACGTCTACAAGCTGACCTACGTCCGCGGCCCCAGCGGCATTCTCGTGATGCTCGCCGAGGAACTCAAGAAAAGCTGATCGTCCTGGTGCTTATCTCCGGGTCATGAACTGGATCTGGATGAAACTGAGTTCGGCGCGTGGAAGGACCGCGGTAACGGTTCCGCCGTCCGGTAGTCCTGCGCCGATGCCGTAGACGAATGGGCTTGTGCCGACCTCCACAGCGGGCACCTCCAGCCCATCTACGAGGACAGTGGCTTGGTCATTGGTCATCAGGCCGGTCGAAGTGGACGGTGGCTGGTCCCACGGATTGCCCAGTCCAAGTTCCCGCCGAAACTGGTTCATGAGAATGTGGTTGACGTGTTCCAGCAATACGTTCCGGACAGAACTACGCTCGGAACGCTCTCGGTGCCAGGTAGTGCGCACGGACTCCATCAGTTGCGGGTATCGCAGCCGCTCCACATACTCGACCAGCCACGCGGGCCGCGGCCAAGGCGGGACAGTTTCGATCGACCTCCGTGTCTGCTCGTCGAGATCTGCGAGGTTGATCGGGTCGGAACGGTCAAGCGGGTTGCGCCACAATGTGTACGTGACACTGGCAGTCATCTCGCTGTAGCCGCGGGCCCCCTGACTGTACGTAAGGCCTACGCTGTCGGTGTCTTCCAGCGAAGGCTGGGACACGAGACCCATGACAGGGACGGGCATGAGTTTCAGGCGCTCAGCCAGCTCCACACGAGGGTCGGGCGCATCCTCCGGGAGAATACCGCTCAGTCTCATGCCTCATTATGAATCAAATGCGGCTTAGGAGCCGGGGATACAGCCTGGGTGAGCCTGTGAGTCAGCCCACGTTGGTTGACTTTTCAAGTATTCCGTGTGAACGCGGTGGCCCCGGGCGTCATCCGTACCCCGCTCATCGACGAGCCCACGCTCGAGCAGTATGCGACTCTGCGCCCGGGCAGGTCGCGTTGGCGAGGCGCAGGAAGTTGCCGATCTCATCACCTTCCTTGCGAGCGACAAGGCAAAGTTCATCACGGGCGCGACCATTCCGATCGACGGCGGCTATACGGCCTTCTAGCAAAAACCCGGCAGCACGCAACGCGGGGTCACTCCCGGCCCGATAACCCCGCTCAAAGTCAATGGGTCGTTGCAACTTTGGGGCTAGGCTGCGGCGGCGATGAGTTGGCGCATACGTTGTTTGGGGGTCTCGAGGTTCAGTGTGGGGCGTGGCCGGTTGTTGAGTTTGTTGGCGATGGTTTCGAGGTCCTCTGCGGTGAAGCTTGAGAGGTCCGTGCCTTTTTCGAACCAGTGACGCAGCAGCCGGTTGGTGTTCTCGTTGGTTCCGCGCTGCCAGGGCGAGTGCGGGTCGCAGAAGTAGACCTCCGCGTCCAGAGCCATCCGGATGCGGGGGTACTGCACCATTTCGGTGCCGCGGTCCCAGGTGACGGTCTTGACCAGCTGATCCGGGAGCCGGCGCATCTGGGTGATCATGGCATCGGCCACTTCCTGGGCAGTGTGCCGCCCGGGCAGGTGCAGCAGGACCGTGTAGCGGGTGCTGCGTTCGACCAGGGTGCCTATGGCGCTGCGGCCGTCCTTGCCGATGATGAGATCGCCCTCCTTACGATTTTGTTGTGGGTGATTTCGGAGCTGTCGTAGTGTTTCGATCACCCTCGGGTGGCGGGTATGGCATAGGTCGCCCTGCCGCTTGGACGGCTCACTGGGAATGGCCGCCCGCTGCCCGCCGATGACTCGACCGCTGATTGAGAATTACGACATTGATCGTTGGGTAAGGACGTGCCGGCGTAGTTATCGACAGGGCCAACCTAAATTGGAGCTGATCGAAGGGGACTGAACATGCCGGCATTCTGGGTAGGAATCGACTCAGGCAAAAGAGCACATCATTGCGTCGTGATCGATCAGACCGGGACAGTGCTGCTCTCGAAACGGGTCGAGAACGACGAAAACGCACTGCTCGAACTTATAGCCACGATCGCGGAGATCGCGGCCGGGGACGACGTCTGCTGGGCCACGGATCTGAATTCCGGCGGAGCGGCCCTGTTGATAGAGTTGTTGGCCGCTCACGCCCAGCAACTGCTCTATATTCCCGGACGGATCGTGCATCACGCTGCGGCGACCTACCGCGGAGATGGCAAGACCGACGCGAAAGATGCCCGGATCATCGCTGACCAGGCACGGATGCGCACGGACCTTCAACCAGTCCGCGGCGCGGACCAGATCAGTGTTGACCTGCGGCTCCTCACCGCCCGCCGTACGGATCTGATCTGCGACCGTGTCCGGGCGATCAACAGGCTCCGCGCCACCTTGCTGGAATATTTCCCGGCTCTCGAGCGTGCGTTCGACTACTCCAAACAGGCGCCCCTGATCCTCGTGGGCGGCTACCAGACCCCCGAGGGCATCCGGCGGATCGGACTGGCCCGGCTCACCGGTTGGCTGAGGAAACGCGGCTGCCGCAATAGTGCCAAGATGGCAGAGAAGGCACTGATAGCCGCAAACTCCCAGCACACCGTTCTGCCAACTCAGACCACAGGCTCTGCCCTGGTCGTCCGGCTGGCCGGGCAAATCAGCACTCTCGATGCGGAGATCGCCGGCATCGATGCTTAGATCACGGACCTGTTCGGGCAGCACGACAGCGCCGATGTTCTGCTCACCATGCCGGGCTTCGGCCCGTACTCGCAGCTACTTTCCTCGCGAACATCGGCGGCAACCTGGACGCGTTCGACTCAGTCGACCGGCTCGCCAGCGTCGCGGGCCTGGCTCCCGTCCCGCGCGATTCCGGACGAATCAGCGGGAACCTGCACCGACCACGTCGCTTCAACCGCAGGCTCCTGCGAACCTGTTACCTCGCCGCCCTCTCCAGCCTGAAGAACAGCGCGGCCTCAAGAACCTATTACGACCGGAAGCGCGGAGAAGGAAAGTCGCATAAACAGGCCCTCATCGCCCTCGCCAGACGTCGCATCAACGTCCTCTGGGCGATGCTCCGTGACCACACCATCTACCAGGAACCAACGCCACGCATCACCGCTCAGGCGGCTTGACAGAAACATTGAGATTCCCAATGCCCTGGCACGGCCCGGTCAGCGGCCTCGGCGGGACGTTCTGAGATCTTCGGAGCATCCTTGTAGTGCTGGCCTGCAGCACCCCGGGGCCGCTCACCGCGGGGCGTTCGTTTGCTC
>NZ_JBPZHC010000007.1:0-269362 GCF_051857465.1 Pseudarthrobacter cremeus | reverse complement strand
AAGACCCACAGCGCCGATGGTACTGCACCCGGGAGGGTGTGGGAGAGTAGGTCACCGCCGGAACATCATTCAAGGCCAGGCCCCGAACACGAAAGTGTCCGGGGCCTGACCCATTTAACACCCACCTCACGAACCCTCCCGCACCACCCCCACCAAAAACACGGACCCTCTGGCAGCAGCCGCACCAAAAACACGGACCCTCCCGCAGCACCCACCGCAGCACACCCACCCACCCCGCCCGCCGACATCCCCCCGGACACCACAGCAACTGCCACAGGATCCGCCCGGACACCGCATCAACTGCCAGAGCGTCGCTTCAAACGGTGCAGGAAGTGAGAGAGCATGCGGGTGGGAGTGTGAAGATTCCCACGACGACGGGCCACGTGCGGATCCGTGTTATGGGACGTTGGGCTCTCGCCTAGAATTGACTGGAGATGTACGGACTTCGAAGCGCTTGATTTCGGGTTGCGTAGGATCACGAAACACGGAACGAGCGGCTGCGATTGCGCCAGTGGTCAGCTCATAACAGGAGGAATCCCCATGGCTGAGCACAACGGCGGCAACCGAGGCGGTAACGACCGCGGTCCTATCCGAGGAGCCAACAATTCCGGCGGGGATCCTCGCGGATTCCGCTCCCGCGAAGGGAAGGATTCTGAGGGCCAGAAGCGGGCGCCCGGCGGCGGAGACCGCAAGCCCTTCAGCGGTGGCGGCGAACGGAAGCCTTACGGTGACCGGGACAACAAGTCCTTTGGTGACCGTCCGCGCCGCGAGGGCGACGGCGAGCGTCGCAGCTTCGGCGGGGGAGAACGCAAGCCTTTCAGTGGCGGTGGCGAGCGGAAGCCTTACGGCGACCGGGACAACAAGTCATTCGGTGACCGTCCCCGCCGCGAAGGCGACGGCGAACGGAAGCCCTACGGCGACCGGGACAACAAGTCCTTCGGTGACCGTCCCCGCCGCGAAGGCGACGGCGAACGTCGCAGCTTCGGCGCTGGAGAGCGCAAGCCCTTTGGTGACCGCGACCGCAAACCCTTCAGCGGTGGCGAGCGGAAGCCCTATGGTGACCGGGACAACAAGTCCTTTGGTGACCGTCCGCGCCGCGAGGGCGACGGCGAGCGTCGCAGCTTCGGTGGGGGAGAGCGTAAGCCCTTTGGTGACCGCGACCGTAAGCCGTTCAGTGGTGGCGGCGAGCGGAAGCCTTACGGCGACCGGGACAACAAGTCCTTTGGTGACCGTCCCCGCCGCGAAGGCGAGGGCGAACGTCGCAGCTTCTCCGGAGGGGAGAACCGCAAGCCTTTTGGTGACCGCCAGGACCGTGCCCCTCGAAGCTTTGATCGCGGCGACTCGGGCCCCCGTCAATTCGGAAGGGACCGAGCAGAAGACCGCCCGGCCCGCGTTCCCAACGCCCGCGACCTCCGCAGCGCCAACCGTCCTGACCGCGAACGTTCCCCCCAGATCGATGACGATGTCACGGGCAAGGAGCTCGACCGCGCCACCCAGCACCAGATCAAAACGCTGGAAGACAACAGCGCCGAGTGGGTTGCCCGCCACCTGGTGATGGCCGGACGCCTGATCGACGACGAGCCCGAGCTCGCTTTCCAGCACGCCCTGGCCGCCAGCCGGCGTGGTGGCAGGCTGGCCGCTGTCCGTGAAGCCGTGGGCCTCACGGCATATGCGGCAGGGCACTACGGCGAAGCACTCCGCGAATTCCGGACCTACCGACGGATCAGCGGATCCAACGTCCACCTGCCTGTCATGGCGGACTGCGAACGCGGACTCGGCCGGCCCGACAGGGCACTCGACGTAGTGCGTTCCGAGGAAGCCAAGGACCTGGACGCTCCGGGCAAGGCTGAGCTCGCCATCGTGGCAGCCGGGGCCAGGACCGACCTCGGCCAGCTCGACGCTGCCGTTGCGGAACTTGAGATTCCCCAGTTGGACATCAACCGGGCGTTCTCCTACAGCCCTCGCCTGTTCCGCGCCTACGCCAACGCGTTGTCCGCCGTGGGCCGCGAAGAAGAAGCGAAGAAATGGCAGAAGCAGGCCGTCGTTGCTGAAAACGCGCTGGGCCTTGGCGTGGACGAAGAACCGGACATTGTGGACCTGGGCTGGGACGAGGAAGAGGAGGCCCGCGAGGAAGCACAGCGCCGTCGCCTGCTCGAACGTGCCGCCAGTGGCAATGAATCCGCGGCAGCTGGCTCTGCGCCCGCAGCCGCGGGTGCAGCCGTCGCCGCTGAATTGGTCAAAGAACCTGCAACAGGCGTGGATGCGGAACTCGATGACGTTGAGTCCAGCTACTTCGAATCCGATGATGCCGAGTCAGATGAGGATTCAGTGGAGAACGACGAACTGGAACCGGGCACATCGGGCACATCGGAACACGACGAAGTACACGGTGAACCTCAGCACGACGAAGGGGCGCACGCCGACCAGGACCGCGGCGACGGCATCAACGCAGAGCGCACCGAAGAACGGGACAGCTGACCCGTTATGACTGCAGTGCCGCTCATTTCCCTGTTCGATGCCCTCCTGGCGGACCTTGACGGCGTGGTCTACGCCGGCCCGCACGCCATCCCGGGTGCCGTGGACTCGCTCCAGCAACTGGCTGGTTTGGGCATCGGACTTGGTTACGTTACCAATAACGCCTCCCGCTCGCCCGCTCAGGTAGCCGCACACCTGCGCGAACTCGGCGCGCCCGCTGAGGACAGCCAGGTAGTCAGCTCCTCGCAGGCCGCGGCGGAACTGCTTGCTTCGTTGCTGCCTCCCGGAGCAAACGTCCTGATCACAGGCAGCCCGGCTCTGGCCGAGGAAATCGAACTGGTCGGTCTGACCGCAGTCCGGAGCCAGGCTGAAAACCCGGTAGCTGTGGTTCAGGGCTTCAGTCCTGAGATCGGCTGGAAAGACCTGGCGGAGGCTACGTATGTGGTGTCCGCCGGCGCGCTGTGGGTGGCCACCAATACGGACATGTCCATTCCGCAGGCCCGGGGGATTGCCCCGGGCAACGGGACGCTGGTTGCGGCAGTCGCTGCCGCCACAGGCCAGAAACCACGGGTGGCCGGAAAACCGGAGGCTCCGCTTTTCCACGCTGCCGCGAAACGGCTCGCCGCAGACCGCCCCCTTGTCGTGGGCGACCGGCTGGACACCGACATCCTGGGCGGCAACAACGCGGGGTTCTCCACAGTGGCCGTCCTGACCGGCGTCGACACGCGGGAAACAATCCTCGCGGCACGGACGGACGAACGGCCGGACTACCTCATTGCTTCCCTCAGCGACCTCCACCATCCGTACCCTGATGTTGACCGGAGTGACGATGTCTACCGCTGCGGCGGCGCCTCGGCACAGGTCCTCGGCCGGACCGTCCGCATCCATGGGGCGGAGGACGACCTGGACTCCTGGCGGGCCGCCTGCGCGGCCTGGTGGGCTGCGGTCCCGGAAACCGCCGAAGCCAGTGCGCCCCAACTCGAATGGCGCACTCATTAGACTGGTCCAATGACTGAGCTGAACTCCGAGCACGAACCCGAAGCGGCCCAGCCAGCGCCGGTTTGGCCCGAAGCAGCCCCGGATGGCATCGACGATCCTTCCATCGCGGCCATCGTGTCCGCCCTGGACGGGGTCCGGGCCTTGCCTGTGGCTGAGCACGAAACCGTCTACAGTGAGCTGCACGATGCCCTGCTCCACGCGTTGAACGAGGACGCCCCGATGGGCGAGGGCAGGGCTTGAGCGTGGCACGACTCGACCAGGCCCTGGTTGCCCGCGGCCTGGCAAGGTCCCGGACCCACGCCGCCGCCCTTATCGCCGAGGGCAAAGTAAGTTCCGCCGGGCAGGTTCTTTCCAAGGCATCCCTCCAGGTGGACGAGGCCAAGGACCTCGCCGTCCAGCACACGGAGGAAGACAGCTACGTCAGCCGGGCCGGCCACAAACTGGCCGGTGCGCTGGATGCTTTTCCGGACGTCGCTGTTGCGGGCAAAAGGTGCCTGGACGCCGGCGCCTCCACCGGAGGCTTCACCGAGGTACTGCTGCGGCGGGGTGCGGCGCACGTGGTGGCGGTCGACGTCGGGCATGACCAGTTGGTACCGCAGTTGCGCAACGATGACCGCGTCGCCGTGCATGAAGGCCTGAACGTCCGGTACATGACACCGGAGGACATCGGCGGACTGGTCGAACTGACCGTCGCCGACCTCTCCTTCATCTCGCTGACCCTGGTTGTCCTGCCACTGGCCTTATGTACCAGGCCCGGCGGTGACCTGGTGCTGATGGTGAAGCCCCAGTTCGAGATCGGCAAGGACCGCCTGGGGCGTACGGGCGTGGTAAATTCCGAGCGTGAACGCCGGATGGCGGTGGAAAAGGTCGCCAACGCAGCGCTCGACGCCGGGCTGGACTTACGCGGCCTGGCGGCCAGCCCGCTGCCGGGCCAGGACGGAAACGTCGAATACTTCCTGTGGATAACACGCAGGATGACCCAAGACCTGCCTAAGATCGAAGAGCGCCACGCAGCCATTGAGAGGCTGCTTGGAACAATCTGGCCGAACCACTAGAAAGCGGAACCCGATGAGCAGGCGAGTACTTGTCCTTGCCCACACTGGCCGCGAGGAAACACTGAAGGCTGCCTGGGAAGCCTGTGCCCAGTTGCATGACTCCGGCATCGTTCCCGTCATGCAGGAATCCGAGCTCGCAGACATGGAGAGGTTCTTCGGGCACCTGACGCAGCCTGTGGAGGTCCTCCACGACCACGTCATGCTGCCGGATGTGGAGCTGGTGATGGTCCTCGGCGGCGACGGCACCATCCTGCGCGCCGCGGAGCTCGTCCGGGAAGTGGATGTGCCCCTGCTCGGCGTCAACCTCGGCCACGTGGGTTTCCTGGCCGAAAGTGAGCGCGCCGACCTCGCCCAGACGGTGGAATGGATTGCCCGCCGCGACTATACGGTGGAGGAGCGCATGACCATCGACGTCCAGGTGTGGGTCCGCGGCCAGAAAATCTGGCACACCTGGGCCCTGAACGAGGCCGCCATCGAAAAGGGCAACCGCGAACGGATGCTTGAAGTGGTCACCGAAGTTGACGAACGGCCCCTGACCTCCTTCGGCTGCGACGGCGTGGTGCTGGCTACTCCGACGGGCTCCACCGCCTACGCGTTCTCAGCCGGCGGCCCGGTGGTCTGGCCTGAGGTGGAAGCCCTGCTGATTGTTCCCATCAGCGCCCATGCCCTGTTCGCCAAGCCGCTGGTGGTGTCTCCCCGGTCGCGTCTGGCGGTGGAGGTGCTGAACCGGACGGATGCCCAGGGAGTCCTCTGGTGCGACGGCAGGCGCTCGGTGGACCTGCCGCCCGGAGCCCGCGTGGAAGTCACGAAGTCTGCCACGCCGGTCCGGCTTGCCCGCACGCACCAGACGCCGTTCTCGGCCCGGCTTGTCCGCAAGTTCGAACTTCCCATCCACGGCTGGCGCGGGCCGGTCCCGCAGTCAGAGTCCATCCACACCGGACCCATTCCGATCGTCCGGACGCCCCGGCCCATGCCGCCGCTCCAGGTGCCCTCCGGAGACCAGCCAGACGACGAAACCGATCCCGCGACTGCAAAGTGAACCATGCTTGAAGAACTGAGAATCCGCGATCTGGGCGTCATCACCGACGCCACCCTTCCACTGGGCCCTGGCCTGAGCGTCGTCACCGGTGAAACCGGTGCCGGCAAAACGATGGTTGTCACCGCCGTCGGCCTCCTGCTCGGGGCCAGGTCCGACGCCGGGGCCGTCCGAAGCGGTGCGAAGAGCGCCACTGCGGAGGCAGTACTCAAGCTCGACGCCGGGCATCCGGCGGTTGCCCGGGCCCTGGAGGCCGGGGCGGACGTTGAAGAGTTCGACGGCGGCGCTGAACTCATCCTTGCCCGCCGCCTGGGGGCGGACGGGCGCAGCCGTGCATTCCTGGGCGGGCGTGCCGCCCCGGTGGGCGTCCTCGCGGAAATCGGTGAGACCCTGGTGGTGGTCCACGGGCAGTCGGACCAGATCCGGCTGAAGGGAGCCGCGGCACAGCGCGGCGCCCTGGACAAGTTTGCCGGCGAGGCGCTGGCGGGTCCGCTGGGAACCTACCAGGGCCTGTACAGCCACTGGAAGACCAGCCAGGCGGAACTGGCATCACTTCGCAGCGCCGCGCGCGACAGGCTCCGCGAGGCCGAGTCGCTGGAAGCCGCCCTGGCCGAAATCGACGACGTGGATCCGCAGCCGGGGGAGGATGAGTCCCTCAAAGCCGAGGCTGTTAAGCTGGCCAACGTCGAAGAGCTGAGGATCGCCGCAAACACCGCGCATCAGGCGCTCATCGCCGAGGACTACGGCGACGCCGGCGACGCCACCACCTTGGTGGATGCCGCCAAACGGACCCTTGAACATGTTGCGGAACACGATGCGGAGCTGGGGCAGGCCGCAGCGCGGCTGGCCGAAGTGGGCTTCCTGCTCAACGACATCGCCACTGAGCTGGCCAGCTATCAGGCCGGCCTGGACTCGGAGGGGCCCGAGCGGCTGGCCGAAATTGAGGGCCGGCGGGCCGACCTGGCCAAGCTTGTCCGCAAGTACGCCCCCAGCATCGACGAGGTCCTGGTCTGGGCAGAGAATGCCCGGGTCCGTTTCGATGAACTACAGGACGATTCCAGCCGGATCGAGGCGCTGGAGGCGGACGTGGCCCGCACAGAGGCCGAGCTCCAGAAGCAGGCGGCGGCCGTCAGCAAGATCCGTGCCAAAGCCGCCAAGGATCTCTCCGCCCGCGTCAGTGCCGAGCTCAAGGCGCTGGCCATGGCCGATGCCACGCTGGTGATCACCCGGGAGGCGGCAGCGAACCTGATGCCCTACGGGGCGGACGAGATCTCGTTCCTGCTCCAGCCGCACTCCGGCGCGCCCGCACGTCCGCTGGGCAAGGGCGCTTCGGGCGGCGAACTTTCCCGCGTCATGCTCGCCATCGAAGTGGTGCTTGCCGCCGTGGATCCCGTACCCACCTTCGTCTTCGACGAAGTCGATGCCGGCGTCGGAGGGCGCGCCGCTGTCGAAATCGGCCGGCGGCTGGCCATGCTGGCACAGCACGTCCAGGTCCTCGTGGTCACGCACCTGCCCCAGGTCGCCGCGTTCGCGGACCAGCACATCACCGTCACCAAAAATTCGGTCAGGGGAGCCGACGGCGGCACCGCCACCGGCTTCACCTCCAGTGATGTTCGCCTCCTCGACGGCCAGGAACGTGTGAAGGAACTCGCCCGGATGCTCGCCGGCCAGGAGGACTCCGAATCCGCCCAGGCCCACGCCCAGGAGCTTCTGGACGACGCAAAGCCGCTGACGCTGCGGGCTTAAGGGCGGCTGCCCCTTGATCGCAGGGGGTGGTGCCCTGCACACTGGAGCATTTGGGAAACAGTTCCTGATCCGGGAAAGGCTCAATTGATGATAGGCTCAAATTCCGTGGTGCAGCGATCAAATTCCCGTGTAAATTCCCGGTTCCCGGGTTCATCCAAGACGACCAAACACATCTTCGTAACCGGTGGTGTGGCGTCCTCGCTCGGTAAGGGACTGACGGCTTCAAGCCTCGGCCACCTGCTGCGGGCACGCGGCCTGTCTGTAACTATGCAGAAGCTCGATCCCTATCTGAACGTGGATCCGGGCACGATGAACCCCTTCCAGCACGGCGAGGTCTTCGTCACCGACGACGGCGCCGAGACGGACCTGGACATCGGGCACTACGAGCGTTTCCTTGATGAAAACCTTGAGGGCTCGGCAAACGTGACCACCGGGCAGGTCTACTCCACGGTGATCGCCAAAGAACGCCGTGGCGAGTATCTTGGGGACACCGTTCAGGTCATCCCGCACATCACTGACGAAATCAAACGCCGCATGCGGCTGCCCGCCGAGGGCAAGAACGCGCCGGACGTCATCATCACCGAAATCGGCGGCACCGTGGGCGACATTGAGTCGCAGCCCTTCCTCGAGTCAGCCCGCCAGGTCCGCCAGGACATCGGCCGCGGCAACGTGTTCTTCGTCCATGTCTCCCTGGTCCCGTACATCGGACCGTCGCAGGAACTGAAGACCAAGCCGACGCAGCACTCCGTGGCCGCCCTGCGCTCCATCGGCATCCAGCCTGAGGCCATCGTGATCCGTTCGGACCGCGAAGTCCCCGAGCCCATGCGCGCCAAAATCGGCCGTATGTGCGACGTCGACATCGAAGCGGTCATCGGCTGCCCGGATGCCCCGAGCATCTACGACATCCCCAAGACCCTGCACACCCAGGGCCTGGACTCCTACATCGTCCGCGCCCTGGACCTGCCGTTCAAGGATGTTGACTGGACCAGCTGGGACAGGCTGCTCGAGGCAGTCCACAACCCCAAGCACCATGTCGAAATCGCGCTGGTGGGCAAGTACATCGACCTGCCGGACGCCTACCTTTCCGTCACCGAGGCCCTCCGCGCCGGCGGATTCGCCAACGAAACCAAGGTCAAGATCCGTTGGGTGCCGTCCGACGAATGCGAAACCCACGAGGGCGCCGTCGCGTCCCTGGATGGCGTTGACGCCATCTGCGTGCCGGGCGGCTTCGGCATCCGAGGCCTCGAGGGCAAGCTGGGCGCCCTGAAGTATGCGCGCGAAACCAAGTTGCCTGTCCTGGGCCTGTGCCTGGGCCTGCAGTGCATGGTGATCGAATACGCCCGGAATGTGGTGGGCCTTGAGGGTGCATCCTCCAGCGAATTCGAGCCGGATTCCAAGTACCCGGTCATCGCCACCATGGAAGAGCAGCTGGACATCGTCGAGGGTAAGGGCGATCTCGGCGGCACCATGCGCCTTGGACTTTACGAGGCCAAGCTGGATGAAGGCTCCGTCATCGCGGAGACCTACGGCACCACCGAGGTCAGCGAACGGCACCGCCACCGCTACGAGGTCAACAACAAGTACCGCGACCAGATCGCGGCCCAGGGCCTCGTCTTCTCGGGAACCTCACCTGACGGCAAGCTCGTCGAATACGTCGAGCTGCCGCGCGAGGTCCACCCGTACTACGTAGCCACCCAGGCGCATCCGGAACTCAGCTCGCGTCCCACCCGGCCGCACCCGCTGTTCGCCGGCCTGGTCAAGGCCGCCCTGGACCACCAGAACGCACAGGATGTGCTGGCCATCAAGCCCGTACGCACGGTTGCCGCCAAGTAATCAACGACGAACCTGAGGACGGCGCGATGCCCGGAATTCCTGAAACCCCCTCTGCTGCGCGGAGGGTTTCGGATGCACCGAGCCCGCGCCGTCTTCTGTCCACGGAAAAGGTCTATGAAGGCCGCATCTGGGACGTCGTCAGTGACAGCTTCAAGCTCAGCGAGTCCGGCGAGGCGTTGACCCGTGACTACATCGACCATCCCGGCGCTGTGGCCGTCCTGCCCATGAACGAAGCCGGAGAGGTGCTGCTCATCAAGCAGTACCGCCACCCCGTGGGCATGGATCTGTGGGAAATCCCGGCCGGCCTCCTGGACGTGGAGGGTGAGGATTTCGTCGTCGGCGCTGCCCGCGAACTTGCCGAAGAGGCGGACCTGGCAGCCGCACAATGGAACGTCCTGGCTGACTTCTTCAATTCACCGGGCTCCTCCAGCGAAGCCATCCGGATCTACCTTGCCCGCGACCTCACCGAGGTCCCGCACCACCAGCGGCACGAGCGTACCGACGAGGAAGCCGAGATCGAATTCCACTGGATCAGCCTTGACGATGCGGTGGCGTCGGTTCTGGCCGGCCGCCTGCACAACCCGTCCGCCGTCGTCGGAATCCTTGCTGCCGCAGCAGCACGCGCTGACGGGTTTTCCGGGCTGCGCCCCGCGGATGCGCCCTGGCCCGCGCACCCCAGCCAGCGCTGATGTCCGCGGAACCTGTCGCCGGGGCCTCCCCAGCAGCCGCGCCTGACGCGGCGACGCCGGCAACGCCGCCTTCCGCCATCGACCGCGCCATCACTGAGTACCTCCAGCACATGGGCGTCGAACGGGGGCTGGCACTGAACACACTCTCGGCCTATCGCCGCGACCTGTCCCGGTACTCCCGTTACCTCGCAGCCCAGGGCTGCCGGGCCCCGGACCAGATCACCCGCCACCACGTGACCGGCTACGTCATGGCCCTCACAGACGGATCCGACGGCGGCACGGCCCTTGGTGTCAGGTCCGCGGCCAGGACCGTGGTGGCGGTCAGGGGACTGCACAAATTCTGGGCCCTTGAGGGCGTGACCACCACAGACCCGGCCAGCGACGTCCACCCGCCGCTACCCGGCAAGAGACTGCCCAAGGCCATCAGCGTGGGCGAAGTCACCAGGATCCTTGAGGCAGCGGGAACGGATACGGCCACAGGCCTTCGGGACCGGGCCCTCCTGGAGTTCCTCTACTCCACCGGCGCGCGGATCAGTGAAGCCGTGGGCCTGGACGTTGACGATATTTCCCTGCAGGAACCTGAATCCGGTCCGGCGATCGTCCGCCTGTTCGGCAAGGGCTCAAAGGAACGGCTCGTGCCGCTCGGATCCTACGGGGCGCGGGCACTGGACGCCTATCTGGTACGCGGCCGTCCGTTGCTGGCGGCGAAGGGCAAAGGCACGCCCGCGCTGTTCCTGAATGCCCGGGGCGGAAGAATCAGCCGCCAAAGCGCCTGGACCATCCTGAAGGCGGCGGCGGACAAAGCCGACATCACCAAGGACGTCTCCCCGCACACCCTGCGGCATTCCTTTGCGACCCACCTGCTCGAGGGCGGCGCGGATGTCCGCGTGGTGCAGGAACTGCTGGGCCACGCCTCGGTCACCACCACGCAGGTCTACACTCTGGTCACGGCAGATACCCTCCGTGAGATCTACGCCGCCGCCCACCCCCGGGCGTTGGGCTAGCCATGGCCGGGGTTCCCGTGACGCTGTGCTTCCTGACCCGCGAGTTCGACGGTGTGCAGCAGGTCCTGCTGGGGCTGAAGAAGACCGGTTTCGGCCGGGGCAAAGTAGTAGGCCTGGGCGGCCATGTGGAACCGGGCGAATCCGACGCCGAGGCCGCCTGCCGTGAAGTCCAGGAGGAATCCGGCGTGGTGGTCCTGCAGGAAGACCTCCGCGACGCCGGCGTGGTCACCTTCGACTTTCCGGCCCGCCCCGAATGGAACATGAGCACCCGGCTGTTCGTCGCTGCCCGCTGGGCCGGGGAACCGGCCGAAAGTGCCGAGATCCTGCCGGAGTGGTTCGACGTCGAAGCCTTGCCGGTGGAGCAGATGTGGCAGGACGCGGCGCACTGGCTGCCGTTGGCACTGAACGGAACCGTGCTGCGCCTCACCGTGGTCCTGAATGGCGACAATGAAACCGTGCGTGAAGTGCTGGACTACTCAAACCTCTGAGGCAACGGACTCCGGCAAAGCCCACCATTGGCAACGCGGGGTCACTTTTGGCCCGATAAACCTCGATCATCGGGCCACAAGTGACCCCGCGTTGCGGTTACCCCAGGACCCCGGATCCTTCCGCGAAGGGCGCCGACGACGGCGGGCCGGTCACCTTAGGTGACCGGCCCGCCGTTGGTTGTCCCGCCGTCGTTCGTTTCCGTCCGGTCAGGGGACGTGCCGCTCCTCAACGCCGTTGTATTCGCTCAGCGGGCGGATCAGCGAATTGGAATCGAGCTGCTCCATGATGTGCGCCGTCCAGCCGGTGATGCGGCTGGCGACGAACAGGGGAGTGAACGTCTGCGTATCGAAGCCCATGAGGTGGTACGTGGGACCGGCAGGGTAGTCGAGGTTGGGCTTGATGGCCTTGGCCTCTTCCATGGCGGATTCCAGGCCGTTGTACAGGCCCAGCAGTTCCGGCCGGCCGTAGTGGGCGATCATCTTGTCCAGGGCGGCCTTCATGGTAGGGACGCGGGAGTCACCGTGCTTGTAGACGCGGTGGCCGAAGCCCATGACCTTCTTCTTGTGGGCAAGGGCGTCCTCCATCCAGGTTTTCGCGCGGGCAGCGGCCTCGTCGAGTGACTCCTCGGACCGGATCCCGATCTCGTCGAAGGTGTGCATGACGGCCTCGTTGGCTCCGCCGTGCAGCGGACCCTTCAGTGCGCCGATGGCTCCGGTGACCGCTGAGTGCAGGTCCGAAAGCGTGGACGTGATAACGCGGGCCGTGAAGGTGGAGGCGTTGAAGGAGTGCTCGGCATAAAGGATCATCGAGACGTTGAAGGCCTCGACGACTTCCGGCACCTGTTCCTCACCAAAAGCCATCCAGAGGAAGTTGGCCGAGTACCCCAGGTCATCCCTGGGTTCCACGGCTTCCTGCCCGTGGCGTCGGCGCTGGTCATAGGACACCACCGCCGGCATCGCCGCAAAGAGGTCCACTGCCTTGGCCATGTTCGCCTCACGCGAAGAGTCCTCCGCCAGCGGGTGCCGCGCACCCATGACCGAAGCCGCAGTCCGGCACACATCCATCGGGTGCGAGCTTGTGGGCAGCGCGTCGATGACCTGCTTCACCACCGGGTCCAGGGCACGCCCGGCCCGTTCACGCGCCGTAAACTCCGCCAGCTGCTCCACGGTGGGCAACTCGCCGTTCCACAGCAGGTACGCCACTTCCTCAAAACTGCACCGTGCGGCAAGTTCCTGCACCGGATACCCCCGGTACAGCAGGGAATTGGTGTCGGGGTTGACCTTCGAGACGGAGGTGTAGTCCACCACGACGCCGGCGAGACCTTTTTTGATGTCCTGTTCAGCCATGCTGAAACTCCTTTGTTCCTGTCGCCTGTTGTGCCGGCCGGAGCCGGAGCTGTGGGTGTGGTTGGTCAGTTGGTTCCGGGGATCTGGAAATTGAACACCCCGGTGTCGAAGCGGTTGTAGGCCTCATAGTCAACGAGGTCGTACAACCGCGCACGGGTCAGCATGTTTGAGACCTGCGCCTCCTGTGTTCCGTCTGCCTTGATCGATTCCAGCGTACGCTCCGCGGCCCCCATGGCACTACGGAGCAGCGTCACCGGATAAATCACCATGTTGACCCCGACGCCGGCGAGCTGTTCCACCGTGAAGAGGTCACTCTTGCCGAACTCGGTCATGTTGGCCAGGACCGGCACGTCCACGGCATCGCGGATGGCCTGGAACTCACTGAGGTCCCGCATTGCCTCCGGGAAGATAGCGTCAGCCCCGGCCTCCACCAATGCCTTCGCCCGAGACTGTGCCGCTTCCAGACCGTCCGTGGCGCGGATGTCCGTCCTTGCCATGATAAGGAAGTTCGGGTCACGGCGGGCGTCTGCTGCGGCCCGGATGCGTTTGGTGGCGGTGTCCAGGTCCACCACGTTCTTGCCGTCCAGGTGGCCGCAGCGCTTCGGGTTGAACTGGTCCTCGATGTGGCAGCCGGCCAATCCCGCGTTTTCCAGTTCCTGGATGCTGCGGGCAACGTTCATGGGCTCGCCGAAGCCGGTGTCCGCATCCACCAGGCAGGGCAGGTCAGTCATCCGGGCGATCTGCCCTGCGCGGGTGGCCACTTCGGTGAGCGTGGTCAGGCCGATGTCCGGCAGGCCAAGGTCGTTGGCCAGGACGGCGCCGGAGATGTAGACACCGGCGAATCCTTTTTCTTCGATCAGCCGGGCTGAGAGCGGGCTGAAGGCGCCCGGGAACTGCGCGATGGTGCCGGAGGCCAGGAGTTCGCGGAGGCGGATCCTTTTCTGTTCGGGCGTGGTGTTTGAGTAGAGCATTTAGAACAGCCCCTGGGGTGCGTTGTTGAGGTCGATGACGCCGGGGGCTGCCGTGATGTTCAGCTGGTCCAGCTCGCCCGGACCAAGATCGGCCAGGCCTTCGGCAGCTGCGAGGAACCGCTCAATCTCCTGTTCTTCCACCAGGCCCGCAGCCAGGGTGCGGAACTTGGTGAGGTACTGGTGCCGCGCGAACGGGCGGGCGCCGAGCGGGTGGGCATCGGCGACGGCGATCTGGTCCGTGATGAGCGTGCCGTCGTTGAGCGTGATCTCCACTGATCCGCCGAAGGCCTTTTCAGCGATGTCCAGCGAGTGGTACCGGCGCGTCCATTCCGGATCCTCCTCCGTGGTGACCTTGTGCCACAGCTCCACGGTGTCAGGCCGGCCTGCACGTTCGGGGGAGTAGGAATCAACGTGGTGCCAGGAACCGTCCTGCAGCGCCACGGTGAAAATGTACGGGATCGAGTGGTCCAGGGTTTCGCGGCTGGCGGTGGGGCTGTATTTCTGCGGGTCGTTGGCGCCGGAACCGATCACGTAATGCGTGTGGTGGCTGGTCTTGATCAGGACCGATTTCACCTTGGCCGCATCTGTGGTTTCCGGGTGTTCCCTGTGGAGTTTCCGGGCCAGATCGATCCAGGCCTGGGCCTGGTATTCGGCTGAATGTTCCTTGGTGTAGGTGTCCATGATGGCGCGTTTGGCCTCGCCGGCTTCGGGGAGCGGGACCTCGTAGGAGGCGTCGGGGCCATCCAGCATCCAGGCGATGAAACCGTCTTCACCCTCGTAGATCGGCACAGGCGAGGTCTGGCCGCGCATGGCGCGGTCGGCGGCTTCGACGGCCATCTTGCCGGCGAAGGCTGGGGCGTGGGCCTTCCAGGTGGAGATTTCGCCCTTGCGGGACTGACGCGTGGCGGTGGTGGTGTGCAGTGCCTGGCCCACCGACTGGAAAATGGTTTCGACGTCGAGGCCCAGGAGGGTGCCAATGCCGGCGGCGGCGGACGGGCCGAGGTGCGCCACATGGTCGATCTTGTGCTTGTGCAGGCAGATGGCCTTCACCAGGTTGACCTGGATCTCGTAGCCGGTGGCGATGCCCCGGATCAGGTCCTTGCCCCCCGCGCCGACGTGCTGCGCCACGGCCAGGATCGGCGGGATGTTGTCACCGGGGTGGGAGTACTCGGCGGCAAGGAAGGTGTCGTGGTAGTCCAGTTCGCGGACGGCGACGCCGTTGGCCCACGCGCCCCACTCGGGGGAAACCTTGTCAGTGATGCCGAAGACGCTCGCGCCCTTGCCGTTGGTGGTCGGCGAATGCGTCAGCGCCTGCGCCCGGGCCGCCACGATGGGGCCACGGTTCAGCGAGGCGATGGCAACAGAGGCGTTGTCGATGACCCGGTTGATCACCATTTCGGTGACCTCAGGGGTCACCTCAACCGGGTCAGCGGCGACAACGGCGATCTTGTGGGCCAACTGGTCCTCGCGGGGGAGGTTCTCTTCGCTCTTGTAGACACGGACGTGGTTGAGCTTGACCATGGTGCTCCTTTAGTGCGGTGTATGGGTTGCTTTGACGTGGGAAAGGCTACGGTGCAGATGCAGGGTGGTGGCGGCCGCAGCGAGCTTGGCGTTGCCGGCAGCAATGGCTTCGGCAATCGCCGCATGCTCAAGGGCTGCCGCGTGGAGGCGGAGGGTGTCGTCCGCCGCGAGGCGGCGTACCCGGACCAGATGGACGCGCAGGCTGCGCATCGCCTGCGCGAGGTATGAATTGGAGATTGCCGAGTCGATCGCCTCGTCAAGCCTGGCCACCAGGGCGTAGTACTCGTGCCGGGCGGGATCCGAGCCGGAGATGAGTTCCGGCGCGCGGAGGAGGTCCGCGTGCAATTGGGCGAACACTGCGCGCTCGCCGCGTTCGGCGGCCAGCGCCGCCGCCTTGCCCTCCAGGGTTTCGCGCAGTTCGAACATTTCATCGATGTCATCGAGTGAGATGTCGGTGACGACGACGCCGCGCCCGCCCGCCGCCGTCGTCAGTCCCTCAGCGCTGAGCCGGCTCAGCGCCTCCCGAAGCGGAGTGCGTGAGACTCCCAGGCGTTCCGCCTGTTCGACCTCTGCCAGCACGGTACCCGGTGCAAGGCGCCATTCAATGATGTCATCGCGCAGTGCGGCGTAGGCCTTGTCGCTGGCTCGCATCACTGCCTCCTTCATTGGTTGGCTGGCCATGAGTTGCTCCGCTCAGTGTATACACAGCATCGACAAAAGAACAGAACCAGGCCCACATAGCGCCCAGCTGTGCGCAATTTGTATACAAAGCTCTTGTGAAAAGCTCCTACCAAGGGCTAGCATTGCCGCATCACAACGTCGTGGACGGGATGCATTCATGGTTACCAAGAGCTATCAGAACAGCTACACACAGAGCCTGGCCGGCCCCGAGGACTTCTGGCTGGACGCTGCCGCCAAAATCTCCTGGGTTGAACCGCCGCAGCAGGCCGTTGACTCCAGCATGGCGCCGCTGTTCCGGTGGTTTCCCAACGGCGTCCTTAACACTTCGTACAACGCCCTTGACCGGCATGTGGAGGCCGGACGCGGGGACCAGGATGCGCTCATCTACGATTCCGCGATGCTGGGCATCAAGCGACGTTTCACCTATGCGGAACTCACCGGGCTGGTGGCCCGCTTCGCCGGCGTGCTTCGCGGCCACGGAGTGGGCAAGGGCGACAGGGTGGTGATCTACATGCCGATGATTCCCGAGGCCGCCATTGCGATGCTGGCCACCGCACGGCTGGGAGCGGTGCATTCGGTGGTGTTCGGCGGCTTTGCGCCCAAGGAACTGGCGGCCCGCATCAGGGACGCCGCTCCGGCGCTGGTGGTCACGGCATCCGGCGGCATCGAGCCCTCCCGCCGGATCGAATACCTTCCCGCGGTTGCGGAAGCACTGCAGCTGGCCGGAGTACCTGACCTCCCGGTGATTGTCAGGTCGCGGGAGGGATTCGCCTCTGCAACCGCGGACCACGCCGGGTGGCTGGACTGGGATACCGAGATGGCTTCCGCGGAGCCGGCGGCACCCGTCGACGTCAAAGCAACGGACCCGCTCTACATCCTCTACACGTCCGGAACCACCGGCAGCCCCAAGGGAGTGGTGCGGGACAACGGCGGCCATGCCGTGGCGCTCAGCTGGACCATGGAAAACATCTATGACATCGGTCCCGGGGACGTGATGTGGACAGCCTCCGACGTCGGCTGGGTAGTGGGGCACTCCTACATCGTCTACGGACCCCTGTTGGCCGGCGCCACCTCAGTCCTTTATGAAGGAAAGCCGGTGGGCACTCCTGACGCCGGTGCTTTTTGGCGCGTGATCGACGAGCACAAAGTCAACGTGCTCTTTACCGCCCCCACGGCGCTGCGCGCCATCAGGAAAGCCGATCCCGACGCGAAGCTCCTGCAGGACTACAACATCTCCAGCCTGCGCACGCTCTTTGCCGCGGGGGAGCGGCTGGATACGGACACCTTCCACTGGGCATCGCAATCCCTGGGCGTGCCGGTGGTGGACCACTGGTGGCAGACCGAGACGGGCTGGGCCATCTGCGCCAACCCGCGCGGGCTTGACCAGCTCCCCATCAAGGCAGGCTCGCCGAGTGTTCCGATGCCGGGGTTCCAGCTCAAGATCGTCGACGGACTGGGGGAGGACGTTGAAGCCGGAACCGAAGGAAACATCGTGCTCGGGCTGCCGTTGCCGCCAGGAACGCTGACCACCCTCTGGGGCGACGACGAACGCTACGTCTCCTCCTACCTCCAGGCTTTCGAGGGCTACTACGCCACGGGCGACTCCGGTTACCGGGACGAGGACGGCTACGTTTTCGTCATGGGCCGTACTGACGACATCATCAACGTTGCCGGTCACCGGCTGTCCACGGGCGCCATGGAGCAGGTCATCGGGCAGCACCCGGCCGTGGCTGAGTGCGCGGTGATCGGGCTCGCGGATCCGCTGAAGGGCCAGCGGCCGAGCGGGTACGTGGTGTTGAAGTCAGGAGTGGAGGTGGCTGAAGACATCCTGGTCAAGGACCTGATCGCGCTGGTCCGCCGGGACATCGGAGCTGTTGCGGACTTCAAACACGTGGCTGTGGTGGAGGCCCTGCCGAAGACCCGCTCGGGCAAGATCCTCCGCAAGACCATGCGGCAGATTGCCGACGGCGAGGATTACGTGGTGCCGTCCACCATCGAGGACGCCGGGGTGATCGATCAATTGATCGGGACCCTGCGCCCGGGTGCCGCCGGGCACTGAGTCAGCGGCCGCTCCAGCGGTATTCGTTCTCGGGCCGGCCCGGAGTGCCGTACCGCGGCGTCCGCGAGACGGTCCCGGCGTCGGCCAGGTATTCAAGGTAGCGCCGGGCAGTAACCCGGGACATGCCCAATGCCGTCATGACCTCCGTGGCCGAGACGGCGTCGGCCTGCCGTTTCAGGAAGTCCTGGACCGAGCCGAGAGTGGAGACGGAGAGCCCTTTCGGCAACGGCAGTTCAGATGGCGCCCGAAGGCTCGCGAGCGCCTGGTCCACCTCGCTCTGGGAAGCTCCTTTCTTGCCGCTGCCTGGCTCCGGCGAGGCAAGCTGCTGGCGGAACAGGCGGTAGCTTCCGAGTTTGTCGGCGAAAGTGGCGAAGGTGAAGGGCTTGATCAGGTACTGGACGACGCCGATGGCGACGGCACTGCGGACAATGGCCAGTTCGCGGACAGCGGTGATGGCGATGATGTCAGCCAGGATCCCTGCCGCGCGCATGCGGCGGGCGATGTCGAGTCCATGGAGATCGGGCAGGTTCATGTCGAGCAGGACGAGCTCCACAGGGTCTCCGGAGGCGAGGAACTCGGACAGGAGGCGTAGTGCGGACTGGCCATCCGGAGCCGTTCCGGCGAGCTTGAAACCCGGCAGCCTGTCCACATAGGCGGCGTGCGCCGCGGAGGCCACCGGTTCGTCCTCAACAACGAGGACGCGGATATCGCTCACTGGAACTGCTCCTCATTGTCGGTGCCGGTTTCGACTGCGGGCAGGAAAACATGGAACTGCGCACCGTCCGTGCCCGTGATCGTCATGGTACCGTCCAGACGCTGCACTGCTTGCCGGACGAGGGCCAGTCCGATGCCGCGCCCGAACGGGCCCGCCTCCTTGGTGCTGAAGCCGTGACGGAAAATATCGTCGACGGCGGCGGGATCCACCCCGGGGCCGGAATCCTTGACGATGATGTCCAGCCCCTCGGCATCCGACTCCACGGTCAGCTCCACCTTCCTGGGTGCCGCACCGTCCGCCGCTGCGTCGATGGCGTTGTCCAGGAGGTTGCCAAGGATCGTGACAAGGTCCTGGATTGCCAGGCCGGCAACGGATGCCGATCCCTGGGTGGCGAGTGTCAGTTTCACTCCGCGTTCGTTGGCTTCGGCTGCCTTCCCCATGATGAGGGCACTGAGGACCGGCTCATTGACGGAACTGACCATCTCATCCGTCAACTGCTGGCTGAGCTCCAGGTCCTTGGTGGCAAATTCCAGCGCCTCACCGGTGCGGCCCAGCTCCAGCAGCGAAACCATCGTGTGGAGCCGGTTGGCGTGCTCGTGCGTCTGCGCCCGCAGTGCGTCCGAGAGTGTCCGCATCGTCTCCAGTTCGCTGCCCAGGGCTTCAATCTCGGTGCGGTCGCGCAGGGTGGCAACCGTTCCGTACACCGGGGTTTTACCGCGCGAGCCAGGGACTCCGGGCCCCTTGGCGGGGCCCTGGTTGACCACCAGGATCCGGGATCCGGTCAGTACGATCTCGTCGTGGGCGGTCCGTCCGGATTCGAAGAGTCCACGTAACTGGTCATCCAGGGGGAGGTCGGCCAGGGAAGGCGGCCGGGTGGGATCGTTGCTGCTCCGTTCCGCCAGCCCCAGCAGCTCGGCCGCCTGGTCGTTGAACATGACCACCCGCCCCTTGGTGTCGATGAGGATCAGCCCTTCCCGTACTGAATGGAGGACCGACTCGTAGTAAGCGAAAAGCTGGGCCAATTGCTCGGGACCCCAGCCGCGGGTAACCCGGCGGAGGTAGCGGCCCAGCATCCAGGAGGCCAGCGACCCACCCACCAGCAGGGCAAAGCCGATGGCCAACAGTGCAGGCAGCCGGCTGGAGAACGCGACGTCGACAGTCCGGACGGTGACGCCGGCTGCAACCAGGGCCTTGACTGCGCCGGCCGGATCCATGACGGGAACGATGGTCCTGACCGATGGTCCCAGGGTTCCCGCGGTGACCTCCGTGAAGACTTCGCCACGCAGTGCGGCATCTATCGAGCCAATGTAGGGCCTGCCAAGTTCCTCGCTGCGCGGGTGCGTCCAGCGGGTCCTGTCCGGCGCCATGATGGTGACGAAATCGGCCCCGGCCCCGTCCATGACCTTCAGGGCATAAGGCTGCAGAACGGCCGACGGATCCTGTTCGCCGGCTGCCTGAAGTACCAGGGGATTCGCGGCCACTGCCGCCGCCACCCCGGCCATGCGCCGTCCGGCCTCGTCGTAGGCGCGGTCGCGGGCGTCAACAAAGGTGGCGGTGCCGACGATGGCTATGAACGCCACGACGATCAGCAGGTTGGCCACAAACAGCCTTCGGGCGATACTCCAGCGGTGGATCATCAGTACCTTCCACGACCAATATGAACGCAACGGTGAGCCAGGTCACGGCGTACCTAATGATGGATATCACAACGGACCGACGCGATGAGCCCAGAGACTGTGCCGCAGCGTCTACCAGATTATCCATAAAGGAGACACATCATGGCCTCTCAACGAGGAGAGTCAGCAGCGCCGGCCAAGGCCGCCCGCAAGGGACTCGACAAATCCCATTACCTCTACATCGCCGTTATCGTCGCCGTTATCCTGGGTGCGGTTGTCGGTCTGCTGTTCCCCGAGGTCGGCAAATCCCTCAAGCCCCTCGGTGACGGGTTCATCAAGCTCATCAAGATGATGATCGCGCCGATCATCTTCTGCACCATCGTCCTGGGCATCGGTTCCATCGCCAAGGCCGCCACCGTGGGCAAGGTCGGAGGCCTGGCCCTCGGGTACTTCCTGGTCATGTCCACCTTCGCCCTGGCCATCGGCCTGGTGGTAGGCAACCTGATCCACCCGGGCGAAGGCCTCAAGCTGGCGCCCTACGATCCCAACAAGAAGGCGGCCACGGACAGCACCGTGGACTTCCTGCTCGGAATCATCCCGTCCGACATCCCCGTCCTGCCCACGCTCTTCGCCGCCATCCTCGTCGGTTTCGCCCTCCAGAAGATGGGCCCCCAGGCCGCTCCGATCCTTCGGGCCATCGGCCACGGCCAGGTTCTCGTTTTCCGCATCCTGATCATGATCATGTGGCTTGCCCCGGTGGGTGCCTTCGGTGCCATTGCCGCCGTCGTGGGAGCTACCGGCGTCCAGGCAATCGTGAGCATGTTTACCCTGATGGCCGCCTTCTACATCACGTGCGCCCTGTTTATCATCGTCATCCTGGGCGGCCTGCTTAAGGTTGTAACCGGCGTCAACATCTTCAAGCTCATGAAGTACCTGGCCCGCGAGTACCTCCTGATCTTCTCCACCTCCTCCTCCGAAGCTGCCCTTCCCCGCCTCATCGCCAAGATGGAGCACCTGGGAGTTTCCAAGCCGGTTGTCGGCGTCACCGTCCCCACGGGCTACTCCTTCAACCTGGACGGCACGGCCATCTACCTGACCATGGCTTCGCTGTTCGTGGCCAATGCCATGGGCACGCCACTGGACCTTGGCGCCCAGGTGTCCCTGCTGATCTTCATGATCATTGCTTCCAAGGGCGCTGCCGGTGTGACCGGTGCAGGCCTGGCAACGCTGGCAGCCGGTCTGCAAGCGCACAAGCCCGAGCTCCTGGGCGGCGTGGGCATGATCGTCGGCATCGACCGCTTTATGTCCGAGGCCCGTGCCCTGACCAACTTCACAGGCAACGCCGTTGCCACCCTGCTGATCGGGACCTGGGTCAAGGAGATCGACGGCCAGCAGGTGGACCGCGTTCTCTCCGGTGAGATTCCGTTCGACGAGCAGACCATGATCGCCGGTCACGGCGAGGCCATGGACCACAGTGCCGAAACCAAGCCGGTTGCCGCAACCGTCTAGCGCAACAGTCCGGAAGGCTTGACAGCAAGAAGGAACCGCCCGCTCAGCCCCGGCTGAGGGGGCGGTTTTCTGTTTGCGTACCCAACCTTCGACCTCAACCAGAAGGTCAAGGCTCAACATCCGGGGAAAGTCAAGTTCCCTCGATTACCGTGTCGGGACCTGTAGCCTTGGGTGGAAGAAGGAACGGCGCTGGTCAGTCAGCGGCAGGAAATCACCGTCATCGAAAGTGTGGATAGATACGTGAGCAGCGAACAGGGTTCGGCAACTCTGGAGGGCACGGAACTCGACCTGGAAGACGCCGTGATGGGACCCACGGGGCGTCCGTACCGCGAATTCCCGGAACCCGCGCCGCTGTCCTCCCACGGTCCGGCGCGCGTCATTGCCATGGTCAACCAGAAGGGTGGCGTCGGCAAAACCACGTCCACCATCAACCTCGCAGCAGCTCTGGCCGAATATGGCCGGAAGGTACTGCTGGTGGACTTCGATCCGCAGGGCGCGCTCTCGGCCGGCCTGGGCATCAATCCGCACGAACTGGACTTGACGGTTTACAACGTGCTGATGGACCGCAAGGTGGACATCCGGGATGCCATCCACCACACCGGCGTCGAAAACGTGGACCTGCTGCCGGCAAATATCGACTTGTCGGCCGCCGAGGTGCAGCTGGTCAATGAGGTTGCCCGCGAGCAGGTCCTGGACCGGGCCCTGAAGAAAGTGGAGGACGATTACGACGTCGTCCTCATCGACTGCCAGCCCTCGCTTGGCCTGCTGACCGTCAATGCGCTGACCGCCGCCCACGGCGTCATCATTCCGCTGATCTGCGAGTTCTTTGCCCTTCGCGCCGTTGCCCTCCTGGTTGAGACCATCGACAAAGTCCAGGACCGGCTGAACCCCCGGCTCCAGGTGGACGGGGTCCTTGCCACTATGTACGACGCCCGCACCCTGCACAGCCGCGAAGTCATCACCCGGCTGGTGGAAGCCTTCGGCGACAAAGTCTTTGAGACCGTCATCAAGCGTTCCATCAAGTTCGCCGACGCCACCGTCGCTGCTGAGCCCATCACCACGTATGCGGGCAACCACATCGGGGCCGACGCCTACCGCCGCCTGGCCAAAGAGCTGATTTCCCGCGGCGGCGCGCCCTAACCACGCCGTGGCCGAGTCCAAACCCGGCTTTGAAGTGCGGCTGGCCAACTTCACAGGGCCGTTCGACCTCCTTCTTGGCCTGATCGCGAAGCACCAGCTGGACATCACCGAGGTGGCAATCGCCACCGTCACGGATGAGTTCATCAAGTACATCCGGAATCTCCAGAAGCTGGGTGAGGACTGGGCTCTGGACGAGGCAAGCGAATTCCTGGTCATTGCGGCCACGCTCCTGGACCTGAAAGCAGCCAGGCTCCTACCGGCGGGCGAAGTGGAGGATGACGAAGACATCGCCCTGCTCGAAGCGCGGGATCTTCTCTTCGCCAGGCTTCTCCAGTACAGGGCGTTCAAACACGTGGCCGGACTGATGGCAGAGACCCTCGAGCAGGAAGCCCAACGGTTTCCCCGGCAGGTGGCTATGGAGGAGCACTTCGCCGCCATGCTTCCGGAACTGGTGTGGAAGCACTCACCGCACCAGTTCGCCCGGCTGGCCGACGCCGCCCTGAAGCCAAAGACGCCAGCGCCAACCGAGGTAGGTCTTGCCCACTTGCACGGCGGTACCGTCAGTGTGAAGGAGCAGGCCGAAATCCTGGGTCTGAGGCTTCAGCTTGGAAGGCCGCTCTCGTTCCGGGCCTTGATAGCCGACGCCGGGTCCACCCTTGTGGTGGTGGCCAGATTCCTGGCCTTGCTGGAAATGTTCCGCGACAAAGCGGTGTCCTTTGACCAGATTTCGCCGTTGGGCGACCTCACCGTGCACTGGACTGCGGACGGGCAGGACTGGTCGACAGAAAACCTGAGCGAAGAATACGAGGAGCAACCGTGACCAACGACACTCCGGACCCCGCGGGGGAGGCGTCTGTGGACCTGCATGACCTTCCGGGAGGTGCCAAATCCGCGCTTGAGGCTGTGCTCATGGTGCTGGACCAGCCGGCATCGGCAACCGAACTCGCCGCAGGCCTGAACCTGACGGTCCCCGTCGTCGAAGAGCTACTGGCGGAACTGCAGCGGGAGTATAGCGGCTATACTGTTAAAGCCCCGGACATGGACGAAGCCAGCGATGCTGGTTTCAGTGCCAGCCCCCGGGGTTTTGAATTGCGGAACATCGCCGGTGGCTGGCGGATCTACTCGCGCACAGAGTTCGCCGACATCGTCGGAAAGTTCGTGCTGGAGGGACAGACGGCCAGGCTCACGCAGGCAGCGCTGGAAACACTGGCTGTCATCGCCTACCGGCAACCTGTCTCCAGAGCCAGGGTCTCTGCAATTCGAGGAGTTAACGTCGATTCGGTCGTGCGGACATTGGTCCAGCGCGGGCTGATCGAGGATTCGGGTACCGATCCCGAGTCGGGAGCCATCCTCTACCGGACCACATCGTATTTTCTGGAACGGATGGGAATCGGCTCAGTGGCGGAACTGCCGCAGCTCTCACCCCATCTTCCGGGGCTTGAGGGCATTGCGGAGTTCTACGACGCCGACAGAATGTAGGCGGGCAACCGCCTGCGCACAAGAGTATTCATAAGGGCAGATAAATTCTGCATGGCTGGCTAGGGTTGTTGTTGGACAACTTGCCGGCCAACATATCGAAGGACGGGTCATGACACAGGCGGGACGCCAGGGTTCACCACGTAACAGTTCGGGACGCAACAGTTCAGAACGCAATGCAGGACAAGGCGGCGCCAGCCGCAGTGCATCTGCCAGCCGCAGTGCATCTGCCGGCCGCAGTGCATCTGCCAGCCGCAGCCCGGCACAAGGCGGCGGATTCCGCGCCGGCGCCGGCGCAGGCAAGCGCAACGCCGGATTCGGCGGCGGCGGAGAGCGGCCGTACGGCGACCGTCCGTACAAGGCCCCGAGGCCCCGCGAGGAGCCGTTCGTCGATCCCGGCGACACCCCCGCACCGCCGGCCGGCCGCGACGGATCCGAGAGGAAGGCCGCCGGACCGTCCTCACGGAAGCCTGCAGCCCGCAAGCCGGGCGCCAAAAAGGAGCCCGGAACTCCCGGTGCCCTCAAGCCCAAGCCGCGCTCGGCCAGGCCCGGGGCGGCGGCATCGCGCGCTTTCGGCAGCGAGCGGTTCGGGCAGAATCTTGGCCCGGTACGCAAACCGTCACGCAAACGCGGCCCGCGGGGCGACGTTCCGCAGTCCGAAATGCACGATGCCGACGGTATCCGGCTGCAGAAGGTCATGGCACAGGCCGGCGTGGCCTCGCGCCGCGTCTGCGAGGAAATGATTTCCGAGGGCCGGGTCGAAGTCGACGGCCAGGTGGTCACCGAGCTCGGTGTCCGGGTTGACCCCAAGACAGCCGTCATCCACGTCGATGGCCTGCGCATCCAGCTTGATGACAACCTCGTCTACATGGTCTTCAACAAGCCCAAGGGTGTTGTCTCCACCATGGAGGACCCGGACGGCCGTCCCTGCATCAGTGATTTTGTGCGGAAGACCCACCAGGGCGAGCGGCTCTTCCACGTTGGCCGGCTGGACGTCGCCACCGAGGGCCTGCTGCTTCTGACGAACGACGGCGAGCTGGCCAACCGGCTGACCCACCCGTCCTATGAAGTCCCCAAGACCTACCTGGTCCAGGTCCGTGGCCCGTTCCCGCAGGGAATCGGCGCGCAGCTGCGCGAAGGTGTGGAACTCGAGGACGGCATCGCGTCCGTTGACTCCTTTAAACTTGTGGACTCCACACCGGGTCACGTGCTGATTGAGGTAGTCCTGCACTCCGGCAAGAACCGGATTGTCCGGCGGCTTTTCGACGCCGTTGGCTTCCCCGTCCTGCGCCTGGTGCGCGTCAAGGTGGGTCCCATCGGGCTGGGTGACCAGCGCCAGGGCAGCATCCGCAACCTTGGCAAGCAGGAAGTCGGCCACCTGCTGGCATCCGTAGGACTCTGAGGCATGTCCGCATTCCGCTCGCATGGGCGTGGACACCTCAACGGCCCGGTGGTGGTGATTGGCACCGGCCTGCTCGGTGCCAGCATCGGGCTCGGCCTGCGGGGACGCGGCGTGCCGGTGTTCCTCTCTGACCCTTCGCCCACCAACCAGGCCGTCGCCGTCGATATCGGTGCAGGCCAGCCGCTGGGGCACCTCGGTGACGAGGCGCCCGAGCTCGTGGTGGTGGCAGCACCACCAGACGTGACTGCCGATGTCGTGGCAAAGGCCCTGGCCGACTACCCCGATTCAGTCGTGGTGGACATCGCCAGTGTCAAGGCCGCTATTTTGGCAGAGCTGCGCAGCCGCCGGGTGGACCTCACCCGGTACGTGGGCACCCACCCGATGGCCGGACGCGAAAAGTCCGGACCAGTCGCTGCCCGTGGTGAGCTTTTCACCTCCATGCCGTGGGTAGTCTGTCCCGGCCCTGAATCGTCAGAAACCGCTGTCCAGACGGCGCGGTCGCTGGCAACGGACCTCGGAGCCGTTGTTGCGCAGTTCAGCCCGGAAGAACACGACGAGGCAGTGGCGTTGGTTTCGCACCTGCCCCAGGTGATGTCCTCCCTGTTGGCCAGCCGCCTCCAGGGAACTCCCCTTCACGCGCTGTCCCTCGCCGGGAACGGCCTGCGGGATGTTACCCGGATTGCAGCCAGCGACCCCACCCTGTGGGTCCAGATCCTGGGCGGCAACGCCCGGAAAGTCGTGGAAATCCTCTACGGTGTCCGGGAGGACCTTAACCGGCTCATCGGCACCTTGGAGGACCCCGCGGCGCCGGGGGCCCGGCTTGATTTGGCGCAACTGATCAGCGAGGGTAATGCGGGACAGGCCCGGATCCCTGGCAAGCACGGTGGCCCTCCGCAGGCCTACTCGTGGCTGACCGTCCTTGTTGACGACAAGCCGGGCCAGATCGCCAGGCTCCTGACCGAGATCGGTGAGATCGGCGTCAACGTGGAGGACCTGCGCCTGGACCATTCCTCGGGCCACAACGTGGGCATGGTGGAACTCTCAGTGCTGCCGAACAAGCATGACCACCTGATCGAAGCACTCAACGACCGCGGATGGCGGGTACTCCAGTAATGACACAGGAACTTCTTGACACTCTTCCTGCCCTTCGCGTCGGCAGGCCGCTCGTGGTGGCTATCGACGGGCCTTCCGGATCCGGGAAGTCCAGCGTCAGCAGGGAAGTGGCCCGCCGGCTGCACCTGGCCTATCTGGACACCGGGGCGATGTACCGGGCGCTCACCTGGTTCTGCGTCACCAACGGAATCAATCTCAGCGACGCCGCCTCTGTAGAGCAGGCGGCCAGGGACCTTGTCCTGGAACTGAGCACCAGTCCCCAGGAGGAATACGTGCGGGTGGACGGGGCAGACGTGACTGACGCCATCCGCGAACCTGCGATCTCCTCGGCCGTCAGCGCAGTGGCAACAACCCTCGGCGCGCGGACCGAACTCATCCGGCGGCAACGTGCGTTGATCGAAAAGCACCACCGCCGCATGGTGGTGGAGGGCCGGGACATCACTACCGTCGTCGCGCCCGGCGCAGAGGTGCGGATGCTGCTCACCGCCAGCGAAGAAGCCCGGCTTCGCCGCCGCGGCATCCAGCTGGGAGGCACCCAGGACGCGGAGCAACTGGCCGCCCAGGTTACCCAGCGCGATGCGAAGGATTCCACGGTGGTGAACTTCACCCGGGCCGCCGATGGTGTGGTCACCCTGGATTCTTCCGACCTGGACTTCGCGGAAACCGTGGATGCCGCCCTCGTCATTGTGACAAAGGTGCTGAACCGTGACTGACGGCGGAGCAAAACTGCCGTCCGGCTGGACCATGGCGTGGAGCCGGCCTGTCGGCTGGATCCTGGACCACGTGGTGTACCGGACCTCGGTCACGGGCAAGCACAACGTCCCCACCGGAGGCCCGGTGATCTTTGCCGGCAACCACATCAGCTTCCTTGATGGGCCGGTGATGTTCGGTGCGTCGCCGCGGCCCATGCACATCCTTGTCAAGAAGGAAATGTTCAATGGACCCCTGGGGCGGGTCCTCCGTGCCTCAGGGCAGCTTCCGGTGGACCGTTCCGGGGACCGGGCGGCGCTGCTGCTGAGCAAGGACATGCTCGACGCCGGCCGTTGCGTCGGGATTCTCCCCGAAGGCACCCGGGGAAGCGGGCAGGCAGCGGACATCAACAACGGGGTCGCCTGGCTGGCCCTGAACTCGGGAGCCCCCGTGGTTCCCGTGGCGATTCTCGGCACTAGGACCGGTGAAGAGCACCTCGACACCGTACCCAGGCCGGGGCGCCGGTTCCACGTCAGCTTCGGCAACGCCCTGACATTGAGCCGCAACCCCGGCGAAACAGGCCGTGCTTCAATGGACAGGGCGGGATTGGAAATCCGCACTGCGCTGGCGGGGCACGTCCAGGACACAATCCACCACAGTGGGCAGCCTTTGCCCCATGCGGATTTCAGCACGAATTTCACAGCAGTAGCCGGGCCGCCGGCAGATGACCACTAAGGAAAGCGCAATGAGCGATACGACTCAAACCTCCGGCCACTCCGGCGCCGGCGAAGACGAATACACGCCCACCGGCACGGACCAGGTGGCCGAACGGCTGGCCGCCATTGGCGACGACGAAGCGGAGATGCGTGCAGCGTCCCTCCGGGCCGGCCTGGAAGACTACGACCTCGACGAGGAAGACGCCGCCCTCCTGAGCGGCGACTACGAGGACGAGGATTTCAGCGGTCCGGTCAAGCTCGATCCCGTCCTGGCCATCATCGGACGGCCCAACGTGGGCAAGTCCACCCTGGTGAACCGCATCCTGGGCCGCCGCGAAGCCGTGGTCGAGGACACCCCCGGCGTGACCAGGGACCGCGTGATGTACTCCGCGAACTGGAACGGGCGCAACTTCACCCTGGTGGACACCGGCGGCTGGGAGCACGACGCCCGCGGCATCCATGCCCGGGTTGCCGAACAGGCCGAAATGGCCGTCGAACTCGCCGACGCCGTGCTGTTTGTTGTTGACTCGGCCGTAGGCGCCACCGCCACCGACGAGGGCGTCATGAAGATGCTGCGCAAGTCCAAGAAGCCGGTCATCATGGTGGCCAACAAGGTGGACGACTTCGCCCAGGAAGCGGATTCGGCGACCCTCTGGGGCCTCGGTTTCGGCGAGCCCTACCCGGTGTCCGCCCTGCACGGCCGCGGTGTGGCCGACCTCCTGGACCACGTCATGGACACCCTTCCGGAGTTCTCCACCATTGAGGGCCTGGAACGCTCCGGCGGTCCGCGCCGGATCGCCCTGATCGGCCGTCCGAACGTGGGCAAGTCCTCCCTGCTGAACAAGCTTGCCGGATCGGAGCGGGTTGTGGTGGACAATACAGCCGGCACCACCCGTGATCCGGTGGATGAATTCATTGAACTCGGCGGCCGCACCTGGCGCTTCGTGGACACCGCCGGCATCCGCCGCCGCCAGCACATGGCCCAGGGCGCCGACTACTATGCCTCGCTCCGGACCCAGGCCGCGCTCGAAAAGGCTGAGGTCGCCGTCGTTCTCCTTGCCGTTGATGAGGTCCTCAGCGAGCAGGACGTCCGCATCCTGCAGCTGGCCATCGAATCGGGCCGCGCGCTGGTACTCGCGTTCAACAAGTGGGACCTGCTGGACGACGAGCGCCGCACCTACCTGGAGCGCGAAATCGAACAGGACCTGGCCCACGTGGCCTGGGCGCCCCGGGTCAACATCTCAGCCCTGACCGGCTGGCACAAGGACCGCCTGGTCCCTGCCCTTGACCTTGCCCTGGAGAACTGGGACAAGCGCATCCCCACAGGCCGGCTCAATGCTTTCCTTGGCGAGCTCGTGGCCGCGCACCCGCACCCTGTCCGGGGCGGAAAGCAGCCTCGCATCCTCTTCGGTACGCAGGCCTCCAGCCGTCCGCCGAAGTTCGTGCTGTTCACCACGGGCTTCCTGGATCCCGGCTACCGCCGTTTCATCACCCGCCGGCTCCGCGAAACCTTCGGTTTCGAGGGCACGCCCATCGAGGTCAACATGCGGGTACGCGAAAAGCGCGGCAAGAAGCGTTAATTACGACACACCGGGGCCGGACCGACGGCAAAGTGTCATCGGCAGGCCCCGGAATCGTGTAAGCTTTTCAAGGTGGTTCAGCCGGACTGCTGAGTGGAAATCCTGGCTAACACTTGGATCAAACGAAGCGGAGAACGGCGGAACTGACGGGCTGTAGCGCAGCTTGGTAGCGCACTTGACTGGGGGTCAAGGGGTCGCAGGTTCAAATCCTGTCAGCCCGACCAAAACGGCAAGCGCCCCGGAGAATCTTCTCCGGGGCGCTTCTGTTTTGTGCCGTTATATGCGCCGTTGATTACTTCAGGAACTTTGACGTCCGGCGGTCCGCCAGCACCTTGCCCTTGGTCTGGCAAGTGGGGCAGTACTGCAGGGCCGTGTCTGCGAAGGACACCTCCCGGACCGTGTCACCGCACACCGGACACTCCTGCCCCGTACGGGCATGGACCCTCATGTGGCTCCGCTTGACGTCTTTGAGCTCACTGGGCGGCTTGCCCTCGGCCTCGGCGAGGGCTGTTCCCAGGATGCTGTGGATGGCGTCGTACAGCACCTGGACGGTGCCGCGGTCCAGCGACTTGGCTATGGCAAAGGGGGAGATCCTGGCGGCATGCAGGATCTCGTCACTGTACGCGTTTCCTATCCCGGCTATCACGCTCTGGCTCCGCAGGAGGCCCTTGATCTGCTGGGAGCTGGATCCCAGGATCTCCGCCAGCGTGTCGGCATCGAACCCGTCGCTGAACGGGTCAGGCCCCAGGGCGGCGATGCCCGGAACGTCGTGCGGGTCGCGGACGACGTAAACCGCCAGGCCCTTTTTGGTGCCCGCCTCAGTGAGGTCCATACCGTGTTCGCCGTCAGGGCCGCTGAATGCCAGCCGGGCGGCGATGGGGCTCTTGCCCGGCCGAATCTGCGTGCCGGTGGGGGAGTCCGTGAACCGGACCCACCCTGCCCGTGCGAGGTGAAAGACCAATGACGGTCCGTCGGTGTCAACGCTGACGAATTTGCCGAAGCGCCGAACACCGGTGACCGTGCTGCCCTCCAGGGCAGTGTAGGGCGGATCCGCGGTCTTCAGCACGGCGAAGGAAGCAATCTGGACTTTGCGGATGACTGATCCCCGCAAGTGCTTGTCCAGGAATCCGGCAAGGCCTGCAACCTCTGGTAGTTCCGGCATGGCGTTACCTGCCGGGGCCCTGGCTGTCGGTCGCTGCCGCGCCGCCACGGACCTCCGGCCCGGCGGCGTTCCTGGCAGCAAGTGAGCGCTCGGCCTCGGACTTCTTCAGCGACTTCACCTTCTTGCCGCGTTGCCGCCAGATTCTCCAGAGGATCACTCCAACCGCAAAAATCACGATGGCGGCGATGGCCGATATCTGCGTCCACAGCGCAAACCACGTGGCCTCCGTACCCAGGATGCGCTGTCCGTTGTGGGCAGCCTCAGAGCTGCCGAACATGATTCCCGCGGTCAGGAGGTTGGGAATGGCCAGGGCAACGGCGACGACCAGAATGCCGAATTTCCACGGCCAGGCCACAGCTTTGCGCGTCAACTGCCAGGCGACCATCAGGGGTACCAGCGTGAAAATGAAACCGTAGAACATCCCGACCAGGATCCCGGCCCCGAGGCTGCCCTGGACCTGGTTGCGGATGACATTTGCCCACCAGACCGGCAGGATTGCGGCCAAGGCAAAATACGCGATGACGAGGACCAGCAAAGCCGCAGCGGCAAGAATGATCCGGGCGGCCCAATTGCCCTTCTTCCTGGGCGTTTCCTGTCCACGTTCCCTCATGGGTCCCATCATGTCAGAATCATCCTCGAACGCCTGTGGACTTGTGCCTATACTTTCAGCGGCGGCTTGTTTTCCTGGCCCCGTTGACATTGGTGTTTGACCCGATGAAAGGCCCCTGATGAGCAACATTCCCGAAGACCTGTCCTACACCGCCGAGCACGAATGGGTTTCCGCGCCGAACGCTGACGGCGTGGTCCGCGTGGGCATCACGGATTTTGCCCAGGACGCACTCGGAGACGTTGTCTACGCGCAGATGCCTGAGGCCGGCACCAAGGTAACCGCCAATGAAGTGATAGGCGAAGTCGAATCCACCAAGAGCGTCAGCGACATCTATGCTCCCGTCAGCGGCGAAATCGTAGCCCGGAACGAGTCCCTGGACACCGATTCAGCCCTGATCAACACGGATCCTTACGGTGATGGCTGGCTCATGGAAGTCAAACTGGCCGAAGCCGACGCCATGGAGTCCTTGCTCAGTGCATCCGAGTACGAACAGCAGGTAGGCTGAACGTAACGGGTCATCGGGTCCGGCGCACTCATGTCTTCGCACGTCAGTGGCCGGATCGGTTCCCCGTCACGGATCTGCGAGGTGCATCCGTCAGGGTAATTGTTGATTGCAGGCGTGAGGCCTGCAGCGAAAGAGGAGGAATCCATGGCCGGCCACAAACAGGACCCTGCCGAAGGCGGATACGGCAACGGTGCGGCCAGGGCTTCGGAGACCACCTCGATCCACCTCACCCCCGTCACCGACGAACCCACCATTGCCCCCAGGCTGTCAACCGAGGAACGCCTGTCCGTGGAGGCACTGCCTGCCGGCTCGGCGCTCCTTGTCGCACACAGCGGCCCCAATGCGGGTGCCCGTTTCCTGCTTGATACCGACGTCACGACCGCGGGGCGCCACCCTGATGCCGATATCTTCCTTGACGACGTCACCGTCTCGCGGCGGCATGTCGAGTTCCGCCGCACGGCCAAAAGCTTCGAAGTGGTGGATACCGGCAGCCTCAACGGCACCTACGTCAATCACGACCGCGTGGACAGCGTTGAACTCAAGTCCGGGAACGAAGTCCAGATCGGCAAGTTCCGCCTCACCTTCTACCTGAGCCCTGCCCGCGCAGCAGGCCGCGCCTGATCCGGGGACTTTTGCCTGTGGCAATGGCACAGCCGGAACGCCGGGGACCCCAGGTTCTGAACATTGGGGAAGTCCTCGCCCAGCTTAGCGGCGACTTCCCGGGGATGACTGCGTCAAAAATCAGGTTCCTTGAGGAAAAAGGCCTGATCAATCCCCGGCGGACGCCGGCGGGTTACCGGCAGTACTCTGAGAGCGATGTTGAGCGTCTTCGCTTCGTTCTCGCGCTGCAGCGCGACCAATACCTTCCCCTGAAAGTCATCAAGGACTACCTCGATGCCATCGACAGGGGAGAGCGCCCGGAGAACCTGCCGCCCGGCGTCGTGGTTTCGCCAAGGATTGTTTCCGATGAGCTGGCCGCGGAGCTCCAAAGCCGCGGACGGAAACTCAGCGAGGAGCAGTTGAGGACAGAATCCGGCGCCAGCGTGCCGCTGCTCCAGTCGCTGTTGAGCTTTGGGCTGATCAGTCACAGCAACGGCAGCTTCGATGAGCACGCCCTGCAGGTGGCCCGTGCCTGCGTGCAATTGGAAAGCCACGGCCTGGAGCCGCGCCATCTGCGTCCTTTTCAGGCGGCCGCGGAGCGTGAATTCGGGCTGGTGGAGCGGGCAGTTGCCCCGCTTGCGTCACGGAAGGACTCCGCGTCCCAGGCGCGTGCCGCAGAAGCGGCCCGCGAAATCAGCGACCTCTGCCTGACACTGCACCGGGCACTGGTCCAAGACCATATCTCCCGTATGGACATCTGATGATCGAAGTCGAAATCGTAGGCGTTCGGATTGAACTGCCCTCCAACCAGCCCCTGGTCCTCCTTCGTGAGATTCACGGTGAGCGGCATGTGCCCATCTGGATCGGCACTCCGGAAGCGAGTGCCATCGCCTTGGCCCAGCAGGGGGTTGTGCCTCCACGGCCCATGACCCACGATCTCCTGGTGGATGTGGTGGAAACCCTGGGCCATTCAGTGGTCAGTGTGAACATCGTCGCTGTCGAGGACAACATCTTCTACGGCCAGCTTCAGTTCGAAAACGGCACCACCGTCAGCTCCAGGGCATCCGATGCCCTGGCGATCGCGCTGCGGGCCAAATGCCGCATCTGGTGTGCTGACTCGGTGATGGATGAGGCCGGAGTCCGCATCACGGAGCACGATGAGGGGGAGGACGCAGAGCCGGGGCCCATCGTGGATGAAGAGAAGGAACTGCGTCGCTTCCGGGAATTCCTGGACGACGTGGAACCCGAGGATTTCGACGGCTGAGGTCACGTTAAGGTTAAAGTTGAGGCTGAAACTTCCGACACGCCCCTGCCTAACGCCCCGGATCTTTGACCTTGGGACCCAGCAGGCCTAACGTCGAAGGTATCAAGCTCCCATTGCTTACAGCAGCCTCGCAAGTCACACTGTAGATTACGACTCCCGCGAAATTACATGCATGGACTTCATGCCTGGACAGGCTGTTGCGGTGTTCCCCGGGAGTTTCTGACAAGGAGGATCCAGGTGAGTCCCAAAGGCGAAGCAGGCGGGCTGAAACAGCCCACAACGGCTGGAGTAGCTGTGCCCGCGAGCGGTGCCCAGGGCCTCCTGTTCACCGAGGACCTTCCTGTCCTGGATGAGGATGCCGGGTACCGCGGCCCCACCGCGTGCAAAGCGGCCGGCATTACTTACCGCCAGCTGGACTACTGGGCACGCACCGGGCTCGTTGAGCCGGCCGTCCGCGGCGCCGCAGGCTCCGGCTCCCAGCGGCTTTACGGCTTCCGGGACATCCTCGTGCTCAAGGTGGTCAAACGGCTCCTGGACACGGGCGTTTCCCTGCAGCAGATCCGCACTGCCGTGGAACACCTGCGCGAACGCGGTGTGGAGGACCTGGCCCAGATCACGCTGATGAGTGATGGCGCGAGTGTTTACGAATGCACTTCCGCCGACGAAGTCATTGATCTTGTGCAGGGCGGCCAGGGCGTTTTCGGCATCGCGGTAGGCCGTGTCTGGCGCGAAGTGGAGGGCAGCCTGGCCTCGTTGCCGAGCGAACACGCCGCAGAGCAGTCCTTTCCCGACGACGAGCTGAGCAAGCGGCGGGCCCGCAAGATCAGCTGATAAAGACCCGGCAACACACGAAGAGGCCACCCCGGCGCTGAACGTCAGCGCGAGGGGTGGCCTCTTCGTTGGCCAGGGGAGCCTGCGGTGGCTACCGCTGGGCGCGGTTCCGCAGGCCGGCTCCGGACGCCAGCACGTTGGCCAGCAGGGCGTCGAACAAAGCAGCGGATGACTTCGCCGACTCACCGGGCCAGTGATGCACCGGGTGGGCGGCACCCTGGATCTGCTGCCAGTTGGCCTGCTCGGGAATGCGGGGGCTCAGCAGGAGGTCACCGAACATCGATTCCATCTCCGCGAGCCGGTAGGTGTGCTCGGACGAGCCGGTACGGACCCGGTTGGCGATAATGCCCGCGGGGGAGAGGTTCGGGGCGAATTCCTGCCGGAAAAGCTGGATGGCCCGCATGGTCCGCTCAGTACCGGCTACCGAGAAAAGGCCCGGCTCCGCTACCAGGGCAACTTTGTCGCTGGCGGACCATGCCATCCGGGTCAGGCCATTGAGCGACGGCGGGCAGTCAATAAGGACCAGTTCATAGTTGTCGGCGCCGGCCAGGACTGTCGAGAGCCGGCGGAGGTCACGGCGGCCAAGATCGGGACGGTCGTAGATCCCGGTATAGGCCGAGCCCACAGCAACGTCGAGTACGGCCGGTCCGGATCCGTTGGGGTGTGTCCGGGCAGTCCAGCTGCTTCCCACCACGTTGTCGGCGAGTTTGGCCCGGCGCGGACTCTTGAGCATCCGGCCAATGTCGAGCTGATCCGCCGGCTGCACCCCCAGGGCTGTGGTTGCATCTGCGTGGGGATCGAGGTCCACCACCAGTGTGGGGATGCCTGCGGCAAGCGCCGCTGACGCCAATCCTGTGGTGATGGAAGTCTTGCCGACTCCGCCCTTGAGGCTGCTGATGCTGACTACTTGCACTTGTGAGACCAAAACCTAACGCCGGCTGCCGTGTTGGGGGTAATATGTGCTCCGGCAGTGCCGAAGCCGGGCGGCTCCTGCCGCCCCACCCATCATATGTTGATGCGCCCGCTAATCCCGCCTTAAGGGGGAACGCGGCATGGCATCGCGGAGGGTGGGTGCGGCCAGGCGGACTGCCGGCATTTGTCGGACCATGCGGGACATGACGGACGTTAGTGTGACTGTGGCCACAATGATTTGTGTTTGTTTGCGCGGGTCCTAGAAACTGTGACCACCGACCGATACACCCGCAATGATGCAGGAGAAGCATGTTTTCCAAAATTCTGGTGGCCAACCGCGGCGAAATCGCGATCAGGGCCTTTCGTGCCAGCTACGAGCTTGGCGCCAAGACCGTTGCCGTCTTCCCCAACGAAGACCGAAACTCGATCCACCGCCAGAAGGCCGATGAGGCGTATCTGATCGGTGAAGAGGGGCACCCTGTCCGGGCCTACCTGGACGTCGCCGAGGTGGTCCGCGTGGCCAAGGAGTCCGGGGCCGACGCAATCTACCCAGGCTACGGTTTCCTGTCCGAAAACCCGGACCTGGCGCGCGCTGCCAAGGAAGCAGGCATCACCTTCGTCGGTCCGCCTGCCGAAGTGCTGGAGTTGGCAGGCAACAAGGTGGCGGCCCTGAAGGCGGCCAAAGAGGCCGGCGTTCCGGTCCTCAAATCGAGCGAACCCTCGAAGGACCTCGATGAACTGATCGCTGCCGCCGACGAGATCGGGTTCCCCATCTTCGCCAAGGCTGTAGCCGGCGGCGGCGGCCGCGGCATGCGCCGCGTGGACACCAGGGACGCCCTGCCGGAGGCCCTGCAGGCGGCCATGCGTGAAGCCGACGCCGCTTTCGGTGACCCCACCATGTTCCTGGAGCAGGCCGTACTGCGTCCGCGCCACATTGAGGTGCAGATCCTAGCGGACGCCGAGGGCAACGTCATCCATCTGTTCGAGCGCGACTGCTCCATCCAGCGGCGCCACCAGAAAGTCATCGAGATCGCTCCCGCGCCCAACCTGGATGAAGGGATCCGCCAGGCCCTCTACCGGGACGCGGTGAAATTCGCCAAGGCACTGAACTACGTCAACGCCGGAACGGTTGAGTTCCTCGTGGACACCGTGGGTGAACGCGCCGGCCAGCACGTATTCATTGAAATGAACCCCCGCATCCAGGTGGAGCACACCGTCACTGAGGAAGTGACCGACGTCGACCTGGTCCAGGCGCAGCTGCGGATCGCCTCCGGCGAAACGCTCGCGGACCTCGGACTCTCGCAGGAGACGGTGCAGCTCAAGGGTGCGGCACTGCAGTGCCGCATCACCACTGAAGACCCGGCCAACGGGTTCCGGCCCGACGTCGGGAAGATCACCGGTTACCGCTCTGCCGGCGGTGCCGGTGTAAGGCTCGACGGCGGCACCGTTTACTCGGGTGCCGAGATCAGCCCCCACTTCGACTCCATGCTGGTGAAACTGACCTGCCGCGGCCGGGACTACCCCACTGCCGTGGCCCGCGCCCGCCGCGCCCTCGCGGAGTTCCGTATCCGCGGCGTGTCCACCAACATCTCCTTCCTGCAGGCCGTCCTCGATGACGCCGACTTCATTGCCGGTGATGTCGCGACAAACTTCATCGACGAACGTCCCCAGCTGCTGCGGGCCCGCGTCTCCGCCGACCGTGGCACCAAGCTCCTGACCTGGCTGGCTGAAGTCACCGTCAACAAGCCCAACGGCGAGCTGAAGGTGCACTCGGATCCGGCAGCCAAGCTCCCCGCAGTGGGCGACCGGCAGCCTTCGCCGGGCTCCCGCCAGCGGCTCCTGGAGCTGGGCCCCGAAGGCTTCGCCAAAGCGCTGCGCGAGCAGAACGCCGTGGCGGTCACGGATACGACTTTCCGCGATGCCCACCAGTCGCTGCTTGCCACCCGTGTCCGCACCCGTGACCTCGTGGCCGCAGGCCCTGCAGTCACCGCCCTCCTGCCCGAGCTCCTCTCGGTTGAGGCCTGGGGCGGCGCCACGTACGACGTCGCACTCCGTTTCCTCGGCGAAGACCCCTGGGACCGTCTGGCGGCCCTCCGGAAAGCACTGCCGAACGTCTGCCTGCAGATGCTGCTGCGCGGCCGCAACACGGTTGGCTACACGCCGTACCCGGAAGAGGTGACCGAGGCATTCGTCAATGAAGCCGCGGCCACCGGCATCGACATCTTCCGGATCTTTGATGCGCTGAACGACGTGAACCAGATGGCTCCGGCCATCCGCGCAGTCCGCGCCACGGGAACGGCTGTTGCGGAAGTGGCCCTGTGCTACACCGGCGACCTCCTGAACCCGGATGAGAAGCTCTACACGCTGGACTACTACCTCGAACTGGCTCAGCGGATTGTGGACGCAGGCGCCCACATCCTGGCCATCAAGGACATGGCCGGACTGCTCCGCCCGGCAGCGGCCGCCAAGCTGGTGGCCGCGCTGCGGGAACGGTTCGACCTCCCGGTCCACCTGCACACCCACGACACCGCCGGGGGCCAGCTGGCCACCCTGCTGGCTGCAGTGGACGCCGGCGTGGACGCGGTTGACGTAGCCTCCGCTTCACTGGCAGGCACCACCAGCCAGCCCTCAGCCTCCGCGCTGGTGGCAGCCCTGGCCCACACCCCGCGGGACACCGGCCTGAGCCTTGCAGCAGTAAGCTCCCTGGAACCGTACTGGGAGGCCGTGCGGCGCGTTTACGCCCCGTTCGAGTCGGGCCTGCCGGGCCCCACAGGCCGTGTCTACCAGCACGAGATTCCCGGTGGCCAGCTCTCCAACCTGCGCCAGCAGGCCATGGCGCTGGGCCTGGGTGAACGCTTCGAGGCCATCGAGGACATGTACACCGCAGCGGACCGCATCCTGGGCCGCCTGGTGAAGGTCACGCCCTCCTCCAAGGTGGTGGGTGACCTCGCCCTGCACTTGGTGGGGCTCAACGCCGACCCGGCGGACTTCAACGAGAACCCGCAGAACTACGACATCCCCGACTCGGTCATCGGCTTCCTTTCCGGTGAGCTCGGCGCCCCTCCGGGCGGCTGGCCGGAGCCCTTCCGCACCAAGGCACTCCAGGGCCGCAGCATCAAGGTCCGGGACGTCGATCTCAGCCCCGAGGACAGTGCAGCGCTCAAGGGAGACTCCAAGACCCGGCAGCACACGCTCAACCGACTGCTCTTCGACGGCCCCACTAAGGACTACCTCAAGAGCGTGGAGACCTACGGCAACATCTCCGTACTGGATACCCGCGATTACCTCTACGGCCTCCAGCGCGGCGCCGAGCATGAGATCCAGCTCGAAAAGGGCGTCCGGCTGATCGCCTCGCTCGAAGCCGTCTCGGAACCGGACGAGAAGGGCATGCGCACCGTGATGTGCACCCTCAACGGGCAGTCCCGGCCCGTTGTGGTCCGCGACCGTTCAGTGGTCAGCAACGTCAAGGCTGCTGAGAAGGCCGATCCCGCGCAGCAGGGGCACGTGGCGGCGCCGTTTGCCGGCGCTGTGACGGTCACCGTCAAGGCAGGGGACACCGTCAACGCCGGTGACACCGTGGCAACCATCGAGGCCATGAAGATGGAGGCCTCCATCACGACGCCGGTTGGCGGCAAGGTCTCCCGCCTCGCCATCTCCGCCGTCGAGCAGGTCCAGGGCGGAGACCTCCTCCTGGTCGTGGAGTAGCTCCTTAAGCACAACGCGGGGTCACTCCTCGCCCGATAAACAGAGTTTATTGGGCGAGGAGTGACCCCGCGGTGTTGTTTCCGCCGTCAGCTGCGGGGAGCGCCGTACATCTCTTCGATGACCGTCTCGAAGTCCTTCATCACCTGGGCCCGCTTCACCTTCATGGAGGGCGTCAGGTGCCCGGATGCCTCGGTGAAGTCTGACGGGACGATCCGGAATGACTTGATGGCCTCGGCCTGGGACACCGACGCGTTCGCGTGGGTGATGAGGTCCTGCACCGCCGCCTTGACCACAGGATTCTCCACCGCTTCGTCAAGCGTTGTGGAGGCGGGCAGACCGTGGCGCTGCAGCCAGCCGGGGAGGGCTTCCTGGTCCAAGGTCACCAAGGCGCCGATGAAGGGCCGGTTGTCACCCACCACCAGGACCTGGGAGACCAGCGCATCGGCGCGGATCTGGTCCTCCAAAAGGGCCGGGATGACGTTCTTGCCACCGGCTGTAACGATGATTTCCTTCTTGCGGCCCGTGATCCACACGAAGCCGTCGTCGTCGAGGCGGCCGATGTCACCGGTCCGCAGCCAGCCGTCGGCAAACGTCTCCGAGGTGAGGTCCTCCCGGTTGTAGTAACCGCGCATCACACAGACGCCCTTGGCGAGGATCTCGCCGTCTTCGGCGATCCTGACAGAGTTGCCTGGCAGCGGCTTGCCCACGGAGCCGATTTTGATCAGCGCGGGAGTGTTGACGGAGATGGGCGCCGTGGTCTCGGTCAGGCCGTAGCCCTCCAGGATCTGGAGCCCGATGCCCTGGAAGAAGTGGCCCAGGCGTTCGCCGAGCGGCCCTCCGCCGGATACCGCGTGGGCTACGTTGCCGCCCATGGCAGCACGGAGCTTGCCGTAGACGAGTTTGTCGAAGAGGGCGTGGCGGAGCTTCAGGCCCAGGCCGATGTGGCCGGCCTGCCGTGCCTTCGAGAAGGCAATGGCCGTCTCCGTGGCCTTGTGGAAGATTGCGCCCTTGCCGCCGTCCTCGGCCTTGGTCAGGGCCGAGTTGTAGACCTTCTCGAAGACGCGGGGCACCGCCAGAATGAACGTGGGCTGGTAGCTCTGCAGGTCTGCAAGGAGGTTCTTGATGTCCGGCGTGTGTGCCACGGTGGCGCCGCCCGCCACTGCCAGGACGGAGATGAAGCGGGCAAACACGTGCGCCAGAGGGAGGAACATGATGGTCTTGGCATCTTCATTGACGACGTCGCTCAGGATCGCCAGCGCGTTCTCCGAGAGCTCCACAAAGTTGCCGTGGGTGAGCTCGCAGCCCTTGGGCCGGCCGGTGGTGCCGGAGGTGTAAATGATGGTGGCGATATCGTTCAGCTTTGCCGACGTTCGGCGGGCCTCAAGCTCGGCATCGCTGACCCCGCTCCCGGCCTGGCGGACGGCGTCCAGTCCGCCGCCCTCAAACTGCCAGACGTGTTGCAGCGCTGTGAGTCCTTCTGAAGTGGCAGCCTGCCTGATGATGTCCTCGTGGTGTGCGGCCTCGCCGAACGCGGCCACGGCGCCGGAGTCACCAAGGTTCCAGGCGACCTGGGACGGTGATGAGGTCTCGTAGATCGGCACCGGAACTGCGCCGGCGAACCAGATGGCGAAGTCGATCAGTGCCCACTCGTAGCGTGTGCGGGACATGATGCCCACTCGGTCGCCGGCTCCGACTCCGCTCGCGATCAGGCCCTTTGCAAGCGCGGAGACGTCGGCCAGGAAGTCCTTGGCGGAGACATCCTGCCAGGCACCTGCGGGGTCCAGCCGTGAGAACAGCGAAGGGTTGCTGGGCTTGGTTGCCTGCCGCAGCAGCAGATCGGTGATATTGGTTTCCGGGGGGACAACAACCAGTGGCGGAACACTGAATTCGCGCACTATAGCTCCTTTGATATCCATAGACCCGCACAGGGTATGCCTAAAGACTAATACGCCCGCATCGTGGCCGTGCAGTAACAAACCTACTGGTGAGTAACTTAGGAGTCAAAGGTTAGTGAAGGCCGATCCGGAGGGCCTCCCGCGGCCGCCTGCACCGCCCGCCTACAATGAGGGACTATGTATGCACCGCCCTCCGGCGATCAGGCCGGCCCGCCCAGACGTCCAGCGCCCTGGCGGCGGCGGCCCCAGGTTTTGCATCCGCGGCCGCGGCCGGGGCAAGGGTTCCGCGAACACCTGCGGCTGGGGCGCAAGGGGCTGGCGATCGGTATTGACATTGGCGGGACGAAGGTCGCCGGCGGGGTAGTGGACGCCGAAGGCAGGATCCTCAGCGAGACCAGGCGCTCCACCCCCGGCAGCGACCCCCGGGCCGTGGAGCGGGTCATCGTCGAAGTCGTGGAGGAACTGAGCGCCGGCCATCGGATCTGGTCGGTAGGCATCGGCGCCGCCGGCTGGATGGACCTCGACGGCGGCACGGTGCTCTTCAGCCCTCACCTGGCATGGCGCAATGAGCCGCTGCGGGAAAATCTGCAACGGCTCCTGCGCCGGCCGGTGCTGCTGACGAACGACGCCGACGCCGCGGCCTGGGCGGAATGGCGCTTCGGTGCCGGGCAGGGCGAGGACAGGCTGGTGTGCATTACCCTCGGTACCGGCATCGGCGGGGCCATGGTGATGGACGGCCGGGTGGAGCGCGGCCGGTTCGGCGTGGCGGGCGAATTCGGCCACCAGATCATTATGCCGGGCGGACACCGATGCGAGTGTGGCAACAGGGGCTGCTGGGAGCAGTACGCCTCAGGGAACGCCTTGGGTCGTGAAGCGAGGATCCTGGCGCGGGCCAATTCTCCGGTCGCGCAGGATCTGTTGGCTGCCGTGGACGGAAACGCGGACCAGATTACCGGGGTGATCGTCACCGACCTGGCACTGGCCGGCGACGCTGCCTGCCGCGAGCTCCTTGATGAAGTGGGCGGGTGGCTGGGCCTGGGACTTGCGAACCTGGCGGCCGCCCTGGACCCGGGGCTGTTTGTCATCGGCGGGGGACTCTGCTCTGCCGGTGACCTCCTCCTGGAGCCGGCCCGTAAAGCGTTTGCCCGAAACCTCACGGGCCGGGGCTTCCGTCCTGCCGCGGGAATCGAACTGGCCGCACTGGGACCTAACGCAGGACTCATCGGAGCCGCGGATCTGTCCCGCGTCAGCAGCCGGATGCGAAGTTAAGGGAGGGGTGCAGGCACGGCGCACGCGCTAGACGCGCGCGCCGTCGTCGTTCTCGTCTTTTTCCTGAGGCAGCTTCATGACCAGGTAGATGACGGCCAGGACAAACACCGCCACCATGCCCACTATCGCCAGAACAGGCGCGGACCGCCAGAACATGGCGGCCAGGACCAGAGCAACCGGCGCTCCTAGGGCGCCCAGCCACGCCAGCATGGTCAGCGGATCTGTTCCTGCCAGGCTGGGGGGGTCCTCGGGCACGAATTCGCCGTCGTCGTTTTCCACCCCATAGTCGCGGGGACCTCCGGCCGCGGAGCCGGACTGTCCGGGAGCATCCGCTCCATACCCCGTGCCCGCCCGGCCGGCGTCGCCGGACTGCGGAGCGGGCTGGAGCCGCTCGGCAGCGGACAGCTCTGTGGGGGCCGCCCCGGCAAGGCCCAGGGGGTCGAAGTCGCGGAATGTTGCCGCGCGGCCAGGGGTGTCGGAGGTGCCCCCGTCTTTGCCGGAGTTGGCGGAATCCGCAGGATCACCGGGCGTGCCGCCGGTGGTGGAGTCCGCCTCAAGCCGCGCCACCAGGTCAAGCCAGACGGCGTCGTCCTGGTTTGCGCCCTGGTCCGGTGAGCCCGGGTCCGGCCTAGTCATTGGCAATGCCCCTTTGCAGCACGTCCGTCCTTGTGCCTGCAGCCGCAGTGTCTGCCGGGGATGCGTCCGGGGGTGCCGCAGCGGCAATCACTGTCCGGATGAATTCCACGGACCCGCGGAAGATCTCTTCGGCGTCGTTATCCAACGTTGCGACGTGGTAGCTGTTCTCCAGTGCGGTCAGGGTGAGGGACGCGTTCGTGAGCCCCCGGCGCAGCGCAGCAATGCTGGAGTCCGAGACGACGTGGTCCACGCTTGAGCGGAAAACGAGGACCGGTGCCGTGACACGGGGGAGGAGCCTGATGGTGTCCTTGAACAGCTTGTTCACTTCGTGGGCTGCTGCCACAGGAGTGCGCTCGTAGGCGCCCTCATCCATACCAGGCTTCAGGATGTCGTTCGAGATTGCCTTGGTGGACTTCATCACCAGTTTCAGGATGCCGGCAAGTGGCGCGCGGGGGTCATCTATCACCAGCCCGGGGTTGACCAGGATGACGCCGGCAACGGGCCGAGTGGCCGCGATCCTCAGAGCCAGGGCGCCGCCCATGCTCAGTCCGGCGACGAAGACGTGGTCACACTCCGAATCGAGGTCCAGGTAGGCCTCATCCAGTGCGGCGTGCCACTGCGGCCAGCGGGTCCGCGCAAGTTCCTGCCAGGTGGTTCCGTGGCCGGGCAACAGGGGCATCCGCACGGCGAAGCCCGCGTCGGCAAGGGACTGTGCCCAGGCACGGAGCCCGTGCGGACTGGCCGTGAACCCATGTGCGAGTACGACGCCGATGCGGGCACCTTCGCCCTGGATGGCGCTGGTGAACGGGCTGTGGTCCGGAAGGCTAACCATGGAATCTCCGCGATGCAGTTGGGAGGCGCCATCAACGCGCGCCGAATGGTCGAGAAAGAACTTGCTGGAACGGGCAAAGATCTCCGGGGCGTCAACATCCAGGGTCGCAACGTGCCCGCTGCTGTGAAGGTCAACCACCTCCACCAGCCTCGGTCCGAGGCGTTGCCGCAGCGTCGCCAGAGAGGTAGGGGGCACAACGGCGTCGGTCCGGGATTTGAAGACCTGCACAGGGGCGTTGACCTGGTGAAGCCCGCGGATTGCGGCGCCGAAGAGCTTCTTCAGCTCGTGCACTGCTGCCAGTGGCGTCCGGGAGTAGTCGCCGTCCTCGGTGGCCGCCGCCGTCGGCTGTTCCTCCTGGATGGGCACCGTGGTGCGCTGGAAATACTTGAGCACCCCAATCACCCGCACCCGCCGGTCGTAAAAACTCAGGCCGGGATTAACCACTGAGACTCCGGCCACAGGATGCCTGGCAGCTGTCAGGAGAGCGATGGCCCCGCCCATCGACAAGCCGGCCACAAAGCACCGGTCCGTCCGGGCGGAAAGCTCCATGTACGCGGTTTCGAAGGCGGTGTACCAGTCGTGCCAATCGCAGCGCGCCAGCTGCTTCCAGTCAGTGCCGTGCCCGGGAAGGAGCGGCACTGAAACGGCAAACCCCTGGGCGGCGAGGTGCTCGGCCCATGGAGTGACGCTGAGCGGGCTGCCGGTAAAGCCGTGGCAGATGGCTATTCCGGTCCGCGCGTTGGGCCCGTGGCCGGGGTAGCTGAAAGCGGCAGGCCGGGGCGGGATGCTGCTTTCTGTCATGAGACCATCGTGTCACTGTTCGGGACAAATCTCACTAGAGTAGGGTTGCATTGGAGTGCCGGCCTGACCCGACGAAAGGGCTGGCCGGCCAGCTCTCGGAGAGGTTCGTCACGTGTTCTATTGGGTCATGAAGAGGATCTTCCTGGGGCCGGTCCTCCGGCTTCTTTTCCGTCCGTGGGTCAAGGGGCTGGACAACGTTCCGGCGGAGGGGGCGGCGATTATTGCCTCCAACCACCTGTCCTTCTCCGACTCCATTTTCATGCCGCTCACCGTGCGCAGGCCGGTCGTGTTCCTGGCCAAGTCCGAGTACTTCACGGGCACTGGCTTCAAAGGCCGGTTGACGGCCATGTTCTTCCGCCTCACCAACCAGCTGCCCATGGACAGGTCCGGCGGCGCGGCATCTGCGGTCTCGCTCAATGCCGGGATGGAAGTCCTGACGGCCGGAGGGCTCCTGGGGATTTACCCCGAAGGCACCCGCAGCCCGGACGCACGGCTCTACCGTGGCAAGGTCGGGGTTGCCAGGCTTGCCCTGCAGGCTGGCGTCCCGGTGATCCCGGTGGCAATGATAGGAACTGACAAGGTTCAGCCCATCGGCAAGAGGATGCCGAACATTCGCCGGATCGGCATGATCTTCGGGGCTCCGTTGGATTTCAGCCAGTATGCGGACCAGGCCGAGGATCGGGAGATCCAGCGGAAAGTCACTGATGAGATCATGTTCGAGATCATGCGGCTGTCAGGCCAGGAATACGTTGACGAATACGCAGCCGTCGTGAAGCTCCGGCTCGCCGATGCAGCAACCGAGGCCAAGGGCCAAGACACTTCAGCCGGGTGACTGTGACGGTCCTCCCGGGACGCGTGACGGTCGGGTGTTCCGAAGCCCGCCACGCACATTAGTCTTAGATAGTGACTGAGCTAACTGCACAACCTGCCTTTCCGCTGTCCAGTACCGCCCAGAGCGGAGCAGCCAATTATCCTGGCCTTGATGACTGGCGCGACCTTCCCGTTTCCCAGCAGCCCAGCTGGCAGGACAAGGACGTATTCGACGCCTCGGTCAAGGAACTCTCCGTGCTCCCGCCGCTCGTGTTCGCGGGCGAAGTCGATATCCTCCGTGAACGGCTTGCGGCTGCGGCACAGGGCAAGGCGTTCCTGCTCCAGGGCGGCGACTGCGCGGAGACCTTCGAAGCGGCAACAGCGGACAAGATCAGCGCCAGGGTAAAGACCATCCTCCAGATGGCTGTGGTCCTGACCTATGGTGCTGCCATGCCGGTCATCAAGATGGGCCGCATGGCCGGCCAGTTCGCCAAGCCGCGCTCTTCGAACGACGAGACACGCGACGGCGTGACGCTCCCCGCCTACCGCGGCGACATCGTCAACGGCTATGACTTCACCCCCGAATCCCGTGCACACGACGCCGCCAGGATGCTCAAGGCGTACCACACTTCAGCCTCGACGCTGAACCTCATCAGGGCGTTTACCCAGGGCGGTTTCGCGGACCTCCGCTCGGTTCACCAGTGGAACAAGGGCTTCACCGAAAACCCCGCGCACGCCCGCTATGAGTCCCTGGCCCGCGATATTGACCGGGCCATCAAGTTCATGGCTTCGTGCGGCGCGGACTTCGAAGCACTCAAGCGCGTGGAGTTCTTTGCGAGCCACGAGGCCCTGCTCCTGGATTACGAGCGCGCCCTGACCCGCATCGATTCCCGCACCGGCTTCCCGTACGACACGTCGGCCCATTTCCTGTGGATCGGGGAGCGTACCCGCGAGCTTGACCACGCGCATGTCGATTTCCTGTCGCGCGTCCGGAACCCCATTGGCGTCAAGCTGGGCCCCTCCACGACAGGTGACGACGCCCTGCGCCTGATTGACAAGCTGGACCCGGAACGCGAGCCCGGCCGGCTGACCTTCATCACGCGCATGGGTGCAGGAAACATCCGCGAGAAGCTTCCCGCCGTCGTCGAGAAGGTCACCGCGTCCGGGGCCCAGGTCCTGTGGGTCACGGACCCGATGCATGGCAACACCGTCACGTCGCCCAACGGCTACAAGACCCGCAACTTCGACGACGTCATTGACGAAGTGCGCGGGTTCTTCGAGGTGCACCACGCCCTGGGCACCGTGCCAGGTGGCCTGCACGTGGAGATGACCGGTGACGACGTCGCCGAGTGCCTTGGCGGCGCAGATCCCGTTGACCAGGAATCCTTCCTGGACAAGTACGAATCGGTTTGCGATCCGCGGCTGAACCACATGCAGTCGCTCGAGATGGCCTTCCTGGTGGCCGGCGCCCTGGCAAAGCACTGATCGCCGGTCCGTCGCGACCTGACGGTGGTGTGGCCGGCGAGAACCGGCTACACCACGGTCAGGGTGATCACTGACCCTTCCGGAACCTCTTTGTTGACCGGGTCCTGGTCCCTGACTGTTCCAAAGAACCCGCCGAGGATATTGTTCACCCGGACCTCGAAGCCGAGCTTCTCCAGTTCCCTGCGGGCCTCGCCCGCCTGCTTGCCCACAAAGCTGGGCACCTTCACGAGTTTGGGTCCTTTGGAGATGGTCAGCGTCACCGTCCCGCCCCGGGTGAGTGTCCCGTTCGCCGGCGCCTGGCTGAGTACGGCGCCCTTGGGCACTTTCTTGTCGTTGACTTCATCAGGTGCCACCACTGCTTTGAGGCCGACGGCCTCCAGGGCGTCGACGGCTTTTTTCTCATCCAATCCGATAACAGAGGGCACGGCAATAGGCTCGGGGCCCTTGGAGACGGTCAGAGCAACCGGCGTGCCATGACGGGACGCCGTTCCGGATACCGGGTCCTGGGCCAGAACCACGCCGGCGGCAATCCCTTCGTCGAAGAGTTCACTGACGGTCCCCAAGGCCATTTCGGCCCTGTTCAGTTCATTCTTCGCCTGTTCAAGCGTCAGGCCGGTAAGTTTCGGCAGTTCGAACAGCTGCGGGCCCTTTGAGACAAACAAAGCCACCGGCTGGAATTTCCTGACTTCCGTTCCGGACGTGGGGTCCGAGCCCACCACCAGCCCGGACGGAACGTCGTCGTCGAAAACGTCGCGGGTGCTGGACTGGAAGCCGGCCTCGCTCAGCAGCAGCTGCGCCTGCGCCACCGTCTTGTTCGACACTGCAGGGATGGTGCCCGGTGAGCCAGGGCCCATGCCGAAAAACCACCCTGCGCCTGTCGCCAGCAAAGCGATGATTATCAGGACCACCACCCAGAGCGCCCCGCGTCTTCCCGGGTTTCCTTCCCGGAGGGACCTAAGCGGAGTGGCTGCGGCTCGTGATCTGGCCTTCTCGGCCTCTTTTTCGGCCTTGCGGAGGGCCCGTTTGCTGAGGGGGGCCGCGTCTGTGTCCGGATAGTGGCCATACCCGCGAGTCGCCGGAGGGCCGGACGCACCGGGTGCCGCCACGCCGGGAAGGACAGAGGTATGCTGCCAGTCCTGACGTGGCTGTTCCTCCACCCGTGGCAGTTCCTGCACCCGGGGCTGCCGCGCGGGTGGAGCCAGCGGGGACATCGCGCTGGTGGGGTTGTGTGTGCGGGCGATGATTTCCGTAGGACTCTGCGCGCCCGCCACGATGGCTGCCGGCGGCTGGAGGTCCAGTTCACGGTCCGTGAGGTTGGTACGGATATGGCGGAGTTCCTGAAGCAGGGCGTTGCCGTCCACGGGGCGGTTCTCCGGGTCGTTGTCCGTGCACCACTGCACGAGCTCGTCCACTTCGGCGGCAAGGCCCGGAACCAGGGCCGACGGCGGTCCCACCCTCCCGTTCACGTGCTGGTACGCGACCTGGATGGGCACATCGCCGTCGAACGGCTGCTTGCCGGTGAGCATCTCATAGAGCATGATTCCGACCGAGTAGATGTCACTGCGCGCATCAGCCGGCTTTCCGAGCACCAGTTCGGGGGAGAGGTATGCCACGGTGCCGATCAACGCACCGATGCTGGTGGATGTGGAGACAGCACGCGCCAGGCCGAAGTCGCCCACCTTGATCCGGCCGTCGTCGGCGATGAGGACGTTCTCGGGCTTGATGTCACGGTGGATCATCCCGGCGGCATGGGCAGTTCCCAAACCTTCGATCACCGGATCGATGAGCGCCAGGGCCAGCCGTGGCGGCAGTGCGCCCTTGGACGTGATGACGTCCCTGAGGGTATGGCCCTTGATGTATTCCATGACCAGGTAGGCAGTCTGGCCATCATTCCCCTGGTCCAGGACGCCCACCACGTGGGGGTGGGACAACCTGGCGGCTGCCTTTGCTTCCCTGCCAAGCCGGCCGAGAAAGGTCTCATCCGTGGCAAGGTGCGGGTGCAGCACCTTCAGTGCGACGTCGCGTTCCAGCCTCAGGTCGGTGGCGAGGTAGACAGTGGACATGCCCCCGCGCGCGAGTTTGGAGCGGACGGCGTAGCGGTTGTCCACCAGCGTTCCGACTAGACGGTCAGACACGTATTCCTGCACCTTACGATCCTAATCCCGCAATGAAAAAGGGTCCGAACCGACCTGCGGTCCGGACCCTTTCCGTGCGCCTCTGCCTGCTGACGCAGGCCTTGGCAGTGTTGCCGCGGCTTAGCCGAAGTTCTTCTGGTGGGCCTTGATGGCTGCCACATAGGCTTTGGTGTCGTCGTACATGCCGTACTTGCTCACAGAGTACTGGCCCTGGTAATAGCCGGCGATCGCGGTGTCCTGGTCCTTGCTCGTGGCAATCAGGCGCTTGATGATTGCCACCCCTGCCGTCGCGTTGTCGTAGGGATCCAGCAGGTTCAGCTTCCGCCCCACGAGGTCGGAGGCCCACTGGCCGGAGCTCGGAATTACCTGCATTGTTCCGATGGCGTTGGCGGGCGAGACCGCACGCTGGTTAAACCCCGATTCCTGGTGCGCGAACGCCAGGGCCAGTGACGGCTCCACACCCATCTGGCGGGCAGTGTCTGCCACGATGGTCCGCATCTGCTCCCTGGAAGGTACGGGAGAGGCGTTGAGCAACGCCTTGTTCTCATTCGCGGAACTGACCACGGCCGCAGGGTAGCTGAACCCGAGGAAGGACCCTGGAACCAGCGGAGTGACATTGGCGGCCGGCGCCGAAGGGGCGGATGATGCCGGCTGGACCGAGGCGCCGGGAATCACCAGCTTGTTGCCGGGGTAGATGATGGAGGTCATGCTCAGCTGGTTAGCCGCCAGCACATCGGAAAGTTTGACGCCGTGCCGTGAGGCGATGGCGGACAGCGTGTCGCCGGCCTTGATCGTGTAGGAACCTGCCGGCGCCGGTGCGGGGGCCGCCGGTGCCGGGGCCGCCGGTGCCGGCGCGGCGGGAGCGGAGGCGGGCTGGAGGGCCGGGGCGGCCGGGGCGGCGGACTCGCCCGCACCCACCTTGATCTTTTGGCCAGGGTGGATGATGGAGCGCATGTTCAGGCCGTTCCAGCTGAAGACATCCGACAGGCTGACATTGTGCCTGGCGGCGATCGCGCCGAGAGTGTCACCGGACTTTACCGTGTAACTGCCTCCCGTGCTGGCCGGGGCGGGCGCTGCGGGCGCGGGCGCAGGAGCAGACGCGGGTGCACCGGCTGTACCGGAGAGCTTGATCTTCTGCCCGGGATAAATGATGGTGTTCGGCTGAAGATTGTTCAGCTTGAGGATCTCGTACGTGTCGAGACCGAACTTGCCGGCGATGGCGCTGACGGTGTCGCCACGGGCCACGGTGTACTCGGCTGGTGCAGCCTGCTGGGCAGGCTGGAAGGCTGCCGGAATGGTCGTTGACACGGCGGCTGCCGGAATCAGGCCCGCCTTGGCTTCGGCTGCCTGGGCCTTCATGGCAGCGGCAAGCGTCGCCGGAACCGTCCGCGCAGGGGCCTGTGCCGCTGCAGGTTGAGCGAGGGCCAGTGACGACAAGACAACCGCAGGCAGTGCTGCCGTCGTGACGGCAATCATGGGCAGACTCGGCCTGGGGTGCTGCTTTGGCGAGCGGGACGTCGTCATGAAAGGAATCCTCTTCTTCAACTGCCGGGAAGGAACGTACGTGTGACTATTGATACTAATGTTACTTATGTTGTTGCTGTTACAAATGTGATCTATGTGAATCTCTCATGAAATTCTCCATAGCACAAGAATTCAGCCTTGACGGTTTCAAGAGTTTTGTGGAGTGTCGCGCCATTTGTCCTGGCGGCGGAGAAACTGACTAGGCGCAGGGGCTCCGGCCGTGGCAACCTTGATCCGTGAGTAACGTAGAAAGCCTTGTGGGCGAGTGGCTGCCCCTGCCGGATGTCGCGCAGTTATTGAACGTATCGATTACGAAAGTCCACAGCCTGATAGATGAGCGGGCCCTCGCGGCTTTGCGTGTCGGGGAACGGCGCATACGGTCAGTGCCTGCAGCCTTTATCCAGGACGGCCAGGTTGTTGACAGCCTGAAGGGCACTATTCTGGTGTTGGCTGACGCAGGGTACTCCGATGAAGACCTGATCGTCTGGCTGTTCACCGCCGACGACTCATTGCGTGGCCGGCCGATCGACGCGTTGCGGGAAGGCCGCAAAACCGAAATCAGGCGCAGGGCCCAGACTCTGGCCTGGTAGGGCGGGAGCCGGTTCCCAGGGCGGAGCCGTTGCTGGCCCGGGTCAGGAGGCGCGGCTGACGGTTGCTTCCGCCAGCCGGCGCAGGGCGGTCTTCGGCAGGTCATCCAGTGGCAGCCGGTCCAAGGCGTCAAAGGCCTCGGATCCGAAGTCGCTGATCAGTGCCTCGGTCGCCTGCAGCGCCCCGGATTCCTCGATGATCCGGCGAATCTCGGCAACATCGCCCTCGCCCAGTTCAGGGCTGCCGAGTTTGGCATCAATGAAAGCCGATTCAGCGGCAGTTGCATGTTCCAGTGCCAGCGCAATCAGCACTGTACGTTTGCCTTCCCGGAGGTCGTCTCCTGCTGGCTTGCCGGTGGTGACCGGGTCGCCAAAAACCCCCAGGACGTCGTCGCGCAGTTGGAAGGCCTCACCAAGGGGCAACGCGAAAGCCGAGTAGCCGCGCAGCAGTTCGTCCGGGGCCCCCGCCAGGGCGCCGCCCAGCGCCAGCGGGTGTTCGGTGGAATATTTGGCCGACTTGAACCTGATGATGGACTGCGCCCGGGTCACCGCACCCGCACGGTCACGGACCGGACCGGCGACTTCCTCCAGGATGTCCAGGTACTGCCCTGCCATCACTTCGGCGCGCATGAGGTTGAAAATCAGCCGTGCCCGCGTGCCCGTTCCGGCCTGTCCGCCGATTTCGGTAAACGCCTCCTCGCTGAAGGACAGGCACAGGTCTCCGGTGAGGATGGCGGCCGCGTGCCCGAACCGCTCGCTGTCCAGGGCCCAGCCCTGTGCGAGATGCAGCTGGCTGAAGCGGCGATGGACGCTGGGCCCGCCCCGCCGGGTGTCCGAACGGTCAATAATGTCGTCATGGATCAGGGCGGCTGCCTGGAAAAGTTCCAGGGCAGATCCTGCCGTGACGATCTGGGCGGCCGACGGATCCCCGCCTGCGCCGCGCCAGCCCCAGTAGCACATGAGCGCCCGGAGCCTCTTGCCCCCGGTCACCAGGTTGGAGATGGAACCCATGATGGGGTCGATATCCGGGGAAATTGCGGACATGAGGGCTTGCCGCTGGGTGAGGAAATCGGTCAGCTCGCCGGCAACCGCCGCCACGAACGCCGTCTGTTCGCGCCTCAGCTGCTCAGAAACGGTCACTTGGCGGACTCGGCTGCCACGTTGGCTCCAATGGTGAACGTGGCCACACCTGCCGCTTCAACCACCGCGACGTTGACCGTCTCCGTGTCATTCCGGACGAAATCCTTGGAAGTCACGGCGCCCACGGCATCGCCGGGGACGGCTTTGAATCCCTGCGCCTGAAGGTGCTGTGAATAGAAATCCACGACGGCGGCGGCCGGGGAAGGGATGCTGGCCACCAGTGCCGCGGTTGCCGGTGTTGCAGCCTTGTCAAAACTGCTCGAAATGACTGTGGCTCCCGGTATCAGGGGGAGCAGCTTCTCCGGAAAACCTTCGACGATCTTTCCTACAGTGGCGGAGGTGCCGGGCGACGCAGTCGGGCTGGCGGAAGCGGTCATGGTGGAGGTGCCGGACCCGGGGGAGGGGGCGCTGGCGGACGGCGCCGCACCGGGAACCGAGGGGGTGCAGGCTGCGACGGCCAGCATGGCGCCGGTGGCAAGGGCCGCCAATCCTGTTGCCTTAAGGTGTCTCATGACCGTCACAGGGACTTTCCTCCTGGGGTTGATGCCGGATTCAGCCTCCAGTTTAGTCAGTACCGACCGATAGAATTGCCGGTGTGGGGCTAGAGCGGAACAACCAGTACACCGAAGCGGGCCTTCGGGAGCTCCGGCGCAACTGCATTATGCATGTGGATATGGACGCTTTCTTTGTGTCCGTGGAACTGCGCACCCGTCCGGAACTGCGGGGCAAACCCGTGATCGTCGGCTTTCCGGCTGACCGTTCGGTGGTCCTCTCGGCGTCGTACGAGGCGCGGGCCTTTGGCGTGAAGTCAGCCATGCCCATGGTGGTGGCGGCGCGCATGTGCCCCAAGGCGGTCATCATTGAACCGCGCCACAAGCTGTACTACGAGGTGTCGGGGCAGCTGATGGAGATTTTCCATTCCATCACCGACCTCGTGGAGCCGCTCAGCGTCGACGAGGCCTTCCTGGATGTGGGAGGTGCGATCCGTCGATTGGGGCCCCCGCGCGCCATCGGTGAACAAATCCGGCATCAGGTGGCAACCGAGCTGGGCATTACCGCCTCCGTGGGGATCGCCGCGAGCAAGTTCGTGGCCAAGATTGCCTCGACGCGCTGCAAACCTGACGGTTTGCAGCTCATTGGACCTGACGAGACGGTTCCCTACCTTCACAGCCTCCCGGTGGGCGCCCTCTGGGGAATCGGTGCGAAGACCACCGACGTCCTTGCCCGGATGGGCATCAACACCGTGGCCGACGTGGCGGCCACGCCGTTGTCCTCCCTCAAGAAGGTCCTGGGTGCTACAGGCGAACACGTCTACCGGCTTTCGTGGGGGATTGATCCGCGTCCGGTCACACCGGTCAGGCTGGAAAAGAGCATCGGGGCCGAAGAGACCTTTGCCGTGGATACCGGCGACGACGCCATTATCAGCCGTGAGCTGCTCCGGCTTGCCCATCGAACGGCAGGGCGGTTGCGGAGTTCGGGGATGGTTGCCCGGACCGTGGCCCTGAAGCTCCGCTATGCGGACTTTTCCACCATCACCAGGAGCCGGACCGTCCACACGCCCGTGGACAGCGCCCAGCTGATCCACGCCGTGGCACTGCAGTTGCTGGATTCACTGGGAGAGCGTCCCATGACAGTCCGGCTGGTGGGCATCCGCGCCGAGCAGTTGGAGGAGACCGCACAGGCGTCCCTGCAACTGAGCCTTGACCGCCGCGACGACAACTGGCGGGCGGCAGAGCAGGCACTGGACGAGGTCAGCCGGAAGTTCGGCAACAAATCGATTCTCCCGGCCAGTCTCATGGATTCCGGAAACGGGAACTGAGGCGGCCCGCGCGGGCGGTGGCGGCGCCGGGAAAGTCATTGCCGTCTTTCAGAACGGCCCCCGACAAACTATCCTTATATGTACATAGTTTTCAGTTACTGCCGGACCTCTTAGACGTGCTGCCGTTCCATCGGCTCCCATGCCGGTGTTGCCATTCCGCCATCGACGGCGGGGCGGGAACCACCTGGGCATGTCGGTCGTTATGGGAGCAGTAGTACTGGATGGACCAGCCCGGACGTTGGCCTACTTAAGGAGGTCGTGATGCCGCTCTCGGAGCACGAACAGAAGCTGCTGGAGCAGTTGGAGAAGCAGCTGCACGAGGACGATCCGAAGTTCGCGAATTCCATGGGTTCGGATCCGGGACGCAGTTGGTCCACCCGGCACGTGGTGATCGGCGTTCTTTGCGCCCTGGCCGGGGTTGCCCTCCTCTTGGTCGGTGTCACGTTCCAGAACATTTTTGTCGGTGTTCTGGGCTTCGTTGTCATGGGTGGCGGGGTCTATTTCGCGACGATGCGGAACGCATCAGCGCCAAACCAGCGCCCCGGCTCCGGTACCGGTAAGTCCGGAAAACCACGGAGTTCCTTTATGAGCAGCCTGGAGGAGCGCTGGGACGAGCGGCGCAGGGACGAATCCTAAAGGATTTGCCGGAAGCGGGCTGACAGGCGGCCTGCCGTGAAGGGTTCATGCAGAATGCCCTGACGCGCGCACCCGGATGAATCCGATGTGTTCCCTCCATTCCCTGATTCCCCACTTTGCTCCCCAAGACCAGGCTGACTGCCAAAAAGACCCGCTTCGGCGGGTCTTTTGCTTTTAACCCGCAGGGCCGCCGCATTCGGGCCGCCAGAATTTCCTCCACCTGCCACCACCCTGTGCTTCCGGGCCATTCGGGTGCACAAACACCCCAAAATGGGGGAAGTTCGAGCCATTTCGCGTTGACTGTGGGGGAAAGTGGAGTAATGTGGAGGACATAAGAGGGTAGTTGCAACACAGGGGATGTGCAGTTCCTTTCGGCAGACAGGCGGTGGGCCAGTGTTTCTGGGCACACACTCGCCGCGTCTGGACGAAAAGGGCCGGATTATCCTCCCCGCAAAGTTCCGCGAGGAACTTGCCGGCGGACTGGTGCTCACGAGGGGCCAGGAGCGTTGCATCTACGTCTTCAGTGAGCAGGAGTTTGCACGTGTTCACGAGCAGATGCGGGAGGCGCCCATTTCCTCCAAGCAGGCCCGTGACTACATCCGCGTCTTTCTCTCTGGAGCCTCTGATGAGGTACCTGACAAGCAGGGGCGCGTGACCATTCCGGCCGCACTCCGGGAGTACGCAGGCCTCGGCAGGGAACTGGCCGTCATCGGTGCAGGAACCCGCGCCGAGATCTGGGATGCCCAGGCCTGGAACGAGTACCTCGCGGAGAAGGAAACCGCCTTCTCTGAAACCGACGACGCCATTCCCGGGATCCTGTGATCACCTGAACGGCCCCGGCAAAGCGCTTCTTGAACGAGATCTCCAGCCGCCCATCGGACAGTCAACCTGGCTCACTTCCCCGGAGCCAGGCCGGCCGAATGATAGGCGCGGATGGGGATCTGGCTTAAGAAGCAACAACCACACCAACGGCAGGAAGGACGAAGGCATGAACGAAAACCCGAAGCCGACGTCTGAACGCCATGTGCCGGTCCTGCGGGACCGGTGCATCAATTTGTTGGCCCCCGGCTTTGAAGCTGCCCGCCTGAGGGGCGAAACACCCATCGCCATTGACGCAACGCTCGGAATGGGCGGACATGCCGAGGCCATGCTCCAACGTTTCCCGGACCTGCATCTGATCGGCATCGACCGCGACGAGGAAGCCTTGGCCCTGGCAGGGGAACGGCTCGCGCCCTTCGCCTCACGGACAGACCTCGTCCATGCGGTGTATGACGAAATCGCCGACGTCCTCCAAGACCTGGGCGTCACCGAGGTCCACGGCATCCTGATGGACCTGGGCGTCTCCTCGCTGCAGCTGGACGAGCGGGAGCGCGGATTCGCCTATTCCTTTGATGCGCCGCTGGACATGCGGATGGATACCAGCCGCGGGCAGACCGCAGCAGACGTGGTCAACAATTACAGCGAAGAGGACCTGGTCAGGATAATCCGGAAGTGGGGCGAGGAGAAGTTCGCCGGCCGCATCGCGAACAGGATCGTCGCGGCGAGGGCGGTCAAGCCGTTCACCACCACCGGCGAACTGGTGGAGCAGATTCGCTCTGTTGTCCCGGCGGCCGCCGCCAAATCGGGAGGCCACCCTGCCAAGCGGACCTTCCAGGCCCTCCGGATCGAAGTAAATGAGGAACTCGATGTGCTGGAGCGTGCCGTCCCGGCCGCCGTGGATGCCATCGCCCTGGGCGGGCGCATCGTGGTGATGTCGTACCACTCCCTGGAGGACAAGATCGTCAAAGCTGTTTTCCAGGCAGGCTCGAAATCCTCCGCACCGCTGGGCTTCCCGGTGGAACTCGAGGAACACAAAGCCATCCTCAAGACCCTGACAAAGGGCACCGAAGTCCCCACCGCCGTCGAAATCGCAGAGAACCCGCGCGCAGCTTCCGCAAGGTTGCGGGCAGTGGAACGCATCAGAGCCAGGAGAGAAGCATGAGCACCGCCGTCAAGAACTTCCCGGTGATCTCCGGCAGCACCGCACCGGCCATCAGGCCCGCTGCGCCCGGGGCCGGCCGCAAGGAACGCACACCGTTGTCCGTGGTGCGCTTTGCCCCGAAGAAGCGCCGTGCTCCTTTTGTGGTGATGTGTTTCGCGATGCTTGCCGTTGCCTTGGTGGCCGTGTTGGTCCTGAACATCTCCGTGTCCACGTCGCAGTATCAGCTCGTCGAGCTCAAGAGCAAGCAAAGCAGCCTCACCAAGCAGAACCAGGATCTGACACAGCAGGTCCAGAACTTCGAGGCTCCCCAGAACCTGGCGGCCAAGGCTGCAGACTTGGGAATGGTAGCCTCCACGGTCAAAGGCCAGATCGACCTCTCCACCCTTGCTGTAACAGGCAAGGCAACCCCGGCCGTGAAGGGCGGCGCCGCTGGATCCGTTATCCCGGCTCCGGCTGTCGCCGGGCTGCTGACCGTGGTTCCACCGGCAACGTCCGGCGAACCGCTGGCAGGCCGCAAGCCGGTGGGCGAGGCGCCGGCAACGGTTCCGGCCGTACCTGCCCAGGCCGCAGCGGCCGCAGCGGCGGGAGCAGAAGCAGCAGCGCAGGCACGGGCGGCAGCGCCGGCGGCACCCGCCGTCGAACTTCACGGCGGTTCGGTTCCGGCGCCTGAACAGAAGGTGCCCGGCCGGTAACTGAACGCAGCCGCCAGGCAGCACGTCAGACCACCGGCCAGGCACCAGGCGGACAACCAGTCAGCCCCAAGCGGGCAACACGGCGAGCAGCAAGGGAAAAACGGTGGCGCAGAGGACCGGCAAGGCACAAAGCGGCAAGGTGCCCAACACCACTAAGCGGTTGCGCCTGGGCTTGGGGATCATGCTCACGCTCCTTCTGGTTGTGGGCGGCAAGCTTTTCATGGTTCAGGGGCTCGACGTCGGTGGCATGGCGGCGGCAGCACTCGATTACCGGATGCGGGAAACGTCCCTCCCTGCCGAACGCGGCAGCATACTCGACGCAAATGGCGTGGTGCTGGCCAACAGCCTGATCCGCTACAACCTGGTGGTTGACCAGGTCACCAATACGAAAACGGAGAAGTTCTGGCGGCTGGTGGAGGGCCAGGACAAGCTGGTGGAGGTCAGCCGGGACCAGGGCATCAGCGAGCTCGCAGCTGTCCTGGGGATCGGCGCAGACGAACTCCGGAAGGCAGTCACCGGTGAATCGAAGTATTACATCGTGGCCAAGGACCTGAAGCCGGACGTCGAGGACCGGATCTCCAGGCTGCAGATTCCCGGCATTGTCACGGAGGGCGTCAGCAAGAGGGTGTACCCGAACGGGTCCGTGGCCGGCGGGATCATCGGTTTCCTGCAGGATGGCAGCACTGGCCAGGCCGGCATCGAGCAGACCCAGGATGAGTTGCTGCGCGGGAGAGACGGGAAACGTCTTTTCGAAATCGGTGCAGACGGTCTGCGCATCCCGGTGGGAGTGGACGAACTGACTCCACCTGAGAACGGCAAGGACATCAGGCTCACCCTTAATTCAGATCTCCAGTACTTCGCCCAGCAGGCGATCCAGAGCCAGTCGGACAAGCAGGGAGCCGAGTGGGGCGTCATCACTGTCATGGATGCCAAGACCGGTGACATCGTGGCCATGGCGGATACCAACGCCCCGGACCCCAACGATCCCGGCCGGGTGGCGGCCAAAGACCGTGGTGTCCGTTCGGTGACTGCTGCTTACGAGCCCGGATCCGTGCAGAAGATGATCACCGCTGCCGCCCTGATTGAAGAAGGCAAGTCCAGCCCCACGGATACCTTCACGCTCGGACCCTCGTACACCGTGGACGGCCAGACGTTTACGGACTCCTTCGCCCACGGCACCGAAGACCGCACCCTCGCCGGGATTCTGGGCTGGTCCATGAATACGGGAACAGTGATGGCCGGCCAGCGACTCACCAAGGAACAAAGGTACGACTGGCTCAAAAAATTCGGAATCGGCGAGGCACCGGACATCGGCCTGCCCGCCGTCGCGGCCGGCATCCTGACCCCCGCCGACCAGTGGGACGGGCGCCAGGAGTACACGGTGCTCTTCGGCCAGGGGGTCTCACAATCGACACTCCAGACAGTGCGGGCGTTCCAGACAATCGCCAACAACGGCGTGATGCTCCAGCCCAGGCTGATCGATGCCTATATCCCGGCCGACGGCAAAGCGGAGAAGGTCCCCGCCCAGCCCTCCCGCCAGGTGGTCTCCAACAACACGGCCCAGCAGGTCCAGGACATCCTCGAAAGCGCGGTCACCGAAGGGCAGATCAAGGACGCTGCGATCGACGGTTACCGCGTGGGGGCAAAGACCGGAACATCTGAATCACCGTGCGACGACGGCAAGTCGGGATTCTGCGGCTTCACCGCTTCGATCGTGGGGATGGCACCGATGGATGACCCGCGGTTTATTGTTGAGGTGGTGCTGCAGCGTCCGAAGGGCAATATCTACGGCATCACCCAGGGGCCGGTGTTCCGCTCGGTGATGAGTCAGGCGCTGCGCACCTACAACATCCAGCCGTCCACGGGTGAACCGGCCAGGTTGCCGCAGTTCGCCAAGTAGTACCACGCCAGGCAGCAGTCCCAGTGTGCCCGCACCGGAAACAGTTTCCGGCGGGCATATGATCCACTAGCACCTTCGGAGATCCCCTTGTCACACCAGAACGCACCAGGCAGCAGCAGCGCGCCGGAGGGGGAAACCCCCACCAACCGGTTCAGGCCCACCGCCGTTGCCGCAGTCCACCTGGACCGCATCGGGGAGGCAATCGGTGTTCCGGTCCGGGGTTCGTCCGCTGAAGTCAGCGTCACCGGAATATCGCTGAACTCGCGCACCGTGGAGCCCGGTGACCTGTACGTGGCCCTGCCCGGTGCCACCCGCCATGGCGCCGACTTCGTGTCGCAGGCGGTGGACAGGGGAGCGGTGGCCGTCCTCACGGACGACGCCGGCGCCCGCATTCTGGCCCTCTCCGAGGACACCGCCGTTCCTGTCCTGGTGGTGGCGGACCCGCGCAATGTCGTGGGGCCGCTCTCAGCCCTGATCTACCGGAGCCAGCCGCCCACCGGGACGGCACCGCGCCTGTACGCCGTGACGGGCACCAACGGCAAGACCACCACCACCTACTTCATCAACGCCCTGCTCCGCTCGCTGGGGCAGAAGACCGGCCTGATCGGAACCATCGAGATCCTTGCCGGCGGGAAGCCGATTCCCAGCCTTTTGACCACGCCCGAATCAACGGATCTCCACGGACTGCTGGCACTGATGCGGGAAAGAGGCCTGGACGCCGCCTCAATGGAAGTTTCGTCCCACGCCGTGTCCTTCCAGCGGGTGGACGGTGTGATGTTCGACGTCGCGGGGTTCACCAACCTGACGCAGGACCACCTGGACCTGCACGGGACCATGGAGGACTACTTTTCCACCAAAGCGGAACTTTTCACGCCGCGCCGCGCCCGCGCCGCCGTGGTGACGGTCGACGACGAATGGGGCCGCAGGCTTGCCGCCACGGCGGAGATCCCGGTCACCACTGTCCTGACCACCCCGGGTGCAGCTCCTGCGCCCGGAGACGCCGACTGGAAAGTCACGGAAACGGTCCCCCGCGGCCTGGGTTCCGACTTCACCCTCCAGGGCCCCGACGGCCTGGTGCTGAAAGTCCACACCGGGCTGCCCGGTAGCTTCAACGTCGCCAACGCGGCGCTGGCCACCGTGATGGTCCTGGCCGGAGGTATGGACGCCGCGGCCGTGCAGGCGGCCCTGGATGAGCACGACCCCTTCACCGTGGCTGTGCCGGGCAGGATGCAGCTGGTCTCGGAGGCGCCGGCCGCCGTCGTCGATTTTGCGCACAACACGGACGCCCTTGCCCGGGCACTGGAAGCCGTCAGGTCGCCCGTGCCCGGCTCCCGGGCAATAGTTGTCTTCGGGGCCACCGGGCAGCGGGACCAAGGCAAACGGCCGGCCATGGGAGCGGTCGCGGCCCGGCTCGCGGACGTTGTGATCGTGACCGATGACGACCCCCATGATGAAGACCCGGCGGCCATCCGTGCCGAGGTGATGGCGGGTGCGCAGGCAGCCCGGGAGCAGGAAGCTCTGGAGTGCGTCATCGAGGAGGTTTATCCCCGCGACACCGCCATCGAACGGGCAGTAGAGCTGGCCGAGCCGCACGACACCATCCTCGTGGCGGGCCGCGGTCACGAGGTCTGGCAGGAAGTCAAGGGCGTCAACCTCGTGCTCGATGACCGGGTGGAGCTCCGGAACGCCTTGACAGCCAGGGGATTCACCGTTCTCCAAGACGACCGGATAGAGTCCTAGACCGAGATGATTGCATTTACTGCGGCGGAAATCGCCGAAATTACCAACGGCCGCCTTGACGCCGATCCCGGGATCACGCCCCTTTCGGTGGTCACTGATTCCCGCGAGGCCACGTCCGGGTCCCTCTACGTGGCTAAGCCGGGCGAGCAGGCCGACGGCCACGACTTCGTCGCTGCGGCTTTCAGCCGGGGGGCGGTGCTTGTCCTGGCGGAGCGCCCGGTCTCCGGCCCGGATGGTGAGAAGTACCCCGCCGTCCTGGTCCCGGATGCTGTACTGGCCATGGGTGCCCTCGCCGCCGAGGCAGTCCGCCGGATCCGCTCAGCCAAGGCTGCCGCGAACGGCGTTCTCACCGTCATAGGAATTACCGGATCCGCCGGCAAAACGACGACCAAAGACCTCCTTGCAGGAGTCCTCGCCCAGCATGGACCCACCGTTGCGCCGCAGGGATCCTATAACGGCGAAGTCGGTGTTCCGCTCACTGTTTTCCGGGCTGATGCGGATACGCGGTACCTGGTGATTGAGATGGGCGCCACGGGCATCGGGCATATCCGCTATCTGGCGGACATGGTCAAGCCGGACATTGGAGTGGTCCTTGGCGTCGGCACTGCACACGCCGGCGAGTTCGGCGGTGTGGAGAACATCGCCCAGGCAAAGGGCGAGCTGCTCGAAGCCCTTGAACCCGCCGGAACCGCGATCATCAACCTCGACGACGAACGCGTGGCCGCCATGCGGAGCCGCACCAGCGCCGTCGTGCTGGGCTTCTCAGCCGAAGGACGCACCGACGCAGCTGTCCAGGCGGTCAATCCGGACACCAACGCCGCGGGAAACCCCGAATTCGACCTCCGGCTGCCCGGCGAAGAGGCCGGCCTGCACGTCAGCAGCCGCCTCATCGGGGCTCACCACACCGGCAACCTCCTGGCTGCGGCTGCTGCGGCCTTTGCCGCGGGCGTGCCTGGACGGGACATCGCTGCCTCGTTGAGTACACAGTCGGCGGCCAGCCGGTGGCGGATGGAACGCACTGAACGGGCTGACGGCGTCACGGTCATTAATGACGCATACAACGCGAATCCCGAATCCATGCGGGCCGCCCTGCGCACCCTGGCAGATCTTGGCCGGGGACGCCGGACATGGGCTGTCCTGGGAGCCATGCTGGAACTTGGAGCCGATTCGATCCGCGAGCACACAGCAGTGGGAACCCAGGTGGTCCGACTGAACATTTCACGTCTTGTGGTTGTTGGCCGTGAAGCCCGCGCACTGTATGTTTCCGCCGTCCAGGAAGGCTCCTGGGGTGACGAATGTGTCTTCGCCGAAACGGCGGAAGAGGCCTACGCAATCCTCGACGCGGAGCTTGAACCCGGCGATCTGGTGCTCTTCAAGTCGTCGAACAGCGTGGGGCTGCGGCATCTGGGCGATCGGATAGCATTACCCCCACAATCCGTCCAACCTGCCGACCGAGGGAGCAAACTGCTGTGATTGCACTTCTGATCGGCTCGGGACTGGCCCTGCTGCTCGCGCTGGCAGGGACCCCGTTGTTTATCCGCCTGCTGGTTCATAAGAGCTACGGCCAATTCATCCGCGATGACGGACCCACTTCACACCACACCAAGCGCGGCACCCCCACCATGGGCGGAACTGTCGTGGTGGCAGCAGTCCTGCTCAGCTACGGACTGACGCACCTGATCATGTGGATGATGAACCCGGACTCGGCCGGCCCCTCCGCGTCCGCCCTGATCCTGCTCTTCCTGATGGTGGGGATGGGGCTGGTGGGCTTCCTGGATGACTTTATCAAGATCTCCCGCCAGCGCAGCCTTGGCCTGGACGCGAAAGCCAAGCTCATCCTGCAGGCTGCGGTAGGCATCGGCTTCGCCATCCTCGCGCTGAATTTCCCCAACGCGGACGGCGTCACGCCCGCGTCCACGAAGATTTCCCTGGTCCGGGACGTGCCCTGGCTTGACCTGGCGTTCGCCGGCACGGTGGTCGGGGCCATACTCTTTGTCCTCTGGTCCAACCTGATCGTCACAGCGGCAACCAACGGCGTAAACCTCACCGACGGCCTCGACGGGCTGGCGGCAGGAGCCTCGATCATGGTGTTTGGTGCTTACACGCTGATGGGTTTCTGGCAGAGCAACCAGGCGTGCGGGTCGCCGCGGCAGGCCGGCAGCGGCTGCTACTCCGTCCGGGATCCCCTGGACCTGGCTCTCCTGGCTGCGATCATCAGCGCAGCCCTGGTCGGGTTCCTGTGGTGGAACACGTCTCCGGCGAAGATTTTCATGGGTGACACGGGATCGCTTGCCATCGGCGGTGCCATTGCCGGCTTTGCCATCCTCTCGCGTACGGAACTGCTGCTGGGAATCATCGGCGGCCTGTTCGTCCTGATTACCCTGTCCGTGATCATCCAGGTGGGCTACTTCAAAGCCACCGGCGGCAAACGGATCTTCAAGATGGCCCCGCTGCAACACCACTTCGAGCTCCAAGGCTGGGCCGAAGTCACCGTCGTTGTCCGGTTCTGGATCCTGGGCGGGCTCTTCGTTGCCGTGGGCCTGGGCGTCTTCTACGCAGAATGGGTTGTGCTCCTGTGACTGTTTCGCCCCGCCTGCAGAACCTTCTCAGCTGGGACTCCGACTGGGCGGGACTGCGCGTAGTGGTGACCGGTATCGGCGTTTCGGGTTTTGCCGCGGCCGATACGCTCATCGAACTGGGCGCCCATGTTGTGGTGGTTGACGCCGCCACCAGCGAAACGGCCAGGGCCCAGGCTGACACGCTGAAGATCGTCGGCGCCACCGATGTACTCCTGGGTGAGGAAGCCGTCAGCAAAGTCCCCAGGATCGACGGCGCCTTCCCCGATCTCATCGTCACCTCTCCGGGTTGGCGGCCGGACCAGGCGCTGCTCGCGGCGGCCGCCCGCGCCCACCTTCCGGTGTGGGGCGACGTCGAACTTGCCTGGCGCCTGCGGGTGCGGGAGGGCCACAAAACGGCGGACTGGCTCACCATTACCGGCACCAACGGCAAGACCACCACGGTGGGACTGACAGAGTCAATGCTGCAGGCGGCCGGACTGAAGGCCATTGCGGTAGGCAACGTGGGAACCCCTATTCTGGATGCCCTCCGCGACCCCGTTGAGTATGACGTGTTCGCCGTCGAGCTTTCCAGCTTCCAGCTGCACTGGGCCGAATCCGTGTCGCCGGTCGCCAGCGTCTGCCTCAACGTGGCCGAAGACCATGTCGACTGGCACGGTTCCTACAACTCCTACCTCGCGGACAAGGCGAAGGTCTACGAACGTACCCAAAAGGCGTGCATCTTCAACGCAGAGCAGATCGAGACCGAACGGATGGTCGAAGACGCCGACGTCGTGGAGGGCTGCCGGGCCATAGGTTTCACTACAGTGACCCCGGCCATCAGCATGCTCGGGGTGGTGGAAGGGCTCCTGGTGGACCGTGCGTTCATCGAGGAGCGGAAGGACAGCGCGGCCGAACTGGCTTCCCTCGGGGACCTCGGCGAGTTTGCTCCCCGCCATATGGTGGCCAACGCACTTGCTGCCGCTGCCCTGGTCCGGGCCTACGGCGTGGAGCCCAAAGCGGTGCGCCGGGGAATCCAGGACTATGTGCCGGGCAACCACCGCATACAGCCCGTTTCCCGGGAAAACGGAGTGCTTTGGGTCAACGACTCCAAGGCAACCAATCCGCACGCCGCGGCAGCCTCTTTGGGAACCTTCAGTAACGTCATCTGGATTGCCGGCGGACTCTCGAAGGGCGTCAGCTACGACGACCTGGTGCGTGAGCACGCAGCACGGCTGAAGGCTGTCATACTCATCGGCACCGACACGGCGCCGTTGGCCGATGCCCTGCGGCGACACGCACCCGATGTCCCCGTGATCCTGCCACCGGCGGGCGACACTGAAAATAGGCAGACTGCCGTAACGGGCGGAGCCATCGAGGCCAGCTCTCCGGTTTCCGGTGAGAGGGTGATGGCCCGGGCCGTCGCGTCAGCAGCGCAGCTGGCCGCACCCGGGGACACCGTCCTGATGGCCCCGGCAGCTGCTTCCATGGATCAGTTCTCTTCCTACGCTCACCGCGGCGACGCCTTTATCGAAGCTGTCCGCGAGCTGGTGGAAGGGCAGGCCAAGACCGGCGAGGAGTGACAATGGTCAGCACGCCCACCCGCCCGCCGGCAACCCGGCCCACGGTTCCGGCAAGGATCCGGGGCTGGTACCGGGGTTTCTGGTCCACGCTCGAAGGAACAGGGACATCCAGGAACGGTTCAACCTACTACCTCATCCTGGGCTCCACGCTTGCCCTGACCGCCATAGGCATCATGATGGTGCTTTCGGCCTCCAGTGTTGAATCAATTGCCGCCGGAAAGTCGCCCTACGGGGATGCCCTCAAACAGGGCATGTTCGCCGCAATCGGCATCTTCACCATGTTCGTCCTCTCGCGCATCAACGTGGTCTGGCTCAAACGCCTGGCCTGGCCCGGCCTGGGAGGCGCCCTGGTCCTGCTGGTCCTGGTCCAGCTGATCGGTGACGAAGTCAACGGAAACAAGAACTGGATCGATATCGGCGGCATCACGTTCCAGCCGTCCGAGGCGTCCAAGCTTGCCCTTGCACTGTGGATGGCCACAGTCCTTGCCAGGAAAGGGAAGCTGCTCCAGCGCCTGCCCCACGTCCTGATTCCAGCGGTGCCGCTGGCGGGCGGCGTGATTGGACTGGTACTCCTGGGCAACGACCTCGGTACGGCGATGATCATCATGATGATCACGGCTGCGGCTCTTTTTTTCGCCGGTGTGCCCCTTTATCTGTTCGGGTTTGCCGCCCTGGTGGCCGCCGCCGGGACAGCAGTCATGGCCATCACCAGCTCAAACCGGATGTGCCGCATCACCTCCTGGTGGACAGGGCAGTCCTGTGCCGACGGCATTGACGCCAACTACCAGGCAACCAACGGTATCTACGGGCTTGCCTCGGGCGGCTGGTTCGGCGTGGGCCTTGGCCAGAGCCGGCAGAAATACAGCTGGATTCCCGAAGCCCACAACGACTTCATTTTTGCCATCATCGGCGAGGAACTCGGCCTGGTGGGCACCGTCGTCGTACTTGTCCTTTTTGCCATCCTCGGTGCGGCGATTTACCGCGTAGTGGTGGCGCAGGAGGACATGTTCCACCGCGTCCTTGCCGGCACCATCATGGTCTGGCTGCTGGGTCAGGCCACCGTCAACATGGCCGTGGTGACAGGCCTGATGCCGGTCATCGGAGTGCCCCTGCCGTTCATTTCCTACGGCGGCTCGGCGCTGCTGATGTCACTGTGTGCCGTCGGCGTGGTCCTGTCGCTGGCACGCGAACAGATGGCTCCAGCGCTGCGGCCCAAGAAGCTGCTGAAGTTCGGCACCAAACGGGCGCGGGGATTAACCGGCTCCAAGAAAACCGTCAGAAAGCGTACCTAGCACCACATGACATCCCAGAACCCCTCCATTGTCCTCGCGGGCGGCGGAACCGCCGGCCACATCAGCCCGCTGCTTGCCATCGCGGCAGCGCTCCGTTCCGCCGTGCCGGGAGCCAGGCTGCTGGCCGTGGGTACGCCGGCAGGCATGGAGACCCGGCTGGTTCCGGCCGCCGGCGTGGAGCTCGCCACTATTGACCGCGTTCCGTTTCCGAGGAAACCCTCCATGGACCTGCTCAGGCTGCCTGCCCGGCTGGCTGGTGCCGTGCGGCAGTCCGGCCGCATCCTTGACGAGGCGTCCGCCGATGTCCTCGTGGGGGTGGGAGGCTACGTCTGCACGCCGCTGTATCTCGCGGCCCGGCGGCGGGGGATCCCCATCGTGATCCATGAAGCCAACACCAGGCCCGGCCTCGCGAACCGCGTGGGCTCGTTCCTGACCCGTCACGTGGCCACCGCCTTCGACAGCACCCGCCTGCGCCACGCCCGCCATGTCGGCATGCCCATGCGCACGGAAATATCCGGCCTCGACAGGGACTCTGCCCGGGCCGCCGCACGTGAAGCACTGGGCCTGCAACCTGCCAAGCCCACGCTGATTGTCACCGGCGGTTCGTCCGGCGCGCAGAGCATCAACCAGGCGGTCGCCGCAGCCGTCAAGGACCTTGCTGCCGCCGGAATCCAGACGCTCCACATCACCGGCCGTGGAAAGACCGTTATGGGAGCCGACGGCGGCCCGCTCGCCGCAGAGGGCTACCGCCAGGTCGAGTACGTGGATGGCATGGAGCTCGTGTACGCCGCCGCAGACGTGCTGCTTGCGCGGGCCGGCGCGGCGACTGTCAGCGAAGCAGCGGCAGTGGGCGTGCCGGCCGTGTTTGTCCCGCTGCCCATTGGCAACGGCGAACAGGCCCTGAACGCTGCAGGGCTGGTGAACGCCGGCGGTGCGGTGATCGTTCCGGACAGGGATTTCACCCCGCAGTGGGTGGTGCGCGAGCTCATTCCCCTGGTTACCGATCCCGGGAGGCTTGCCGTCATGGCGGCCAGCTCACGCCGCCTGGGTATCAGAAACGCCGATCAGTTGATGGCTGACCTTGTCCTGGAAGCGGTATCCGCATGAGCCCGGCCGGCCTCCGCAGCCAGCAATCCCTGGGCCGCGTCCATTTCATCGGCATCGGCGGGGTGGGCATGTCCGCCGTGGCCCGCATCATGGTGGCACGCGGCGTGCCCGTGAGCGGATCCGATGCCAAGGACCTTCCCGTGTTGGCCGAGCTGGCCGCCGCCGGCGCGAGGATCGCCGTGGGTTACAGCGCCGTCAACATCGGCGATGCCGAAACCGTGGTGGCCGGCTCCGCTATCCGCGCCGACAACCCCGAGCTGGTTGCCGCACGCGCCGCCGGGCTGCCCGTCCTGCACCGCTCGGAAGCCCTGGCGGCCACCATGGGGGAGGACCTCGTCGTCACTGTCGCGGGCACTCACGGCAAGTCAACAACCACCTCCATGATCACCGTCCTCCTCCAGGGCGCCGGATTGGACCCCTCGTTCGCCATCGGCGCCAACGTGCCTTCCCTCGGCGTCAACGCCGCCCACGGGACATCCGGAGTTTTTGTGGCCGAGGCCGACGAATCCGACGGGTCCTTCCTGAACTACCGGCCGAGGATTGCCGTGGTCACCAACGTTGAACCTGACCACCTGGACTACTACGGCACGGCTGACGCCGTCTACGAGTCCTTTGACCGCTTCACCATGCTTCTCCCTGCAGACGGGGTCCTGATCGCCTGCGCTGACGACGCCGGTGCCCTGGCCTTGGCCGAGCGCACGCTGGCGCGCGGCAACACGAGGGTGGTGCTGTACGGAACCTCGGACCGGTCCGACCTGGTATTGCACGACGGCGGCCCCGGGGACGTGGCGGTCTCCTCGCCTGCAGGACGCTTCGCCCTGGAGCTGCAGGTGCCTGGACGGCACAACGCGCTGAACGCTGCGGCCGCCGTCGCCGTCGCCCTGGAGCTCGGCGTCGACCCCGCCGCGGCGGCGCGGGCCCTCGCGGACTTTTCCGGTGCGTCCCGCCGCTTCGAACTGAAGGGAGAGGCGCGCGGCGTACGCGTTTTTGATGATTACGCCCACCATCCCACGGAGGTCCGGGCAGCCCTCACCGCGGCCCGCTCCGTGGCCGGCGGGCACAAGGTCCACGTCCTGTTCCAGCCCCACCTCTTCTCCAGGACCAGGGAGTTTGCGAGGGAATTCGCTGACGCCCTGAACCTGGCCGACACGGCCCTGGTCCTGGACATCTACCCTGCACGGGAAGATCCCATCCCCGGGGTCACCAGCCAGCTCATCGCCGAACACCTGGCCCACGGCGGACGCCTCGTGGAGTCCGCTGCCGCGGTGGATGCCCTGGCAACGGCTGCGGGGCCCGGGGACGTCGTTCTGACTGTCGGCGCCGGGGACGTCACGGCTTTCGGGCCGAAGATTGTGCAGGCCCTCGGTGGGTAGTCCGCGCCGGCCCACCTACGCCTCGCCCGGCGGCCGGAAACGGGCGGAGACCGGGCAGGCAGAGCCGGCGGTCATCTCTGCCTCAAAGAGCGCGCCGGAGCCCGCCGCGGCACCGGCCCCAAAACCGGCCGGCCAGGCTCCAACCATGACGAAGAAACGTGACGGCAAAAGGTACGGCAGCGATGGGCCCTCCCGCCGCGACAATGTGCTGACCTTCCCCGAGCCGCCCGCAAAGCGGCGCAGGAGGAACATCCTTGCTGCGCTTTGCACTGCCCTGGTGGTGGTTGCGGCCTTACTGGCCGCCGCAATCTTTTCCCCCCTCCTGGCCGTAGGAACTGTTTCGGTGTCCGGGACCAGGCTGGTCACTGCCGACCAGGTCAAAGCTGCCCTTGACCCGCTCAAGGGCAGGCCCTTGCCCCAGATCAGCGACGAGGAGGTGGCACGCCTCCTGGAGCCCCTCGTCCAGGTCAAGTCCGTCTCCACCCAGGCCCGGCCGCCGTCCGAGCTGGTGGTGGAGGTACGCGAACGGGTCCCGGTCGCGTTGGTGAAGCAGGGGGAACAGTACCAGCTAGTCGATGTGGATGGTGTGGTGCTGGCTGCCACGTCGGACACTGCGTCAGTCGCCCTGCCTGTGATCGACGGCGGGGCGGGAACCATTGGCAGAGAACTCTTCCAGGCCACTGCAGCGGTCCTGGGAGCCCTCCCGCTGGATATCCTGGCGCGGCTGTCGAACGCCTCTGCCCAGTCCGTGGACGCCGTCGAGCTGAAGCTGGTGGACGGCCAGACCATCGTCTGGGGCAACGCGGGGGAGAAGGAACTGAAGGCAAAGGTGCTCGAGGCTTTGCTGAAGGTACCAGCCGATCCCAAAAACCCCGTGCGTGTCTACGATGTGAGTGCGCCCCGTCATCCCGTGACGCGGTGACGGTTTATTTTCCGGTAATCGCGCGACACGCGGCGCCGGTTATTGAATGTCCAGAACATAGGAAATAGCGTTCCAGACATGAGTTACTTGACATAACTATAACCTTCAACTCGAAGGTTAGGGTTTCAAGCTTCAAGCCCGACTCCACAGTTTTCGCAATAGAACACGAACAAGGGACACGTAACGTGGCAGCTCCGCAGAACTACTTGGCCGTCATCAAGGTCGTCGGCATCGGCGGCGGTGGCGTGAACGCAGTCAACCGCATGATCGAGGTCGGTCTCCGCGGCGTCGAGTTCATCGCCGTCAACACCGATGCGCAGGCATTGTTGATGAGCGATGCCGACGTCAAGCTCGACATCGGGCGTGAGCTGACCCGCGGCCTGGGCGCCGGTGCGAACCCGGAGGTGGGCCGGCAGGCTGCCGAGGACCACGCCGAGGAGATCGAAGAGGTCATCCGCGGCGCGGACATGGTCTTCGTCACCGCCGGCGAAGGTGGCGGAACCGGCACCGGCGGCGCTCCGGTCGTCGCCCGCATTGCCCGCTCGCTCGGCGCGCTGACCATCGGCGTGGTAACCCGTCCCTTCACGTTCGAAGGCCGCCGCCGTGCAGGTTCCGCCGAAGCAGGCATCGACGCCCTCCGCGACGAAGTGGACACCCTGATCGTCATCCCCAACGACCGTCTGCTGTCCATCAGCGACCGCAACGTTTCGGTCCTGGACGCCTTCCGCTCCGCTGACCAGGTCCTGCTGTCCGGTGTCCAGGGCATCACGGACCTCATCACCACCCCCGGCCTGATCAACCTTGACTTCGCCGACGTCAAGTCCGTCATGCAGGGTGCAGGCTCTGCGCTGATGGGCATCGGCTCCGCCCGCGGTGAAGACCGTGCCGTCAAGGCTGCAGAGCTGGCCATCGCTTCCCCGCTCCTGGAGGCTTCCATTGACGGCGCCCACGGCGTCCTGTTGTCCATCCAGGGCGGTTCGGACCTTGGTCTGTTCGAAATCAACGAAGCAGCCCGGCTTGTCCAGGAAGTGGCCCACCCGGAAGCCAACATCATCTTCGGTGCGGTCATCGACGACGCCCTGGGCGACGAAGCCCGCGTGACGGTCATCGCCGCAGGGTTCGACGACGTCAAGGCCACCTCGCCGTCCATGGACCAGTCACAGCCCCAGGTGGCGCCCCAGCGGCCCGCCGCGGCACCGACCCAGGCACCCGCCTCCTCCGCAGGCAGCCACCAGTTGAACGCCCAGCCTGTGCACGCCGGTGTCGGCGCGTCCGGACTCAGCAACTGGGGCCAGCAGCGGCAGTCGTCCGTTCCCGCAGACTCAGGCTTCGACGTCGACCTCCCCTCGGTAGTGGAGCCGGACCTCTCGGGAAGCCGTGCGGATGACCTGGATGTCCCCGACTTCCTGAAATAGGTCACGGCTTGTTCTTCTGGCGGACGGTGGTCCGTCCCGGGGTGAGTGTGGCCTTCACGGACATTCACGCCGGCAACCTTGCCCTGCACGTGGGGGACAACCCCGCTGACGTCCTCCAGCGCCGCCGTGCCCTGGAGGACGCCGCGGGCCTGGTGCCCGGCTCCTTGAGGTTTATGGAGCAGGTCCACGGCACTGCTGTGGAACTGATGGAACCGGAAACTCCGGCCCCGACTGCGGACGCCATGGTGTCCCAGGGTCTGCCGCTCGCCGTGATGGTGGCTGACTGCATCCCCGTGGTGCTCGTTGGAGAAGGGCCCGACGGCCCGGTCCTGGCCGCCGTGCATGCCGGCCGGCCGGGCATCGCCAACGCCATACTCGCGGCTGCAGTCCAGTCAATGAGGTCAGCGGGCGCGGCCGGTATCCATGCGTGGCTCGGCCCGTCCATCTGCGGCTCCTGCTATGAGGTGCCCGCTGAGCTGCGCGCCGACGTCGCGGCCCGGGTGCCTGCAACGTGGGCTTCCACGTCGTGGGGCACTCCGTCGCTGGATCTGCCTGCCGGGGCGAGGAGCCAGCTGGAAGCAGCCGGCGTCATTGTCGAGTACGCGGGGCCATGCACACTCGAGAATGACCAGCTTTTCTCGTACCGCCGGTCCAGGGGCACCGGCCGGTTCGCCGGGCTCGTGTGGGCACATGAGTGAAGGTGAAGCGGCTGCCGGCGCAGCCCGGACCGCAGAGCTGTCCCGGCGGCTCGCCGCCGTTCAGCGGCGCATCGAAGCCGCTGCCGCAGCCTCAGGCCGGTCCGTGGAGCTGCCGACCCTGATCGTGGTCACCAAATTCCATCCGGCGGCGGATATCAGGCGGCTGGCCGGACTCGGTGTCCGCGACGTCGGCGAAAACAAGGACCAGGAAGCCTCGTCGAAGGCAGCTGAACTGGCCGATCTCGACCTCAAATGGCATTTCGTCGGACAGCTGCAAAGCAAGAAGGCAAAGTCCGTGGTCCGCTACGCCCGCGCATTGCACTCTGTTGACCGGCTGACGTTGGTGGACAGCCTCGAGCGGGCCATTTCCGCGGAACAGGCCAGGACCGGGCGGGGACCTCTTGACTGCTTCATCCAGGTCAACCTCGACGACGACGCCGGCACGCACCGTGGCGGGGCGGCGCCGGCCGACGTTCCTTTCCTGGCGGACAGGCTGGCGGCAGCTGCTGGATTGGAGCTGGCGGGCGTGATGGCCGTGGCTCCGCTCGGCCGCAGCCCGGAGGAAGCCTTTGACAAACTTGCCGGCATCTCGGCGGCCCTGGTGGCGGACCACCCCTCCGCCCGGTCCATCTCGGCCGGCATGAGCCAGGACCTCGAAGCGGCCATCCGCTTCGGGGCGACACACCTGCGAATCGGCTCCGATATTCTCGGATCGCGTCCTGACGTGCGGTAGCGTCGAGCTATAGGAAGTGAATGGCGGGGGATGCCAGTGCTGTCAAGTCATTGGGCGGGCCCGTCTGCGGACACGATTAGGAGTCGACCATGGCCGGCGCTCTGCGCAAGACAATGATCTATCTTGGGCTCGCCGATGGCGACGAACATTACGAGTCCGAGCACACCACTACACGTAAGGACGAGGACGAATCCATGGAAGTTGACCGCGAGGAACGCCGTGCACCGGCACCGGTCCGCGATGTCAGCCGTGAGTCGTCGTACGCCCCCGAAGAGGAATACCGCGCACCTGTGACCCCCATTAAGCGTGCGGCCTCGAGCCGCGAAGAAACAACCGGGCTTCGCCAGATCACCACCATCCACCCCCGGTCCTATAACGACGCCAAGCTCATTGGCGAGAGTTTCCGGGACGGCATCCCTGTCATCATGAACGTCACCGACATGGGTGAGTCAGACGCCAAGCGCCTCGTGGACTTCTCGGCAGGGCTGGTGTTCGGGCTCCGCGGCAGTATTGAACGGGTCACGAACAAGGTGTTCCTGCTCTCGCCGTCGTACGTTGAGGTCATCGGTGATGACAAGAAGGTCAGCGAGACCCAGGCCAGCTTCTTCAACCAAAGCTAGCCACAAAGCTTCGAGCGGATGCCAGGCAGGGACACCTGTCTGGCATCTGTGCTGAAATAGACACGAAACGTTGGCAGGGCACTGCGGTATCCGGAATGGACATGGAGATATGAGTTAAGTCATGGGAATCGTTTTCGGACTTGTCTATATCGTCCTGTTGCTGTTCTTTGTGGGGCTCATCATCCGGCTGGTCTTTGACTGGGTCCAGATGTTCGCCAGGGAATGGCGTCCGCGCGGTGTTGCCCTCGTGGCGGCCCACACGGTGTATTCCATCACGGATCCGCCACTGAAGGTGCTCCGTCGGCTGATCCCTCCGCTGCGGCTCGGAGGGGTGACGCTGGACCTCGGTTTCCTGGTCCTGTTCATCGCCGTTGTCATCGCAATGGCGGTCACCCGGGGTTTCGCGTAAGTTTTCGATAAGACCTAGCGGCGCAGGTGAAGTTCCCTTCGAGGAACGGCAGTCCTGCGACGCGAAGAAATCTCCGGTTTGACACCCAGTGTTGAATTAGAGGAACCAGACAATATTTAGGTACCGTAGTTTTGACGGCCGGAAGGCCTACTGACTAACTAGACCAATGAGGTGACCAGATGGCTTTGACGCCAGAAGACGTTGTCAACAAGCGCTTTCAGCCGACCAAGTTCCGCGAAGGCTACGACCAGGACGAAGTTGACGACTTCCTGGACGAGATCGTCGTGGAACTCAGGCGCCTGAACCAGGAGAACGACGAGCTCCGCAAGAAGCTTGCCGAATCAGGTACTGCCGTGCCGGCCAGCTCAGCTGCAGCCGCCCCGGTGGTCGAGAAGGTCCCCGCGCCCGTCAAGGCCGAAAAGGACGACTCCGCGGCGAAGGCCGAGGCTGAAGCCAAGGCTGCCGACGCGGCCAAGAAGAAGGAAACCGAGCAGGTAGTACCTGTTGCAGCCGCTCCTGCCGCTGCCCCCGCAGCTGCCGCAGGCAGCACGGTTTCCGCCGAGTCCGCCGCCGGCCTGCTTGCCATGGCCCAGCAGATGCACGACCGCCACGTCGCTGACGGTCAGTCCCAGAAGGACAAGATCATTGCCGAGGCGCAGATCGAAGCCAGCAGCCTGGTCAACGATGCCCAGGAGAAGTCCCGGAAGATCCTTGGTGCCCTTGAGCAGCAGCGCTCCGTCCTGGAACGCAAGGTCGAGCAGCTCCGTGGCTTCGAGCGGGACTACCGTTCACGCCTGAAGGCCTACATCGAAGGCCAGCTCCGCGACCTCGACGCCCGTGGCTCAGTTGCCGCCCCGGAAGTTGAAGCGCACTAGTTCCGCAAAGCACGTATTCTGAAAGCCGGTGGCTGGGGTTTCCTCGGCCGCCGGCTTTTTGTGATTGCATCGGTATTACCCAAATGAAAGCACCATGACTGACGACCTCGCCGCGGACGCTGCACACCCCGCTTCCTCCTCCCCCCGTCCCGCACGGGCACGCCTGCTCTCGCTCTTCGCAGGCTTTGCAGCCTTCGCCTACGTGCTGGACCAGCTGACCAAACTCTGGGTGACCTCCACAATGGTGGAGGGCGAACGCATTCCCGTTCTGCCGCCGCTCCTGCACTGGTATTTCATCCGCAACTCGGGCGCGGCCTTCTCCATCGGAGAGAACGTGACGTGGGTGTTTTCCATCATTATGGCCGGCGTCTCCCTTGCCATCCTCTTCCAGGTGCGGAAACTTGGCTCTGCCTGGTGGGCACTGGCTCTGGGCCTTCTTTTGGGTGGAGCGCTGGGCAACCTGACGGACCGGCTGTTCCGGGAACCCTCCTTCGGAATGGGGCATGTTGTTGACTTCATCCAGTTGCCGAATTTTGCGATTTTCAATATTGCCGATTCCGCCGTGGTCTCCGCGGTGGCCATCATCTGCATCCTGACCCTGAAGGGGATCGCCCTTGACGGATCACGGCATGTTGCGGCTTCGCCGGACAAAGCCAACGATGCCTGAGCGCGTTGTGGTTGCCGAGGAATTCGGCGGAGCCCGGGCGGACGCGGGGCTCGCGAAGCTGCTGGGAATCTCCCGCTCGCTCGCTGCCACCCTGATTGCGGAAGGCAACGTGGTCAGCCGCGGCAAGAAGGTCGGGAAGTCCGCGCGCCTGGTGGCGGGCGATGTCCTGGAAGTGACGGTGCCTGATCGACGGGACCCGCTCGAAGTGGTGGAGGAAGTTGTGGAAGGCCTGAAGATCCTGTTGGACGACGACGACTTTGTCGTTGTGGACAAGCCGGTGGGGGTCGCGGCCCATCCTTCACCAGGATGGGTGGGCCCTACCGTCGTGGGTGGCCTCGCGGGCGCCGGGTACCGGATTTCGACGTCGGGTTCCCCTGAGCGGGCCGGTATCGTGCACAGGCTCGACGTCGGCACGTCGGGCGTGATGGTGGTGGCCAAGACAGAGCGTGCATACACCGCCCTGAAGCGTGCGTTCAAGGAACGCACCGTGGATAAGGTGTATCACGCCGTCGTCCAGGGGCTCCCGGATCCCCTGGAAGGCACCATAGATGCGCCCATTGGGCGGCACCCGGGACATGACTGGCGGTTTGCCGTCATCGAGGACGGCCGGCCGTCCATCACGCATTACGAGGTGCTCGAAGCTTTCGGCAAGGCCACCCTGGTGGAGGTGCACCTGGAGACAGGCCGCACGCACCAGATCCGCGTGCACTTCTCAGCACTGCGGCACCCCTGCGCCGGAGACCTCACCTACGGCGCAGACCCGCGGCTCGCCGCCACGCTGGGGCTGACCCGCCAGTGGCTGCATGCCCGCCAGCTCGGTTTCGAACACCCTGTGACAGGGGAGCGCGTGACGGTCACCAGCGAGTATCCCCAGGACCTGGAGTATGCCCTGGAGGTCCTGGAATCGGGCCAGGCCTAGGTACTGGGTCGCTGCGGCAGGGACGGCCGGCCAGCGCATAGAATAGTGCGGTGACTTCCAGCAATGCCTCGTTCGTCCATCTTCACAACCACACCGAATACTCCATGCTGGACGGCGCTGCCCGCCTGGGGGAGTTGTTCGATGAGACCGAACGCCTCGGCATGCCTGCCCTCGCCACGACTGACCACGGTTATCTGTTCGGCGCTTTCGACTTCTGGAAACGTGCCACGGACCAGGGCATCAAGCCCATCATCGGCGTCGAAGCCTATGTCACTCCCGGCACCGCACGGACAGACAAAAGCCGGGTCCGCTGGGGCGAGGAACACCAGCGGAAAGACGACATCTCCGGCGGTGGTTCATACACCCACATGACGCTCCTGAGCTACAACAATGCGGGGATGCGCAACCTCTTCCGGGCATCGTCCATCGCATCACTGGATGCAGTCTTCGGCAAGTGGCCGCGGCTGGACCGGGAGCTTTTGAACACATATTCCGAAGGCCTGATCGCCACCACCGGCTGCCCGTCGGGGGAGGTCCAGACCCGCCTGCGGCTGGGCCAGTACCGTGAGGCACTGGAAGCCGCCTCGGAGTTCCGGGACATCTTTGGTGCAGAGAACTACTTCTGTGAGCTGATGGACCACGGCCTGGACATCGAACGCAGGGTCACCGGGGACCTGCTGCGGCTGGCCAAAGACCTGAACCTGCCCCTGGTGGCCACGAACGACCTCCACTACACGCATGAGCACGACGCCAAGGCCCACGAAGCCCTGCTGGCCATCCAGTCCGGATCAACCCTGCTGGAGCCCACCTATGACAATGGCGGCTCCCGGTTTGCGTTCTCCGGCAGCGGTTACTACCTCAAGTCGCCCCAGGAAATGCGGGAGCTTTTCAGGGACCACCCTGATGCCTGCGACAACACGCTGCTGATCGCCGAGCGCTGCGAGGTGTCGTTCAACACCGGGGCGAACTACATGCCGCGGTTCCCCTGCCCGCCGGGGGAAGACGAGACGTCCTGGCTGGTCAAGGAAGTAGCCGCAGGCCTCGAGTACCGCTACCCGGGCGGAATTCCGGACAAGGTCCGCACGCAGGCCGACTACGAGCTCGAAGTCATCACCTCCATGGGGTTCCCCGGGTACTTCCTGGTGGTGGCGGACTTCATCAACTGGGCGAAGAACAACGGCATCCGCGTCGGCCCGGGCCGTGGTTCCGGTGCCGGTTCCATGGTGGCCTACGCCATGCGGATCACCGATCTGGATCCGCTGCACCACGGCCTGATCTTCGAGCGCTTCCTCAACCCGGACCGCGTCTCCATGCCCGACTTCGACGTCGACTTCGATGACCGGCGCCGCTCCGAGGTGATCGACTATGTGACCCGCAAGTACGGCGACGAGCGCGTAGCCATGATCGTCACCTACGGAACCATCAAGACCAAGCAGGCGCTCAAGGATTCGTCCCGCGTGCTCGGCTACCCCTTCAGCATGGGGGAGCAGCTGACCAAAGCCCTTCCCCCGGCCGTCATGGCCAAGGACATCCCGCTCGCGGACATCCAGAACCCTGAGTCCAAGAGGTACGGCGAGGCCGGCGATTTCCGCCAGCTCATCAGCACGGATCCCGAGGCCGCAAAGGTCTTCGAAACCGCCCTGGGTATTGAGGGACTGAAGCGCCAGTGGGGCGTGCACGCGGCCGGCGTCATCATGTCCTCGGACCCCATCATCGACGTCATCCCGGTCATGCGCCGCATCCAGGACGGCCAGGTGATCACCCAGTTCGATTACCCCACCTGTGAAGGCCTGGGCCTGATCAAGATGGACTTCCTGGGGTTGCGGAACCTGACGATCATTTCCGACGCGCTGGAGAACATCAAGCTCAACCGGGGCCACGACCTCGACCTGGACACCCTTGCCCTGGACGACGTCCCGTCCTACGAGCTGATGGCCCGCGGCGATACTCTCGGCGTTTTCCAGCTCGACGGCGGCCCCATGCGTGCGCTCCTGAAGCTGATGAAGCCTGACAACTTCGAGGACATCTCCGCCGTGCTGGCGCTCTACCGGCCAGGGCCGATGGGCGCCAACGCGCACACAGACTATGCGCTGCGCAAGAACGGGATCCAGGAAGTCATCCCGATCCACCCTGAGCTCAAAGAACCGCTCGCCGAAATCCTCGGCGGAACCTACGGCCTGATCGTCTATCAGGAACAGGTCATGGCCGTGGCGCAGAAGCTCGCCGGCTATTCCCTCGGCCAGGCAGATATCCTGCGCCGCGCCATGGGCAAGAAGAAGAAATCTGAACTGGACAAGCAGTTCGCGGGCTTCTCCCAGGGCATGCAGGACAACGGCTACTCCATGGAAGCCGTCAAAACCCTGTGGGATATCCTGCTTCCGTTCTCCGACTACGCCTTCAACAAGGCACACTCTGCCGCTTATGGCGTGATTTCATACTGGACCGCCTACCTGAAAGCGCACTACGCGCCGGAGTACATGGCCGCCCTGCTGACCTCAGTCGGTGACGACAAGGACAAGTCTGCGATCTACCTCAACGAGTGCCGCCGCATGGGTATCACCGTGCTGCCGCCGGACGTCAACGAGTCAGCGCTGAACTTCACCCCCGTGGGCAACGACATCCGCTTCGGCATGGGAGCCATCCGCAACGTCGGCGTCAACGCCGTCGAAGCCATGGTGGCCGCCCGCGAAAAGGAAGGCGCCTACACGTCCTTCAAGGACTACCTCGTGAAGGTCCCCGCTGTTGTCTGCAACAAGCGGACCATCGAATCACTGATCAAGGCCGGCGCCTTCGACTCCCTGAACCACCACCGGCGCGCGCTGGCCATGATCCACGAAGAGGCCATTGACTCCGTCATCACCCTGAAGCGAAATGAGGCGATCGGCCAGTTCGACCTCTTCGCCGGTTTCGACGAAGCCGAATCCGAGGCTTCTTTGAGCATCGAAATTCCGGACCTGCCGGAATGGGAGAAGAAAGACAAGCTCTCGTTCGAGCGGGACATGCTGGGACTGTACGTCTCGGACCACCCGCTGCAGGGGCTTGAGGGACTCCTGAGCCAGCACGCGGACCAGAGCATCACCTCGGTGATCGCCGAGGACGGGCCACACGACGGCGCCATCATCACCATCTCGGGCATGATCACCTCGCTGAGCCGCAGGATCGCCAAGGCCAGCGGCAACGCCTACGCCCGCGCGGAAATCGAAGACCTCGGCGGCTCCATGGAGGTGATGTTCTTCGGCCAGGTCTACGGTCCCATCGCGTCCGTCCTGGCCGAGGACCTTATCGTGGTGGTCAAGGGCCGCCTGCAGCGGCGCGACGACGGCGCCGTGGCGCTCAACTGCATGGAACTGTCAGTCCCCGACCTCAGCGAAGGCACGAACGGGCCCATACTCATCTCGATGCCCACGCACAAGGCAACGGAGGCTGTGGTCACCGAACTGGGGGATGTCCTGCGGAACCACCGGGGAAACTCGGAAGTCCGGCTCCACCTTCAGGGGGACACCCGGACTGAGGTCATGGGCCTGCCCGTGCACCTGCGGGTCAACCCGAGTCCGTCCCTGTTCGGCGACCTGAAGGTTCTCCTCGGGCCGACCTGCCTGGATAACTAGATTTCGTAGTCCAGCGGGACGGGCTGGCCGTAGGCGCCGCCGTGGTAGAGGAGCGGGGAACCGTCGTCGCCCACTGCACCGTCCACCACTTCAACGACCACCACTGCATTGTTCTCGAAAGAGAGCCGCATCTGGATTTCGCCGATGAGCCAGCCGGCGACCCCTTTGAGGATCGGGACGTCGTGCGGGCCAAGTTCCCAGTGGTCCCCGCCGAAACGATCCTTGGTGCGGGCGAAGCGGTCGGCCAGCTCCTGGTTTTCCAGACCCAGCATGTGGACACCGAGGTGGGTGGTGTTGGCTACGGCAGGCCACGAACTCGAACTCCGGGCCATGTTGAAGGTGAACCTGGGTGGTTGAGCAGATAACGAGGCAACGGACGTCGCGGTGAAACCATACGGTTCGCCCTTGTAGTTCACCGTAATGATGGCCACGCCGGCCGCATGCCGGCGGAACATTTCCTTGAACGTGCTTTCGTACGCCGTCTTGTCTGTCATGTTTGAAACTGGCTCCCTGAAACGCGGGCTTATTTCGGACTCTACGTTAAGCGTATTGCTCCCGCAGAGCCCGGCGGAATCGCCTGACCCGCCACGTCATTTGATCGGGTGGGGCGAAGATTTGTTAAGGTGTGTTAAATGAGTCAACACACCGCCAGCCGCCGGTCTTCCCGCATGCCGTGGAAGTGGTTTGCGGTTGCCGCAGCCGGAGGCGTTCCCGTGGGGCTCCTCTAGTGGCTGCTGGCCCCGGGCGGGCTGAACCTGCTCACCCGTGATCCTGCCTTTGCAGGCGGAACCAATCCGGAGGCGTGGCTGCCCCGGGACCTCACCCTGGCAGGCCTCCTGGTGTTCGCCGGATGCCTGGTGGCCGTGCTGCTGACGGACAAGGGCGGCCGCGCTGCGCAGGTGGCCTTCCTCCTCAGCCTGGCCGGCGGCCTCGCCGGCGCGGTTGTGGCGTGGCAGACCGGTATGCTCGCAGCCCGGCTTTGGGGCGGGCCTGCCGACACCTCCGTCAATGCCAGCGTGGGCTTTTCCCTCCGGTCCCTCTCAGTCCTGCTCCTCTGGCCGGCTGCGACGGCCGCGTCCGTCTTCGTGTTGAGCCTGCTGAACCTTCTCCGCAGGGGCACGGAGGGTGCAGGCTCGCCGTTAACGGGAGGCACCGCGCCGGGTGCGTAAAATGGACCGGTGACCATTACTCCTGAATTTCCAGTGCCTGCCCCTGCCACGGCGCTCAGTTTCCGTACAGTCGATCTTCGGGGGCGGGACCTGACGCTGGCCGGTTTGCGGGCGGCAGTTCCCCGCGCGCAGCACCAGACGGTGGCGGACGCGGAGCAGAAGGTGCTGGACATCATCGGGGCGGTCCGCACCCGGGGCTTCGCGGCCCTCAGTGAACTCGCACTGACGTTTGACGGTGTTCAGCAGCACCACCCGCGGGTCCCGGCCGACGCTTTGGCCAGTGCCTTGGCGAACCTGGATCCTGCGGTCCGCAGTGCCCTGGAGGAATCGATCAGCCGCGCCCGGCGGTTCGCCGATGGACAGCGGCCCCGGAATCTCGACGTCGAGCTTGGGGATGGCGCCCTGGTGAGCCAGAACTGGGTTCCGGTAGCACGCGTGGGCCTCTATGTCCCCGGGGGCCTGGCGGTCTACCCGTCGTCGGTGATCATGAACGTGGTTCCTGCCCTTGCCGCGGGTGTGGAATCCATCGCCCTCGCATCGCCGCCGCAGAAAGACTTCGGCGGACTCCCGCACCCCACCATCCTGGCGGCGGCCGCCCTGCTCGGCATCGACGAGGTCTACGCCATCGGTGGCGCACAGGCCATCGCCGCCTTCGCCTACGGTGTCCAGGCCAGTGACGCGGGACCGGCGCTGGAGCCCGTTGATGTCGTCACGGGTCCGGGAAACATCTTCGTGGCCACGGCGAAACGCCTCGTCAAAGGCGTGGTGGGCATCGACTCCGAGGCAGGCACCACGGAAATCGCCATTCTGGCCGATGCCTCCGCCCAGCCCGCCCTGGTGGCCGCCGACCTGATCAGCCAGGCCGAACACGATCCGAAAGCCGCGTCGGTGCTCATCACCGATTCCGAGGACCTCGCCGCCGCTGTCATCGTGGAACTGGACCGGCAATCGGCCGCCACCCGGCACGCTGACCGGGTTCGCGAGGCTCTCTCCGGCCCCCAGTCCGGTGTTGTCCTGGTGGAGGATCTGGAGCATGGCATCGCAGCCTGTGACGCCTACGCCGCTGAACACCTCGAAATCATGACGAGGGACGCACCGGCGGTGGCCGCCCGGATCCGGAACGCCGGTGCCATTTTTGTCGGCGACTACAGTCCGGTCAGCCTGGGGGATTACTGTGCGGGCTCCAACCACGTGCTGCCCACCAGCGGGACCGCCGCGTTTTCCTCCGGACTGAACGTCACCACGTTCCTGCGTGCAATCCAGGTGGTGAACTACAGCAAGGCTGCGCTGCAGGAGGTCAGCGGCCACATCGTGAGCCTCTCCGGCGCCGAGGACCTGCCGGCCCACGGCGAAGCGGTCGCCGCACGGTTCCAGCAGAAGAGCTGACCGGCGTCCGGACTGCCGGAAACCGGCAACGCCACTACATGTAGTAATTACAGGCTTGTTATTCCGCTATATGTAGTCGTAGACTGATAGACGGCCAGAAGAAACAACAGGGAGGGGACATCATGTACTGTCCGTTCTGTCGTAATCCGGACTCCCGTGTTGTGGACAGCCGCATGGCCGACGACGGCTCGGCCATCCGGCGTCGTCGTCAGTGCCCGGAATGCGGCCGCAGGTTCACCACGGTGGAGACGACCAGCCTCTCGGTCATCAAACGTTCCGGCGTCGGCGAGCCGTTCAGCCGGAGCAAAGTCATCAACGGCGTGCGCAAAGCCTGCCAGGGACGCCCCGTCAGCGAAGATGACCTGGCGCTCCTTGCCCAGGAGGTTGAGGAGCAGATCCGCGCCTCCGGGGCAGCGGAAATTGACGCGCACGAGGTGGGGCTGATCATTCTGGGGCCGCTGCAGAAACTGGACCAGGTGGCCTATCTGCGCTTCGCCAGCGTCTACCAGGCGTTCGAGTCGCTTGAGGACTTCGAAACGGCCATCGCCCTGCTCCGCCACGAGTCAGCCGAAGAGGCCACGAAGGAAACCGTCAAGGGCACCAAGAGCTCCGAGAAGACCCCCCTGTAAGACTTCCGGTGGCGGCAGCGGAGGGGAAGCCGCTGCCGCCACCGGCATCCACGTTTTATTTGGTCAGCTTGTGCTTCACGGCAATTTCGACGGCGGCGCCGACAATTCCGGCCTCATTCTTCAGCTTGGCAGGCACAATGGGGGTGCGCAGCCTGAGATTGGGCAGGTATTCGTCCGCCCGCTTGGAGATGCCGCCGCCCACGATGAAGAGTTCCGGGGAGAAGAGGAACTCCACGTGGGAGAAGTAGCGCTGCAGCAGGACGCTGTACTCGTCCCAGCTGAGCCCGTCCCGCTCCCGTGCCACCGCCGAGGCCTTGCTTTCGGCGTCAAAGCCGTCAATTTCAAGATGGCCCAGCTCAGCGTTGGGGACCAGACGGCCGTCGAAGATAAAGGCGGAACCGATTCCGGTGCCCAGGGTGATGACCAGGACGGTACCTTCCACGCCGGCTCCGGCGCCGTAGCGTGCCTCAGCCAGCCCGGCGGCGTCGGCGTCGTTGATGACCTCAACAGGCCGGCCCAGCCGGGCGGTCAGCAAACCGTCGATGTCAGTGTTGAGCCAGCTCTTGTCCACGTTGGCCGCCGAATGGACAACGCCATGCTGGATGATGCCGGGGAACGTGACGCCAACCGGTGAGTCGTCGGCCGGCGCCTCCGGGCGGGCAGACAGCTCGGCCACTACCTGGGCCACCACTTCGGCAACAGCTTCGGGAGTGGCGGGCTGGGGCGTCGGCACACGGAACCGCTCACCGAGGAGCTTGCCTTTTTTCAGGTCGACAATGCCGCCCTTGATTCCCGTTCCGCCGATGTCGATTCCGATCAGCGGGGAGTTCTTGTGCGACTTCTCGTCCTTCTTGGCCAATGTTGTTCCGTTCGTGGAAGGGCGTGCTGGCAGCCGGGTGGCTGACCCGCACGGATTTCAGGGCAGGGTGAGGATTTCGGCGCCGGACTCTGTCACCAGCAGGGTGTGCTCGAACTGGGCTGTCCGCTTGTGGTCGCGGGTGACCACCGTCCAGTCGTCCTCCCACATGTCCCATTCAACCGTACCGAGCGTCAGCATGGGTTCGATGGTGAAAACCATGCCTGCCTCGATCACGGTGTTGTAGGCGGGGGCTGCATCGTAGTGCGGGATGATGAGCCCGGTGTGGAAGGCTTCCCCGACGCCGTGTCCGGTGAAGTCCCGCACCACACCGTAGCCGAAACGCTTGGCGTAGGACTGGATGGCGCGTCCGATCACATTGATTTCGCGGCCGGGTGCCACGGCTTTGATGGCCCGGTTGAGTGACTCGCGGGTCCGGTCGACGAGCAGGCGTGACTCTTCATCGACGTTGCCCACCAGGAACGTGTGGTTGGTGTCGCCGTGGACGCCGTTGATGAAGGCGGTGATGTCGATGTTGATGATGTCGCCGTCCTGCACCACGGTGCTGTCCGGGATGCCGTGGCAGATGACTTCGTTCAGGGACGAGCACAGTGACTTGGGAAATCCGCGGTACCCGAGGGTGGACGGGTACGCCTGGTGGTCCAGGAGGAATTCGTGCCCCACCTTGTCCAGCTGGTCGGTGGTCACGCCAGGCTCGATGTGTTTGCCGACCTCGACGATGGCCTGCGCGGCGATCCGGCTTGCGATCCGGATTTTTTCGATGGTCTCGGCCGACTTGATCTCCGAGCCGGTGAACTTGGCCGGGCCGGGCCTGCCCACATATTCCGGGCGGGGGATGGACGCCGGTACGGGGAGCTGCGGGCTGACCGTTCCCCGGGTCAGGGTTCCGGTGGGTGCAGTTGAGGCTAGGGAAGGCATAGATTGATCATATAAGGGACCGCAGAACGCCAAGAAACTTCAGGCCCAACCTGTCCGCATCCGTGTATAAGTTACGCGGATCACAGAAAGGCCGTTGCAGGCCGGAACGAGGAGCACCGATGACGGAGTACTGGTACAACGTGAACACCCACGAGGTGGAAGAGGACGCGATGTCGGATTGGAGCCAGCTGATTGGCCCCTACAAGACCCGGGAGGAAGCTGAGCACGCACTGGAAAAGGTCCGGGCGCGCAACGAGGCCTGGGAAAAGGGCGACGAGGACTAAACAGCGTCACACCACCCGGCCGGGGGAGGCCGTCCTAGAAGGAGTGCTCGGGGCCCGGAAACTGCCCTGAGCGGACTTCGTCGCCGTAAGATTTCGCGGCATCGCTGAGGGTGGTGCGGAGATCGGCATACTGCTTGACGAACTTGGCCATCTTCCCGCCGCGGAGTCCCGCCATGTCCTGCCACACCAGAACCTGGCCTGTTGTGGCGTTGCCGGCACCGATGCCGACCGTCGGCACGTCGACGGCTGCATCGACGGCGGCCGCCGTGTCTGCCGGTACCATTTCCATCAGGACGCAGAAGGCCCCCGCTTCGGCCAGCGCCACGGCGTCGTCTATCAGGCGCTGGGCGTCATCGCCGCGGCCCTGGACACGGTAGCCGCCGAGGGCGTGCTCGCTCTGCGGTGTGAAGCCGATGTGGGCCATCACCGGGACACCGGCCTGGACCATGGCGCGGACGGTTTCGGCATAGTATTTGCCGCCCTCGATCTTGACTGCGTGGGCCAGGCCTTCCTTGAGGAAGCGGACTCCGGTCTCCACACCCTGCTGTGCTGAAACTTCGTAACTGCCGAACGGCAGGTCAGCCACCACCAGCGCCCTCTTGGCGGACCGCGCCACGGCGCGGCAGAGGGGGAGGAGCTCGTCCACTGTGACGGGCAGGCTGGTTTCATTGCCGAAAACATTATTGGAAGCGGAATCGCCGATCAGGAGCACTTCGATGCCGGCCTGATCGAAAATCTCCGCGCTGTACTGCTCATAGGCGGTCAGCATCGCGAACCGCGTGCCGTCCCTCTTGGCTTGCTGCAGGTGGTGGATCCGCACCCTCGCGGCGGGCTTCGCAGGACCTGCCGACGACGGCGCGGGAACCTGTGCAGGGCCGTTTCCGTAAGGGGCGGGTACTTCAGCGGACGCGCTTGAGTCAGGGCTGTTGGTTGTGGCCATGCCAAGAGCGTAGTGCTGTACCGGCGGTCCAAGCTACCTCCGGGCGGCCGGAGCGCCGTGATCCGCGTCATATTTTGAACCGGCCGCGGGGGTCAGTCCGGCCTCAGGCGCTACGGGGCCGCGTCTGGTGGCAGTGTTAACGCTGTGTTACGTGCGGGGCAGGCTCCCGCATTGGAGCCAATTGCTTAGTAAAGTGATGATGAGCTGCTGCCGGCTGCCGCTTCCGCGGACCCGGGGCAAGAACGTTGACCGGAGAAGAGGCCTTCATGGACCGCCAGCAAGAGTTTGTCCTGCGCACTATCGAGGAGCGCGACGTACGGTTCGTACGTCTGTGGTTCACCGACGTCGTAGGTTCGCTCAAGTCTGTGGCACTCGCCCCGGCCGAGGTGGAGGGGGCCTTCGAGGAAGGCCTCGGCTTTGACGGGTCCGCGATCGAGGGCCTGGCCCGGGTCTTTGAATCCGACATGCTGGCACAGCCGGATCCCTCGACCTTCCAGATCCTGCCGTGGCGAGGCGAAACCGAGCAGACATCGCGCATGTTCTGCGACATCCTCACTCCGGACGGCGAACCGTCCGCTGCGGACCCGCGCAACGTGCTCAAGCGCACCCTTGCCAAGGCCGCGGACATGGGCTTCACGTGCTACACGCACCCCGAAATCGAGTTCTACCTGCTCAAATCCCAGGAGCCGGGGCCGGACGGGGCGCCGGTTCCGGTGGACGAGGGCGGCTACTTTGACCACGTGCCCGGCGGCGTGGCCCAGGACTTCCGGCGCACAGCCGTGACCATGCTGGAGTCCGTCGGCATTTCCGTGGAGTTCAGCCACCACGAAGCAGGCCCGGGCCAGAATGAAATCGACCTCCGCTACGCTGACGCCCTGCAGACTGCGGATAACATCATGACGTTCCGGACCGTCATCAAGGAGGTCGCCCTGCAGCAGGGCACCTACGCAACCTTCATGCCCAAACCCTTCACTGCGCACCCGGGGTCCGGCATGCACACCCACTTCTCGCTGTTCGAGGGCGACACCAACGCTTTCTACGAGGCCGGCACCGAGTTCCAGCTGTCCAAGACGGCACGGCAGTTCATTGCCGGAATCCTCAAGCACGCACCCGAGTTCACGGCTGTGACCAACCAGTTCGTCAACTCCTACAAGCGGCTCTGGGGAGGCGGGGAAGCACCCAGCTACCTGAGCTGGGGGCACAACAACCGGTCGGCGCTGGTCCGGGTCCCGCTCTACAAGCCGGGCAAGGGCCAGTCGGCCCGCATCGAATACCGCGGAATCGACTCCGCGGCAAACCCCTACCTCGCGTACGCAGTCCTGCTTGGTGCGGGCCTGAAGGGGATCGAAGAAGGCTATGACCTCCCGGCCGCTGCCGAGGACGACGTCTGGTCACTGAGTTCCGCCGAGCGCCGCGCCATGGGGCATGACCCCCTGCCGGCGAGCCTACACGATGCAATCCGTTCCATGGAGGATTCGGAACTGATGCCGCAGATCCTTGGCGAGCAGGTCTTCGAGCACTTCCTGCGCAACAAGCGTGCCGAATGGCAGGATTACCGGCTCCAGGTCACGCCCTACGAACTGCAGCGCAACCTCGGCATTCTCTAGGCGGCGGCGGTGAGCCTTGCCCGCCGCCTTATCTCGGCCGGCTTCAGTGACCTGGAGAAGGGCGAGCGGTTCCTTGCTGCCGCCGAACTGGACGGACTGGACCCGGACAGGATCTTCGCCGGCCTGGCGATGGCGGCAAACCCGGACACGGCCCTGCAGTCGCTGGTCAGGCTGATTGAAAAACACCCGGCGCTCCGCGAACTGGCTGCCGCTGATCCGGAGGCCAGCGAGCCGCTTTACCGTGTGCTCGGCGCCTCTGAGGCTTTGGGGGAGTTCCTCATCCGCCACCCGGAGCACCTTGCTGCCTTCGAGGTAAAAGCCAGTCCCGAGCCACGCCAGGCGGATCCCGAACAGCTTCGCGCTGCCCTGCTGAATTCCGTCCGGGCAGACCCGGGGTCGTCCCGGCCGGTGGCGGGGATGACCGGTGCTGAAGCATATGCTGCGCTGCGAACGGCCTACCGACGCGGGGTGGTGGACCTTGCGGTCAAGGACCTCTGCGCCGTTGACCCGCTGGATTTCATGCCCGCCGTCGGGGCGGAACTCGCGGACCTGGCCGGTGCCGCAATCGAGGCGGCGCTGGCTGTGTCGCGGGCTGAGGCGGCTGACCAGTTCACCGCGGAGGAGGTGGCCGGCGTCGGCCTGGCGGTCATCGGAATGGGCAAATGCGGAGCGCGCGAGCTGAACTACATTTCCGACGTCGACGTCATTTACGTGATGGACGCAGGGGACCTGGACGATGCCCGTGCCAGTACGGTGGGAACTGCCCTGGCCACAGGCATCTCGCGTGCCATCTTCTCGGTGGCGCGGGAGCCTGGCCTCTGGGAAGTGGATGCCAACCTCCGGCCGGAGGGCAAATCGGGCCCCCTGGTCCGCACCCTGGCATCCCACGAAAGCTACTACGCCCGCTGGGCCGAAAGCTGGGAGTTCCAGGCCCTGCTCAAAGCCCGCACCATCGCCGGAGACACGGAGCTTGGTGAGCGCTACGAAAAAGCGGTGGCGCCCCTGATCTGGAGTTCGGCCGGCCGCGAGGGATTCGTCGAGTCGGTGCAGGCCATGCGCCGCCGGGTGACCGAACATATTCCGGCCGCTGAAGAACAGCGGCAGATCAAGCTCGGCCGGGGCGGCCTCCGCGACGTCGAATTTACCGTCCAGCTGCTTCAGCTGGTGCACGGCAAATCGGACGAATCGCTCCGCCGCCGCGACACCACCTCGGCCATTGCAGCACTGTCCGCCGGCGGCTACATTGGCCGGGCGGACGCCGCTGCTTTCGACCATGCGTACCGGTACCTGCGGCTCCTCGAGCATCGGATCCAGCTGTTCCAGCTCCGCCGGACCCATTTGATGCCTGTCAACGAACCGGCCCTGCGCGCCCTTGCCAAGGCAGTCCTGGGCCCCTTCTCCAACGACCGGCCGCCCGCTGACGCGCTGCTGGCGGCCTGGCAGAAGACCAAACGGTCCGTCCGTGAGCTGCACGAACGCATCTTCTACCGGCCGCTGCTCAATACAGCGGCAAAGCTCAGCAGCGAGGACGCCAGGCTGACGCCGGAGGCTGCCCAGGGCCGCCTCGCCGCCCTCGGCTACGGAGACCCGCGCGGGGCGATGAGGCACATCGAGGCGCTCACCGCGGGCGTCAGCCGGCGGGCCGCCCTGCAGCGCCAGCTGCTGCCCATCCTCCTGGACTGGCTCGCCGAAGGTGTGGACCCCGACGCCGGGCTCCTCGCGTTCCGGCGCGTCAGCGAGGCTTTGGGCACAACCCACTGGTACCTTGGCATGCTCCGCGATTCAACGGCGGCCGCCGAGCGGCTGTGCCATGTGCTCTCCAACTCCCGCCTGATTGCGGACCTCCTGGAGGTGTCACCGGAATCCGTGGCATGGCTGGGCAACGACAAGGACCTTGCGCCGCTTGGCTTCGAGGCACAGTGGCACGAGATCACCTCCAAGATGTCACGGCACTCGGATCCGGAGAGCGCCATGCGGCTGATCCGGCTGATCCGGCGCCGGGAAATCCTGCGGATTGCCATTGCCGATTCCGCCGGGCTGCTGAGCCAGGACCGCGTGGGCGCCGAACTCGCGGACACCGACCGCGCCGCCGTGCTGGGCGCGCTGCGGGTGGCCGAAGGCATGGTCTCCGCCGATGGCCCGCTGAAGACCGCCGTGCTGGTGGTGGCCATGGGACGGCAGGGCGGCCGGGAAATCGGATATGGATCCGACGCGGATGTCATGTACGTCCACCGTGCACTCCCCGGCCACTCGGAGGAAGAGGCTCAGGAACAGGCCCTGAGGATTGTCTCCTTGCTCTCCGGACTGCTGACCCAGCCGCTCAAACCGGCCATCATGGCCGAACGGGTCCTGCAGATGGACGCCGACCTGCGGCCGGAGGGCAAGAACGGCGCCATGGTCCGGTCCCTGGATTCGTTCGCCGAATACTACCGCCGGTGGTCGCTGATCTGGGAGGCGCAGGCGCTGCTTCGGGCCCGGCCGATGGCGGGCAACGACGATCTGGCCCGCGACTTCCTGGCGTTGATTGACCCCATCAGGTACCCCGAATCAATTTCAGATCAGGACGTGCGGGAGGTCCGTCGGGTCAAGGCCCGGGTGGAGGCCGAGCGACTGCCGCGCGGGGCCGATCCCGCCCGTCACCTGAAACTTGGCCGAGGGGGATTGAGCGACGTCGAGTGGCTGGTGCAGCTCCTTCAGCTCCAGCACGCCGGCAAGCACCGCGAATTGCGGACAACGTCGACCGTTGAGGCACTTGATGCTGCGGTTTCCCTGAACCTGGTCGCGGGCGCCGACGCAAAGCTGCTGGCCGACGCCTGGCTGCTCGCCAGCCGGATCCGTTCCGCCAATGTCATCTGGAGCGGCAAAGCGTCGGACCTGCTGCCGTCATCCCGGCGGGACCTGGAGGCAGTGGCACGCTGGTGCGGCTACGAACCGGGCAACGCGGCCGCGCTGGAGGAGGATTACCTTCGCCTGAGCCGGCGTGCCCGTGCTGTTTTCGAGCGGCTCTTCTACGGTCACTAGCAAGGGACCGGCAGGCGCCGGCATCGCACTGGAGACACCCGCAGTGGTCCGGTGCTAACTTGGGGCGATGGCTACCCAAATCTATCTGAACCTGCCCGTCAAGGACCTCAAGCGGTCGGTGGACTTTTTCACGGCCCTCGGTTTCTCCTTCAACCCGGACTACACGGATGAGAATGCCACCTGCATGATCATCAACGACAACGCCTTCGTCATGCTCCTGGTGGAAAACTTCTTCAAGACAACCACGTCCAAGGACCTGGTGGATGCCACCCGTGCGACCGAGGCCATCACAGCGTTCTCCGTGGACAGCAGAGAAGCCGTGGACGAGACAGTGCGCAAAGCCCTTGCCGCGGGCGGCAGGCCCTCACAGGAGGTCCAGGATTACGGCTTCATGTACAACCACAGCTTCCAGGACCCGGACGGGCATCTGTGGGAGGTCCTGTGGATGGACCCGGCAGGCCCGCCAGCCGAAGACGGGCCGCCCGCAGCCAACGAGGGCCGCTGACCTGAAAGACTCCCTTGCCTCTGTTTGGCTGATTGCCCTTGACGATCTCGACGCCGATTCCCTCGCCATCCAGCTCGGTGAAGTTGCCGGCCTGGAACTGGCACCGGGCCAAAGCACTTTTGTGGGGGACCCGCTCCGCATGGCCCTGACCGGGCTCGCCGAGGAATCGCGGTTTCCCTACGTCATTGAGGCCGACGGTTACGCCGTCGGTGTTCTCACGCTGCAGGCCGGCGCCGCGGACCTTGCCGGCTGGCCGGACGGGAACTCCGCGTGGCTGCTGCGGGGCTTCCTCATTGACCGCCGGCACCAGGGCAAAGGACTCGGGCCGCTGGCCGCGGCGTCCGCCGTCGGTACCGCCGCGAAACTTACCGCGAAGCTGCATACGGCAGAAACCGGCGTCGTGCTGTCCGTCAACGAGGGAAACCCCGCAGGGCTGTCCGCGTACCGGCGTGCGGGCTTCGAGGACCGCGGACAATACCTGGGCGGCGGTTCCGGACCCCAGCGGACCATGTACCGGAGCTTCGCAGGATAACTTCCTGCCACACCGCGCATCTTCGTTTACGGCGCACCGAAGGTTCATTTGCCTGCGGGCCGGCATTGGCAGATCATGTGGATTGGCGGTGTTCTCATACCTTGTTGGGGGGAAGGCCTGAACAGTCTTCGTCTCGGGGGCACACGTCAGGGGGCCGGCTCTTGGTCTCAGCACGTCTGGAGCCGGCCCCCACCTCAAACACAAAAAAGTCCGCCCGGCCGGCAGCATGGCTGCACGGGCGGGCGGACTCTTGAAGGACTGAAACCTGCTCAGCCCCGGGATGTGCTAGACGCCGTAGTAGAGCTCGAACTAAACAATACTGATTGGTCCTTGTTGGGCACCGTTGAAATCCGCGAGATTCCGGGAGTTCTGGCGTTGGTTGTGACGGTCGAAAACTGGCGCGTTTGGACCCTCTTGCGGACTTTTTGCGGACTTAGCTCTATCTGATAGAGGCCAGGACCAGCATGTTCACCCTCATCACGTCATGGGAAATCTGTTCCAACGCGAGGGTATCCCCATTTTCATGAGCAATGATCCGGGCTCCATCTCGACCCCCGAGTGTCCACCAGATCAGCTTGTCCCGATTCTTGATCACGGTCCGTATGAGACCGTCGCCGCAAACCACAACATCCCCTCGCTGCAGGTTCGCTCCGTACTGGTATTCTGCCATCGATTTCATATCCCCCTACTAGGCCTGCCCGTGGCAGGGTGCCCCTGCCTTTGCACGGTTAGTCTATGCGGCGGGGGCAGCATTCGTGCTGCAAATACGCACCTTGAATACCCCCAATGTCACGTGGATTTCGCAGGGTCAAACACATGCTATCTTCGGTCTTTTCGGGACTTTTGAGGATTGGATGGATCACTCTTGGACAACATCGACCATGCGACCGACGAAACAGATTTGCGGCAACCTGCCCCCCGCGTCTACACCGTCAACCAGCTCGCCGACATCCTCCAGATCGACCCCCGCGCCGTCCGCACCAAAGCCAAGGCAGGGACCTGGCCGCACCTCGACCTCGGCCCCAAAACAATCCGCTTCACCGACAACCACCTCAACACCATCCTTGCTAGTGCTGAAGCAACCCCGCCACCAGAGCGTCCCGCGCGCCGCCGGACACGAAGGCCGTCCTTGTGACAAGCAGTCTGCGCATACGAAGAACAGCGGCGCTGCGCACCCCCACGCAAAGGCTCGACATCAAACTCAGTAACGCCGCGATCTTCGGCGAGATCATGCGGGCGCGCGGCTACACCGTGAGGACCCTCACCGAATCCGTGGGGCACGTCCTCATCCGCAAACGCTCCAAAGCCCGGATCAGCAAATCGACCATCGGGCATCTGCGATCGGGCGCTCGCAGTACCGTCAACCAAGACGTGGCCATGGCAATCGCGGAACTGTTCGGACTTCCGGCCAACGCCCTCTTCACCCCCAAGGACAGCAAGAGGCCCCGGGGCATGGGGGATGCCTCGGGGCCTCTCTATATAGCTGCTACCTCACACATGGGGGCATGTGGCAAGGTGCTTTGAACAAAGCTACTGGTCAGACGGGCGTTCAAGCAAACCAGCCAGAGGTAGCAAAGGTGGGATCTCTATGCCGCGCCCGCCAAAAATGCTGCCACGACGTGCGAGGCGTGTCGGTCGTGGTTGTGCCTGGCGCGGTCGTACCTCGCGGTGATGCGGGGGTCGCTGTGGCGGGCGGCGATCTGCACGTCGCGCAGCGGCACACCTGCGTCCAGGGCGGCGGTGACGAAGCTGTGGCGGAGTCCGTGCGGGGTGACGTTCTTCTTGATGCCGGCCTTCCTGCACAGCCGCTGCACGGTGAGCGCCGCCGACTTCCGGTTGACCGGTCCCCCGCCCTTGTTGCGGAGGAGCAGCGGCCCCGAGGCGCGTTCACCAGCTGCTGCATCGAGCGCCCGCAGGACGGGGACGGGCAGCGGGATAGTGGCCGGCTTCCCACCCTTTCCTACCAGCCTCAGCACGCGGTGGCCGCGCTCGATGTCCTGGTAATCCTCAATGCGTACGGCGCACGCTTCCGAGACGCGCAAGCCCAACATGCCCATGAGTGCGATCAGTGCGTTGTCCGACGGCGAGGATGCCCTGGCGCATTGGATTACGGCGCCGAGCTCCATCCGGTCAAGGCCCATTGCGCGTGACTCGTCAATGAAGACGCGAGGCATGCGGATGTGAGCAGCGGGGGAGCGTTCGATGTAGCCGTCGATTTCGGCGAAGCTGTAGTAGCCGCGGACGATGGACAGGTGATGGGCCACGGTGGCGGGGGAGTTGTGCCGCTCCTCCTCTAGGTGCCGGGCGAACAGTTCCAGCACCGGGCGGCGCATGCCCTCCAACGGATCCGCGCCGATCCCTGCGCACCAGTTGAACAGGAGCTTCAGTGAGACCTTGTACGTCTCCCTGGTGCTGCCGCGGTAGCGGGCGAGGTAGCCGGCCGCCGCGAGTTCGGCAGTGGTGGTGATTCGTGTCTTGGGTACGCCAATGAGCGTAGTCTTTTGCATGTCGTCTCCATGTAGCTCTGATTAGGTGAATGGTTGGCGGCATAGGCCCTGTCAGAGTTCCCGCTCTGATGGGGCCGCCGTCGTTTTCCGGGCAATGCACTTTCAGGCTATCGCCGGCCACCGACAGAATGGGCGCGGACCGGGGGGCGGAATCTCCGGCGCCGAGACCCCCACCGCCAAACCGGCACCATCCCGGCATCCCCGTGCAAACGGTCTTCGCCGGAGCCGGTCGCGGAAAATGCTAGGTTGCATTATCGTTCTTGACAGTCGTGCTAAGCCCAGCATATTACGAAACTATTTTGAATATGACGAGACGTGCAAACGCTCCGGCAACCGCATCGACCATGCATGCGGCCGCTAGACCTACTGCCACGGCGATTCGGGAGGCGGGCCGCCTCGGGCAACGAGAAAAAGCCCGCCCTCCGAAGAGGACGGGCTTTTTCGTATGTCCGACAGGTGACTTACCTTTGGATTCCCGGTCTCACTTCACCGGGGCCAGCATCGAAGGCGTGGGCTGGGGCGCGGGCGCAGTGCTGGTTGGCGCCTCAGCGGGAGCAGGGTTATCGCACCCTACAAGGAGCATGCCGGCCACGAGCAGGAGACCAAGTTTCTTCATACCCCAAACCTATGTCATCACCATGGGGAACTATTCCGGTCGAAAGAATCCCTAGGCAGTAAGCCCTGCGGCCCACGTCTGGACGGGTGTGAGCATGCGGTTGTGGCCGATGGTTTCCGGGTGCGTGCCGTCCGCTGTGAGCGCCCCGGCGTCCACTGCCCACTTGCCGGAGTTGCGTGAGGATTCGACGGTGTCCGCAACTTCGATGTAGCCGGTGAGCGGGTGCCCTGCGGCGCCTGCCCGCTTAGCCGTCGGGTCGGTTGACCCGGCAGTGACTCCTACGCCCGCGACGGTTGGTGCGCCATCTCGGAACCAGTCGTTGAGGCTGACGCGCTTCGCTTCCTGGGTTTGGGCGGTGCGCGCCGTTTGCCCGACTAGTGTCGTCCACCCGTCCGTGCTGTCGGAGCCGGGCGTGATGGTGGTCTGGTAGACCTTCGCCCCGCCCGAGCCGAGCGCACCCCACAGCCCGAGGTAGATGGCCATGAGTGACGCGACGGTGTTGACGTTGGCTACGTCGTTCCTGCCCTGCTCGCATAGCACATGCGTTGCGGCGGCGAGCATTTGCGGGTGGAACCTGGCATTGAACAGCGCGGTTGTCGTCCCGCCAGAGTAGAGCCCACCCGCCTGCTCTGCCCACTTACCTGCGTTGGTGTACGGCACGCCGGCCGCCCGGAGTCCACGCGTGGCGAAACCCTTAGGCATGCCGCCCGTGGTGTCGTTGCCGCCCTCAGTGATGGAGTCGCCGCAGACAAGCACTGAGACGGTACTTGCGGGGGATAGCCCGTGGATGCCGGTGGGGCCGCGCCCGAACGCCGAACCATTGGCCGCGATTGTTCCGGACCCTGCGAGGGTCAGGTCCGCGTTGGTCACCTCACCCTCACCGCGTGCCGTTTGCAGGTTGTCGTTGGAGACCCATGGGACGTATGCGCCGACAGCGCCCGTCACAAAGGTTCGGACGGGCATAGAGTCGCCCGCTGCCACAGTGATGGGCAGGGCGTCACTGATGGCGAACTGCCCGTTGCTGAGGGTTTTCTGTGACGCACCGCCAAAGGTTAGCGGATAAAGGGAGCCCTGCCACTCAATGGCGGCAGCCACCGTGTAGCTGGTGCTGTAGTTGTTGCCGTAGACGAGTTGAATGTTCTTTGCGGCAGCTTTGGCTACGTGCACGGACTTGTGCGTGTACGAGCTGGTGCCCGCACTGAACTGCGGGGAAACGCCGTAGGCGGTGGCGGTCCTGTCTGTGAACTGCCGGAGCGTCGTGAGCGCCGGGGCGGCGGGGGCTGATACCCCGCCGCCCGTGAGCAGAAGTAGTGTCATTATGCGGGCACCGACACAATCAGGTCATCAAGCTTCCAGCTCGTAACACTGGCCGCCGTGGAAACGATGACGTTGTCAATGTTTCCGCCAGCGCCCACGCCAGAGAGGGACTTCGCGGCGGCGACGTTATCGAAGCCGGTTGCCGAGATGGCCGTCCCATCCAGCGTGATCGTCGTCAGGCCCGTGCCCGCCGTCCACGCTCCGAGGTTGCCGTAACCTTCCTTGTACATGGTTGCGGCGCCGGCGGCGATCCTGAGAACAGTTTTCACAGTCGCACCGGAGAAGAACTGGATTTCGAGGTTTCCACCAGCAGGCAAGGCCGCGAGGTTGACGGACGCCTTGAGCCGCGCCGTGGCAGCAGGCAGGACGAGCTTCGCGGTTTGCGCCGTCCCGTTCGTGCCAGGCACGAGCTGGTTGGTCGTGATCCCAATGCCGCCGGTAGCAACCCATGTGATCGCGGATCCGCCCGATGCGATGTCGGTTGCCGAGCCGTTGATGTTGGCCGTGTCGGCACGGTTGAAGCTGTCCGAGGTAATGACCTGACCGGCAGTGTAGCCGGTCGCGGAGGTGGTGACCGCCACCGACGCTGCGGTGCCACGGTTCCCTGCGGCGTCGAACGCCCGGACCGACAGGGTGTAGGCGGTCCCGGAGGTCAGCCCCGTGACGGTGTAGCTGGTGCCCGTAGATCCAGTACTGGTGTACGTCGTCCCGTTCGTGCTGTACTCGTAGCCGGTCACCGCTATGTTGTCCGTCGCTGCCGTCCACGAGAGCGGGACGCTGGTAGCCGAAACAGTTCCGGCTGCCAGCCCTGTCACGGCGGACGGGGGTGTGATGTCAGAGGGCGAGGCGAAGCTGCCCTCCTGCTTGCCGAGCCAACCCCCGCCCGTGAGAGCCACGAACGTGAACAGGTCAGTCGCGCCGCCGCCCGTGGAGAGGGTCGGGACAGTTCCGCCTGCCCAGCGGATACCAGCAGGCCAGGTGACGGTGCGGGAGCCGGTAGCATCCTGCACCAGCGCGAGGCCAACGACGCCCGTTGAGGCGAGGCTGATGACCTGCCCTGCGCTGGTAAGTGTCGTGAACGTGACACTGCCGCCTCCAGTAGCCGGGAAATTCCAGTTGGCCGCACTGAAAGTCGAGCCGGAAGTGAAGCCCACTTTCGCGGAAACAGTTTCGCCGGTCGGGGCCACCACCAGCGAGCCCGCAAGGTACGCTGTGTTGGCCTTCCACCTGGGGACAAAGCTGGACGGGTTGAAGGGGACATCGAGGATACCCAATTTAGCTCACCACAATCTGAGGGACGTTGGTTGCCGCGCCTGCGGCGTTCCGGGTAATGGTCGGCTGCGTGAAAGTCTTGGTGACCGGCGAGCCGTAGGTGATGTTGTAGGCGAGGACCGCGTTATTCGCGTCCCGGCCGGTTACCGTCATGGTCCCCGGCTTCCCGTCAGGCCACACGACGGCGGCGGATGTGACCAGGTTGTTCGCGTCCACCGTCACTGCCCCGGCAATGAGGGTGTCCGGGTTCTTCGCGAGGCTCACGTAGCTGGCATAAGTGGCAGAAAGTGACGCATCCGAGAGCCGCGAGGGGAGGTCAGATTCCTGGAGCGTGACGAACCCGGTCCGGCCACCGAAACCCAGGACCGCAGCCGTCGGCGCCGTGACAGGGATGGACACCGGGCCGTCCGGGACCAGGTCAAGATCGATGATCCCGGACTGTGCCATCAGGGGTTTCAGGTTCTTGGACCAGGTGATCGGGCGTTCGTTCCCGAACGACCAGGACGCGGTGATCTGGTACGCCCAGTCCGTTATTGCCGCGCCGGTCGAATCGATGAAACCCGGCTGGTCAATGGCCGGCACCTGGAACTGCCCGAGCTGGCCGGCCTCGGCCGTGAAGCTGTCGGAGAACTCCGGCAGCGGCTGGCCTGTCGCTGCCCAGATCACGCGCGCCGTCGGCTTCACCGTCACCGTGGTGACCACGTCCTTGCCGGTGGCCGTCATCGGAATGCCGAACGCGATCGTGTTCAGCAGCATGCCTGCGGGAAAGCCCATGGGGAAAGCTCCTACTCTGCCCGGCGGCCGGGCCTTGTCCTACTGATGGGGGTGGTGTTAGGCGCGAGGGTCAGGGCCGGGCGTTCTGTCGAGTGCGCCGGTCGAAGGCTTGCCCTCATAAGTTGGCGTATTTGCTGAACCGAGGACGGCGCGGGTGAGCCAGTCTGGCAGGCGCGGTTCCAGCCACCGCCAGAACGCGTACCAGGCGCCGATGATGACGGCCGTGATGATGGGCAGCAGGATGTCTGCGAGACCCTTCAGGTCGGTCTCGAGCGGCGCAAGGATCGGCAGGACGCCGATCAGCCAGGCGATCAGAGATCCCCAGAGGGCTGGGACGATGGTGCGGAGCAGGGCAGTGAGCATTCGACTCTCCTAGAGTTTCTTGAGCTGGTACCAGCGGTGGCCGGCGGTGATGGTGTACGCGGTCCGGACAGCCACAGCTGCCATCCACCCGCACGCGAGGGAAGCGCCGGCCGTGAAGCCGAGCAGGGCCACGCGTGGGGCGGTCATGCTTTCGGGAGTGCGTCGATGATGGCCTGGTCGAGTTCGCGGAGGTTGGCGCCGGCGACGGTGAGCGCGACGAACTCTTCGATGCCGATGTGGCGGAAGCCGCTGGAGGCGTCCCACACGTACACGTCGGGGGTGTCCTTGCCCTTGTAGAGCAGGGTCCCGGCTGGTGCGGGCGCGGATGTCAGTGCGGCGAACTTGGCGTCGATTTCCGCGGCGGTGATTTCCCCCCGCTCGGCCACGACGTCGCGGACGAATGCGGCGAGCGCGTTGCGGTTCCGTTCAGCGGTGTCGCGGATGTCCTGGAACTGCGCGTTCTGCCAGCCCACCGTCTCCGTGATCCTCGCGAGAATGTTTTCTTCTGCTGACATGTCGAGCTCCTCTGTGGAGGTGGTGGGGGTGATGGAGTCGGACGCGTAGGAGATCGTGCCCGCGCCGGTGGCGATGACGGGTGTTCCCTCTACGTCCTCAGTCCAGCCGAGGTAGGTGAGCGGGTTTCGCCAGTAGTAGGCGATGAGGTCGGCGAGGTCGGGATGGTGGTGCGGGGTGGTGGAGTCGTCCGATGTGGAGTACACGGAACCGTCCGGGGCGAGGAGGGCGACATGCCCGTTTGGCTCGTTGGCCAGATGGAACCAGACAGGCACCCAGTAGCCGGCCGGGAAGTCGTAGTCTCGGTGCTTCGTGCTCGATCCGTTCCATGCAGCTGTCGCGGAGCCGTAGACCTTGCGGACGCCGAACGCCTCGTTGACGTAGGCGAGGCACCAGCCCGGCTTGCAGGGAATGTCCGGGTTGGGCGTGATCACCTGGCTGTACGTCATGGCGTCCCTCCGGGGTTGACGTTGATGGTGGTCACCGGTGCGGGGGTGGCGGCGAGGTGCTCGTTGAGCTTGCTTTCAACGCGGGTGACGGCGTCCTTAACGGAGGATCCGTTGTTGAATTCGACTTCGTGCCGGATGGTTTCGAGCACCTCATCCTGATGGTCAAGCCGTTCGAAGATGCCGGGCACTTCCTTCTGCCCGGTCTTCGGGTCGGCGGGGACTCCCACGACACGGTCGATGAACCGTGACCATTTGCGGAATACGGGGCCTACCTTCCAGACGACAAAGCATGCGAGGGCGAGGGCGCCCATGATGGGGGACACGGAGATGACGTCGCTGATCCACTGCGGCATCTGGCTCCCCGCCTACGGCTTCTCGGTCACGGTGATGGAGCCGCGGAAGATCTGGATGGACGAGGCCACGCCCGCGTTGCCCTGAATCTTCCAGGTATGCAGCCCTGCGGTCGGAGTGTGGAATACGTCCAGTGACGGGGTGACTGGTACGACTTTGCCCGCCACGTAGTTGCAGGGGATCGTCCACCCGTCGATCTCGCCGCCGTCGCAGATGACTCTGACTGCCGCGTCCATGTCCGCGCCGGAGTTGGCATTGGCAAGAGTGACCTTGTACCCGACGGTGACCTGCCCGCCCAGTGAGGAGGCCGTCACCGTAGCGATGTCAGTCCATGACCCGCTGGCTGCCAGTGTGGTCTTCGGGGTTGGTGGAACGTGTGATGCTTCGCCGAGCCGGGTGAGGGTGGCTTGCGCCCACCGTGTACCGTTCCAGCGTTCCGAGAGACCGGTGTCGCGCCGGTCGATCAGCTGCCCCTGAACCGGTGCCGTGATCTCGGCCCGCTCCGTGGGGTTGCGGATGATGATCGGGGCCCCGCGGGACGCTGTGTGCCGCCACGCATGGGTGATGGTGTTGGACCCGCCGGATGTTCCGGTCGTGCCGGCGAAGATGCGCGCCTCAGCCAGCACGTATGCGCCGGCCGGAAGGGAGCCTGTGGGCTTCGTCGGGGACGCGGCCGCGGTGCCCTTCACCACGCCGATAACGGCGGCGTTGTCGGCGTCGCCTTTCGCCTGGTCGTTTTGCTTGACGTAGATCAGGTCCCAGCGTGAGTTCGTGGCAGGCGCAGCGTCCGTTGCTACGTTCGTTGTCCCGGTCAGGGTCGGCGTGTAGACGCCTTCCCCCGCGGTCCGGCTGATGACCAAGGGGGCCGGGCCGACGTCGTAGGACATGTCCGCCCGGCCCATGACGAGTAAGTCTGTCGCCTGCCCCAGCACGCCCGAGCGGGGCACTCCGGGGGCATTCTCCGCGTACAGGCCAGCCAGCTGGAGCCGGTGCTCCAGGGTGGTGGTGCCAACGCCGGCTATGGGCGCAACGCCTGGTCCTCGGTTGACGGTCATAGTGTTCCTCCCATAGCAATGACCGCGGCCTCAAGGGCAGTCAGCCGTTCGTCTTGTGATTTGAGTTGCCGGTCCTGGGCCTTGGCCACATCGAGCAGGGCCAGTGCCAGCAGGTCATACCGGATGCCATCGATCTGGCCGTCGTACCAGACCACGATCTCGGGCACGAGCTGGTGTACTTCCTCAGCGATCAGCCCGTACTCGTCAGTTGCCCCGGGGACCATCTGGTCCGGGCCTGCCTGACCCTCGGCCGTGGGGATCCGGACGGGCTTCCGGTCGAAGATCTTCGGTTCCAACTGGAGGACCTTCGCGGGGTCAACGGCGTAGGGCCTGACGTTCTGCTTGTACCGCATCGAGGATGTGTTCTTGCCCAAGTGGTTGCCGCCGTCGTTGCCCACCCAGACGGCGTAGAACGTCGTTCCGGCAACGTTGTTGTTGAACGCATACGCCGAGCCGTCGGCGAGCGCCACGGGGCTGGTGACGTCGGACCCTGCGTGGGTGTGCGCTGAGGGTGCGAAGGTTGCCGGTTTGCCGGTGATGGAGGCCCATGAGGCGGAGGCGCCGGTGACGAGCTTGACCCAGACGCTGTTGACGGTGTCCCAGATTTCGCCGCCGAAGTTGCCGGGGTCCGAGAGCAGCGCGCCGAAGCGGGCCCGGGGGTTGCCGGTGGTGACGTCTTTGACGACGAAGGTTCCGTCGCTGGTCTGGAAGTCGCCGATGGTGTTGCCGGCGGCGTCCACTGTCCGGAACCCTGTTTCGTCGGCGCGGATGCCGCGGCCGGTGGCGTCGGAGATCGACATGGAACGCTGGGGTGTGCCGCGTTCCATCTCCTCTGTTCGCCGTTGGTCGTCTTTGGTGTTGTCGCTCATCCGCTTGAGCGGGTCCGGGTCAGGGATGGAGCGTGGTGCGTCGATGGTCATTACACTCCTGAGGGCATGGGCGCGGGCGTGAGCTTCACGGTTTGGGTGTTATCCCCGTCGATGGCCATGATCCGGACGCGACGGTTTCCGGCCTCGATCATGGGGTTGCCTTTGGGTACGTTGATGTGGGCGAAGTCCCCGGGGGAGTATTTCCCCAGCACCGGGCTGGTGTCGGCGCGGACGGTCATGTCCCATGTCTCAACGGGGCGGCGGGCGGCGGCCATCGCGGCGTCGGCGTGGCTCTGGAGGATGGCGGCGTCCTCGACGTCTTTGGAAGCGGCGTCCGCCTCAGTCCACGGGTAGCCGGCGTACCGGATGAGGTCGAGGTCCTGGGCGGTGGCGAGCTTCATCGCGAGCTCGGAGCCGGCCCCGGGCTGCCATACCCGATCAGCCATCCCGGAGCCGTCCTCCTTGGTTCCAATATCGGAGACGCCGGACTCTTCGGTTGAGCCATCCCAGGTCCAATCATCACCGGCCTGGTACAGCAGTGGCTCCGCTTCCGAACCATGCGTCATGACCCACTCGATGCGGGTCGGGTCAGCGCCGTCGTACCGGGGACGGAACGCGATGTCGGGTCCGTTGTCCACTGCGGTGAGCTTCCGCAGCAGATCCCCTACCCAGGGCAGCGTGTAGCCCTTGTAGTGCCGATCGTGGGTTCCGGTTTCGAGTGGAGGCAGAACGATGGGAAGGCCCGGGTTGTTCGGGTTGCCGAAGATCGAGAGCCTGACGATTTCCCGGGCAATGCTGCCCCGGGACAGTCCTGTCAGGTCCAAGGATGTCCGGGTCACTTCCGTCCCTGCGGTGATCTGGGCCCAGTTCAGCGCCTTGACCTTGTCCAGGAATGACCAAAGGCCCGCGGCGCCGAGCTTCAGGACCCCGGTCCGCGCGTCGTAGTCCCGCTTCCAGATCGGCCCTGCTTCAAGGATGGTGTTTCCGTAGGCGACAGCGAGGTAGTTCTTCTTGGTCGCTGTTGCGTTCCGCAGATCTTTGTTCCGCAGATCCTCGGACAGTGCCCGGGTCGTCAGGTCCAGGGACCCGGCCCCGTTGAGTCGCATGCCCCATGACTGCGACGCAGCGGGCAGGTCCGCGGTGATTTTTCCGGTGACCATGTTTCCGATGAAGACGCGGAACTCGGGGGCTACCACCATGCCGGCCTCACTTCCACGATCAGCTGCGCACCGGGCGCACCGGTTGCTTCGAAGAGCCATGTGCCTGCCGACTTCTTGGCAAGCCTGGTCCATTCGCGGACGGTGAGTTTCGCTGACCTGTCGGCGTATCCCTCGAGGAGCACGGACCCGTCCGAGGCATCAAGCCGGATCTGCTGGCCGAGGAGCACGGCGTCGGAGTAGACCAGCCTGCTGCCCGACTGAACGTGGGTGATTGTGAAACCGAACGGCATGTCCGTGGTCACGGCCGAGGCCGTGAACGCCGGGGCCGTGTCCGCTGTCCCCGAGTTGGCCAGGGTGACCGTTCCGGGGGTACCGGCGGCGCCGTAGTCCAGCGGGTCACCGAGCGGGTACCCGAGTCCGCCGCCGGCCGTGGCCACGCCGGTCACCGCGTTGACCGCGGCACCGTACTTGCGGGGCTTGGGGCAGATGAACTGGATCTGGTAGGTCAGGGTGGTGTCGTTCTTGTACTCGATTTTCGGTTCGCTGAAAAGGTAGGTGCCGGAGGACATGGGGACCGTCGCCGTGTCCGTAACTTCCAGAACGCCCGCCAGCCCGTCAGCGAGGACCGCCGCGAGATGCTGCTCGGCGAGCGCTGTTACTTCCTCTGAGGGGCAGGTAGCGTCCCCCTGGATGGTGACGAGGCGGGCGTCGCGCCAGCCTCGTTCGCCGAACTCGCCATGTGCGTTCATGCGTGCGGCGCGTTCCCTGCGGACGCCGGGCCCGTCCTTCCACCCGGGGAGGTCGTCCAGCCAGAGGGTGTACCCGTCCGGGCTGGTCCAGCCGTCTTCACTGAAGGTCAGCCCGTCCACGGTTACCGTGCGTGTTCTTGGCATGTCACCCTCTCCACATGATCTGCTCGGCCGTCGCCCGGGCGAGTAGTTCCTCGTCCATCCCGGGGGCGCCGTTGACCTGGATCGGGCGCTGTTCCCGGATGGCCCTGATCAGGTCATCGATAGTGGACCCGCCGCCGGGGCGGGAACCGCCAGCGGTACTGCCGCTTCCGAGCAGACCGCCAGTGCCGATGTCCGGGACGGTGACCAGGCTGGACATGCGGTCATCGATCCTGCCCTGTACACGGCCGACGCCGACGAGCACGCCCTCGCCGATGTTCTCGCCGAACCCGGCGAAGACCTTCGACGGGGATGCGATGCCCAGTGCGGTTTTGAACGGGCCGACGATCCAGCCGGGGATCAGGTTCAGAAAGAAGTTCCCGATGCTTCCGGCGAGCGAACCGATACCGCTCATCAGGCCTTCGACGATGTTCTTGCCGATGCCGAACAGCCAGCTCCCGGCGCCGGACAGTGCCCCGATGATCTGGGAGCCAAGCCCGCCCAGGACCCCGAGGACGTTACCGATCATGCCGGACACACCCGAGACGATGCCGTTCCAGACACCGCCGAGGAACCCGCCTACCTGACCGAAGATCCCCGAGATGAAGTTCCACGCCGCGGAGAACCCGGAGGAGATGGCTCCCCAGACTGCGCCTACCGCGCCTGAGATGATCGCTACGATGTTGTTCCAGACCCCGCCGATGAATCCGCCGATGGCTGTGAACACTCCGGCGATGAATCCCCAGACGGCGTTGAAGACTGCGGAGATGACTCCCCAGACGGCTTGCAGCGCGCCGGTGATGATGCCGACGTACCAGTTCCAGATCCCGACGAAGAACCCGCCGATGGCCGTGAAGACCGCGACGATGTTGTTCCAGATGGCAGCGATCTGATCGCCGTGGGTCTGCACGAACGCGGCAATGATGTTCCCTACCAGGGAAGTGATCCAGTTCCACACGCCGCCGATGAAGTTACCGATGGCGGTGAAGACCGAGGTGATGAAGTTCCAGACGTTGGTTACCCCGGCGATGATGGGGTCCATCACGGCGTGCACGCCGACCATGACGGCCGCGGCGATGGCATTCCAGATCCCGCTGAGGAAGCCCAGGAGTCCGTTCCAGACCTCGGTGACCCAGTTCCCCAGGCCGCCCCAGACTTCGTTCCACCAGTTCACGAACCCGCCCATGATGCCCTGGAACCAGCCGACGAATCCGGCCCATGCCTGGGTGAGGAACGCTACGACGGTGTCCCAGTTCATGACCAGGGCGACGATCGCGGCGATCAGCGCCACGATCCCGACGGTGATCCAGACCGCCGGGTTTGTGGCCATCAGGAAGTTCACGACGGCGATCACGGCTGCGAGCGCGCCGAGAGCGATCACGGCGGGGACGATGACGGGGGCGAACTGCTTCATCCCTTCGAGGATGGGTGTCAGGACCGGCAGCAGTTGCGCTCCCATTGCGCCGAGGGTGGTCTCTGCTGTGCGCTGCAGCTCAGTGAACGCGGCGCCCGGTCCTGAGTGGAGCTTCTCGCCGAGGGTTGCCGCTGAGCCTTCTACGGTGCCGAGGGCTTCCTGGGAGTTGAGCAGCGAGTCGATGAACTTGGGGATCTCGGCGGTGCCCAGATCCTCGATGGGGGTTCCGAAGAGCGCGAGCGCGGCCTGTGACTGCTGGGCCGGGTCCTTGATGTCGCCGAGTCCCGTGATGATCTTGTCGAACGCGCCGCGGGCGGTGTCGCCGCCGGCCAGCAGCTGGTTCGTCATGGTGGTCTGGTCCATGCCCAGCGCCTCGTAGGCGCCGGAGGTTGCCTTGGACATGTCGGTGGCGCGGATCGTGAACTCTTTGAGCGCGTCGCCGGTCTTGTCGATCCCGTACATGCCCTTCGCGGAGGCGTCGGCGAGCAGGGTCATGGCTTCGCCGCCGGACATGCCGAGGTTGGCGAACATCGGCCCGTATTCGTCGATGGCGTCCATGACGTCCTCGCGGAGGTTGACCGGGACCTTCGAGAGAGTGGCGGCCAGCAGGTCGGCTGCTTCGACGCCGTCTTTTGCCAGGCCGGTGTTGATCATCTGGCCGGCCACCTGCGCCGCCCTGGCGACGTCAAGGTCGAAGGCTGCGGACAGGTCCATGACCTTGCCGGTCACGGACTCGATGTCCGCCTGGGACTGGCCTGAGAGCCCCTTGATGGAGGACAGGGTAGCGCCGACAGCGGCCGATACGCCCTCGAAGGATTCACCGTAGCCGTCCGCGTACAGCTTCCCTGCGACCTGCCCTGCCGCTGCGGCGGCCGGGCCGGTGAGGTTCAGCCCGGCCGTCATGGTCGAAGTGACCGAATCCATGTTGATGGCCGTCGTCAGACCGGACATCAGCGCAGCACCTGCGACACCGCCTGCCGCCGCCGCCGTCATCGGGGAGAACAGCGCCGCGGTGGCCTTGGACCCGGCCGCGCCGAGCTTCCCGACCATCGAGTCAGCCGAGTCAGCGACTTCCTGGAAGGTCTTATCGACGCCCTTGGACGTGGCCAGAATGTCGAACAGCAGCTGCTGGGTTGCCACCAGGGACCGCCTTCCTTATCGTTGCCGGTTCTTGTCCTGCTGTTCTTCCCAGGCGGCCGCGTTCGCAACGAAGTTGAGCCACATCAGGTAGGGCAGGTCCCAGACGTTCAGCGGGGTGATACCGGGCCACACGTGCGAGATCGTGGTGATCCACCGGTAGATGGACGCCTCGATGTCGTCAGCGTCTTCTAGCTGCTTGGTGGAGCTGCTGGCTCTTCGCCCGGAACGGTATCCGTCCGGGCTACCGTAGGGTCCGCTTCAGCGGCCTCCGACTCGTCGGCCTCGAAACCTATCCGGGAGAGGGGAAAGTCGTTCGCTTCGGCTACGGTCACGGACTCGCCGGCGTGGCGCTTGCACAGCCAGACCATGGCCTGGAGCGCGAGCAGGTTCTCTGCGTCTTCGAGGAAGTCCAGAGGGTCAGCCGGGGTACCGTCCTTCGGGGCGTTGTCCTGCATCCGCTGGAACGCGTCCCGCAGCGACTTGATGCCGATGCCGGGCTGGCCGTCGCCTTTGGTCTGCAGCTTCAGGGTGTACAGGTTCCGGAGCGTCGCGCCCTGGATCGCTTCCTGCAGCGGGTACTTCTGATCTCCAACAATGAGCTTCACGCTTTTACCCTTTTCCGTTGAGTGCGTCCTCGATCGCCCGGAGGGCTTTCTCTTTCGCGTCGATGCGTCCGCGCTTGATCGGCTCCCACCAGTAGGGCTGGCCGAACTGCGTGACGAATGTTTCCTTGTTCCCGAACACCGGGTGGCGGATGACTTTCTTGTTCCAGCCCTTGACCATGACCCCGCCGACGGACTTGTCGGCGCGGACGCTGATCCCTGACCTGGTCGCGCCCGCCACGACGCGGGTCTTCAGCGAGGCCTTGACCCGCTGCCGCATGCCGGTGCTGCGGGACCGGCCGGCGGCCTCTGCTTTGTAGACGTTGACCGCCCGCAGGTAGGCCTTGCCGCTGCCGCCGCGCTTGACTTTCTTCACCCTCATCCCGGCCTTGCGTGCGTTGCCCGGTTTGGCGCCGTCCAGGATGGCGCGCTGATCTTTGATGATCTCGTCGCCCACACCACGCAGGTTCCGTCGCAGGTTCCGCTGGACAGCGGGCCCGATCTCCTTCGCTCTCGCCAGCGCTTCCCGGATGTTCGGGGAAGTGATGGTGATCTCCGGAAGATCAGGCCCGCCGCCGCGCTGATGCGCAGCGCGTGCCACTAGATCGTGGCGTCGGTCGTGACCAGTGCGACGTAGACCGGCGAGACACCGGCGGCCAGACCGTCCAGGACAGTGAAGTCGATGGACTGCTTGACCGGTGCGCCCGCGTTGGACTTGGGCAGTTCCCCCTCGAGGCGGATGTCCGGGAAGTGGAACTGCAGCGCGAAGTTCGCCGAGGTCCCGATTACCGCGTCGGACAGGAACGTCAGGGTGAGGCCGAGTGGCGTCTGATTCAGGTAGGCATCCCGCAGGACCGTGTCGCTGTACTCGGCAGTGACCTTGCCCTTCGCATCAGCCAGGCCCACGACAGGCTTGCGGCGCCGTTTGCCTTTGCCGCCGAAGGTGAAGCCGCCGTCATCGATCTTGTTATCGAAGGTGACCGAGAAGTCCTCGATCGTGGCCGCCACGGTTCCGCCGGTGGCGAGCGCCGTCGCAGTCGGCGGAGTCTGTGACCCGCCGACGGTGATAGCGCCCTGGGCGAAGTGGAACAGCTCTCCGCCGACAACGTAGGACGGGGCTGCATAGGCGACGTCGGTCTTGACTTCCTTCGCGTCCCAGCTGGTCTTCAGCTTGACGATGTCAGCGTTCGAAGCGGAGAACTCACCCGAGGTGCAGACCGCGCCGAGGAATGTCATGGCCGTGGCTGCGCCGCCGCCCAGGGTGGGGATTCCCTTCTGGATCGTGTAGGAGTTCAGCGGGTCCGTGGTAGTGGGAGTGTAGAGCTGCTGGAAGACGCCTGTCTGACCGGGCACCGCGGTGGAAACGCCGGTGCCGAACAGGGCTTCGAGCAGGACGCCGAGGCCCTTACTGAGGAGCTCGACGTTGATGTCGCCGCCGGCGGACTGCTTGGCGAGGACGCGGCGGGCAGAGCGGGCGAGGCGGGACCCGACGCGCATCCCGGTGCCCTGGACGAACGTCGGGTTCCAGGCGAAGGACTCGTCGATGAACTCGGGGAAACGGTCCACGGTCACCGCCGTGCCGTATGTGGTTTCCTTCTTCAGGCCCACGGAGCAATCAAGCTGGGTCGTCACTGGTCTTCACCCTCTCCTTCGCCGCCGGCTGGGGTGCCTGCGTCCTCGTTGTCGCCATCGCGGCTCTCTGCCCCGGCGTCGTCATGCTGGGCCGTCAGATCGGCAGCCAGCGTTTTGGCTGCCTTGTCCGTGGGCTGGTAATTGTCTGGCTGCAGGAGCAGGACTCGGGCCTGATCCTCGGTGACGTCGATGATCTCGTCGGCTTCAACGACTCTGCGGAGCAGTGGCACGTCGAGTGCACCGAGCGGGGATACGTTCTTGATTCTTGGCATGGGGTCTCCTAGGCCGTAATCCGTGCTTTGGCGGTGAATGTGGCGGCGATGTCCGTAGCCATGCCTTCGTCGGTCAGTTCCGTTTCGGATTCATAGGACGTCAACACGCATTCCCTGACGGTGCCGCCGAGGGTGGTGTCGTCCATCCGGACGTGGCGTTCGATCCGCCGGAGCAGCTCAGTGCTGCGCTCAGACGTGGCGAGTGCCGCGTCTTCGTCGCCGCCCAATGCGCAGGAGATGGTCACCTCGATGGTGAGTGTTTCCTCGCGGCTGCGGTTGGTGCTCATCGTGGCCGCTGCCTGCCCTGAGGACACGCGCCCGAAGGACACGATGTCTTCCGGGTTGTAAGTCGCGGGCGGGCCGAAGACCACATATACGTGTTCGGTTTCGTAGCCCTCCGCCATCAGCGTCTTGACCGCCTGGTAGAAGGCCTTCTTGAAAGCGAGGCCGAGTGTCGCCTGGGTGAGATCCATCAGGCGAACCCTCCGGCCTGCTCATGGGCTGCGCACAGCTCGATGACCCTGCGGGGGACCGCGTAGCCGGACGGGGTGAAGGCATCGCCGTCCGACGCTGAGCCGCGGGCGTTGCCCCCCGAGCCCTGCATGCCGCCCTGCCACCAGAAGCGGACCAGCTCACGCGCGGCCAGCCTGATGTTCGGCGGAATCTCCGCGGCGCCGACCCGGTAGGTGATGACCAGTTCCCCGCCGGGAAAGGAAGACGCTGCCGTCCGGCTTCCGGCATAGATGATGCCGGCGGCCAGTTCGGGAACATAGCTCGTCACTGGGGCGCCGTCTGCCGTGATGCCAAGGATCTGGTTCGGTAGATGCGGGAGGACCACGGCCGAGCCGCCGCCCCAGGTCGTGAACGTCTTCGTGGTGGCGAGCATGGGCCCGGTGATGTCTTCGATCACGGGAGTTGCTGCGGCCACGTACAGGCGCAGGTCCTGCGCCTTGGCCGGGTCAGCGTTAGCGGGCAGTCGCAGACCCGCAAGCACTTCATCCACCGAGATGAGGAACTGCGGGTCTGCGGGCCACACGTCCAGCACGTCGGTGTGGGCGCCGGCACCGCCCGCCGTCCAGGACAGCAGGTACCTGCCAGCCATCGACGGGGTGAACTTCGCCTGCACGGTCTCCTTGAATCCGGTCACCGCGGGTGCCGGGGTCAGGGTGGTGCCGTCCGGCCGCTTGACCGCGAGCGCGTAGGCTCCGGTATCCGGCGCGGTGGGCCACCTCACCGTAGCCAGCGCGCCGAGATCAAGAGATCCCATTACTTCTTAGCCGCGGCTTCCTTGGCCTTGGCGTCGGCGGTGGCCGACGATTCAGCGTCTGCTGCGGCGGCCGTTTCCTGCTTGGCCGGGCGGCGGCCCTGCGGGGGAGTGGTGCGCGTCTCCTGATCATCCTGATGGGCAGGTTCGCCCGCGGCCTGCGAACGGAGCCAGGAAGCCAGCTCCGGGTCGCCGTGGGCGTTGACGCGGCGGGCGATGGATTCGTAGGACTCCCCCGTGGATTCGTGAAGGTCCTGGTAGTTCTGCTTGACGTCCGGGTCGATTGTGGACATGGCCGTACTCCTTGAGGGTGGTGTGTTGTGGGGAGGCGCTGCGGGGCAGGGGACTAGGCCGCCTGCCCCGCAGGTGTCTCAATCCGCGACTAGAACGTCGGGGCGATCAGACCGTTGCCGGCAACAGTGTCGAGCCCGCCGATCTTGGCGCTTGCCGTCGGGTACCGCTCTGCGGTGAATGCCGCGTAGCTGTAGACCACGACATCGACCGTGAGCTGGGTGCCTTGGCGCTGTTCGAAGTTCAGCTGGCGGGGCAGCCCGTCGCCTTCCTCCCACAGGTGCAGCTCGGAGGTGTCGAGTGAGAGCGTGACGTCCTCCAGGTTGGTGCCGACGTTGATCGGGATGTTGACGTCCGAGAGGACCGGCAGTCCGGAGGAGTGCACGCCGACGAAGTACGGGGCGGTGGCGCCGTTGTCGGAGGTCTCGCCCGGCTTGTTGATGATCCCGGCGGCGTTGAAGTTCGGCACCGTGTTGGCGGTGACGATCGGGCGGCCTGCGGAATCGTACTCGCCGGTGAGCCAGCCCCAGCGGCGGGGGTGCATGACCAGGACCTTTGCGTAGATGCCGCCGCCGCTTGTTGCCACAAACGTGTTGGCGCCGGCGATCTTCCGGCCATAGTTTGCCGCGGACGGGGCCGCGCCGAAAGCCGTCGCAGCGCCGATGCCCGCGGTGTTGAGGATGCCCTTCATCTGGCCGGCCGAGCCGCTGCCGTTGATGATCTGGGAATCGACCTGGGCGGCGTGTGCGCGGGCGAGGTCCAGGTAGAGGATCTCGTCCGTCTTGCTGCCGCGCTCCAGTGACTGACGGGATACTTCCTGTCGGCCCATGAGGGTGCGGACCGGGACGGTCAGATCAGCGAACACGACGTCGGTGTTGGAACCGGCGGTGTTCTCGGCGGTCTGCGCCGCAACGGTTGCGCCGGTAGTCCCGCGGGGGATGACCAGGTTCATGCCCTCGGCAGGCAGCTCGTGGCGGTTGACGATGTCCGCGAGCGGGCGGCCGGCACGCAGGACCGGGGCGGTGAGGTCGATCAGGTACTGGGGAGTGACCAGCCCGGCGAAGCTGCCCGTGGTCAGCGCACGCTCGGTGAGTTCGCCTTCCACCTCCACTTCGCGGGCGTGACGCTCCAGACGCTCGGAGGCGTTGCGGTCGCTCTTGAACTGCGAGCGGTACGCGTCAGCGAACCAGGAGCGGCCGGAACGCGCGGTCTCGCGGGTGTAGGTCCGGGGCTCCTGACCGACGCGGGCAACGCCGTCGTAGGCGGGGCGGGCGGCCGCGGGTGTCACTTCACGCGCAAGGCGGTCAGCTGCGGCGTCTCGCTCGGCTTCGTCGTCCAGGTCGGTGACGCGCTGGCGCAGGGCGTCGATCTCGTTGTCGAGACCATCCTTGAGGCTGCGCAGTTCGGTGATGCGGGCGCGCTGCTCGTCAGTGACGGAGTCGGTCCCGCGAAGGGTTTCCAGTTCGGTGGCGTGGGCGTTGCGGACACTCAGCTTGTCGGCGATCTGCGAACGAAGCTGAGCAATGAGCTGGGCAATTGTCATGGAAGACATGCCCCTTTCTCCCCGTCGTTGCGGGGCTCAGGTGGGTTTGTTGTAATCGCTCTGACAGCAGCAGGCAGTGCCACGCAGGCCGGGCGAACGCGGCGCGCTTGGTCTTTACGCGAGGTGCAGAGATGGTGCGCCTAGAGGTGGCGCAGGGCAGTTTCCTCGTTTGCGATGAGGTCACGCCCGGTCATGGGGAAGCGTGCCCGGAGCTCGGTGAGCGCCTGGCGTGCTTCGGTTTCGGTGAGGCCGCGGATGAAGGACGCTGGACTCTCGTCTTTGCGGAGCCCGGCGCCTGCGGTGTGAGGACTTGCCCCGTAGCCGACGATGGCGACGTCGCCGCGGTGGATGTCGAAAGACTGGATCCGGTACTCGGTGTAGTCCGGGGACCAGACACCGGAGGTGATCCGGAACTTGAAGGACATCTCGTCGACCAGGCCGGAGCGGAGCTTAGGCACGATGTACTGGACGTCGTGATCCGTCTGGTCAAGTTCCGGTGCGTTGACGTGCAGGCCTTCGTCAGTCTCGGTGAGGATCAGGGAACCGTTGGTGGTGCGGGCAATCCGTCGGAGGTCCTGATGTTGAAGGACCAGCGGGACATCGAGGTCGGTGCGGGCCAATGACTCACTCGCTGCGCCTGCGGACACTATCTCTGTGTACGGGCCGAAGAAGTCGTACATCTCGTAGCCGCGCTCGTAGACCGAGGCGAGGCCCTCAAACTGCAGGGGCCCGTCTCCGCCGGCCTGACGGATCTGGATGCCATGGGCGCGGGCACTGACCCTTGCCGGAGACCCGGACTCTTCAGAGCAACGGCGCTGGGATGGGCGGTCGGCGCGGGCGCTGACCGCGGCGGCACGTTCGCGTGCCGCCAGTTGCGGATCCGGGATCATGGCGTGGCTCCAATCGATGAGCTGGGGTTGATGTTCAGGCCGGCGTCCTTGAGGATCAGGCGGGCTTCTTCTTCGGAGATGACCGTGCCGACGCCGAGGTAGATCTTCTGGATTACTTCGGCGATCTGCTTGGCTTCTTCTGCCGCTGACAGTTCAGGTTCGGCGCCACGGAACAGGTCAAATTCCTGCAACTGCTCCGGCGTGAACGGGGCGTAGTTGTTCAGGGCCCGGGCTTCAGACGGGGCGAGTGTCCGCGAATCTATCTGGAGCTTGAAGACACGCTGCCGGGCTTCCGGGTCCATCCGAAGAATGGCGTCGGTGTTCAGCTTCACCTTGCGCGGTTCGGGGGTGAGTCTGCTCAGCGCCCTTTCCCGGCGCATTACCGCAGGGCCGAGGTTCATGATGAGTAGCTGCAGGTTGCGCTGGGTGACGTTGGCATAGGTAACAGCCGATCCCGAGATGGGCGCGTCGATCATGTCACCGGGGACACCAAAGAACCTGGCGATATCCGAGATGGAGAACTCCATCTCCTTGATGAATTCCGACTCGCTGGCCTTCGCCTGCAGCATCGAGTATTCCCAGTCCATGCCGGTGACGAAAGGTTCGCCTATGCTGACCGATGCGAGGAACAATGCCTTCGCCTGCGCCGTCTCGGCACGGTCCAGCTTCTTGCCGGTGTTCTTCAGGATGGCTCCTGGCACTGCTCCGTTGCTGAACCAGTCCAGGGCGAACTGCTGCGCGGAGAGCGCACCGCCGATGGAAGCAGCGGCATAAGCCACCGGCGACATCCCGACATGGGAGCCGGCGCTGGTGAACTGTCTTTCGTGCCAGATCTCTGCCGTCTCGTACCGGGTCCCGCCGACCCTGTAGTGGTCTATGCGGCCCTTCTTGACTACGACGGTTACCTGTTCTGCGGGCAGCGGGTCGATTTGCGATGGCAGTCCCAGCTGGTCGCGCTCGACAATCAGCCCGAATGTGTTGCCGAGTTTGTCCAGATCCGACTGCGTCGAGTACATCCACTCGCTGATATCCATGGGCTGGCCATCGCCGTGGCTGGATGGAGTGATCAGGACCTTTGGTTTCTCGACCTCGAAGTCCACCTTTTCGCCGGGCACACGCCGGAAAACATCTATCGGCATTGAGGACATGAGGTCCGCCCGAAGCCGGATGGATGCCCACACCGCGGAGTGCTTGAACGCGGATGACGCCGTGACGGCCACTGACGTGCTCTTCTTGCCCAGCCGAGTCGGCAGGAGTGAGCCCAAATCAGCGGATCGTTGACGCAGGAGGCTCACTGGGTGGACCTCCTGCGATCAATCAGCCAAGACACAAGCAGTAGGCCCAGACCCCCGGCGGCCACACCGCCGGGGAGGTATAGGGCGCCGATGGCGAGGGCAACGGCTGAGACGACCAGCAGCATGCCGATCAGGTCCAGCCATGACGTCACTCGCTCCATGTGTCCTGCCTTTCATCCGAGGGAATCCCCGATGTCGTAGTCGTCGGCTGCTTTTTCCTTGAACAGCCAGCGGGCGAAGGTGACCGCGTACAGGCCCGAGATATCCGCCAGCGACTTATTCCTTGCGAACAGCCACGCGCGGCCGGACACGTACTGCTTGATGGCGTTCCCCATGGACGTGTTGAGGGTGGGGTCGTTCTCAAAGCGAAGGGTGCCCGCCAGGGCATCGTCGTAGAGTCCGCCGCATGCATCGATGCGACTGGTTCCGGGGACCCTGATGACCTCGAAGCCTTCATCCTCAAGGTCTCTGGCCAGAGACTTCGCTGCCCCGCTGCCGTCCACGGCGATGATGTTCCCGCCAAAATCCGACCGGAGCTTGACCATGGTTGCGACAACGCCGGCGGTTCCCATCAGCTCTTCGTACAGCTCGATGTAGCAGCGGGCCTTCGGGTCTACGGACCGTGCGGCCATCGCTATGGATGTCGTCTCACGATCAGGTGAAGTGTCGACTGCCCAGAATGGCGTCCCGGTCCACGTCTCTTCTTCGCCGGTGACGTAGTTCGATTCCCAGGCCTCAGTGGGGATGACCCGTGGTGCTGCCTTGGGTTTCGCCCACCAGCTGTAGTACGCGCGGTAGGCGTCGTCCTTGTCAGTCGAATTCAGGATGTCGTCCAGAACCGCGTCCAGGGTGATCGTGTGTCCGATGGCCGGATGCGAGGACAGTGCCGTCTCCGGGTCTTCCGGGTCCAGGTCCTCTTCGGCACCGTACTCCCAGTAGAGCGTGCGGGATTCCTGGCCCGATTCGACCAGGGCCCGGCCCATCTCCACCTTGTTCCAGAGGAACGTTGAGTCGGTGTCACCAGCTGCGGAAGTGATCCACTTCTGCGAACCCGGGACGGTGATCAAGGTCGGCGTGATGCCCTGCTCGATGGCCGTGTCGCGGTGCGCGTAGGCCTCATCGATGTGCGCCTCTGTGAGCGTGTCCCCGTGGCCGGTCTTCCTGCCCACCGCATCGATGCCCAGTTCCGCGCCAGTCGTCCAGCGCAGGGCCTCTGAGCCAGCCTGCCACCGGGGCTTGCCGAGGAACTGGCTCAGCGGTGACGCCTTCAGCGGGTTGTAGAAGTTCTTCTCCAGACGCTTACGCGCCTTGTTCCGGTCCTGCGCCGTGTACAGCATCAGCGCATCCTTGGTCGTCAGCGCCCGGTGCGTGATCTTCCCTCGCGACGTTGACGTCTTCCCGCCCTGGCGGGGCAGGATCAGGATGATGTTGCGATACCAGAACAGCCCGGTGGCCGGGTCGATCTCGCAGGCCGCGGCGAGGAAGTCCCGCTGCCAAGGCATCGGGGGGTTCTTCAGCGCGGCCATGACCTTGCCGACGCCTGCGCCGATGGTCTTGCGGTCAGGGTTCCGGGGCGTGCCGTACCGGGGCGGGGGGTTCCGGGGGCTAGTCATCCACCTGCAGCAGGGCCGAAAGGTCCCAGCTGTCAGTGGCGCCGGCCGCCGCCTCGGTCTTCCGGAGGCGGTCGAACATGTTGAACAGGCGAGACTGCATGCCGCTGATCAGGTCCGGCCGCTCCATTGCGGGGATCTGATCCAGCACACGGGCGTTGTACTTGGCCATCTCAAGCAGAGTCTTCTTGAAGGGAGGCTCACCAATAAGCGCGGCCAGCTCGGAAAGGAGCGCGGTCTCAATCGGCCCCGCCGGGGCATCCCACGCCATGGCCAGTGACGGTGTCTCGATTTCCGGAGAGTCGGTTTGATCCTGATCTCGGTCCGCGGTGGTCACCGAAGGCTTCTTACCAGCCCGGTATTTGGCCATGTCTTCACGCTTGCACTTTTTGCAGCCCGCACAGCGGCAGCCCTTTCGGTATCCGCCGAGGCTGGGCCCTGCAGGTCCATGGCGGTACGGGATCTTGGCGAGGTCAACTGCTTCGTCCATGCGGCACCTCCCCGGGTTTTTGTGCCAGGCCCCGGTTCGGTGCACCTCGCCGGGGTCCGGCGTTGCAACGGTCGCCCGCCGTTGCGCGGGTAAGGCTCGGGTTATAGGCTTCGTGATGCAGCAAGGCCCGGCCGCTGGGGCGGGCCTTGCTGTCCCAATCTCCAGGACATTCATGTGCGGCGCCGCCCTACACGCGTAGGGCGCTACCCGGGGATTTTCGAGGGGGAGAAAAAATGGAAGATGCGCGGGTCGCCCACACGCCGGATTCCTAAAAAATCGCCGTGTTCTAGCGGAAGTTCAGCGCGGCCTGAGCTTCGTGCGCGGCCTTTCCACGCGGTGCGCACGTGCCTTGACGAGCCGCCGGCGCTGGTTCTCCTTCTTCACGTTGCAGCCCAGGTGCATGGGTTGAAGGTTCCAGGCTGCGGTCGGGTGGCCGCCGTCGATCAGTGCGGTGATGTGGTCGAGTGAGGGGCCGAGCGGGTGACGGGGCCGGAGTCCGAACAGGATCTCTTCGTTGCACCAGGCGCAAACCGCGCCGGGTATGCAGTGCCTCTTGACCAGACGTTGCCATGGTCGGCCGGACCTGCCGCGCTTCGGGTCCCACTCATCGAGCGGGGGCATGACCCCTATTCACTGGGCTCGCGTCGTTCGATCAACTGCCAGTCGCCATCCGTCCGGACATGGAGTTCGGCTCCATAAGCCTGATCAACCGCTCCGGCCAGCATCGCGTCAGCTGTGGCTCGGCTGAAGGTGAATCCTTCATCGACGTCTCGGCCATCCCAGTAGTCGGTCACGCGGTACTCGGGCAGGTCCTTCGTGCCGCGAACGCCTTGCGGACGCTCATACTCTCGGAACCCTTGGCCGTTTAGGATCCGCACAAGCCGCCGAGTTTCGGCGTCGGCCTCAGCGATCACGGCAGCAGACGGAGAGGTGATGCCCAACCATTCCTTCACGCGCTTCACTCGGGACCTCCCATGGTTTCAGTTACTACTAAGTCTGACGGCTACTGGCTCGCCCCGCGTTTTCGGTTGTTGGCCGGGGGTTTTCGCCGTCAAGTGGGCGGATACGACTGAAGCCCCGGGGCGGATGCTCGACGGGGCTTCATGGCGTTTGGTGACAGCTGTGCGCTGTAGGTCGATTCTAACTCATAATTCCATCGTTGTCATTTGTTCCGTTCGACGCGCTTCCGGAACCATCGTCGGGGGCTCCACGCGTCTCCGCCGTACATTCCGAATAGCCCTCCCGGCCTAAGGATCGGTCGGTGGTCGGTTGCAGGGTTCAACGTTTCCGCGATGCAGTACGTGCAGGCCTCTGGCTCTTCAGTCTTGAAGGTGTTGGGCATGATTACTTTGACGAGCGCTCCGCAGAGGGCCGCACGGTAATTGCCGGTGTCTTCGATGTAGTACGGTTCCCGGATGCCGAGCTCGCTATGAACGGGGCGAACGGCGTGGACGATACCCGGGTCGTCCGGTATTTGAGGTGCCCGTGCTCCGGCCGCCATGTCGAATGGCATTGCATACTTCGTGAGCGCTGCCTTGTAGATCGGCGCCGGTGAATCAGATGTCATGCCGCGTCCTTCCGGAGTCCAAGTGCCAGTGAGTGCAATTCTGCACCCACCCAGGCGGTTCCGCAGGCTCCGCAACGCGCTTCGGACCCAGTTGCCATGATTGCCGTGTTGCGGACGTACTCGCCGTCTTCCCATGTCCAGGCGTGGGTCGCGCCGCAGTCGACGGCCGGGCAGGCGCCGGTGATCTCGGTCCGGCGGATGGGGTTGATCAGCTGCTCGATCGCTCTCGCCCATGCGGCTGAGGCGCGCAGACACTTGGCGGCCTCATCCGACCCGGCCCAGGCTGCCCACTCCTGTAGCTTCTGCGCGGGCGGCTTGAGTGTGTCGTCGCGCCCGGTGATAGCAATGTGCTTGGTGTTGAGCGTCTCCCGGATCTCAGACCAGAGCATGACGGCCGCGAGGGCGAGCGGGATCCTCGGGCCCGTGGATGCTCCGCCGGATGGCCTGCTGCTGGACGAGAGCTCCTGCTCGAGTTGGGTGAAGAGTGCGAGCTCGGTGGGGTACGTGCGGGTCCCGGTTTCCGGGTCTGCCACGGTGGTTCGGTGGTCGCGGGTGAGGCGGTGGACGGTTTCGTTCAGTTTGGCGTCGGTCATGGGACGGTCTCCTGGGTGAGGGGTTGAGGTTGGGTGTGGCCCTTTGGGGGGTGCGAACTTGGAGCGCCGATGTTGCAAGCCGACAGTGCCGCCGGCCAAGAAGTTGGCAAGCAGCTGGCGCTGCCATGGATAGACGATTAATCCGTGGGCCTCGGCGAAATCAGCGATGCGCTGCACTTCCGATGTCTCGTTCATGCGACGCCGTGGCGGAAGTCGTTGGCGCCGTGGGCCATGCTGTTGACGGACGCGAAGTGTGGCCGCCATGCGAGTCGGATCTTGCCCGTCTCACCGTGCCGGTTCTTTTCGATGATCAGTTCGATTTCCCCTTCCATCTCTTGGTCGTCGCGGTGCAGGAGGATGATGTTGTCGGCGTGCGCTTCGATGCCGCCGGACTCGCGCAGGTCGGCCATGGTGGGCCGGGGGTCGGCTCGTTGCGTGGATCCGCGGTTGACCTGCGCGAGGGCCAACACGTGAGTGTCGAACTCTTTGGCGAGGTGCTTGCAGTCTTCAGCTATCCGGGAGACCTGGCGTTCCCTCATGTCCCGAGGGTCGGCCGGTGCGCACAGCTGCAGGTAGTCGATGATCACGAGTGGGAGCGGCCCCCGGCGTGACCATGTGCGGACGGTTGCCCGGATCTGGGCCATGGTGATGCGTGAGGCTTCCTCGATGTAGACCGGCCATTCGGATGCTTTGGCTGTCAGTCGTGCGATCTTCTGCCATTCGGGGTCACCGAGGGAGTGTGAGTTGATCTTGTGCAGGTCGATGCCCTCGGATGCCGCGGCCATCCGGCCTACAACCTCATGCTCTTTCATTTCGAGCGAGAAGAATCCGACGCCGTATGCGGAGGCTGCCACGGCAGCACAACCTGCCACCAGCGACTTGCCGACGGCCGGCCGTGCACCGAGGATGGTCAGCTGGCCGGGGTGCCATCCGCCGTTGAACCGATAGTCGAGCTCGCCCCAACCGGTTGGGAAGGATTTGCCCTTTGGGGATGACCAGAGGTCGATCGCGTCTTCGAGCGCATCGGCGAAGGTCCGGATCCTGATGCCGGCCGCCTCGTTTGCGGTGGCGTCGAGGGTCCGCCTGGCGCTATCCAGCACCGATTCGGTATCTTCCCAGCCCGCGGTCCCGGCCATCTGCTGGAGTTTGGCTCCGACGTCGGCCAGTCTGCGCAGGCGTGCGGTGCCCGTGACGATCTCCGCGTAGTGAGCCGCCGCCGACTTCACCGGGGCATTTTCCATGCACTGGTGCAGGTAGGTGGGGTCAAGTCCCGCGATGGGTTGGGAGATGAGCTTCTGGGAGATCGTCAGCGCGGACACTGGCCGGCCCGCCCTTGCCTCGGTCTGGATGATCGACCACAGCTGCTCATGCTGCGGGCGGTAGAAGTCCTCCGCTCTCAGGATGATCTCGTTCAAGGCGCGCTGGTCCAGGAGCACTGCGCCCAGCACGGCCCGTTCAGCTTCCACGTCCTGACGTGGGGTCCTGTCGTTCATGATGCCAGCCCGAGCTTGACCTTGGCCTCAGCGAGACGCTCCGCTTGATGGGCAGCGCGTCGGGCTTTCTTCCACTCGATCTCGCCGTGATAGTCCAGACCCTCCGGCGGAGTGCCCGTTGACCAGACATCACGGCCAAGGATGGCATCGACGTCGATCTCGCCATCCGGGGATGCCGTGGTCTTGTTCTTCTCCCAATCCTCCATGGCGGCCAGCCGGAGCTGGTCGTACTTGGCCCGGAACTTCGTCATCGACAGGATGTTCTTCCTCCAGAAAGTGTCGCGCTGTGACCAGCGGATCAGATTCTCCGCCTTCGCAAACTCGCGGCCGTCGAGGTCCAGCAGGCGCCGCGCCTCATCCGTCCAGGTCGTGCTGATCTCCGGGCGCTTTGAACCATTGCCCTCGACCATGTCAGCCAACAGGGTGCACAGATGGTCGACGTCCTCGCGGGTTTGCGCTGAAGAAGCTTTAGCTTCTTCTTTAATGGTCGGGTCGGGTCGGGTCGGGTCGGGGTGTTCGGACTCCGGGTGGTGTCCCTCCGTCTGTCCCGAACCGGTCCCCTTGGTGTCCCGCTGGGACATCCGATAGTTAGCCTTCCTGATCCGCTCTTTCTCGCGGTTTTCTTCAAGTTCGGCCTTTGTTGGCTGGTACTTACTCCAATTCCGGTACACCCACCCGGGCAACTGAGGATCGCTAGAGGATGTCGATAGGATCGAAGTAGGATGCTCGGAGGATCCCGATACGGTCTCCCAAAGACCTGCTTGGACGAGCTGATTAGCTACTCCTGCAGTCCCGCAGAGCTCTTCGAGGACGTATTCCGGGATGAATCCATCCGTCTCTTCTTTGGCGCTCCACGTGCCTGCCAGCGCCCATAAGCCAACGGCCTGCAGCCGGTAGCGGCGGGGGATCCTCAGTACGGGCTTGGAGTTGGCGAAGCCGTCGTCCATCTTGAACCACGTCATCAGCGCCCACCCTTGATTCGGTGGCATGGCCCGCAAAGGGTCTGCAGGTTGCCAGGATCGTTGCTACCGCCGTCCACATACCGAATGATGTGGTCCACCTCAAAGGGGCCAGCGGCGCTGCATGACACACATGCATGACCGTCGCGCTCAATGACCAATTCCCGGGTAGTTTGCGACAGCGGATCAGTACGTTGGAAGTTTCCGCCCTCGGTCAGCCTGTACAGGGGAGCGCCGTCTGCGCCCACGTGGCTCAGCATTGTTGACCGCTTGGCTCTGGCAACTTTGATCGCTTTCGCCCGCTGTGCCTTCCAAATCCCGATATCGATCGATCCGTCATAGGGAGGGAATTCATCCAGCTCCATCAGGCTGCCACCTCCGTCCAGATCGCGGTATTGATATTGGCGCGGTCCCTGCTCAAACTGGAACGCCCTCCCTGGACTCACTGCGGGCGGCCCGCAGGCGCAGGTCCTCGACGACTCGGTCCAGGATCGGCCCGATGCGCTCGGGCTCCGACGTGGCCGCGGTGCGGCGGGCGTTGGTCAGGCAAGCGGTGAGCTCGTCCAGCTGCTCGCCGGTGAGGGGCCGAAGCGCCGCGTCGATGAAGTATGAGGTCCCGCCGTCTTCCGTCCAGGTAGGGGTCACGCCGTGGCTGCCTGACCTGATGTAGTGCGATGTCCCCTCAAAGATCGGGGTGCCCGCTGCGGTTGTCTCCGGTGTTGATCTGAAGCCTGCAGGGGGCATAGCGGTCTTGGGTTCGTTACTGTTGTGCATGGGAAATCTCCTGATAGCTGATGGCTGATGGGGTTTTTTCAAGCGGTCCGGCTACTGACTTTGGCGAGTGCAGCCGGACCGCGCTTACTACGTCGGTGCCCGGTCGGGTCACTTCGTCAGCTTCAGATGGGCATCGAGGCAGAGGTGGCAGACGACAGTCTCGGCACCGTCGACTCCTTCACCCGGAAGCCCCAGTTCTTCCTCGGCGTGCCACGCTTCCCCACAGAGCGTGCGCACGGTCGAGGCTGACCGGTCCTTGGGAACGTAGTGCAGGACGATCGCCTCACCCTCCACCGCTTCAACCTCGGGCAGCGAGTCCAAGTGAGCCTGAAGCTTGGCGCCGACTTCGGTGAACAGTGCGGCGGCCTTGGCGATTTCTTCTCGCGATCCGGTGAGTTCCAGGATTCCGATGTCGGTGCAGACGTCCAGCCCGAGACACGTCAGGGCTTCCAGCGGGACATGGGCGCTGATTCCTACGTGCTGGCCACCGTCAATCACGTCGTACACGTCCAGGACATTGAGGCCGGCCTCGTCTTCAACGAGCGTCACTATCGAGTCCTCGTCGAACGCGCGGGAATACTCGGCGGAATCATCGGCATGCGATGCGCGGGCCAATTGTGAGGCTCTTGATGAGGTCATTGCGGTCGTTGCGGTGTTTGTTGAAGTGTTCATTACTGTCTCCCCAGACTTTTTGTAATTCTGATTCTTCTCGTGGGCCCAGATGGGGCCGGGTGAGCTTTTATGCGGCGCCGCTCTCGAATGCGGCCTCGATCCAAGCTGTGACATCCTCCTGTTTGTAGAGAATGCGAGCCCCGAAGCGTGCGGCGCGTGGACCTTCGCCGCGGTGACGCCAATACCGCAGAGTCGCAACCGGGATACGGGTCATCTCAGATACTTCTTGGATGTTCAAAAGGTTGGGCATAAGGATCCATTCTTACAAGTCGTGAGTCGTGCTGACACGAATCAGCATAAGTCTGATTCGTGTTGACTGTCAATGCGCTTAGGTGAGAAGGTATGGCATGAGCGAATACCCCGCACCTAGCGTTGATGAGGAACGATTCCGCATGAATATGCGCTTGCTTCGCGAGAAGCGGGGATGGTCGCAGGGCGAAATGAGCCGCAGGTTGATTGAGGCTGGCTGGAACATCTTTCACCAAACGACTGTTTCCCGGATTGAGTCGGGGGAGCGTCCAATCAAGCTCGGGGAGGCTAGGGCGGTGGCCGCTATCCTGGATGTTCCGCTCGAAAAGATGCTGACCCTACCTGAGGATGCCCGAATTGCCGAGGAGCTTGAATCAGCAAGGACGCGGGTTCAGAAAAACTACGACAACATCGTTGCCCACACAGACATCCTCGAGCATGAGCTTTACAAGCTGCGCAATCTTCTTGGGTCTGCTCGTGTGCAGGTTCCGGCCTCCGAGCGTCCATCGGTCCAGGACCTTGTCGACAATGCGGAGCATGCTCTAAAAATGTCAGCCGAGGGGGCCGTTGCCAAGGGCAAGGAGCAGTTCCGCCAGTTCATCAAAGGGGATGATCAGGCTCAAGACATACTCCAGGAGTTCGGGAGCTTCGACGCCTATCACGAGGCCCTAGACGTGACATCGCCAGACGAGCTGCTCGATGAACCTCCCCGCATGAATCCGGCAACCGGCGCACCCGACCCCGGGAACTACTTCTGATGGCGAGCATCAAGAAGAGGGCCGACGGGACCTGGCGTGCCCGGTACCGCGACGACGCGGGCAAGGAGCATGCCAGGCACTTCCGGCGGAAGATCGACGGGCAGCATTGGCTTGATGAGGTCACCGCGACGGTTGTTGCGGGCACCTACGTGGACCCCAAGACGGCACAGACGACGGTCCGCCAGTGGTCGGAGGTCTGGCTGAAGGGCTACGAGAACAACCGGCCATCCACTGTGCGCCAGGCCAAGACTCACATGAAGCGGATCAATGCGGTATTCGGGCACCGCCCGCTCAAGAGTGTCCGGCCGTCGGAAGTCAAGGCATGGACGGCAAAGCTCAGCGATGAGGGCTTGGCTGATTCCACAATCTACGCGCTGCATTCACGCATGGGACAGCTATTCAGTGACGCCGTCCATGACGGTCTTTTGCCGAAGTCGCCGCTGAGCCGGCGCACGGCGCCCAAGTCGGGGGAGCAGCGGCCCTACGTTGCAACGACGCAACAGGTGTGGGCCCTGCATGACGCGATGCCGGACGGCCTGCAGCCTGCGGTGCTGCTCGCTGCGTTCGCCGGGCTCCGGGTGGCGGAGGCTGTGGCCTTGCGGGTTTCCGATGTCGACTTCATGCGCGGCATCATCTCGCCGGCCATCCAATATCCTGGCGTGGAGCTCAAGACCAAAGAGTCCAAAACGCCGATCCCGATTCCACAGAACATGTGCCTTGAGCTGTCGGTGAATCACACAAAGTGGGGGAGTGTGACACTCGTAACCAACGAGTGGGGCCGCGGGATCTCGCCTCACCGGCTTGAGCACTACTTCCGGGAAGCGCGGGCCACGGTCAAGGGTCTACCGGAGGGGTTCAGGTTCCATGACCTGCGGCACTATTTCGCGTCCCTGCTGATTTCCCAGGGCCTTGACGTGAAGGTGGTGCAGAAGAGCCTGCGGCACTCCTCAGCGAAGACGACGCTGGACACGTACGGGCACATGTGGCCGGACAAGGAAGAGTCGGCGCGGGCGGCCGTGGCCGGTGTGCTGGGGGAGCGGCTGAGCTCGCGGACTGAGCGGCACGGCTGAGCCGATCCAGGCACGACAAAAAGGCCGGCCCCGGGTGGTGAACCTGGGGCCGGCCTTTTCTGTATATCTGGATTCTTGCGGACTGTCTGCGGACTAAGCCCGATCTAGCCGCGGATTCTAGCTAGACGCCGTAGTAGAGCTCGAACTCGTAGGGGTTCGGGCGCAGGGACAGCGGGCGGATCTCGTACTCGTACTTGTATTCGATCCAGGTGTCGATCAGGTCCTGCGTGAACACGCCGCCGGCCTGCAGGAACTCGTTGTCCTCGGCCAGGGCCTCCAGGGCCTCCTCGAGGGTGCCCGGTGCCTTGGGGATGTCTTTGGCTTCCTCGGCGGGGAGCTCGTAGAGGTCCTTGTCAATCGGGGCGGGCGGTTCGATGCGGTTGCGGATGCCGTCAATGCCGGCCATCAGCTGCGCGGCGAACGCCAGGTACGGGTTGGACGAGGGGTCCGGAGCGCGGAACTCGATGCGCTTTGCCTTGGGGTTCGAGCCCGTGATCGGGATGCGGATACCGGCGGAGCGGTTGCCCTGCGAGTAAACCATGTTCACCGGAGCTTCGAAGCCCTTGACCAGGCGGCGGTAGGAGTTCACCGTCGGGTTGGTGAAGGCCAGGACGGCGGAGGAGTGCTTCAGCAGGCCGCCGATGTACCAGCGGGCGGTGTCGGACAGGCCGGCGTAGCCCTTTTCGTCGTAGAACAGCGGCTCACCGTTGGTCCAGAGCGACTGGTGGCAGTGCATGCCCGAGCCGTTGTCACCGAAGACGGGCTTCGGCATGAAGGTCACGGACTTGCCCCAGGCGTCGGCCGTGTTCTTGATGACGTACTTGAACTTCTGCAGGTCATCTGCGGCGTGCGTCAGCGTGGTGAACTTGTAGTTGATCTCAGCCTGGCCGGCGGAACCGACCTCGTGGTGGCTGCGCTCGACCTCAAGGCCGGCCTCATCCAGGGCAATACACATGGCATCGCGGAGGTCGGCCTGCTTGTCCGTGGGGGAGACGGGGAAATAACCGCCCTTGACGGGAGTCTTGTAACCGAGGTTTCCGCCTTCTTCTTCGCGGCCGGTGTTCCAGTGGGCTTCTTCGGAGTCGATCTTGTAGAAGCTGCCCTCGGGGGAGGACTGGTACTGGACGTTGTCGAAGACGAAGAATTCTGCTTCGGGTGCGAAGAACGCGGTGTCTGCGATGCCGGTGGAGGCGAGGTAGGCCTCAGCCTTTTCGGCCACGCCACGGGGGTCGCGGTGGTACGGGTCCCCGGTGCGGGGGTTCACGATGGAGAAGTTCAGCGCCAGCGTCTTTTCCATGCGGAAGGTGTCCAGGAATGCGGTGGTGACGTCCGGGATCAGCTGCATGTCCGATTCCGCAATGCCCTGGAAGCCGCGGATGGAAGATCCGTCGAACAGCTGGCCGTTGACGAAGAAATCCGCGTCAACGCTCTTGGCCGGCACGTTGAAGTGCTGCTGGACACCAGGGAGATCGGTGAAGCGGATATCGACGAACTTGATATCTTCGTCTTTGATGAACTTGAGGACTTCGTCCGCATTCTTGAACATCTATGCTCCTAACGCATATGTAATATCTGGCTGCAAGCCATCTGATCCAGCGCAATCCGAAGGGCAGGGAGACGGGGTTTCCCTGCTTCGGGTTCGCTTGAAACTGCTCTTAGCCTATGGACGCGGCATTTCCCGTCCATGTCCACATTGTTTCGGGCAGGTTACAGAATGCCCTGATCAGGCAACGCTATCGGGTGTCCAGAGTGTGGTCTAGCTGGTTCCACTCTGTGAACGGCGGTGAGAAGGCGTTTCACTGCATGGCCCGGACGTTCGACGGCGAGTCGGTAAGCTTGGTTCGTGGTAGATCGCAAAGACATAGGCTCCTGGCTCACTGGACCGGACACGTCCGGCATTTCAAAGTATCCGGGGGAGCGGCTGGGGCTGCCGGAGTCCGGTTCCGGCTCCATCGCCCGTGCCGGCCGCCGGATCGTGGCGATCATGGTGGACTGGGGGATCGCCCTGCTGATCAGCAATTTTGCCTTCGGCGGAGACCCCTGGGCCACACTGGCCGTCTTCGCTGCTGAACAGATGATGCTGGTCGGCACGCTTGGCTACAGCATCGGCCACAGACTCGTGGGAATCCATGTTGTGCGGCTTGGCGGCGGTCCGGCCGGTCCCCTGGCCGGGGTGGTACGGGCGCTGCTCCTGTGCCTGGTGATCCCCGCGGTGATTTTCGATCCGGACCACCGCGGCCTGCACGACAAAGCCATGAACACCGTCCTGGTCCGCCGATAGACCCCAGGCGCCCGGGTCAGACTATTGACTTTTCCCTGGCCCCGGCATCCGGTGAAGCGGCATCATAGGGCGCACGGGGCGTGAGGTGGCCGCGTTTTCCGGCCCAGCGTTCAAAGGCGATGGTGGCGAAGGGGAAGACCGCCGACAATCCGGCAAAAAGGGCAACAGCAAACGGCCACCGCTGGAGCCGCCACAGGACCAGTGCGGTGACGGCGTACCCCACAAAGAGTGCACCGTGTACCGGGCCGGCGATTTCCACGCCAATCTCGGTGGTCCGCGCTATCCACTTGAAGTACATGCCCGTCAGCAGCGCAGCCCAGCTGAATGCTTCTGCGATGGCCAGAATGCGAAAGGCCCTGATCGTGAGGGCTGTAGCCGTCGTCGTCACGCGGTTTCTTCCAATCTCGTGCTTGTGTGGTCACCGGGGTGTTTTCCACCCGACAAAAAACCGCCCCGGTTCCAGCCGAGCCGGAACCGGGGCGGTCCAATGGTCCTAGCGTCCGCGGTTGGGACGCGCCTTGTAGGGGTCGATTCCCTTGGGGATCGGGAGGCGGTTGCCGAGCGAGGAAATCCGCTTGGAAACCGCGTTCACCTCGAGCTTGGTCAGTTCGTTCTTCAGCTTGGTCATCTTTTTGGCAACCTGGCTGATGGGCACCTGGCCCTCGCCCCGGCCGCTTTCGATCACATGGACCGTGACGTTCGGGAGGATGCGGGCAAGGCGTTTGCGTTCGGCATCGAGCATCGGCTTCACACGTACGGTGGGGCCTTCGCTGACGAGTACGACGCCGGGGCGGCCGACGGCCCGGAATACGGCGTCCTGGGTGCGCGGGTTTACGGCAACCGGCTGATCCTCGGTGATCCAGCCGCGCTTGAGCGTACCCAAAGCTGCGCCTGAGGCACCCGGCTGGTTCTCGATCTGTGCGAAGGCTGCGCGTTCTGCACGCCGCGAGAGGATCAGGGTTGCGCCAAGCAGGCCCAGCGGGATGCCGATGATCAGGCCGGTGATCCAGTTCTCCAGCCAGAAGCCCACCAGGAAGCTGACCGCCACAACGCCCAGGAACACCAGCAGCATCAGCCACGGGACCATGGGGTCATGCCGGCGGGTCATGTTGAAAACTTCGCCGATCTGCTTGAGCCGGCTGGGCTTTTTGACCTTTGCTTCTTTGGGCTTGCGCGAGAAGAGGCCACGCTTCGGGGCGTCGTCGGCCGCCGGCGTAGTGTTACTGGAATCAGGGGATTTCGCCATAGTGCCTCAATTCTACGTGATTTAAGCCTGAAGGCCGGACGCCGGAAATAGTCCGGTGCCGGCCCTGAGGAATAAGAAAGTGCGGCTTAGGCCCGGGCTGCCAGGAGTGAGCTGGCTTCCTGGCGGGTGCTGCCGGAGGACTCGATGTGGGCGAGTTCGGCGGGGATTTCCCAGCCCTTCTTCCGCATCGCGGTGGCCCAGAGCCTGCCGGCACGGTAGGAGGACCGGACCAAAGGACCGGACATGACGCCGAGGAACCCTAGCTCGGTGGCCTCGTCCTGGAGGTCCACGAATTCCTGCGGCTTGACCCAGCGGTCCACCGGCAGGTGCCGCTCGGACGGGCGCAGGTACTGGGTAATGGTGATCAGGTCACACCCGGCCTCATGCAGGTCCTTCAGGGCCTCGGAGATTTCCTCGCGGGTCTCACCCATGCCCAGGATCAGGTTGGACTTGGTCACCATGCCCAGGGCCCGGCCCTGGGTGATCACATCAAGGGACCGCTCGTACCGGAACGCGGGCCGGATCCGCTTGAAAATCCTCGGCACCGTCTCCACGTTGTGCGCGAACACCTCGGGCTTGGAATCGCAGATCGCCGCAATGTGCTCCGGCTTGCCGGAGAAGTCAGGGATCAGCAGTTCAACACCGGTGCCCGGGTTCAGCTCGTGGATCTTCCGGACCGTTTCGGCGTACAGCCAGACACCCTCATCGGCCAGGTCATCCCGGGCCACCCCGGTCACGGTGGCGTAGCGCAGCTGCATGGCCTGGACCGAGCGGGCCACCTTCGTGGGTTCGAACATGTCCACCGGGGAGGGCTTGCCGGTATCGATCTGGCAGAAATCACAGCGCCGGGTGCACTCGGACCCGCCGATCAGGAACGTGGCCTCCTTGTCCTCCCAGCACTCAAAAATGTTGGGGCAGCCGGCCTCCTCACACACCGTGTGCAGGCCTTCCTTCTTGACCAGGTTCTTCAGCTGCACATACTCCGGGCCCATCTGGACCTTCGCCTTGATCCACTCAGGCTTCCGCTCCACGGGAACCGCCGAGTTACGCTGCTCAACCCGGAGCAGCTTGCGGCCTTCTGGTGCCAATGTCATAGGAGAGCTCCTTCAGGGGTGGCGACTAATGCGTCTTCATTTTTCTGCAGTTCTTCGGTGACCCGTGCCACCAGGTCCGCGGGTGTGACGTCGCGGCCTGTCTCCCGGGCAATGGTGGTGACGCCGGCGTCAGTAATTCCGCAGGCAATGATCTGGCCATAGGGGGCGAGATCGTTGTTGCAGTTGATAGCGAATCCGTGCATGGTGACACCCTCACTGACGCGGATGCCGATGGCCGCGATCTTGCGCGCAGGGCCCTTCGCATCTGCGTTGAGCCACACCCCTGCCCTGCCCTTGATCCGCTCGGCCAGGATGCCATAGTCCGCCAGGACAGCGATGATCACGGCTTCGAGCCGATCGACGTAATCACGGATTCCGGCCGGGTTTTTCAGTTTGATGATCGGGTAGCCCACCAGCTGCCCGGGTCCGTGCCACGTCAGCTTCCCTCCGCGGTCCACGGCCACCACGGGGGTTCCGTCGAAGGGGCGCTCGTGGTCCTCAGTGCGCTTGCCGGCGGTGTAGACGGCGGCATGCTCCAAAAGCAGGACCGTGCTGGGGGAAGTGCCTGCGAGGACGGCGCCGTGGATTTCGCGTTGGAGTTCCCAGCCGCGCGTGTATTCAACGAAGTCCGGGGCAAGACCCACCTGTGAAAACTCAAGAGTCATGCCTTCCAGCTTAGACCCCGGGCAGCGGCGTCTCCCTTTAAGTGTCAAACCTCTCACGGGACCCCCACGGAGGACCCCACGGAGGATCCAACGGCCTGATCCGGTGGCCCGGGTCCCAGGACCTGGGCGCAGGGCAGGCGGGGCTGTGGATAACTTCTGCAGGGGCCGCAGGAATCCGTTAGACATGTGTCATGACAAATTTCGCTGTCCCGGAGGTTCCCGGTTTCGTGGTGGGGCGTGTGCTGGGCCGCGGCGGAAGCTCAACAGTGTGGCTGGTCACGGAGGAAAAGACGGGCCGTGACTTCGCCCTGAAATGTCTGGGGAGCGAGGGCGGCAGCGCAGCCGGACCCACGGCAGCCCCGCGGCCCGGTCCGGCATCAGAGGAGGCCATTCGCCGGGAAATCCGGATCCTTTCCGTTCTGGACCACCAGCACCTGATCAAGGCCCACGAGGCATTCCGTTTTGACTGGCCGGGCGGATCGGGGAAAGCGCGTTGCGGAGTCGGTCTGCTCCTGGATTATGCGCCCGGCGGCTCGCTGGCGGAACTTGTCGGCAGCCGCGCGAAACTCAGCATCGGGGAGACAGTGACAGTCCTGACCCCCATGGCCCAGGTGCTCGGTTATCTCCATGGCAAAGGATTCACCCACGGTGATGTATCGCCAGGCAATGTCCTGTTTACCGGCCAAGGCAAGCCAATGCTCTCCGACGTCGGGATTGCCAGGATGGTGGGTGACGTTTCCTCTGTGCCGGACCACGGCACTCCGGGGTTTATGGATCCGTCACCGGTGGATGCTGTCAGGGCCGGGCTGCAGCCGGAGCGGGATGTCTACTCCCTCGCTGCGCTGGGATGGTATTGCCTGACCGGGGAGGCGCCCCGGCGGACAGCAGACCGGCCGCCACTGCCGCTCCTGCTTCCTGACGTTCCCGCCGACCTCGCGGCGGCCCTGGAAGCCGGTCTCAACGAGGACCGGCGGCTGCGTCCCACCGCCTTGGAACTGGCGACGGCGGTCTACCGGAGCGCGGCCCCGCTGCCTGTTGACCTTGCCTCGTCCGTCCACTCCACAGTCATTCCGCAACTGTTGACCCGGCGCCGCATTCCGGATGGTCGCGGCAGCGCATACAAAAACGGCCTTCGGGCCTGGGGGCGCAGGATCTCAACCTCCCGCTGGCCCGGGCTGGTCGGGGCGCGCCCGATGCTGCTATTTCCAGAAGGCGGGCGGGTGCACCCACCCGGGCCGCGTACGTCAGGGACCAGTGTGCGGGCCGGAAAAGTCCAGGCTGCCGGACTCGAAAAAAGCGCCTCACACGGCAAACACGCAATGGAAGACGGTTCGAAGCGGAAAGCAGCCGGTCCCCCATCCAGAGACCGGGTCGGGCTGGTTCCGGCAACCACGGCAAGAACACCACAAATGCGGGGGACCGTGCTGCTGGCGGCGGGGGCAGGCGTCCTGGTCGCGGCGGGAATCTGGCTCGCCGCTGCCTTCGGGCCAGGGGGTCCGTGGACGGCACAGGCCGGAACCGGGGAGCCGGCAGCCAGTGCCGGGGCAACCAACGGTGCGGGTGCCGCGGCCGGCAACGGAGCTGGTGGGAGCAACAGTGCACCGGCGGATTCCCTGATCCCCGCTGAGGTTTCGGCGCGGCTGGACTCAGCAGACCCGATTGAAGCCGTCCGCGGGCTGGCCGCGGTGCGGTCCCTGGCGTTCAGTTCCGGCCGGCTGGAGCTTCTTGACCTCGTTAATGTCCCGGGTTCCGCTGCCTCAGCCGCAGACACGCGCATCAAGGACGAACTCCAGGAATCGGGAAATGTCCTCGCGGGCTTCACCAGCACCGTATCTGGTCTGGATGTCCAGCCCGGAAGCTCGTCCGGCCGGGCAGTCATCCAGGTCATCTCCACCACATCCTCGTATGAGGAGAAGAACCGTTCCGGGGCGGTGGTGGCTACGGCCCCGGCCGGTGCGGGGCAACAACTTCGACTCGTGCTGGTTTCCGCTGAAGGGCGGTGGCGGATTACAGACGTCCTGCCCGGGACCTGAGACCCGGAGTGCCCGTGCGGAGCAGCCGCCACCGGATATCCGTGGGCGGGTCAGTCCTTGGCCGCAACCCAGGCCGCAGCCTGGGCAAGGCCCGGGTGCCTCCAGGCGAAGCCCGCCTCAGTCAGGACCGCCGGTTCCATCCGCTGGCTGCCCAGCAGGAGTTCGTCGGCCAGTTTGCCCATCACGAGCCGCAGCACCGGCGCGGGAACACGGAACACTGCCGGCCGGTGGAGTGCACCCGCCAGCCCCGCAATGAGGGCATTGACGTCCGCGGCCTCCGGAGCGCAGACGTTCACCGGACCTGACACGGGGGCCTGGAGCAGGAAGCTGAAGGCTGAGGACACATCCGGAAGCGTGATCCAGGGCCAGTACTGGCGGCCGTTGCCCAGCGGACCACCGACGCCAAGCCGGAGCAACGGCATGAGCCGGCCCAACGCGCCTCCCCTCCTGCTCAGGACCACCCCTGTCCGCGGCGTCACCACCCGGACTCCGGCCGGGGCACCATGTGCAGCCGCTTCCCACTCGCTGCAGATCCGGGCCATGATTCCGGTGCCGTTCGGGGAATTCTCGCGAAGGACGGCTGTGCCGCAATCGCCGTAATAGTTGGAGCCCGACTGGCTGAGGAAAACCTTGGGCGGGCTGTCCACTTTGGCCATGCCTGCGGCCAGGGTCCTGGTGGGGTCCAGCCGTGAGCGGAACAGTTCGTCAATGCGGCCGCGCGTCCAGGGGCGGTCTCCTATACCGGCGCCGGAGAGGTTGATTACGGCGTCCGCGCCCTCAAGATGGGCTGGATCGAGCTCTCCGGAGGAGGGGTCCCAGCGCCGTTCCAGTGACGAAGCCGGGGCCCGCCGCACCAGCCGGAGGACCTCATGGCCGCCCGAACGCAAATGGGCGGCCATATCGCTTCCAATGAGGCCTGAAGCTCCGGCCATGATGATTCGCATGATCCATCTCACCACGCCCGGCACGGCGGCGGCACCTCCCGTCCGGCCTCCTGACTTTGACTATGATCGAACGATGACTTCTTCGAGCTACCTCCGGTTTCCGCACGTCCACGGCGATCTGGTCACATTTGTGGCTGAGGACGATGTCTGGATAGCTCCGCTGGGCGGTGGCAGGGCGTGGCGCGTTTCGTCGCTGCAGTTGCCCGCACGCAACCCGCGTTTCACACCTGATGGCAAACGGCTCGTCTGGACCGTCGTGCAGGGGACGTCGCCCGAAGTGGTTTCGGCCGAGGTGGACGGCGGTGGTTACCGCCAGCTGACATACTTTGGCCACGCCACCACCAGGGTGAAGGGCTTCACGGCCCGTGGCGAAGTGGTGGTGACCAGCGCCTTCCGCCAGGCCGAAAGCCGGCACACCCATGCCTACCGCGTCCCGGTTGACGGCGGCTGGGCGGAGGAACTGCCGTTCGGGCCGGTGGAATCCGTGGCGTTCGGCCCGGAGGTCGGCGACGAACGTCCGGTTGTCCTGGCCAGTGTGCTCTCACGGGAGCCCGCCTGGTGGAAGAGGTACCGCGGCGGCACCGCCGGCAAGCTCTGGATCGATGCCGACGGGAACGGCGAGTTCGAACGCCTGCTTCCGGACCTTGACGGAAACCTGGCCGATCCAATGTGGGTGGACGGGCGGATTGCCTTCCTTTCTGACCACGAGGGCTACGGAAACCTGTACTCCGTACTGCCCGGCGGCGCGGACCTGCGGCGCCACACCGACCACGAAGACTTCTACGTCAGGCACGCCGCCAGTGACGGCAAGCGGGTCATCTTCGAATCCGCCGGTGAGCTCTGGGTCCTGCATGACCTGGACTCTGACGCGGTCCGGCTGGACATCTCCCTGGGCTCCGCCTCGCAGTCGCGGCGGCCGGCCCTGCTGAAGACCGCCAAACATCTGGGCGAGGTTGTGCCCGACTCCAGCGGCTCGGCCAGTGCCGTGGAAGCCCACGGCACGATTCACTGGATCCGGCACAAGGACGGGCCTTCCCGCATCGTGGAGGCCACTCCCGGAGTCCGCGCCAGGCTCCCCAGAGTGCTCGACGGCGGCCGCCTCGCTTATATTGCCGACCACGACGGCGTCGAAGCAATCCACATCAAGGAAATCGCCGCGCAGGTTCCCGGTCTGGCGGTTCCGTCGGCAGCGCCGGCGCCCGGCCCGGACAGCACGCCGGACACCGCGGAAGCACAACTGCCCCGGCCGGTTCCTGCCACGGCTTCGGCGCCTGCGGCGACCGCCGACGTCGTCGTCTCCGTACACGATGATTCACGTTCCGAGGTAACGGCGGCCGACGTTGGGGACAGCCCGGCGCAGGTGGCTGCTGATGCCGGAACAACGGTACCGGGATCACGCATCGACTTCCCGAAGCCCTCACGCACCAGTGCCATGGAAGCGAGCCCGGACGGCCGCTGGCTGGCCTTGGGCACCTCCTTCGGCGACGTGTTCCTGGCGGACACGGTTTCCGGCGTACTTTCCCTGGTCACCACCATCGGTGAGGGTGCGATCGAGGAGTTGGCGTGGTCGCCCGATTCACAATGGCTGGCCTGGTCTGAACCTGTCACCTCGTTCGGCTCCCGGAGCCGGCTGAGGCTCGCCAGCGTCACGGGCTTCGCCGACGGCATCGTTGAGGTCACCGACGGCCGTTTCCGCGACGAGTCACCCGGCTTTACCCCGGACGGCAAGTTCCTGGCCTTCCTCTCCAACCGCAGCTTTGACCCGGTATATGACGGGCATTCCTTCGACCTCTCCTTCCCAAGCCCCATCAAGCCCTATCTCGTGGCACTGGCCGCTGCCACGCCATCGCCCTTTGGCCCGGCCGTTGACCTGGAACCTGCCGTGACGCCGGACGGTGAGGACGGCACAGGCGCAGCGTCCGGCACAGCCCAGGTCCAGGTGGATCCGGAAGGGCTGGCCCACAGGGTCATCGGCGTCCCCGTTCCGCAGGGCAACTACACCTCCCTGACGTCCACGGAGGACGCACTGCTGTGGCTGGACTGGGCGCTTGCCGGCGTCACCGGCGACGGCAAGGCCAGCAAGGATGACAAGGATTCGCGCCCGAACCTGGTCCGGTTCGACCTCGCGCGGCGGAAGTCCGCCACGCTGGTGGAGGCACTGGACAGCTATCGGCTCTCCGGCGACGGTAAGAAAGTGGTGCTGATCAGCGACAAACAGGTCAGCGTGGTCCCTTCGGCGGCCAAGGCGGACGAGGATTCCGGCCAGCTGGTCAAGGTGGATCTGGGCAGGATCCGGGTCATGATGGACCCCGTCAGCGTCTGGGGCCAGGCCTTTGACGAAGCCTGGCGCCTGCAGCGCGACTTCTTCTGGACCGAGGACATGGCCGGCCAGGACTGGGCGTCGATCCACAAGAGGTACCGTCCGCTGGTGGACCGGCTGGGGTCCCATGATGACCTGGTGGACCTTCTGTGGGAGCTGCACGGTGAACTGGGCACCTCGCATGCCTACGTCAAGCCTGCGGCCGTGACCGAGAATGGCAGCAACGGCCAGGGCCGGCTCGGGGCCGACCTTACGCTCACCGCGGCCGGCTGGGAGATCAGCCGCGTCCTGGCCGGCGAATCGTCGGATCCGCTGGCCACGTCACCTTTGACGCGGCCCGGTGCAGGGGCCATGGCCGGGGACGTGCTGCTGGCCATCGACGGGGTGCCCCTGTCCGCTACCCTGACGCCGGCCATGCAGCTGGTGGGTGCCGCAGGACGGGCTGTCGAACTGACGCTCCGCAACGGGCCCGGTCACGGGGCCAAAGCGGGGGAGCAACGGCGGATTGCCGTCATCCCGGTCAGGGATGAGGAACGACTCCGCTACCAGGAGTGGGTCGCCGCGAACCGCCGGACCGTCCGTGAGGCGTCCGGAGGCCGCTACGGCTACCTCCACATCCCGGACATGATGGCTAACGGCTGGGCGCAGCTGCACCGGGATCTTGATACCGAAACCGCTCTCGATGGCCTGATCGTGGACGTCCGCCGGAACCGTGGCGGCCACACGTCACAGCTCGTCGCTGAGCTGATCGGCAGAAAGGTCACCGGCTGGAGCATGCCCCGCGGCGAACGCCCCAGGACGTACCCGCACCACGCCCCGCGCGGACCGGTCGTCATCCTCGCGGACGAATTCGCCGGCTCCGACGGCGACATCATCACCCAGGTTTCAAAGCTCCGCGGCATCGGGCCGGTCATTGGAACGCGGACCTGGGGTGGAGTAGTGGGGATTGACAACAGGTTCTCGCTGGCCGACGGCACGGGCGTGACCCAGCCGCGGTATGCCAACTGGTTCAGCGGCGGTGTGGGCTGGTCGGTGGAGAACTACGGCGTGGACCCCGACATCGAGGTCGCCTACCCGCCGCACGCCTATGCCGCAGGCCGGGATCCCCAGCTGGAATACGGCATCGGGGCGCTCAAGGAAATGATCCAGGAGCTGCCCACTGACATGCCCCCGGCGCGGGAAGGTTACCGTCGCCTCAAGCCCGCGCCGCTTCCGGCGCGCGTCAAGGCGCCGGAGGGCCACTGACACGAACAAAGAAAGGCCCTGCCCCCGCCGGATGAACCGGAAAGGGCAGGGCCTTCTTTGTCAGCTCTTTAGGCGTCGAGCGTGGCTTCCATGGTGATGTTGATGCTGGCAAGTGCTCCGGAGACCGGGCAACCGGTCTTGGCTTCGCCGGCGATCCGCTGGAAGTCCTCTTCGGAAATCCCCGGAATGCGCGCGCCGACGGTCAGGTGGCTGCCGGTGATGCCGGTGCCGGGAACAAAGGTCACGTCGGCTTTGGTGCGAACCTCTTCGGGCGTGTGCCCGGCCTGGGCGAGCATGTTGCTGAAAGCCATCGAAAAGCAGCTGGCGTGGGCTGCGGCAATGAGTTCTTCCGGGCTGGTCTTGCCCTCGGCCGCTTCGGTGCGTGCCTTCCAGGTGACGTCGAAGGTGCCCAGGCCGGAGCTGTCCAGCGTGGTCTGTCCCGAGCCTGCGAAAAGGTCGCCGTTCCATACTGTGTGCGCTGTGCGTGTTGCTGCCATGTCCACTCCTAGATGTCGGTTCGAACCGGGGCAGGCCGCTGCCTGGCCCCGCCGGTTTCCATCCTAGGGATTCCCCGGCAGCCACGCACAGGGTGTCCGCTCTCAGTGGATAAACAACGACGGCGCCGCTCCCCACATGCGGGGAGCGGCGCCGTCGTGCGTGGTTCAGTGGCCGGTCAGTTCCAGATCGTGGCGATGGCGACGTTGAGCAACGCAAGCCCGCCGACGCCGTGCGCGAGTCCCTTGCTGATGTCCTCGCCCTTCTTGTACTTGCGGCGGCCGATGAAGGCGAGCACGCCCACCACCAGTGCGATCGCAAACTTCACGCCCAGCTTGGCGTAGTTCGCGTCCATGTCCAGCGCCGGGATCAGGCCCATGAGCGCGATGCCGGTCAGGAGCTGCAGCATCGCTCCGTCAAACTGGCGCGGGTGGACGGTGGGCTTCTTCATCTGGCCGATCCAGATGCCCACGATCATGGCGGCGCCGACGATGTGCAGGAAAACCACGATGTTATAGACAATTTGCATGGCCCCAGTCTAACCAGAAGTTTCTACGCGGCGTAGTAAGACCCGCGCTGCCTGCGGCACTGCCTGGCCCGGGAGCAAAACGGCGACGGCGGCACGGGCTGTCGGTGGTTTCCCACCGATGTCCGCACCGCCGTCGCCGGTTGAGCTTAAAGGAACCGCCGGGGACTAGAGCCCGAGGTCCGCCTCGAAAGCGCCTTCTTCAAGGCGGGCCTTCAGGGTCTGCAGGAAGCGTCCTGCATCGGCGCCGTCCACCAGGCGGTGATCGTACGTGAGGGACAGGTACATCATGGAGCGGATGGCGATCGAGTCGTCACCGTTCTCATCAGAGACCACTACGGGGCGCTTGACGATCGCTCCGGTACCGAGGATGCCCACCTGCGGCTGGTTGATGATCGGGGTGTCGAACAGTGCGCCGACGGAGCCGATGTTGGTGATGCTGAACGTGCCACCGGAGAGCTCATCCGGACCGATCTTGCCGTCGCGGGTGCGGCTTGCGACGTCGGCGATCTTGCCGGCCAGGCCGGCCAGGTTCAGGTTGCCGGCGTCCGTGATAACCGGGACCAGCAGGCCCTTGTCCGTGTCCACAGCGATCGCCAGGTGCTCAGCGTTGTGGTAAGTGATCTCCTGCTTGCCTTCGTCGTACGCAGCGTTGAGCTTGGGGTGCTGCTTCAGGGCCTCGGCAACAGCCTTGGCGATGAAGGGGAGGAAGGTGAGCTTGGTGCCGTTCTGGGCCTGGAAGGAGTTCTTGGCCTTGAGGCGGAGCTTGGCCACCTTGGTCATGTCCACTTCGTGCACCTGCGTGAGCTGGGTGGAGACCTCGAGGGACTCGCGCATGCGGCGGGCGATGACCTGGCGGATGCGGGGAGCCTTCTGCGTGGTGCCGCGCAGCGAGGAGGCCGCCGGGCCGGCCGGGGCAGCTGATGCCGCCGGTGCCGATGCTGCGGGGGCCGATGCGGCCGGGGCGGCCTTGGCTTCAGCTGCAGCGATGACATCCTGCTTGCGGATGCGGCCGCCAACACCGGTGCCGGAGAGTGACGTGACGTCCACGCCGTGCTGGTTCGCCAGTTTGCGGACCAGTGGCGTGACGTAGCCGGACTCGCCGCCGGCTGCGGGCTCCGCTGCCGGAGCCGGTGCAGCGGCGGGCGCGGCCGGGGCTGCGGGAGCTGCCTCAGCCTGGGGTGCTTCGGCTTTGGGTGCTTCGGGAGCGGGTGCTGCTGCAGGGGCCGGGGCCGGGGCAGGTGCCTCGGGTTTGGCTTCGGCTGCGGGTGCCGGGGCCTCGGGTTCTGCTGCGGCGGGGGCTGCTGCGCCGGAGCCGATGACGGCGAGGACAGCGCCTACTTCTGCGGTTTCGTCCTCGTTGACCCGGATCTCCTGCAGCGTTCCTGCAACCGGGGAGGGGATTTCGGTGTCCACTTTGTCGGTGGATACCTCCAGCAGCGGCTCGTCGACCTCGACGGTGTCGCCGATGGCCTTCAGCCAGCGGGTCACGGTGCCTTCGGTGACGCTTTCGCCGAGGGCGGGGAGGGTGACATCGTGGCTTTCGCCACCGGCTGCGGCCGGGGCCTGCCGGGCGGGGGCGGCCTCTTCGGCGGGGGCCTGCTCTGCGGGCGCTTCGGCCGGAGATGCTTCGGCGGGGGCTGCCGGAGCTTCTTCGGCCGGTGCGGCGGCTTCGGGGGCTGCCGCTTCAGGGGCTGCGCCACCGCCGGAGCCGTCGCCAATGCGGACCAGGGGAGCGCCGACCTCGGCGGTCTCGTCCTCGGCGACGAGGATTTCTTCGATGATGCCGGCTATCGGAGAGGGGATTTCGGTGTCTACTTTGTCGGTGGAAACCTCGAGCAGCGGCTCGTCCACCTCTACCCGGTCACCTACCTGCTTGAGCCAGCGGGTGACGGTTCCTTCGGTGACACTCTCACCGAGGGCGGGCAAGTTAACGGATTCAGACATGTCGTCCCCGTTCTCCTTATTGATCTTAGTGCGGATGGTTGCTGCCTTATTTTGAGCTTAGTGCACCCGGCAGTTCGGGCCGGGCGCACTAAGCCCAAGGGTCTTGCGGTGGTGCGGGCGGGGCTGATCAGCCGTGCAGGGCCTTGCCGGCCAGCGCCAGGTGTGCCTCACCCAGGGCTTCGTTCTGGGTCGGGTGGGCGTGCAGCAACTGGGCCACATCCTCCGGGTAGGCTTCCCAGTTCACGATCAGCTGGGCTTCACCGATCTGCTCGCCCATGCGGGAGCCGATCATGTGGACGCCGACGACGGGGCCGTCCTTTTGGCGGACCAGCTTGACCAGGCCGCCGGTGCCCAGGATGGAGCTCTTGCCGTTCCCGGCGAGGTTGTACTCCTGGATCTCCACCTGGTCCTCGCCGAACTTCTCTTTGGCTCCCTTTTCGGTGTAGCCCACGGTGGCGATTTCAGGTTCGGAGTAGGTGACCTTGGGGATGTTGACGTCCTCGACGACGACAGGCTTCAGGCCCGCGATCTCCTCGGCCACAAAAATGCCCTGCTGGTAGCCGCGGTGGGCAAGCTGCACGCCGGGAACGATGTCGCCGACGGCGTAAACATTGCCGACGCCGGTGTGCAGGCGTTCGTTGGTGATGACGAAGCCGCGGTCGATGGTGACACCGGCTTCCTCGTAGCCCAGGTTCGCGGTGACCGGTCCGCGGCCGACTGCCACGAGGAGAAGGTCCGCTTCGAAGGTCTTGCCGTCAACGAGGGTGACCTTGACGCCGTCGTCGTTCTGCTCGACTCCCTGGAAGAAGACACCTGTGGAGAACTTGATGCCGCGCTTCTTGAACGCACGCTCAAAGTTCTTGACGATCGCTGCGTCCTCGTTGGGAACCAGCGAGGGCAGGCCCTCAACAATGGTGACGTCCACGCCGAAGGACTTCCAGACGGAAGCGAACTCGACGCCGATGACGCCGCCGCCGAGGATGATGGCGCTCTTGGGGATGTAGTCCATGGTGAGCGCTTCGTCGGAGGTGATGACCTTGCCGCCGATTTCCAGGCCCGGCAGGGTCCGGGAGTAGGAACCCGTCGCGAGGACGATGTTCTTGCCCTTGTAAGCGGTCCCGTTCACCACGACGGTGTCGGTGCCCTGGAGCTTGCCCTCACCCTCGATGACGGTGATGCCCTTTTTGCCCTTGATCAGACCCTGCAGGCCCTTGAACTTGCCGGCGATGATGCCGTCTTTGTAGGCGTTGACGGCGGTGATGTCAATGCTGTCCAGTGTCACGTTCACGCCGTATTTGGCGGAGTCGCGGGCGTGGTCGGCCAGTTCTGCCGAGTGGAGGAGGGCCTTGGTGGGGATGCAGCCGTTGTGGAGGCAGGTGCCGCCCAGCTTGCCCTTCTCCACGAGGCCGACCGTCAGGCCAAGCTGTACGGCACGCAGGGCGGTGGCGTATCCGCCGCTGCCGCCACCGAGTACCAGGATGTCGAATTCTTGCGCAGTTGCCTGATCGGCCACTTAGACGCTCCCTCGCGTGAATGATGACGCGAGAGTACGCATCATCTGGTCTTGGAACTTGTACTGCCGTGATTATGCCAGCAGGCAGGTTCTCTTGCATTTGTGACTACCGTTGTTCACCTTAGCGAACCACTTATCCATGCTCCACCTTGCCGCCGCGTTTGTGGAGCGCTTGTGTCCAGTCTCACGCGGCTCAGACCAGGAGGTCCTCCACATAGGCCACCAGGGTCCGGACCGTGCAGCCGGTGCCCTGCTTGTGGGTGTAGCCATAGGGGCTCCCGTTGTTGAAGGACGGACCGGCGATGTCGATATGGGCCCAGGGAATCTGTTCCCCGTCCTTCCCCTTACCCACGAACTCGCGGAGGAAAACGGCGGCGGTCATCATGCCGCCGTGCCGTTCGCCGATGTTGGCCAGGTCCGCTACCTGGGAATCGATGCTTGGACGCAGTTCTTCCGGCAGCGGCATGGGCCAGACAAGTTCGCCGGCGCGGTCAGCGGCGGCTTTGAGGGGACCCGTGACGCTCTCCGAGCCCATCAGGCCGGCGGTCCGGTTGCCCAGCGCGATGAGCTGCGCACCGGTCAGCGTGGCGACGTCGATGATGGCATCCGGGTATTCGCGGCTGGCGGCGGTGATTCCGTCGGCCATCACCAGACGGCCTTCGGCATCGGTGTTCAGCACTTCGACGGTCTTTCCGCCGAACATTGTCAGGACGTCGGCCGGCCGTGACGCTGCACCGCCTGGCATGTTTTCTGCAATGCACAGCCAGGCCGTGGCTTTCACGGGCAGGCCCAGTCCGGCGATCGCCAGCACAGTATTAAGGACGACGGCGGCTCCTGCCATGTCGCTCTTCATGTCGCCCATGCCCAGGGCAGGCTTAAGGGAAATGCCGCCGGTGTCAAAGGTGATGCCCTTGCCAACGAGCGCTATCTTCGCGGTCGCTTTGGCGGGGGAGTACTCCACCTTGACCAGGCGCGGCTGGCGGGAGGAGCCCTTGCCCACGCCCATGATGCCGCCGAAGCCTTCCTTTTCAAGGCGCTTCTCATCCCAGACCGTCACCTTGACGGGCAGGCCCTTGGACAGCTCTTTCGCGGCCTCGGCGAAGGACTCAGGGTAAAGGTGGCTGGGTGGCTGGTTGACCAGGGAACGCGTGGCGTTGACGGCTTTGCCTATCAGGCCTGCGCGGGTCAGTGCCGTATCCAGTTCCTGGCTTTCCGGAACTGCCGTCCAGATCACAGCGCTGCGGACCGGGTCCTTCAACCCGTCGGCCGATGAACGGTACTCGGTGAAGGAGTAGGCGCCGAGTGCGGCACCTTCGGCGACCGCCGCGACGTCGGAGGTTTCCGCCGTCGGGAGTGCCAGGACAACGGTGGGCAGCCCGGCCAGCTGGCGAACGGCCGAACCCGCGGCGCGCCTGAGCGCCTCCGCGGTCAGCGGACGGTCAGCCGCGACTTTGCCCACACCGGCCAGGACAAGGACCCCGGCTCCCGTTTCGGGCAGGCCGGGGAGCCGGACGATCTGGTCCGCCGCGCCGGTGACACCAAGGACCTTGAGGGAATCGGCCAGTGCTTCGGCCGATTTTCCGGTCAGCGGGTTACTGAGAAGGACAGGGCCGTCCGGGCCTTGTCCCACGCCAATGACGACGGCGTCACTGGGGGTCCTCCTCAGGTCCTTCGAGAGGGTACTAAGGTTGATTTCAGTATTTTTGACCATGGTGCAAGTCCTCAATTCTCGAAAAGGCTGTTCGCGCTGGATGGATGCCAGGCTCCCGGCCATGGAAATCCGGCGGCCGTCCGATCGGGACGGGGCCGGGGTGCAGGCTAAGTCCGTCCGGCACGCCATTGTCGATCGTAGCCGCTGCGGACGCCCGCTGCCGTATTGCGGGAGACCTGCGCCACATCCGGGATGCGCGGAATGCGGGGGTGCCCTGCCGCGTTATAGAAGATATCCACCCGAACCCACGAAAGGAAGACGCCGTGCTTGAACGGATTTCCGGCTCCCTGCTGGACCCCGATGCGCTCTATGCGAGCAACATCGAGCTGTTCCACAGCCCGGCGCTCCGCGGGCTGAACCTGGTGATGGGTTTTACCGGCTTCGCCGATGCCGGCCACGTGGTCAAGCAGATTAACGCGGAGCTGCTCGAAGCCCTCGACGCCGAGACGGTGGCTGTTTTCGACGCCGACCAGCTCATCGACTACCGGTCCCGCAGGCCCCACGTGTCCTTTGTGGAGGACCATCTGCAGGACTACCAGGAGCCCAGGCTTGCACTCTACAAACTTACTGACGGCCTCGGCAGCCCCTTCCTCCTGCTGGCAGGCTTTGAGCCTGACCTTCAGTGGGAACGCTTTGCGCGCGCAGTCGTCGGCATCGTGGAAAAGCTGGAGGTGAACCTCGTGACCTGGATCCACTCCATTCCCATGCCGGTGCCGCATACGCGCCCGGTGGGTGTAACCGTCCATGGCAACCGCCCGGAACTGATCGAGGGGATCTCCGTCTGGAAACCCACCGTGGAAGTCCCGGCGGCCGTGGGGCACATCCTGGAGCTGCGGCTGCTGGAGGCCGGACGCAACGTTGCCGGCTATGTCATCCACGTCCCGCATTACCTCGCGGAAGCGGAGTACCCGACAGCTGCCGTAGCGGGCCTTGAGTTCCTCGGTGCGGCGACGTCGCTGATGATGCCAACGGACAGGCTGCGCGAAGCCGGCAGGGAAGTGGGCCGGCAGATCGCCGAGCAGATCGAAGCCTCGGAGGACGTTCAGCAGGTGGTTGCCCGCCTCGAAGCCCGGTATGACGAAAAGGCTGAAGGCACCGTCCGCCGCTCACTCCTCGCCGATGAAAACGACGAACTGCCCAACGGGGACGAGCTCGGGGCCGCGGTGGAGGCATACCTGGCCCGCGAGAACCCCGGCACGTAGAGCATGCGCCCGGAGGCCTGCATGGGGCGTCCGCCTGGCAGACCCCTGCGGCGCGGCGTCGCCCGCCCGGGCATAATAAGGGAGTGACTTCACCCCGCGCCTGGCTGATCTGGACCATCGGAATCTTCGCGTATCTGGTTGCAGTCTCCCAGCGCACGTCATTCGGGGTGGTGGGTCTCGAAGCCACCGAGCGCTTCCATGCCGGGGCTTCCGCCATCTCGTTCTTTACGGTGCTGCAGCTGCTCGTCTACGCGGCGCTGCAGATTCCGGTCGGTCTCCTGGTGGACAGGTTCGGTTCGCGGACGATGATCGCCGGCGGCGCCGTTCTGATGGGCCTGGGGCAGCTGCAGCTGGCCTTTGCCGACAGCATCCCCGGGGGAGTGGCCGGGCGCGTTCTTGTGGGCGCTGGGGACGCCATGACCTTCATCTCCGTCATCCGCCTGATTCCGCTGTGGTTCGCTCCCGCGCGGGTCCCCCTTGTCACCCAGCTGACCGGCATGTCCGGCCAGCTGGGGCAGCTGATCAGCGTGGTGCCCTTCGCGTTCGTGCTGCACTCCTTCGGCTGGACGCCCGGCTTCCTGATGCTCGCCGGCCTGTCCGGACTGGCCGTGGTGCTCGTCGTGGTGCTCCTCCAGGACCACCCGCCGGGCGCGCCGGTCCAGGGAACGCACCAGGGGCTGCGGGCCACCGGCACAACCCTCGCGAGGGCATGGCGGCAGCCCGGAACCCGGCTGGGGATGTGGAGCCACTTCACCATCCAGTTCAGCGGCACGGTGTTTGCCATGACCTGGGGCTATCCCTTCCTGATATCGGGACAGGGCCTGGACGCCGCAACCGTGGCCGGGCTGATGTCGCTTTACGTGGCCTCGGCGATGGCGGTTGGCCCCTTTTTTGGCCGGTTCGTTTCCAGACACCCCCTTCGGCGGTCCACCATGGTCCTGCTGATCGCCGGGTCCACGGGCGCTGCATGGGCTGCGGTCCTGCTGACGCCCGGCCGTGCCCCGCTGTGGCTGTTGGCCTGCCTGGTGATGGTCCTGGCCATCGGCGGGCCCGGGTCGATGATCGGCTTTGATTTTGCGAGGACTTTCAATCCGGCGCACAGAATCGGCACCGCGACGGGGATTGTGAACGTCGGCGGCTTCATCGCCGCGCTCGTGGCCATCTTCCTGATCGGACTGGTCCTCGATGTGCTGCTGGCCACCGGTTTTTCGCAGGGCGTCCTTTACGGCCTGGACCCCTTCCGTATTGCCCTCAGCGTCCAGTTCCTGCTCCTGGGATTCGGTTCAGTCATGATGCTTGCCTGCCGACGCAAAGTCCGGCGCCAGATGGCGTCCCAGGGTGTTGTGGTGGCGCCCCTCCTGCAGGCCATGGCACAGCAGCGGCGGGCGAGCCTGGCCCAACGGCGTCACCGGGACAGCGCTGACTAAGGCCGGCACTTGTCCTCCACACAGGCTGTTTCGGGAGGATTGTTCACATAGGAAAGCCGGCTCTTCAGACCAGCCACGACCGGGCCAAAGCTGGAGTCATGACACCTCCAGAACACCTGACAGTCCGGGGCCCTGAAGACATCCTCGGGTTCATTCCGCATTCCCTCGGGTACTGGCCGGCGGACAGCCTCGTGGCCATGACCATGCAGGGGAAACGCCTGGGCGCAACCCTGAGGCTTGATTTGCCCGGTCCGGAAACGCTTGCCGACCCCAGGGACTACGCCCGTACAGTGCGCGACTACCTCCTTGCGGACCAGCGCGCCGACGCCGCCCTCCTGGCTTTCTTCACCAACGACGGCTGGATGGAACCGCCTGGAACCTACAGCGGGCTCCTGGGTGCGCTGGAGGACGTCCTGGACTCTGCGGGCCTGACCGTTCGTGACGCGTGGTACGTCGGGGACGCCTACTGGCGTGACGCCCACTGCACCGACCAGGACTGCTGCCCGTTTCCGGGCCGTCCGGTCCAGGCGATCCGTGACAGCATGCTCAACGCGGAGATGGTCTACCGCGGCAGCAGTGTGGGGCCGGCGCCCGCGGTCCGGGACCTCCCCAGGTCACCGGTCTCTGACGCCGAGCGGGACGTCATCCTGGCCTCGGAAGCAGCGTGGGCGGCGCAGCTGGACCGCCGACGGGGGAGCAGGGAGCAGTTCTGCCGGCTGATGGTGCACTGGGAGGCACTGCTGGCCAACCCGCCCGCGGAACCACTGTCGGCGCAGGACGTTGCCTACCTCCGGGCCTCGCTGGCGGTCCCCGCGTGGCGGGACGCTGTCCTGGTGATGGCGGCAGCAGGCCGGACGGCAGCCGTGGCGGGCGCAGTTGCCTTTGGCATCTTCGATGCCGGGTGCACGCTTGACCCCGTTGGGCCGGCACCCCTGGGGACAAACCAGCCTGCATCGTTACTCCTTGGCCCGCACGCCGGGGCTGATAGCGAAGACGGTGCCGACGTCCCGGGATACGGCGAAGTGCTGCTGGGACGTGAACCCGTGCTCCCGGCCTGGTCCAGGCTGAACAACCTGGACCAGGTGCTGGAGCAGCTGTCGGCCTGCGGCGGCCCGGCCGGCGCCTCCGCACTGACCGGCCGGGGGTGGATTGCATGGTGCAGGGGCCGGGGCTCGTACGCGGCCGCATACCTGGGCAGGGCGCTGGAGGAAGAGCCGGGCTACCGGCTGGCGGAACTGATGCTGGAGCTGGTCCGGCGGGGCACGCTCTGCGGCTGGGCTGCGCGCAGGGAAGCAGCCTGGCAAAGGTTCGAACCGGATGCGGCCTAGCCGCAGTCCTTGAGGTCCTGGCGGCAAAACCGTGAGACAATGGTTGCCGAGACCCGGTTGGGTCCGTGAATCAAGTGCTTGTAATTGGCCCTTCCTGGGAACATTACGGCCGCTCCGGCAGTTCTACTTGTAGACTCTGCCGGCCGTGGTTGCACCTGATATTCATCACGGACTTGACAGGGTCATAGTGGTGTTGCCCGTATGGTGATTCCACAGACCGCCGCTAGAAAGGTTTTCTGTGACCCCGTCTTCCGCGAAGAAGGAACCCGCCACTCAGGACGAGTTGTCCCCTGAGGAGAAGCAGGCTGCAACGAACGCCAAGCGAGCAGCGACGCGGGCAGCCAATAAAGCCGTCAAGGATGCCGCCGGTGACGCAGCCGTGGACGGTAAGCCTGAGCCCAAGAAACGCGGGCCCAAGCCCGGCGCCAAAGCCGCAGCCGAGGCCGCCGGAAAATCCGGGCGCAGCGCCTCGGACTCTGATGAAGATGACGCCGAAGAAGATCTCGACGACATCGTCATTGACGGTGCCGGCGACGACAGCGAGATCGACGCCGCCAAGGCTGCCTCCGCAGCCACGGGCAAAGGCTTCGTGTACTCGGATGCCGATGATGACGACGCGCCTGTCCAGCAGGTAATGTCCGCGGGCGCCACCGCCGACCCCGTGAAGGATTACCTCAAGCAGATCGGCAAGGTTGCGCTGCTCAACGCCGAGCAGGAAGTTGACCTTGCGCTCCGTATTGAAGCCGGACTCTTCGCCGAAGAGAAGATCAACGCGGACGACGGCTCGATGGATCCGAAATTCAAGCGCGAACTTGAGTTCGTCATCCACGACGGCAAGCGTGCAAAGAACCACCTGCTCGAAGCCAACCTGCGCCTCGTGGTCTCGCTCGCCAAGCGTTACACCGGTCGCGGCATGCTGTTCCTGGACCTGATCCAGGAAGGCAACCTTGGCCTGATCCGCGCAGTGGAGAAGTTCGACTACACCAAGGGCTTCAAGTTCTCCACGTACGCCACCTGGTGGATCCGCCAGGCCATCACCCGCGCCATGGCTGACCAGGCCCGCACCATCCGCATCCCGGTGCACATGGTTGAAGTCATCAACAAGCTGGCCCGCGTACAGCGCCAGATGCTTCAGGACCTGGGCCGCGAACCCACGCCCGAAGAGCTCGCCCTGGAACTGGACATGACCCCGGAGAAAGTGGTGGAGGTCCAGAAGTACGGCCGCGAGCCCATCTCGCTGCACACCCCGCTGGGTGAAGACGGTGACTCGGAGTTCGGGGACCTCATCGAGGACTCAGAGGCCGTGGTCCCTGCCGACGCCGTGAGCTTCACGTTGCTGCAGGAGCAGTTGCACTCCGTGCTGGACACGCTTTCCGAGCGCGAAGCCGGTGTGGTGGCCATGAGGTTCGGCCTGACCGACGGACAGCCGAAGACTTTAGACGAAATCGGCAAGGTTTACGGAGTCACGCGTGAGCGCATCCGTCAGATCGAATCCAAGACGATGTCCAAGCTCCGCCACCCCTCGCGGTCGCAGGTGCTGCGGGACTACCTGGACTAGGGCCGCCCCGGTCAACGCGGGATCACCTTCCCCCAACATCTTCGGATCGATGGGGATTGAGGTGGTCCCGCGTTTCTGTCTGTCGGCCCGGGTTTTGAGGATCAGGTTCCTCCGCCCGGGTTAAAGAAAGTTAAAGAAATCAGGACCCCTCCGGCCGGAGGGGTCCTGAGATGCTTTTGTCAGGTCCAGTCGACGCCCTTTGGGTCAGTCAACTGCGACGGGAGCCTTCTCGTGAAGCCGTCCCGTCTCGTCGTGCCAGCCGGAGCTCAATGGCTTCAGCGTAGCCTCGACTCCACGGGCGTGGTGGCCGCAGAAGAGCAGCTCACCACCGGAGGACTCGAGTACAACGCGGACATATGCCTGTGCTCCGCAGCGATCGCACCGGTCCAGTGCGTTCAGTGTGCGGTCTGCCACTGCTGTTGTCATGTCGGCCTCCTTAGTAGATCTGTACCTCTATGTAACCAGTATTCGTAGCAAAACCTTCGCAAGGATGGGGCAAGTTCGCTGTCCGCGTAGCCACAAGACTGCATCAAGAGGCTCAAACCCGATCACGGAAACATAACGAGTGGCACTGCCCACACCCCTGCCAGGAGTGGCAGACCGGCCTGCGGGGCCGGGCCGACTAGGCTGGAAACGGCGCCCGCAGCGCCGGCTGTTCCGTCACTGAAGGAGTTCACAACCCGTGGCACCAAGTTCTGATTACACCGCCCGGCACCTTTCCGTACTGGAGGGCCTTGAGGCCGTCCGCAAGCGTCCGGGCATGTATATCGGCTCCACAGACTCCCGTGGCCTGATGCACTGTCTCTGGGAGATCATCGACAACTCCGTGGACGAAGCCCTGGCGGGCTTCGGCCATGACATCAAGATCATCCTCCACGCCGACAACTCAGTGGAAATCCACGACGACGGCCGCGGCATCCCCGTGGACGTCGAACCCAAGACCGGACTCACCGGCGTCGAGGTGGTCTTCACCAAGCTGCATGCGGGCGGCAAGTTCGGCGGCGGCTCCTACACAGCTTCCGGGGGCCTGCACGGTGTGGGCGCATCAGTGGTGAACGCCCTTTCTGCCCGCCTCGACGTCGAGGTGGACCGTTCCAGTAAGACCTACAAGATGTCATTCCGCCGCGGCGAGCCGGGCCGGTTCAAGGACCAGGGGACAAAGCTTGACCCGTCGGCGACGTTTGAGCCATTCGTGGACGGCTCCGTGCTGGATGTGGCCGGCAAGGCAAAGCGCGGGGTCACGGGGACGCGCATCAGGTACTGGGCAGACCGCCAGATCTTCACGCCCGATGCCAAGTTCTCCTACGACGAACTTGCTGCCCGGGCACGGCAGACCTCCTTCCTGGTGCCCGGCCTCAGGCTTACCGTCCGCGACGAGCGCAGGCTGCCAGGGACCCCTGGCGAAGCCGGACCACACGAAGAGGTGTTCCACCACGACGGCGGCCTTTCCGAATTTGTGGACTTTCTCGCTGCCGATCCCGCGGTCACCGACACCTGGCGCCTGCACGGTTCCGGAAAGTTCAAGGAAACGGTGCCCGTCCTGGATGAGCGGGGACACAGCCAGCTCGCCGAGGTCGAGCGGGACTGTGAAGTGGACGTGGCACTGCGCTGGGGCATCGGCTATGACAGCACAGTGCGCAGTTTCGTGAACATCATCTCTACCCCCAAGGGCGGCACGCACCAGTCCGGTTTCGAGCAGGCCCTCGTCAAGACCTTCCGTAAGGCCGTGGAGGCCAATGCCCGCAAACTCAAGGCAGGCAACGACAAGATCGAGAAAGACGACATCTTTGCGGGCATGACCGCTGTCCTGACTGTCCGGCTGGCCGAGCCGCAGTTTGAAGGCCAGACCAAGGAAATCCTTGGCACCTCAGCTGTCCGTGCCATCGTGGCCAGGGTGGTGGAACACGAGATCAATGCCAAGCTCAACTCCGCCAACCGGAACGACAAGGCCCAGTCGGCGCTGCTGCTCGAAAAGATCGTCAGCGAGATGAAGTCCCGGATTTCCGCGCGGGTGCACAAGGAAACCCAGCGGCGCAAGAATGCGCTGGAAACGTCGTCCATGCCCACCAAGCTTGCAGACTGCCGCACCGACGACGTCGAACGTTCCGAGTTGTTCATCGTCGAAGGTGACTCCGCGCTCGGTACCGCCAAGCTGGCACGGTCCTCGGACTTCCAGGCATTGCTGCCCATCCGCGGAAAGATCCTGAACGTGCAGAAGGCATCCGTTGGGGACATGCTGTCCAATGCTGAATGCGCGGCGCTGATCCAAGTGGTCGGCGCAGGCTCGGGGCGTAGCTTCGACCTGGCGGCTGCCCGCTACGGCAAAGTCATCCTGATGACGGATGCGGATGTCGACGGCGCCCACATCCGGACGCTGCTGCTCACCCTTTTCTTCCGGTACATGCGGCCCATGATCGATGCAGGACGGGTATACGCCGCCGTGCCGCCGCTGCACCGCGTGGAAGTCATCAATGCCGGGCAGAAGGCCAACGAGATGATCTACACGTACTCCGAGGCTGAACTCCACGTGCTCCTTGCCCGGCTCGCCAAGGAAGGCAAGCGCTACAAGGAGCCGATCCAGCGGTACAAGGGCCTGGGCGAGATGGATGCGGGACAGCTTGCGGAGACCACTATGGATCCCCGGCACAGGATGCTGCGCAAGGTGGGCATCGAGAACGCCAAGCACGCGGAGGATACTTTTGACCTGCTGATGGGGTCCGACGTTGCCCCGCGCAAGGACTTCATCATCGCCGGCGCCTCCAGCCTGGACAGGGAGCGGATTGACGCCTGATCGGCGTCGGACGTCAGCCCAGCAGGCCGGGCACGACCAGCAGCGCGGTGGGCAGGGCAAGCAGCAACACACAGCCTGCCAGGACCGCCCCGCGGGCAGCCGCGGGCAGCGGCGGCTGGGGAGAGAGCAGCCTGCTGACCCGGGAAACCGTGGTGCGGGCAGAACCCGACACGGCTCCTGACGGGGCCTCAAGTCCGGTCAGGGAAAGGTGTGCGTGAGTCGCCGGCAGTCCCGGCGCAGCCATCGCGGCCATGCCGCCGGAGGGGCCGCTGGCCACAATGGCGATCGCCTTGATGAGCGTGGCCTTGCTTTCTGTCCGCAAGGCAACGTCGTCGGCCAGCATCTCGATCAGCGAGTTCACGGATTCCTGTGCCAGCCGCGTAGTGGGCAGCCAGGGGAGTGCCTGGCGCCAGGCGGCAAAAGCCCAGAGCAGGAGATGGTGGCGTTGGCCCAGGTGCGCGTTCTCGTGAATCAGGACGGCCCGCAGCTCGGCGGGCTCAAGGGCTGCCATCAGGCCGTCCGAGAGGACAGTCACGGAACGGGCCCCGCCCGGGAGGCAATAGGCCACCGGCGAATCATGGCTGATGACCATCGTTCCGGTGCCATCTGCGGACGGCGAGGCCAGGAGCAGCAGGAGCTCACGGTGCCGGCGCCGCTGCCGCTCGATCTTGTAGTAGGTCAGCAGCAACGTGAACACCAGGTGGGCCAGAAGGAGCGCGGCGGCGGAAAGGGCAAAAATATGCCAGAAGCCAAGGGCCGTCGTCGGCGCATTGAACAGGACCATGCCGGCCAGTGCCCGTAGCCCTGCGATCAGGTTGTCGCCGACCGGCTCAAGACCGTAGACGAGCATCGCCCCAATCATGGACAGTCCACCCGCAAGGGCGATGGCCTGCCACAGGAGCATGGCCGTAAACGGCGAGCGGGCAGGCCACGAGGCGCGGGAAAGGAAGACAGGCACTGGCCATGCCAGGACTATCGCGAGGACCGCCAGGAGGTACGAGGTCCAGAACATGGTCCCCTAGACGTGGCCAAGCAGTTTGCGCAGGGTCTCCGCTTCACTTGCGGTCACTGATCCGATAAAGCGGGCCAGCACGGCTTCGCGGTCCGGGGCTGAGCCCAGCACTTCATGCATCAGTTCGGCCGTGTGGTCTTCCCTGCTGGACACGGCCTGGTAGCGGTGCGGCCGTGTGCCGCGTTCCCGCTCCACCAGGCCCTTCTTCTCCAGCCGGGAGAGGACGGTCAGAACCGTGGTGACGGCAAGTTCCTTGCCCTCGTGGCCCGCGACGCCGCCCTGCGCACCGGTGCTTTGCGCCAGTTTGTCGCGCAGGGTATTCGCGGTGGCTGCTTCATGGCCTGCCCAGAGCAGATCCATCACTGCCCGTTCCAGTTCGCCAAGACTTGCCATTGCCATACATCCTTAGGTTTTTCCCTGCACCGGGCGACCGAACGGCCGCGGTGACTGCCAACGAAAACAACAAATACAAGAACAAATTTACCCGGTTTCCGCCCGAATTTCTACGTACGGTAGAACGCCACGCCGCGCCGGGGCCCCGGAATGCCGCTTCCGAGGCCTTGTGGGCTCTCCGACTCCATGGGACTGTGTGTTTTACAGTGTCCGCCGCATTGTTCTACACTCGGTAGAAGTTACATTTCTACGAAACGTAGAAGAGTCGAGACCGCCAACACGAGGAACTGCCTTGGAAGCTTTGGACATCGCACGCTGGCAATTCGGGATCACCACCGTCTACCACTTCATGATGGTGCCGCTCACCATCGGCCTTGGACTGGTGGTTGCCCTCATGCAGACCGCCTGGCACCGCACCGGCAAGCAGGAGTACCTGCGGATGACGAAGTTCTGGGGCAAGCTGTTCCTCATCAACTTCATCATGGGCGTGGCAACGGGCATCGTTCAGGAGTTCCAGTTCGGCATGGCCTGGAGCGAATACAGCCGCTTCGTCGGGGACGTCTTCGGTGCCCCGCTGGCACTGGAGGCCCTGCTGGCCTTCTTCGTCGAGTCCACCTTCCTCGGCCTGTGGATCTTCGGCTGGAAGCAGCTCAAGCCCGGCATCCACCTTGCCTGCCTCTGGATCGCCGTGGTGGGCTCGGTGTTCTCTGCGTACTTCATCATTGTTGCCAACAGCTGGATGCAGCACCCGGTGGGTGTGGAGCTGATCGACGGGCGTCCCGTCATGACGGACGCGTGGGCAGTCTTCACCAACAACACAGCCCTGGTAGCCGTCCCGCACACGCTGATGGGCGCGCTGGCTGTGGCCGGCGGCTTCCTCCTGGGCATCGCCTGGTACCACCTCTGGCGGCGGAGGCGGGACGGCATTGACACCGTGGACGCCGACGGCAAGGTGGTCCCGGGTGAAGCCGCCATCCCGGGCCGCGACCGGACCGACTACACAGTATGGATCAAGTCCCTGCGGATCGGCGCCGTTGTGGCCATGATTTCCTTTGCCGGCACTGCGCTCACCGGTGATCTGCAGGGCAAGCTGATGTTCGAACAGCAGCCCATGAAGATGGCCGCGGCCGAGGCCGCCTGCCACGACGGCACCGGTTTCTCGGTACTCAGCGTGGGAAACCTCGGCTCCAGGAACTGCGACGAGATCGTGGCCCTGATTGAGGTTCCCGGCATTCTTTCGTTCCTCGCCAAGGGTGACTTCACCACCGAGGTCCCCGGCGTGAACGGCCTCCTGGACCAGTACAAAGCTGATTACGGAACGCACCTTCCGGACAACCCGATCTACGGGGAGCGCGCCGGCCAGGAGATTGAATACGTCCCCGTCATGGAGGTCACCTACTGGGGTTTCCGTATGATGATCGGATTCGGCGGCCTCGCAGCCCTGGCCGCGCTGGTTGCCCTGTGGATCACCCGCAAGGGTACGGTGCCCGAATCGCGCTGGCTGATGCGGCTCGCGGTCTTCGGCATCCTGGCACCCTTCGGGGCTAACGCCGCCGGCTGGATCTTCACGGAGATGGGCCGCCAGCCCTTCGTCGTGGCCCCGAATCCGGACCTGAACGGCATCGACCAGGTATTCATGTTCACCGCCGCTGCCGTCTCACCGGGTGTTTCGGCGGGGGAGCTGCTCACCTCCCTCATCGTCCTGACGGCAGTGTATGCGCTGCTGCTGGTGGTGGAAGTGAAGCTGCTGGTCACCTACATCCGGGGCGGTGTGGTGTCCGGCATGCCCGAACTGGTGCACGCCCCCGCTGACGAAAACGAGGACGAAACCCCGGGCGGCAAGGGCGGCGGCCAGAAGCCCGCCGACGACGTCCTGTCTTTCGCCTACTGATTCGCCGACTACGAAGAGCTGAGGATACACAGAATGGAACTGCTGCCCACCATCTGGTTCATCGCCATTGCGGTGTTGTGGACCGGCTATCTCTTCCTGGAAGGCTTCGACCTGGGCGTGGGGATGCTCATGAAGCTCTTCGCCCGCAACAACACCGAGCGGCGGGTGCTGCTGAACACCGTTGGGCCCGTCTGGGACGGCAACGAGGTATGGCTGCTGACAGCCGGCGGTGCAACTTTTGCTGCCTTCCCGCTCTGGTACGCCTCACTGTTTTCGGCCCTCTACTTTCCGCTGCTGGTGGTGCTGGTGGCACTGATCTTCCGCGCCGTGGCCTTCGAGTACCGCGGGAAGGTGGACACTGAAAGCTGGCGTGCCCGCTGGGACTGGGCCATCGCGCTGGGCTCCTTCTTTGCGGCCTTCGGCGTGGGAGCGGCCCTGGCCCTGACCACCACCGGACTGCCGCTGAACTCCAACGGTGACCGTGTGGGGGACTGGCTTTCCTGGTTCAGCGGCTACGCCGTGCTGGGCGGACTGGCTGTGGTGGGCTTCTCCCTGCTGCATGCCCTGGCTTTCCTGGCGCTGAAGACCGACGGCGAAGTCCGCCTTCGTGCCGGCCGCTGGTTTGTCCGGCTGCTTCCGGTCCTGCTGCTCCCAATCGCTGCCTGGGCCGTCAGCGTCCAGTTCAGGAACGGCGAGCCGTGGACGTGGGCATTGGTCATCCTGGCCGTGGGGGCCGCGGTTGCTGCCTGGCTGCTGGCCCGTAACGGCTCCGAGGGGCGGGCGTTCATGGCCATGGGCGGCTTTCTCCTGCTGGGCTCCGCATCCATCTTCGGCGCCGTGTTCCCGGTAGTGCTCCCCTCGACCCTGGACCCTGCCTTCGACCTGACCGTCACGAGTGCTTCCTCGTCCGATTACACCCTGGGGCTCATGAGCATCGTGGCGGCCGTCGGCCTGCCGCTCGTGATCGTCTACCAGGCATGGACCTATTGGGTGTTCCGGAGGCGGGTCAGCGCGGACCATATTCCGGCCGCGCACAGCTTCCTGCCCGCCATCGCAACCAAAGCCTTCACCAGGAACGGCTGAGCCTGCCCGTGCGCCCGGAATTCCCCGCCGGACCGGCAACCCGCTCCGCCGTCTACTGGCTTGGCCTGCTCGCAGCGCTCAAGGCGTTGTCCCTGATCCTCATGGGGCAGGCGGTGGCCGCCATGCTAGCCGGGCTTGCTGCCGGGAATGTCGCCTGGCAGGACCAGCTGCCGTGGGGCCTGGCAGGAGTCGTCCTGAGGTCAGCCACGGTCTGGGCGCAGGGGATCGCCGCACGCCGCGCCGCCTTGGGCATCAAGGAGGAGCTCCGGTCCGAACTGCTGGAGCGGGCCCTGCGGAACGGTGCACGCAGCACCGGCCCGGCCGACGGCGGACTGGCTGTGCTGGCGACGCGCGGCCTGGATGCCCTGGACAGCTACTACACGCAGTTCCTCCCCGCACTGGTGAACTGCGCCGCGATCCCGCTGCTGCTCGGGGCGCGTATCCTGTTCGCCGACTGGGTCAGCGCGGTGGTCATTGTCCTGACAGTTCCGCTCGTCCCGCTGTTTATGGTGCTGATTGGGCGTTACACCGAGGACCACGTCCGCGAGGCCCAGGAAACGCTGACGCGGCTGTCCGCCCACATGCTGGAGCTGGCCAAGGGGCTGCCCGTCCTGGTGGGACTGGGCCGGGCCACGGCGCAGCGCAAGGCGCTCGAGGAGATCTCCGAGGAATACCGTGCCAGGACCATGGGGACGCTGCGCACCGCCTTCCTGTCCGCACTGGCGCTCGAACTGATCGCCACGATTTCGGTCGCGGTGGTTGCCGTGTTCATCGGGGTCCGGCTGGTGCACGGCGAGATGCCGTTGGAGGCCGGCCTACTGGCGTTGATCCTCGCGCCGGACTGCTACCTGCCACTGCGCGAACTGGGTATGGCGCACCACGCCAGCGAGGACGGCCGGGCAGCGCTCGCCGCGACCCGGCAGGTCACCGACGCACCCGAGCCGTTGCCGCTGCCCGCCGGGGAATCCGACGCTTCCACCGTGACAGCGGCCGCGGCACGCAACGTGCCGGCCGTGCCCGCGGACGAGGCCGGCGGGACTCTTTCCGCGGCAGCCTCCCGGGGAGTGACGGTCACCGGCCTCACGGTCACCTATGCGGGGAGGGCTGCCGCCGCCGTCGGACCCCTGAGCTTCACCGCCCCGCACGGGATGATCACTGCCTTGGACGGACCCAGCGGCGCCGGCAAAAGCACAGTTCTGGGCGTTTTGGCCGGGACGGTCGGCGACGGCGCCGGGACTGCCGTGTCCGGCCGCATTTGCGGCCTGGACCGCAGTGCGGTCGCGTGGGTCCCGCAGCACCCGGTCATGGTGGCCGACTCCGTGCTTGAGGAGGTCATGCTCTACGTGCACGGAAAGGAAAGTGCCGGATCAGACGCCGCAGGATTTGTCACGCCGGCTGCGGAAGGGACGGCCCGTGAGTGCCTGGCCGCGGCTGCCGCCGGCCACCTTGCCGGCAAACATCCGGCTGAACTGAGCCCGGGGGAGCTCCGGCGCGTTGCGCTGGCCCGCGGCCTGGCCCGGATCATGGCTGGGGCCACCGTCCTACTGCTGGACGAACCGACCGCCCACCTGGACGCGTCCTCGGCGGCGCTGGTGCAGGAGTCAATCCGTGCCCTGCGCGGACGTGCCACGGTGATCCTTGTCGCCCACGACCAGCAGACCCGCGGGCTGGCTGACCACCTGGTTCCGGTGTCATCCCGCGGCCTCACAGCAGCTGCCGCGATCACCGGGATCCCGGAGGCGGCCGGACCCCGCCCGGGTGTGACCCCGGGTGCCAACAGCCCAGCAGGCAACACCGGGGACCAGCAGGCTTCAGGGGCTGCCGGTCCGGGCGTGCCGCTGCCCGCAGGAACGGCACAGTCTGCGCCCGTCACCCGGCTCCTGTCCAGCCTGCTGTCGCCCGTGGCGGGCAGGTTCACCGGTGCCGCTGTGGTGGGCACCCTCGCGGCCCTTTTCGCCGTGGCGCTGTCCGGTCTGTCCGGCTGGCTCATCATCAGGGCCAGCGAGCAGCCGCCCATCCTTTACCTGCTCACAGCCATCGTGGGCGTGCGTTTCGTCGGGATAGGACGCGCCGTCCTCCGCTACTGGGAAAGGCTCCTGCTGCACGACGCCGTCTTTGCTGCCCTCACCCGGCTCCGCGGCCGGCTCTGGGAATCGCTGAGCCGTAAGGCAATGTCCCTGCGGCGTCTGCTGCAGGGCGGCAACGTCCTGGGCACTGTGATTGACGACGTCGATACCGTCCGGGACCTGCTGCCGCGCGTCGTCCTGCCACCCGTCACTGCCGTGGCGGTGGCCGGGTCCGCGCTGCTGGCCACAACGCTGGTGGCTCCGGCGGCTGTGCCTGCAGTTGCCATCGCGGCAGCAGTGAGCCTGGTCGTGGCACCGCTATCCGCCCTGTGGGCCGACCGGCGGTCGGCAACGGCGGAACAGCGGCTGCGGGCCGGAGTCCTGCGGCGCACCTCGGCGGCCCTGGACGCCAGGGTGGAGCTGCACGCGAACGGCATTGCCGCAACAGTCCTGGACGCACTGCGGTCCGAGGACCGCATGGCAACCCGGGCGTCCCAGCGATCCGCCTGGGCAGAGGGCCTCGGCCAGGCCATCACGGTCGCTGCCTGCGGAACGGCTGCACTGGCAGCGGCAGTGCTCACGGCCCCCCAGGTGATTTCCGGTGCCATGGAACCGGCCACGGCCGCGGTGATGGTCCTCCTGCAGCTGGCGCTCGTGGAACCGTACGCAGGCATGACGACGGCGGTCCGCCAGTACCCGGCCCTGCGGGCAGTCATGCGGCGGATTGCAGAGTCCGGCGTGCTTGAGGCCACCCCCGCGGGGCGCGCCGCGACTGACGGACTTCACGAGGTCCCGTCCCGGGCCGGCGCCGCCAAGGGCGTGGAGCTGTCCAACCTGGCGGCGTCCTGGCCAGGCGGCGGAACGGTGTTCTCCGGAGTGTCCGCCACGGCTGCTCCGGGCACCTGGCTGGCGGTAACCGGGCCTTCCGGCGCGGGCAAGTCGACCCTCCTCGCGGTTTTGCTGGGGTTCCTCCCGGCCTCGGCCGGCAGGGCCGCGGTGACCGGGAAGGCCGCCTGGTGTCCCCAGGAGGCGCACTTGTTCGATTCGACCCTGCGAGGCAACCTGCTGTTGGGCATTCCGTCTCCGGATGCTCCCGCCGCCGGAGACATCAGCGGGGCGCGAACCCATCATCCGGCGGACCACCGGCCGGAATCTTCCGCCGCCCGTGACGCGGACCTCGCGGCCGCATTGGACGCCGTCGGACTGACCGCACTGGTGTCGCGGCTCCCGGAAGGGCTGGATACCCGGATCGGCCCGGGCGGCTCGTTCCTCAGCGGCGGCGAGCGGCAAAGGCTGGCCGTCGCCCGGACCATCCTGACGGGCGCCGGAGTCATCCTGCTGGACGAGCCCACAGCCCACCTGGACGCGGAGGCAGGACGGGACATGCTGGCCGACCTCCGCGCCGGCCTCAAGGACCGCACGGTGGTCATGGTGACCCACAACCCGGCCGACCTTCACCCGGATGACATCCTCCTGGACCTGTCCGCCGCCCCACCGACCGGGGGCACGAATGACCCCAGGCTGTGGCATCGGGAGGGAAGCCTTCAGGCCTGATGTCGTGAAAAGCGCTCCGGTCAGCCGTTCACGGTTTATCCATCCACGTCTTATCCATCCACGGCTTATCCGTCCACGTCGTGGAGGTGGTGCACCACGTCGTGGAGGAAGTACTGCGCCAACGTCAGGACGGTGAATTCGGAGCCGTTGCTGCGCAGGCCTTTCCGTCCCCAATCGGACTCCCTGACGCCGGCGAACGACTCGGCGATCTGTTCGCCCTCCGCCGTCAGTTCGGCGCTGACAACCGCAGGATCGGCATTGGCGTAATCCATGTCGACGGCCGTGCGGTCCTGGTCCCAGTTCTCAAACCGTGCGTCGTCTGACTCGAGCATGAGGTTCAGCCGCTGGTCGAAGAGCGTAAAGACATCCCGGACGTGGCAGGCGTACTCCAGGGGTGACCACGTGTGGCCGTCCGGGCGTTCGGCCACCTCGGGACGCCGCAGGACTGCCCGCCAACGCGGCAACAGGTTCCGGATCGTCGCCGGGACGGTGGCCGGTGTGGCCGTGGCGAGGTCGAAGGAGCACTCAGGACAAGGCCGGGAGAGGACCCAGGTCCAGTCCTTTTCATCAGGAATGATAGGCATGGCAGCAGTCTAAGCGGGATCTGGCCACGCCATGGCAGGGCCAACCACATCCACCGCCTGGGACAGCGGAATTCCCGACCCGTCCCTGCGGCCGTGCTCCTGCGGCAATGACCTGGCAACTCCTGCCAGCGACGACGCCTTCGCAGGTCCGTGCCCTGCCCACGCGAGCAGCAGCATATCCTCGCCCTTAAGGAATCGGTGGGCGCGGACCCCGGCTGTGGCGCGGCCCTTGGCGGGGTACTCGGCGAAAGCCGTCACTTTCGCCGCGCCCGGGGCCGTGCCCGGCAGTGCGCCGTCGGTGCCCGCGATGGTGACAACCACGGCGTCGTCGTCGTTGGCGTTGAGCGCACCGAAGAACACCACGGAATCACCGGCGGCGAGCTTGATGCCGGCCATGCCGCCGGCAGTCCTGCCCTGCGGACGGACATTGGCCGCGCTGAACCGGAGCAGTTGCGCCTCGCGGGTGAGGAACACCAGTTCGGTGTCGTCCGGACCTGCCGGGGCCACGCCCACCACCAGATCCTTGTCCTTGAGCGCGATGATCTCCCAATCCTCGCGGTTCAGCGGGTATTCAGGCTGGACGCGCTTGACGATGCCCTGCGCCGTACCGATCGCCAGGATCTCATCCAGCGGCGCGAACGCCACCAGCGCTTCCCCCTTCAGGAGGGTGATGAAGTCCTTGGCCTGCACACCGCCGGCAAGGTTGGGCAGGCCGGACATCGGCGGCAGCACCGGCATGTCCATCACCTGAAGCCGCAGCATCCGCCCCTGGGAGGTGACCGCCGCGATTTCCCCGCGGGCCGATGTCTTGACCACGGAACGGAAGACGTCGTGCCTTGAGCGGGGTCCGGACTCAGCCAACGGCTCCTGATTGGACGTGCGCGCGATCTGGCCGGAGGCCGTGAGGATGGCCCAGCAGGGATCGTCCGCGATTTCCAGGGCCAGGGGTGCGGCTTTGCCTTTGACACCCGGGGCAGCCGCGAGGGCGGCAGCGACGGTGGGGGAGACGGCCTCGGATTCGAGCAGGACGGTGCGCCGGGGCGTGCCGTACTTTTCGGCGATTTCGGCCAGCTCGGTGGATACGAGTCCGCGGAGCCGCTCCTCCGAGCCGAGGATGGCTTCGAGCTCCGCGATCTCGCGGCGCAGCTCATCCTGTTCCTTCTCCAGCTCGATCCGGGAGTACTTGGTCAGCTGCCGCAGCCGGAGTTCCAGGATGTAGTTGGCCTGGATCTCCGAGAGGTCGTAAATGGACATCAGCCGTACCCGGGCCGCCGAGGCCTCATCCGAGGACCGGATGATCTGGATGACCTCGTCGATGTCCACAATGGCGATCAGCAGGCCCTCGACGAGGTGCAGGCGGTCCTTCTTTTTGCCCAGCCGGAACGCGGTCCTGCGGCGCACCACATCGATCCGGTGGCCCACGTAGACCGAAAGCAATGCCACGAGCCCGAGCGTCTGGGGCTGGCCGTCCACCAGGGTGACGTTGTTGATGCCGAAGGAGTCCTCCATCGGCGAGTAGCGGTACAGCTGCTGGAGCACGGCGTTGGGGTTGAACCCGTTTTTGAGCTCGATGACCAGGCGGAGGCCATGCTGGCGGTCCGTCAGGTCAACGATGTCGCTGATGCCCGTCAACTTCTTCCCGTTGACGGCGTCCTTGATCTTTTCGATGACCTTTTCCGGACCCACCATGTACGGAAGTTCGGTGACCACCAGGCCGGTGCGGCGGGCCGAAAGCTGCTCGATCTCCACTTTGGCCCGGGTCTTGAAGGAACCACGCCCCGTGGCGTAGGCATCCCGGATGCCGTCCAGGCCCACGATCCTGCCACCGGTGGGGAGGTCGGGCCCGGGGACAAACCGCATGAGGTCATCCAGGCTGGCGTCCGGGTGGGCAATAAGGTGGCGGGCTGCCGAGATGACTTCCACCAGGTTATGCGGTGCCATGTTGGTGGCCATGCCGACGGCGATGCCGGTGGCTCCGTTGACCAGCAGGTTCGGGAACGCGGCCGGGAGGACATCGGGCTGGGTCAGCTGGTTGTCGTAGTTGGGGACGAAATCCACCACGTCTTCGTCGAGGTGGTCGGTGAGCGTCAGCGCCGCCGCCGCGAGGCGCGCCTCCGTGTACCGGGGAGCCGCCGGGCCGTCGTCGAGCGAGCCGAAGTTTCCGTGGCCGTCGATGAGGGGGAGCCGCAGCGAGAAGTCCTGGGCCATGCGAACCATGGCGTCGTAGATCGCGGTATCTCCGTGGGGGTGGAGCTTGCCCATGACCTCGCCCACCACGCGTGCGCTCTTGACGTGGCCGCGGTCCGGGCGAAGGCCCATTTCGCTCATCATGTACAGGATCCGGCGCTGGACCGGTTTCAGGCCGTCACGGGCATCAGGCAACGCCCGGGAATAGATCACCGAATACGCGTACTCGAGGAAGGAGCCTTCCATTTCCGACGTGACGTCGATGTCCACGATATTCTCGACGAAATCCTGGCTGGCATCCCCGGCGGGGGTAGGGCTTTGGCGGCGGGCCATAGGGCGGGCGGATCCTTCTGGGGGTACTGGTTTTCGATCTGGTCTTCAGGCAACGGGTCGGCGGCGGATGTTTGTGGTTAGGCTAAGCCTATGGTGGATCAGCCCGGGGACGGCGTATATCCGGAACATTGGGAGGCCGATGTCGTTCTCCGGGACGGTGGAACCGCCCACCTGAGGCCGATCCTTCCCAGTGACGCCGAGGCGGTCCAGGCCTTCCATGCCGGACAGTCGCAGAACTCAATTTACATGCGCTTCTTCGCCTTCAAGGCCCGCCTGTCCAGCAAGGAGCTCAAACGCTTCACCGAGGTGGACTACAAAGACCGGGTGGCGCTGGTCATCACCTTCCGCGGCGAAATCCTCGGGATCGGCCGGTACGACAGGCTGGATGACCCCACTGAGGCCGAGGTCGCCTTCAACATCGCCGACGCCCACCAGGGCAGGGGCATCGGCTCCATCCTCCTTGAACACCTGGCCACCGCGGCCCACGAAAACGGGATCCGCCGCTTCAGCGCAGAAGTGCTGCCCGAAAACCGCAAGATGCTGATGGTCTTCGCTGACGCAGGCTACGACGTCAAGCGCCACTTCGATGACGGCGTCGTCAGCCTCGAATTCAATATCGACCCCACGGAAAAATCCCGGGCCGTCATGGAATCACGCGAGCACCGCGCGGAGGCGAGAAGCGTCCGGGACCTCTTGGCGCCGTCGTCCGTTGCAGTCATCGGTGCCAGCCGCAAATGGGGAACCGTGGGTTACCAGCTGCTGGAGCACATCATCGAAGGCGGCTTTCCCGGGCCGGTCTACGCCATCAACCCCGAGGCGTTTGAGCTGGCGGGTATGATCTCCTTCGCCAGGCTCCAGGACGTCCCGGAGCACGTGGGGCTGGCCATCATCGCCGTCCCCTACGAGGAAGTGGCCACGGTGGTGGACCAGTGTGCCGCCGCAGGGGTCAAGGGAGTGGTGATCGCCACCGCGGGCTTCGAAGACGACGGCGCACGCGGCCTGTCCCGCCAGCGCGACCTGGTCCGCAAGGCCAGGGCCAGCGGCATGCGGGTCATCGGGCCGGCCTCGCTGGGAATCGTGAACACCCACCCGGACGTGATGCTGAACGCGTCCATGGCGCCCACCATGCCAGTGCGCGGCGGCCTGGGCCTGTTCAGCCAGTCTGCGGCCATCGGCGTGTCCCTCTACGCAGCCTCAAGCAGGCGGCGGCTGGGCCTTTCCACCCTCTTGTCGGCCGGCAACAGGGCGGACGTCTCCGGTAACGACATGATGCAGTTCTGGGAGGACGACGCCGACACCACCGCCGTGGGACTGTATCTGGAGTCGATCGGGAACCCGCGCAAATTCTCCCGGATCGCCCGGCGGCTGGCGCGCACCAAACCGGTGGTGGTGGCCAAGTCAGAGACCATGGGGCTGCGCCTGCCGCCCGGCCATGCCGTCCGGACCACCCAGGCGCCCGCCGGAGCGCTGGACGCCATGATGCGCCAGTCGGGCGTCATCAGGGTGGAGACCATCGAGCAGCTGATGGACATCGCGCAGGTTGTGGCAGGCCAGCCGCTGCCTGCGGGACCCGGCCTGGCCATCTTCAGCAATTCGCTGGCACTGGGCAAGGTCGTTGCGGACAGCGCCGCGGCGCACGGCCTGGAGGTGGATGGCATTGTCACCGGCGTGGACCTCGACGCCGGCATGTCACTGGCGCTGCCTGCCCTCAGGCGCAGCCTCCAGGAGACTCTCGCCTCGGACAAAGTGCACTCCGTGGTGGCGGCGCTGCTGCCGGCCCGCGGGCTGACGGTGGAGCACATCGCCGAGGTGCTGGCCGAATGTTCAGCCGCTGCCGGGAAGCCGGTGGTGGCCGCATTCACCGGAATCCTGGACCCCTCTGTCTACGTGGAGGGCATGCTGGGAGCCGACGGCCGCGCTGTTCCCTGCTTCTCCAATCCCGGCGCAGCTGTGGCAGCGCTCGCCGCCACCGTGCGCTACGCGGAATGGATGGCGCGGGACCCGGGCCACTTTGTGGAGCCCGAAGGCTGCAACCCCGAAAATGCGCGGATCCTGCTGGAGCAGTTGCTCCACGATGTCCAGGGCGAACAGCTGAAGACGCTGGACCCGCAGTCCGCGTCCGCCCTGCTGGCGCACTATGGCATACCTGTGCTGCCGTCCGCCAGGTTCGAAACGGAAGACGAAGCCGTGGAAGCCGCCGGCCGGCTTGGCTACCCGGTGGTTCTGAAAACCACGGACCCGGCACTCCGCCACCGCCTCGACCTGGGCGGCGTGCGCCTGGACATCGAGGATGCGGAGTCGCTCCGCCGGAACATCGCCCAGATGCGGCGCTCGCTGGCCCCGTATGGTTCCAGGGCCCTGGAGGTCCAGTCCATGGCGCCGGTCGGCCAGGCCTGTACGTTCCGTGCCATTGAGGACCCCCTCCTGGGACCTGTCGTCTCCTTCGGGCTGGCGGGCGACGCCGTCAACCTGCTCGACGACTGGGCACACCGGGTGCCGCCACTCTCCGCCGCTGACGTCAAGGAGTTCATCCGCGCACCCCGGGCGGCACGGAAGCTCCTTGGCTACCAGGGGCTTCCCGCCGTGGATGTTGATGCACTGGAGGACCTCGCCGGCCGCCTGGCATGGATGAAGGACAACCATCCGGAAATAGCCCTCGTGGAATTCAACCCCGTCCTGTGCGGGCCGCACGGCGTATCCATCCTCGCCGCGGACATCCGGATCGGCAATGCAGCCCAGCGCACTGACAGTGCCCGCCGGGCGATGCTGGGCTGACGGCGGTTAGCAAGTCCCCGGCCGATCTGTGAAAATGGGGGAATGAGCTCACAGCCTCCCCCGTCAACGCCTTCCACGCCCGGCAGTGACAACCTGGCAACCCGCCCGCACAGCTCACACAGCCATACGCCGCAGGGGCAGAGCCTTGACGGCGCGCTGCAAAAGGCCGGCTTCTACCCCCTGCTGGTGGCCGACGTCGTTGACGATGCCCTGGACGGCCGCGAATGCGTGGCCCACCTGGTGCACCTGGAAACCCACTTCGACCGCGCCGAGGTCCGCCGGCACATCACCGTGCTGGTCCTGACCTCGGACATGCTGGTCATCACCCATGTGGACGACCAGCAGCTTGATGAAGCAGGCGAACAGACCGTCGCACAGATCTCCACCGAATCCGTACCGGTCGCCCAGATCCGGTCCGTGGTCCTCAGCTACATGTACTCCCAGCCGCAGGACTACAAACCTTCGGATCCGGTCCGTGAACTGACCCTTGCCATCGCGTGGTCCGGCGGCCAAAGGCTGGACATGGGCCCGGCAAGCTGCGGTGATCCGCAGTGCGAGGCTGACCACGGCTACAGCGGAACCATTGCCCAGGAGGACATCGTCCTGCGCATCAGTGCCGAAGCGGACGGCCTGCAGGCAGTACAGGACGCCAAGCTCTTTGCCCGTGCCTTGCGGGCAGTGAACACCGGTTCCACGGCTCCCGTCTCCCACAACGGCCAGACCCTCCAGCCCCGCCCCAGGACGGGCGTTTTTGGAAACCGGCTGAGCCGCGGGCACCAGCAGCGCTGAGATGCCGGACCAAGGAAAAACGACCCTCCCCGCATCAGCCTCACCAGCCGTCGTACGCGGTGAGGCTGCACCGGGCAAAGCTGTTCCGCAGAACATGCCGCCCGCGCCGGCCTTCGGCCGGCGGTCCGTCGCAGAGGTACTGAGCAGCGCGGCGGCAAGCCTGGGAGCGGAAGGGTTCACCAACACGCTGGGCCTTCCGCCGGCGTCGCGGGTGTGCGTTGTCCTGGCTGACGGCCTGGGACGGAACATGCTGAAACAAAAGTCCGCCCACACACCCTTCCTGCGCTCGGTGATGCAGGCAGGGCAGGCGGAAATCCCGGTGTGGCTGGACTCCACTTTTCCCTCCACCACCGCTTCTGCCCTCACCAGTTTCGGCACGGGCCTGCCGCCGGGCCAGCATGGACTGGTGGGTTATGACGTCCTGGACCCGGAACAGGACAAAGTAGTCAACATGCTGGGCAACTGGGATGCCGGCGTGGACCCGGCAACGTGGCAGCCTTTTCCCACGGTCTTCGAACAGGCAGCGCGGAGCCTTGACGTGATCACCGTCAGCCTTCCCCAGTTCGGCGACTCTCCCATGACACGGGCAGCCCTCCGCGGCGGACGCTTCGTCTCCGGTACGACGTCCCATGCCCGCACTGCAGCTGCCGCCGAGGCCATGGCCACCGCCGGACCCTCCCTGATGTACTTCTACGTCAACGAACTGGACAAGGCCGGCCACCGTTACGGCTGCCAGTCCGAGCAGTGGGAGCACCAGCTGGAGGAGCTGGATTCAACCGTCAAGCGGCTCAATGCCTCCCTTCCCGCGGGAACCACAGTGCTGCTGACTGCGGACCACGGCATGCTGGACGTTCCCGAACAGCAGCGCATTGACTACGCGGCGGACGCGTCGCTCATTGACGGCGTGCGGCACACGGCCGGGGAGCCCCGGATGGTCCATCTGTACCTTGAAGCCGGTGCCGGTGCCGCGGCCCGGCAACGCCTGCTTGAGTCCTGGCGTGCGCGCTTCGGTGACAGGATCTGGGCCTTCACCCGGGAGGACGCCATCGCAGCGGGACTGTTCGGGCCCGTCCGCCCGGCCGTCGCGCCGCGGATAGGCGACGTCATGATCGCCGCCCGCGACGCGCTGGCCTTCTACGACACCCGCCGGGTAAGGCCGGCCGCCATGGAGGTCGTGGGCCAGCACGGCTCCCTCACCAAAGCGGAACGCGAAGTCCCGCTGCTCTGCTTTGCGGCCGAAGGCAGGCGTTCCGTCCGTGGCTGAGCTGCTGTTTTTCTCCGGCACCATGGATTGCGGCAAGTCCACCCTCGCCCTCCAGATGGACTACAACCACCGGGCCAGGGGCCGGGGCGGTGTCCGCTTCAGCCGTAACGACCGCGCCGGCGGGTCAAGAATCTCCAGCCGCCTCGGCCTGGAGACTGACGCCGTAGAGGTCCTGGACAGCACGGATTTCTGGGATGAAGTGGTCAGCCGGCGCACGAAGGGAAAGCGCGTTGACTACCTCATCTGCGACGAGGCCCAGTTCTATTCGCCCGTCCAGGTGGAGCAGTTGGCCCGGGTGGTGGACGAGATGGACGTTGACGTCTTTGCGTTCGGCATCACCGCTGACTTCCGCGCCCGGCTGTTTCCCGGTTCCCAGCGGCTGATCGAACTTGCCGACCGGGTGCAGGTCCTCCAGGTCGAAGCGCTGTGCTGGTGCGGGCGCCGGGCCACCCAGAACGCCCGGACCGTGGACGGGGTGATGGTCATGGAAGGCGCCCAGGTGGTGGTGGGCGACGTGGAAATGGGCACCGATCCTGCCACGGCCGGAAGCGACGGCCAGACGCCCGTGGTGGGCTACGAAACGCTCTGCCGCCGGCACTACATGCGCCGGGTCACCGCGCACGGCGCCAACATCATGGCCCGGCAGGATCCTTTGCTGCCCTTCGAGGTGGATGCGTGCCTGTGGCGCGGATCCGGCGAAACCTCAGTCTAGGAAGTCAGTCTCTCCTGGTTCCGAACACGATCTCGTCCCAGCTGGGGACGGTGGACCGCTTCGGTTTTGCCGGCTGCCGTTCGGGCAGATCGGCGTTGTGTTCATCGCGTTGATCGGAACCTTGGCCGGCAGGACCAGCTGCGTCCGGCGCCCGGCGGGGGCTCCCGCCGCCTAGGAGCTCGTCGAGGCCTACGCTGGGCGCCGGGTGGCGGGGCCCGGCCGGCGCCTCAAGGGGAGAGTCCTTGCGCGGCTCGGACTGCGGGTTTGGTTTGGCTGAGCGCGGCGGGGACGCCACGATGGTGATTTCCCGGGTGTCGGTACTGACGCCGTCGTGCAGTTTCAGCACGTCATCCTCAGCATCCCGGTGCGGTGGGATCAGGCTCAGGCGGGACAGCATTGACGGCCGGCCCTCGCGTTTGCGGGTGAGCGGATCAATTCGGGGGGCAGGACCAGCGGCCTCCGGACCGTCTGAGTCCGAGGGGGCAGCTTCCCGGTCTTCCCGCTCCGGGTACTGTTCCCGTTCTTCGCGCGGGCCGTTGTCCTGGCCGCCGTTGCCCCGGGGACCGGTTTCCAGTTCGGCGACTTCTGAGGGCCGCGGATGTGCTGCGGGCACGCCATGAGTCAGGAGCAGGGCCAAGGCGTCGTCCGCATCCTCGTCGACACCGAGGCGCTGTCCGCGGCGTGACCGGAGCATGTCCAGAAGGCCGTCTGATTCCTTGGCCGCAGGAACGCCCTGCGGGCCGGATGAGTTGCGGGCGGCCGCTTCTGCGTCAGTTTCAAAGTCGAAAGGCCGGTCCGAGACGGCTGTCAGCCGGCGGGCGGGGACGGGGCCGTCCATCGGCTCCAGCTCGCTGAGCTGCTGGGCCCAGCGGTTGGCGTTCTGCAGCGATTTGCGGGCCGGGCTGAAGGTCCACAGCGCGGGCGGCTCTTCGCCGATCCCGGCAGTGCGGCCCTGGTTGGCTTCAAAGCGTGCCGCCACGGTCCAGTTGCCGTCCTGGCGCCGCCATGAGTCCCACTCCACGGTGGACGGTTCAACGCCGTAGGCAGAGAGCCGGTGGTTGACCATGTCCTGGAGCGAGGCCGGGTTGTCACCGAAAACCGAGCGGTAGGTGTCATGGGCGGGGGAGGGGGCAGCCACTTCGATCTTCCGCGCCTGCTGGGCAACGTATTCCCGCTCGGCGAGGACAGGGCCCTCATAGCGCTCCACTTTGGCGAGGGGCAGCCCGGAACGCTCTGCCACCTCCGCTGCGGTGGCGCCGCTGCGGATCCGTACCTGGATATCCCGCGGGGACATGGCAATGGGCGCGGCAGCGGCCGCGGCTTTCACCGGAGACCGGCTGGCCGTCCGCAGTGCTTCGTCGATCGGCAGCTGGAACATCTCGCCGCCGGCGCCGCTCAACAGGAGATGCTCCCCGTCGTCGTGTACGCCTACAAGCCGTAGATCCTGCATACAAATCCTCCACCCTGGCATTACTATCAATCGAAACTCTGCCACCGAAGGCCGCTCTTTTGCCTTAGGAGCAAGGGCGCGCCGCAATATTCAAGGACTTTCCCCTGCACTGGGGCACAGACGGCACAGGTCTGGCGTTATCAGGAGTGATACGCACGCGTTCGAGTGAAAGGGAACGGAGTGAAGCCGAAACCTACTTTCCGGACAGGGCAGCTGCCAGTTCCTCGGGCCGGCGGGAGGAAGCAAGCCAATAGGGAGTCCGGTCGGACGGGTCCGTGATTTCGATCCGTACCACGGGGTCGATCCAGCCCCGGATGCAGAGGTATGCGAGTCCGTTAAGCTTCGTCCCCCGTTGGGCGGTGGCTTCCTTGCCGCGGTACGTCTCAACGCCCCCGATATAACGCCGCTCGATGGTGGCGCGGCCAACGGTCAAGGCATCGGGGGTCACCAGGATCGTGGGGGTGGAGGTCAGAAGCATGGCGGCGATGACGGTGAACAGCACGCCGGCGGCGATATATCCTGCCGTCATGCTGATCGGGGCGAAGACAAGGATGCCGGCCCCGGAGATGCCCGCCGCGATGATCCAGATCCAGATGTTCGGCCACAGCCTTTCGCGGAAGACTGCCGGGGTGCCGGCTGGGGAGGCGCTGGGGACGGGTGCGGTGGAACTGGGATCGGGCATGGCAACAGCTTTCCATCTTTGCCCGGCTATTTCATCTTGGGTTCATCCGGGCGGACCGTTGAATCTACGCCGGAACTGCGGCTGGGCGTTAGAGTGTGTGACTGTGACTGACGAAATTGCCACTGTTGAAACTGCTCCCGACGAGGCCCTGGCCGGCACCGGGCCCGATACTGCCGCCGTGCATGGCGCACCCACCCTTCAGGTACAGCTGAAAATGCTCGACGACGGCCTGGAGCTGCCGTCGTACGCCCACCCGGGCGACGCGGGAGCAGACCTGCGGGCCCGCGAGGATGTGGTGCTGCGCCCCGGCGAGCGGAAGCTGGTGCCCACCGGCGTTTCCATTGCCCTGCCTGACGGTTTCGTCGCCCTGATCCACCCCCGCTCAGGCCTCGCCACGAAGCATGGGCTGACCATCGTCAACGCCCCCGGGACGGTGGATGCGGGTTACCGCGGGGAAATTTCCGTGACCCTGCTCAATACGGATACCCGGGACGCCATCGAACTGCGCCGCGGCGATAGAATTGCACAGATGGTGATCCAGCGGGTGGAGTACGCGCAGTTTGTCCCCGTCAACGACCTCAGCGACTCGGTTCGGGGAGCCGGCGGATTCGGATCAACCGGCGGCTTCACGTCACCCAACGCCTGACCCTGCGTTTATCCGGTGCCGGCCCGGCGTTGGTTGCCCCAGCGGCGAAGACATCCGCCGGGAACCGGGCAGCCAGGCACGTTGACAGCCGTCAGGCACTTTCACTACTAAGGAGACAACCCCCATGGTTTTTGGGCTCGGCAGGAAATCCAAGAAGGACCAGGCAGCCGAACCGGATGAGGCCCAGGCCTCAACGGAGTCACCCGATTCCGCTGACAAGGCCTCGGCGGACACCGGGCGGAGGGCAACCGGGCCCTTTGATGTCTCTGAAATCTCCAGCCGCGATGGCTACGTAGACCTCGGCGCGCTGCTGATTGCGCCGAGTGAGGGGCTCCAGCTTCGGCTTGAAGTGGAGGAAGCCACCCAACGCGTGGTGGCCGTGACCATGGACCTCAACGGGTCCAGCCTGCAGCTGCAGGCCTTTGCCGCTCCTAAGAGCGAGGGGCTCTGGGACGAAATCCGCGAGCAGATCGGCCAGTCCGTAGGAAGCCAGGGCGGACAGGTCGAAGAGATCCAGGGCGAATTCGGGTCCGAGCTGATCGCGAAGCTGCCCGCTGGTGCGCAGGATGGAAGCCAGGGTTACCGGGTGGCGCGCTTCATCGGCGTCGACGGTCCGCGCTGGTTCCTGCGCGGCGTCCTGGGCGGCGAAGCCGCCATGCAGCGTGAAGCAGCGGCCCCACTTGAGGCGCTGTTCCGCCAGATCGTTGTCATCAGGGGGGACAGCCCCATGCCTCCCCGCGATCTGCTTCAGCTGCGCCTGCCCAAGGATGCCACCGCCACCCCGCCCCCTGCTGCCCCGGAGGTGCCTGCCGCCCCGGAATTCAAGGAACCCGGGCGCGGGCCGGAAGTCACCCAGATTGGCTGATTCCCGCCCGGGTTCGGGCAGCCGGCCCGAGGGCGGAGCAGTACCTGTCAGCCGCCTTCCCGAACGCGGCCGGGTGGTATGTGACGGGCACATCGAATCGGTCACCTACATGCCCGCAAACCAGAACGCGGCGTTCACCGCCATCGTCACGGATCTTGACGTTCCGCCGTCGGGCGGTAAACCGGCGCCAGGCGCGGGACGCCGTCTGCGGGTGGTGTGGCTGGGGCGACGCAGGGTGCCAGGCATTGAGGCCGGGACGGCAGTCCGCCTCGAGGGCATGCTGGCCCAAAGCCACGGGCTGCCCACCATCTTCAATCCACGCTACGAAATACTTTCCCGCCAGGAGCATGAATGACCTCGTCCCAGCCCGAGCCGTCCTCCCGCGCGGACCAGCCTCCCACCGGCCCGGCCGGCCCGGGGCAAGACGGCGCGGGGCAGGACGGCGCGGGCCAGGACGGCGCCCGGCAGGCCCGGACGGAGCCGCCCTCCATAGCGGGGCTTGCGGAGGGCTATGCAGCCCAGGCCGGCCTGCACCGGACCCACGACGGCCGGATCGATGTCCTCAAGACAGCTGGCGGATACCAGGGCATCGCCGAGAGCATTGTGCCCGGACTCGTATTCCTGGTCACGTTCACCCTCACCCGGGACCTGACGCCGTCGCTGGTGGCGGCCCTGGCGTCGGCGGCTGCGTTCACCGTGGTCCGCCTCATCCAGCGCCGCCCGCTGACCCAGGCCCTGGCCGGAGTGGTGGGCGTGGGAATCTCCGCCTGGCTGGCGAACACCACGGGCAAGGCGGAGGACTTCTATCTGCCCGGCTTTATCACCAACGCGGCCTACATCGTGGCCATGGTAATTTCGATCGCGATCAAGTGGCCCCTTGCGGGACTGTTGTTCGGGTTCATCCGTAATGAAGGAACGGACTGGCGGAAGGACCCTGCACGCCTTAAGGCCTACCGCCTGGGCACGTGGATCATTGTCGGTGTCCTGGCGCTTCGCCTGGTGGTGCAGGTTCCGCTGTACCTGATGGGAACTGACGGCCTCGCTGCCCTTGCCACCACCCGGCTGATCATGGGTACCCCGCTTTACATCCTGGGAGTCTGGATTGCGTGGCTGATTACCCGGCCGGTCCGGCCCGCCGGAAGTCAGCCTTCGAAGCCGTCGTCCTCCGGCGCCTGAGACGCGGCCGCCTGGACGCCTTCCTGCTGGCCCGGTTCCCCGGAAGGCTCTGCTGACTCCGGCGACAACAGCCCGCGCAACTCATCCTCTGCGGCGATCGTGGTGACAAAGAACAGTTCGTCGCCGCCGTCGATCACGTCGTCGCGGCTGGGAGTGATGGGCGCGTGGTCCCGGAGGATGGCCACCAGCGTGGAGTCCTCGGGCCAGTCGATGTCGCCCACTGTCAGGCCAATGACATGGGAATCGTGCGGGACCGTGAATTCCACGAGCGAGGAGACCCCGGTCTGAAGTGTCAGCAGCCGGACCAGGTCGCCGATCTCCACGGCCTCCTCCACCAGCGCCGTCATCAGCTGCGGGGTGTTGACGGCAACGTCAACGCCCCAGGAATCGTTGAACATCCAGTCGTTCTTGGGATTGTTGACCCGGCCTACCGTACGCCCTACGCCGAACTCGGTCTTGGCCAGGAGCGAGACCACCAGGTTCACCTTGTCATCGCCCGTGGCGGAGACGACGACGTCGGCGTCCTCCACTTTCGCCCCCTGCAGGGTGCTGAGTTCGCAGGCGTCGCCGACCAGCCAGTGCGCGCCGCGCAGGCCGCTGCGTCCGATGACTTCCGGCTTGAGATCGATCAGCAGGATCTCGTGTTTATGGGCCAGCAGTTCCCTGGCAATTGAAGACCCGACGCTCCCCGCGCCGACAATGACAACCTTCACTACGACTCCTTGGCAGGTGCTTTGGCCAGGATCTGGGCGACCTGGGAATTGCGCTCCACGGGCAGCATGGCATGGACCGTGTCACCGTCCTGGTATGACGTGGCGGCCTCGGGCAGCATGCCTTCGCCGAACCGGGTAAGGTACGCCACCCGGATGTCGGCCGCTTTCTCAATCTCGCTGATCCGGTGGCCGATCCAGCCGGCGTCGAGGTCCACTTCGGCCAGCACCAGCCGGCCGGACGGCTCGCGGAAGTCGCCGGCGAGGTGCTGCTCGGGCAGGATGCGGCGCAGGACCTGGTCAGCGCTCCAGCGGACGGCGGCCACGGTGGGGATGCCAAGCCGCTGATAGATCTCGGCCCGGCCGGGATCGTAAATCCTCGCCACGACATGGGGGACATGGAACGTCTCGCGCGCAACCCGTGTGGCCAGGATATTGGAGTTGTCGCCACTGGACACGGCGGCGAACGCGTAGGCCTCGGCGACTCCGGCCTGCTGGAGGGTGTCCCGGTCGAAACCCACGCCGGTGACTTTGCGCCCGGTGAAGCCTTGCCGTAGCCGACGGAACGCGCGGTCATCCTGGTCAATGATGGCCACGGAATGGCCGGCGTCCTCAAGCGTGTGTGCCAGAGTCGCCCCCACCCGGCCACATCCCATGATCACGAAATGCGCCACCGTATCTCCTCCAGTTCCGTAGCCTGTTGCTGCTGCTAGAACTCTACCGGCATGGCCACGGTGGGAGCCGCGCGGGAGCCGTCATGACATAGCCGGGGAATCAGACTAGCTTTGTGGAGTGCTGACAATACTGAATGCCGTAAAACGGGTGCTGGTGGGCAGGCCCTTCAGGAATGACAGGCTCGCCCACACGCTGCTGCCCAAGCGGATCGCACTTCCCGTTTTCGCCTCAGACGCACTGTCTTCCGTGGCCTACGCGCCGGATGAAATCCTGCTCACCCTGGCCCTCGCCGGTGTGAGTGCAGTGGCCTTCTCGCCGTGGGTGGGCCTGGCCGTCATGGTGGTGCTGCTGACAGTGGTGGCGTCCTACCGGCAGAACGTGCACGCCTATCCGTCCGGCGGCGGCGACTACGAGATCGCCAACGAAAACCTGGGCAAGTATGCCGGGCTGACTGTGGCCTCGGCACTCCTGGTGGACTACGTCCTGACGGTGGCGGTCTCCATGTCTTCGGCTGCCGCCTACCTCACCACGGCTGTTCCGTCCCTGCACGGCCAGCAGGCGCTTATCGCCACGATCGGCGTCGTCATCCTCGCACTGGTCAACCTCCGGGGAATCAAGGAGGCAGGCAGCGTCTTCGCCGTGCCCACCTACATTTTCATGGCCTCCATCCTGGGGATGACGGCGGTGGGCGTGTTCCAGGCCGCCACCGGGCAACTGGGTGAGGCACCATCTGCGGCCTTTACGATCGTGCCGGCGCCGGGCTTCGACGAAGGCCTGGTGGGCCTCGCGGGCGCTTTCCTGCTCCTTCGGGCCTTCTCCTCCGGCGCCGCTGCGCTGACAGGTGTGGAGGCCATCAGCAACGGCGTGCCCAACTTCAAGGTGCCCAAGAGCAAGAACGCGGCCACCACCTTGTTGCTGCTCGGTGTCATCGGTGCCGCCATGCTTGCCGGCATCATCTACCTGGCCAACGCGACAAAGGTCCACATCGTCCTGGACCCGGCCACGGAGTTCCTCCTGAACGGCCTTCCTTTGCCCGAGGGATACATCCAGAGTCCGGCCATCAGCCAGATTGCGCAGACCATTTTCGGGCCGGGCTCACTGCCGTTCTACATCGTGGTGGCCGCCACCGGGGTGATCCTCGTTTTTGCCTCCAACACAGCGTTCAACGGCTTCCCGGTGCTCGGATCGATCCTGGCCCAGGACGGCTACCTTCCCCGCCAGCTGCGGACCAGGGGCGACCGCCTGGCGTTCAGCAACGGAGTCCTGGCCCTCGCAGCCGGTGCCCTGGTGCTGATCCTCGCGTTCAACGCCGACGTCACCAAACTGATTCAGTTGTACATCGTGGGCGTGTTCATCTCCTTCACCGCGAGCCAGCTGGGCATGATCCGGCATTGGGGGAAGCAGCTCAAGCTGGCCAAGGACAAAGCCGTCCGGCGGAGGATGGTCAAATCCCGGACCATCAACACCATCGGCTTCGGCATGACGGGACTGGTGCTGGTGATCGTCCTGATCACCAAGTTCGAGCAAGGCGCGTGGATCGCGCTGCTGGCCATGCTCGCGCTGTTCCTGATCATGTGGAGCATCCGTGTGCATTACGACAATGTGGCCAAGGAACTGGCCGTGGATGAGGATTCTTCGCCCCGGGCCCTGCCCTCCAGGGTCCACGCAGTCCTTCTCGTCTCCCACGTGCGCAAGCCGGTGCTCCGAGCCCTTGCGTACGCACGGGCCTCCCGGCCCTCGCGGCTGGACGCGATCACGGTGGACATCGACGCGGAGGAAACCGCCCATACAGTTGCTGACTGGGAAAAGCTCGAAATCCCGGTGCCGCTGACCGTGCTCGCGAGTCCGTACCGTGAGACCGTCACCCCCATCATGGAATACGTCAAGAACATGCGCCGCGATTCCCCCCGGGACCTGGTGGTGGTTTACATCCCCGAATATGTGGTGGGCAAGTGGTGGGAGCAACTGGTCCACAACCAGACGGCGCTGCGCATCAAAACCCGGCTGCATTTTGAGCCCGGCGTGATGGTGGCAAGCGTCCCGTGGCAGCTGAAATCGTCCGAAGAAGCAAAAAACCTGCAGGATATCAGATGACCCCCGAAACCCAGACCCCTTCCGCAACGGCCACGGCCGCCCCCACTGAGCTGGTGCTCGACATCGGGCCGGTGGCCCACGGCGGCCATTGCGTGGCCCGCCATGATGGCCGGGTGATCTTTGTCCGGCACGGAATTCCCGGGGAGAAGGTCCGCGTCCGGCTGACCGACGCGGGTGACTCCGCCAAGTTCTGGCGCGCCGACGTCGTGGAAGTCCTTGAGGCTTCGCCGGACAGGACCGGGCACTTCTGGCACGTTGCAGACTCCGGCCGGGCCTGGAGCCATGGTCACCCGCCGGTGGGCGGGGCCGAATTCGGCCACATCTCCCTGCCCCGCCAGCGCGCACTGAAGTCGGCGGTACTCGCCGAGCAGCTCCAGCGGCTCGCCGGCGTCGAACTTTCTCCCGAAGTGGAAGCCGTGGGCGGGCCGGCCGCCCCGGGGCAGGGCACAACATACGACGCCGGCACCGGCCTCGGGTGGCGGACCCGCGCAAGCTTCTCGGTCACCACGGCAGGGAAACCGGGCATGCATGCCCACCGTTCAGACCAGATCATCCCCGTCCGGGAGATGCCCCTGGCCTTGGACGGAATCAACCGGCTGCGATTATGGGACATCGATCTCCAGGGCATCGAACGGGTGGAGGTGGCGGCGCCGGCCAACGGCTCGCGTCCCCTGGTGCTGCTCGCCCCGGCGCCCGGGACCAAAGCCAAACGGCTCAGCGCCGTCGCGGCACAGCTCCCGGATGATGTTTCCGTGGCCACCTTCGACCCCCTTTCCGAGGAGGTCCAGCAGTTGCGCGGCCGGACCTGGGTCCAGGAATCCGCCGCTGGCCACGACTACCGCGTCACCGGTGCCGGTTTCTGGCAGATTCACCGCGACGCGCCCGGGACACTTGTGGGGGCCGTCACAGAATTCCTTCACGACGGCGGCTTCCTGGCGGCCGGCTCGGTGGTGGCTGACCTCTACGCCGGCGCAGGGCTGTTCACCGCAGTGCTGGCTGACGCGGTGGGGGAGACGGGCTCGGTCCTCTCGGTGGAGGGGGCCCCGGGAGCCAGCCGGGACGCCCGCAAAAACCTCCACGGAGCGCCGCAGGTGGAAATCGTGCAGGGCCGGGTGGAGCGCGTACTCCGCCACAAACCGCGGAACTTTGATGCCCTGGTGCTTGATCCGCCGCGGGCAGGCGCTGGCAAGGCAGTGGTCAACCAGTTGGCCGCCGCCGGTCCTCGGGCGATTGCCTACGTCTCATGTGATCCGGCATCCTTCGCCAGGGACGTGGGGTACTTCCAGCAGGAGGGCTGGTCGCTGGCCGGCCTGCGGGCCTTTGATCTGTATCCGCACACGCACCACCTGGAGACGGTCGCATTGCTGACTCCCGGCCGCTGACACGGGAACTATTTCGACTACTATTGGCGGAGTAATCCCACGTCGCGCCCCGTATTTCGCGGCCGGCCTCCTGCAACTTTCTTAGGCCAGTCTTATTAGGCCTGCCTAACTAGCAAGCGGTCTACCGCGCGACAAAGATGAAACTGTTGCGAGAGGAGTCCTGCGATGAGCACTGTGGACAGCTTCGGTTCAAAAGGCAAACTTAATGTAGCCGGAACCGAATACGAAATTTTCCGGTTGAACTCCGTTGAAGGTGCAGAAAACCTTCCGTTCAGCCTCAAGGTATTGCTTGAAAACCTGTTGAGGACCGAGGACGGCGCGAACATCACTGCCGATCACGTCCGCGCCTTGGCCGGCTGGGACCCTGATGCCCAGCCCGATACAGAAATCCAGTTCACGCCTGCCCGCGTGATCATGCAGGACTTCACCGGTGTACCCTGCGTGGTTGACCTGGCGACAATGCGTGAAGCGGTCAAGGAACTTGGCGGAGACCCCAAGCGGGTCAACCCCCTTGCTCCGGCGGAAATGGTCATTGACCACTCCGTGCAGATCGACGCTTTCGGTAACTCCGGCGCACTGGAGCGCAACATGGAGATCGAATACCAGCGGAACGGGGAGCGTTACCAGTTCCTCCGCTGGGGCCAGACCGCGTTTGATGACTTCAAGGTTGTTCCCCCCGGAACGGGCATTGTGCACCAGGTGAACATTGAATACCTGGCCCGCACGGTCATGACCCGCGAAGTTGATGGTGCCCTGCGCGCCTACCCCGACACCTGCGTTGGAACCGACTCCCACACCACCATGGTCAACGGCCTGGGTGTGCTGGGCTGGGGCGTTGGCGGCATCGAAGCCGAAGCGGCCATGCTGGGACAGCCTGTTTCCATGCTGATCCCGCGTGTTGTGGGCTTCAAGCTGACCGGGTCCATCCCTGCCGGCGCGACTGCTACCGACGTTGTGCTGACCATCACCGAGCAGCTCCGCAAGCACGGTGTGGTGGGCAAGTTCGTCGAGTTCTACGGCGAAGGCGTCGCGGCTGTGCCGCTCGCAAACCGCGCCACCATCGGCAACATGAGCCCGGAATTCGGCTCCACCGCCGCAATGTTCCCGATTGACGACGTCACATTGGACTACCTGCGCCTCACCGGCAGGTCCGACGCCAACGTCGCCCTCGTGGAGTCCTACGCCAAGGAACAGGGCCTCTGGCACGATCCTTCCCGTGAGATCAAGTTCTCCGAGTACCTCGAGCTGGACCTGTCCACGGTGGTTCCCTCCATCTCAGGCCCGAAGCGTCCGCAGGACCGCATCGAGCTGACCGACGCCAAGGAACAGTTCCGCAAGGACATCCACAACTACGTCGCCATCGAAGACGGCAGCGTGGACGAGTCACTGGACGAGTCCTTCCCGGCATCGGACGCGCCGTCCTTCACGCACGCTGACTCGCACACCACAGAGACCAGCCGTGTTGAATCCGCCGCGAACGGTGCCAACGGACGCCCGAGCAGCCCGGTCCACATCAAGACCGAAGACGGCCGCGAGTTCGAGTTGGACCACGGAGCGGTTTCCATCGCCTCGATCACCTCCTGCACCAACACGTCCAACCCGTCCGTGATGCTCGCCGCAGCATTGTTGGCACGCAACGCCGTGGACAAGGGCCTGACGTCCAAGCCGTGGGTCAAAACCTCCGTCGCTCCGGGCTCCAAGGTCGTCACCGACTACTACGAGAAGTCGGGCCTGACCCCGTACCTGGAGAAGCTGGGCTTCTACATCGTCGGCTACGGCTGCGCCACCTGCATCGGCAACTCCGGCCCGCTGGACCCCGAGATCTCCGAGGCCATCCAGGCCAATGACCTCTCCGTCACCGCTGTGCTCTCCGGTAACCGCAACTTCGAAGGCCGCATCAACCCGGACGTGAAGATGAACTACCTGGCCTCACCGCCGCTGGTCATCGCTTACGCCCTGGCCGGTTCCATGGACTTCGATTTCGACACGGACGCCCTGGGCAAGGACGAAGCCGGCAACGACGTCTTCCTCAAGGACATCTGGCCGAACCCGGTGGAGGTCCAGCAGGTCATCGATTCCTCGATCGACAAGGACATGTTTGCCCGCGGTTACGAGGGAGTCTTCGACGGCGACGCGCGCTGGAAGGCGCTCGACACCCCCGCCGGCGACACCTTCGCCTGGGATCCGAACTCCACGTACGTCCGGAAGCCCCCGTACTTCGAGGGCATGAAGGCCACGCCGGAGCCGGTCACCGACATCACCGGTGCACGCGTCCTGCTGAAGCTGGGGGACTCGGTCACCACCGACCACATCTCCCCGGCCGGTTCCTTCAAGTCCGACACCCCGGCCGGGCAGTACCTGCTGGCCAACGGTGTGGAGCGCAAGGACTTCAACTCCTACGGCTCGCGCCGTGGCAACCACGAAGTCATGATCCGCGGCACCTTCGCGAACATCCGCATCAAGAACCAGATCCTGGACGGCGTTGAGGGTGGCTTCACCCGCGACTTCACCCAGGCCGACGGTCCGCAGGCTTATGTCTACGACGCCGCCCAGAACTACCAGGCAGCCGGCACTCCGCTGGTGGTCCTGGCAGGCAAGGAGTACGGCTCCGGCTCGTCCCGTGACTGGGCAGCCAAGGGAACCGCGCTCCTGGGCGTCAAGGCCGTCGTCGCCGAAAGCTACGAGCGCATCCACCGCTCCAACCTGATCGGCATGGGCGTCCTTCCGCTGCAGTACCCGGCCGGCGAGTCCGCCGCCACCCTGGGACTGACCGGCACCGAGACCTTCGCTGTTGAGGGTGTGACTGCCCTGAACGAGGGCACCACCCCCAAGACGCTGAAGGTCACCGCCACCGCCGAAGACGGCTCCGCCAAGTCCTTCGATGCTGTACTCCGCATCGATACACCGGGCGAAGCCGACTACTACCGCAACGGTGGCATCCTGCAGTACGTCCTGCGCCAGATCTCCGCTAACTAGCTGATATCTGAACCTACGCAGCACCTCCCCGAAGCCCCGGCCGGTCACCGACCTGCCGGGGCTTCGGCTTTGCATTTCAGTCGAGGCGTTAGAGTTAATAGGCACGTCTACCACCCGAAGGAGGGGTCATTGGGAATCTTGGACACCATCCGGAATCCGCAGGACCTGAACGAGCTGTCTCCAGAGCAGCTCGAAGAGCTGGCCGCTGAGGTCAGGAGTTTCCTGATCACCAACGTCTCCCAGACCGGTGGACACCTCGGTCCCAACCTCGGCGTTGTGGAACTGACCCTTGCCGTGCACCGCATCTTCGATTCGCCGCGTGACAGCATCGTCTTTGACACCGGCCACCAGTCTTACGTCCACAAGCTCCTCACGGGCCGCCAGGACTTCAGCACTCTGCGCCAGCAGGGCGGCATGTCCGGCTACCCCTCCCGCGCCGAGTCCGAGCACGACATCGTGGAAAGCTCCCACGCGTCCTCGTCCCTGTCCTGGGCCGACGGCATCTCCCGGGCGCGGCAGCTCACCGGTGAAGGCGACCGCTACGTCGTCGCCATCGTGGGGGACGGTGCCCTGACCGGCGGCATGGCCTGGGAAGCCATCAACAACATCGCAGCCGACAAACGCAGGCGCGTGGTGATCGTGGTCAATGACAACGGCCGCTCCTATGCGCCCACCGTTGGCGGCTTCGCCGACTACCTGGCCTCGCTTCGGCCCACCATCGACTCGTTCCGGGCCGCACCGGCCTATGAGGGCACCTTGGACTGGTGGAAGAAGAAGCTCCAGAACGGCGGCCCCGTGGGCCAGTTCACCTACCGGAGCCTGCATGCCATGAAGAAGGGCATCAAGGACTGGTGGGCGCCGCAGGGCATGTTCGAGGACCTCGGCATGAAGTACATCGGCCCTGTGGACGGCCACAACCTCCAGGCCATGGAGCACGCCCTGTCCACGGCCCGGAACTACGCCGGCCCCGTGATCGTGCACGCCATGACTGAAAAGGGGCACGGCTACGCGCCGGCCAGGGCCCACGAGGCGGACCAGTTCCACGCCGTCGGCATTATCGACCCTGAAACGGGTGAGCCAACGGGGGCCTCCGGAGCCCAGTCCTGGACCTCTGTTTTCGCCGACGAGATCGCTGCCATTTCCGATGAACGAGCCGACATCGTGGGCATCACGGGCGCCATGCTGATCCCGGTGGGCCTGCACAAATTTGCCGCAAAACACCCTGACCGGGTGATCGACGTCGGCATTGCCGAGCAGCACGCCCTCACCTCCGCGGCCGGCATGGCCTTCGGCGGGCTCCACCCCGTGGTGGCCGTGTACGCCACCTTCCTGAACCGCGCCTTCGACCAGCTCCTGATGGACGTGGCCCTGCACAAGGCCGGCGTGACCATTGTCCTGGACCGGGCCGGCGTCACCGGTCCGGACGGGGCCAGCCACCACGGCATGTGGGACATGGCCATGGTCCAGATCGTTCCGGGACTCCACCTGGCCGCGCCGCGCGATGCGTCCCGGCTGCGCGAAGAGCTCCGCGAGGCCGTGGCCATCGACGACGCTCCCACCGTGGTCCGCTTCTCCAAGGGGACCGTGGGCGCCGAAGTCGAAGCCATCGAACGGCTCAACGACGGCGTTGATGTGCTGGCCCGCAGGCCGGCCGGCTCCACCGAGAACGATGTCCTGATCGTCAGCGTGGGAGCCATGTCCGAACTGGCCCTCGACGTTTCCAACAGGCTGGGTGCCCAGGGAATCAGCACCACCGTGGTCGACCCCCGTTGGGTGCTGCCCGTGCGCCGGTCCATCATTGCCCTCGCCTCACACCACCGGCTGGTCATCTGCATCGAGGACGGCGTCAGGGCCGGCGGCGTCGGATCACGGATCCGGCAGGAAATGCGCGCGGCCGGGGTGGACACCGCCCTGAACGAGGTGGGGCTCCCGGCGGAATTCCTGGACCACGGAACCCGGAGCCAGGTCCTGGAGCGGGTGGGGCTGACGGCACAGCAGATAACGCACGACGTCGTCGCGCAGGTTCTGGGGACAAAAGTCCCCTTCGCGCGTCCTTTGCCGGGCCAGGCGCACCCCACCACCGGCAGCCTTCCGATTCTGTGAGGGAAGAAGACGCACTGAAGTATCCGGGCGCCCTCACGGAACGCGGCCCGGCCTTGCATACCAGCACCACCCGGGTTCCCTCCGGCCTGCAGCCCGGGCAGCTGGTGGTTGCCCGGAACAGGAAATGGAACGGAAAAGCCCACTGGGTGGTCCCCGGACGGTACCTTGGCGAGGACCGGCACGGCTGGTGGATCTTCCAGGGGACCAACGAGTTCTGCTCACGGCCAGGCGCCGCGTTCTACACCCGGTCCGACGCCGTGCTCCTGGTGCCGCGTTCGGGCGACTGGGTTGCAACGTTCTATGACGACGCGCACCCCAATGGGGTCAGGGTCTACGTTGATCTGGCCGTTGCCCACGAATGGACCGACATCAGGCCCGCCGTCACCGAGTTCCATGTGATTGACATGGACCTTGACGTCATCCGGATGGCCGGGCGCGGCGTCTTTATCGATGACCAGGACGAATTCGCGGAGCACCGCGTGAGCATGAATTACCCGGACCGGCTGGTGGAGGATATCCAGGTGGCCGCGGATGAGCTTTATCAGGCCGTCAAGGCGCAGCAGGCACCGTTCGACGGAACTGACGTCGAGTGGTTCACGAAGGGACGGTCATGAGCGGAATCATCAGGGTCTACAAAAAGGACGACGAGGCAGTACTGCACTTCCGTGAAGGCTGGTTCGATGAGGACTACAGCCAGTTCGTGATGAACTACGGCGTTGTGGGCCACCAGAGCAAGACTGAGGAAACCGATGTTCCCGACGCCGCTGCAGCCGAGGGACTGATGGATGCCTTTGCCGTGCAGTGCGCGGAGGACGGCTTCGCTGAAATTCCCGAGGAGGAGCAGTTCTGGGTGGTTGCCCAGTTCGCCCTCAAGACCAGGGAGGGCACGGACCGGGACCGCTACCTGGAGGAAAAAGCGAAGGATGCGCTCATCAGCCACTTGGCGTGGCGGGGCCTTGGTACTGTTGAGCGCTCGGAATTCAGCGACTATAAGCTGAACATCTTCTGCCTCTGCCCCGAGGTGAACAAAGCCGTCAACGCGATCAAGGTCTGCGCACGCGGGGAGGACCTGGACTTTACCAAGCTGACCATTGGCGCCGCTCCGTTCAACGAACCCGACAATTTCAAGCTCAAGTACTCCGCGAAGCCCGGCACCGGTTTCAGCCTTTAGGGGAAAGTCCATGACTGAATACCGACGCCTGGGCAACTCCGGACTCACCGTCTCAGTGGTGGGCCTCGGGTGCAACAATCTGGGCCGCGCAAACACGGCGACCGAGTCGCAAGCCGGTTCCGACGCCGTCGTGCATGCTGCCCTGGACGCAGGCGTGACCCTGTTTGATGTCGCGGACAACTACGGGCGCGAGCCAGGGCTCAGTGAAGCAATGCTGGGCAAGGCCCTCTCCGGCAGGCGGGACCAGGCCGTGGTGGCCACCAAGTTCGGCATGAACATGCGTGGCGCCAACGGCCCCGACTACGGTGCCAGGGGGTCCCGGCGTTACATCATCCGTGCGGCCGAGGCCTCCCTCCGCCGGCTGGGCACAGACTGGATCGACCTCTACCAGTTCCACACCCCGGACCCGCTGACCCCCATCGAGGAGACGCTGAGCGCCCTTGATGACCTCGTGGCCAGCGGCAAGGTCCGGTACATCGGGCACTCAAACCGTGCCGGCTGGCAGATCGCCGAAGCTGAGTTTGTGGCAAGGGCCGCAGGGAGGACGCGGTTCATCTCCAGCCAGAGCCACTACAATCTCCTCGACAGGCGGGCCGAACTGGAGGTCACCCCCGCGGCGGAGGCCTATGGATTGGGCGTCCTGCCGTATTTCCCCCTCGCGAACGGGCTCCTGACGGGCAAGTATTCTCCGGGCACGGCGCCCGCCGGCTCACGGCTGAGCCATACCCGGACCAACATGGTGCACGACGCCGACTGGGGCCAGCTCCGGCGCTTCACCACCTTCGCCGCGGAACGCGGCCTGACAGAGATCCAGGTGGCCTTTTCCTGGCTCGCGGCCCAGCCGGCCGTCAGCAGCGTGATCGCCGGAGCCACGCGCCCCGAACAGATCCGCCAGAACGCGGAGGCCGTTGCCTGGGTGCCCTCGCCCGTGGATCTCGCCGAACTCGATGACATTTTTCCCAAGGTCCCCAAAGTCGCTCTCTTCTAAGGTGGCCGTGGCGATGACCAGGATGCTGGTGGACGTGGATACCGGGATCGATGACGCCCTTGCGCTGGCCTACCTGGCGTCGCTGCCGGACGTGGAGTTTGTGGCCGTGACGGCGTCCCCAGGGAATGTGGATGCCCGGCAGGTGGCGGCCAACACCCTTGCCCTGCTGGAGCTGTGCGGCCGGCGCAACGTGGAGGTCGCGGTGGGCGCGGAGGTACCGCTCGCCATCCCGCTGGTCGTCTCGCCTGAGACCCACGGCCCGCAGGGAATCGGCTACGCGGTCCTGCCTGCTCCGTCCGGCGCGGTTTCGCCGCGACATGCCGCGGACCTCTGGGTGGAGGCTGCACGGGCACATCCAGGGGAGCTGACTGCGCTGATCACGGCGCCACTGACCAACTTCGCCCTGGCCATCAGGCGTGAACCCCGTCTGCCGGAGCTCCTGGGCAAGGTGGTTATCATGGGCGGCAGCTTCTTCCACCAGGGAAACACCACACCGACGGCGGAGTGGAACACCCATGTCGATCCGCAGGCGGCCAAGGAAGTCTATGCGGCCTTCAGCGGCCTGCCGGAGGATCGGCTGCCGATTGTGTGTTCGCTGGACACCACCGAGCGGATGGAGATGCGGCCCGGGCATGTGCGCAGGCTCGCGGCGGCGGCCGGGTGTGCCGTGGAGGAGCTGGTGCTGCCTGAACAGCCTGTGGGGCTCAGGAGCACGTCAGAGAACCCGCTGGTGCGCCACCTGTCCGATGCCCTGCGGTTCTACTTCGAATTCCACCGGCTCTACAACCAGGGATACCTGGCGCACGTCCACGACTACTTCGCGGCAGGTGTCGCCGCAGGCACCCTGGATTACAGTACCCGCCTGGCCACGGTGGACGTGGAAGTGGACTCCCCGCTGCTGAGGGGCACCACCGTCGCGGACTACCGGGACCTGTGGGGCAAGCCACCCAACGCCCGGATCGTCACGGACAATCATCCCGCCGCAGCCTTTGAAGAGCTGGTGGCATCCATCGGGGGACTGGCACGCCGGATGGGCTGAGCCCGCCTGCGCTACAGCGGCGCATCCCCGGGGCAGTCCACATCCAGCGCCAGCAGGGCGTTCTCCACCACTTCGGTCAGCGCCGGGTGGATCCAGAAGGGTCCCCGGGCCAGTACGGACACGGGGGTTGGTATGGCCATCGCCTGGACCAGCGGCTGGATCAGGAGTGAGGCCTCATGCCCCATGATGTGGGCTCCCAGCAGGTGGCCGGTGGCCTTATCCGCGATCAGCTTGACGATGCCCTCGGAGTCCTCCATTGCCCAGCCGTATGCTGTGGTGCCGTACTCCTGGACAGCTACGGCGATGTCACTATCCTTGGCGGCCGCGGACCGGGCCTCCTCCTCTGTCATCCCCACCGCCGCAATCTGGGGGTTGCTAAAAACCGCAAACGGTACGGCGGTGTAGTCGATGCCACGCAGTCCGCCGGGATGTTCCAGGTTGTGGGCCACCACGCGCGCCTCCCGGTTGGCAACATGCTTCAGCTGGTAGCGGTTGGCGATGTCACCCAGGGCATAGACGCCCTCCACCGGCTTTCCGCTGGAGAGAATCCGCAGCCGGGCGTCGACCGAGAGTGTTTTGTCGGCGCCCAGGTCGAAGCCTGCTGCTTCAACATCCAACCGGTCCGTATTGGGCACACGTCCGGTGGCCAACAGCACGATGTCCGTCTCGAGACGCAACTGCTCGCCGTCGTCGTCGTCGAACACTGCTGTGACCCGGCCGTTCCCGTTGTCCTCCACTGCCCGGAGCGAGAACCCAAGCTCCAGCTTCCATCGGCGCGCTGCAGCCTCGGCGAACCGCCGGGAAATCTCCTCGTCGTTGTTGCGCAGGAGACGCTGTGAGCGGTTGACCTGGACCACTTCGGAGCCGAAGCCGTGGAAAATGGCGGCGAACTCCGCCGCGATGTAGCCACCGCCGACAACCACAACCTGCCGCGGCGGGCCATCGATGCGCATGACGGTGTCAGAGGTGTGGACCTGCGGGAGGTCTACGCCGGGGACGTCCGGCAGCACCGGACGCGAGCCGGCGGCCACCACAATCCGGCTGGCCGTGATGTCGATGCCGGACTCTGTCCGGAGGGAGCGGGGGCCGGTGAAACGCACAAATTCCTGGTAGAGCTCCACGTTGTCCAGTTCCTCGGCCCGGTAGCGGCGTCCACTCTCCGAGATGGCATCGATGCGGCCAAAGATCCGGTCGCGGATGGCGTTCCAGCGGACCTTCTCCAGCGTCATCTCCACGCCGAGGCGTGACGCTTCGGCGGGAAGGGCGGCAAGGCCCGCCGGGTAGACGAACATTTTCGTCGGGATGCATCCGGCATTCACACACGTCCCGCCGAAGACGCCGCCCTCGATGAGCGCCACCCTCTTGCCGTCCCAGAAGGGGGTGATCAGGGAGTTTCCCGAGCCGGAACCGATGATGGCGAGATCGTAATGGGGCATGGTCAATCGTACGGCCGGGCAGCTTGCCGAGGCGGTCCGGTTTTGCGGTCAAGTATGTCCCGCATGGTCTTCCCGACGGGCACCCCGGGTGGGACGATGCCATTATGAGCGAGAACCACACTGAGACCCCGCGGGACTCGGGCCCGCACCAGCATGCGCACGCGGCACCAACCACCCAGCAGATCCGGACCGTCGGCCAGCGGCGCCGGGCAGCGGAGGAGAAGCTGGAGCACCACCTGGAAGAAGCGCGCCACAAAGTCGAACATCATGAGGAAACTGCCCACGAAGCCACAAAGGACTCGGCGGCCGACGGCGAAAAGTAACCGGCTCCCTTCCCCTACGGCCAGGCGTCAGACCACCGGGCCTGAACTGCTGGTGTGCCCGCAACACACCATCGCGAAATAACTACTAAGTATGCTTGTCAAAATGATACTAAGCATGCTTACAGTAGGTCCAGTGGCAGTAGCAATCCACGGAAGCCAAGCAAGCAATACATCGAAGCCAAGGAGGCATCATGCTCGCCAAGGAACACATCGAGGACCTGCTTAACAAGCGTGGAGACGTTCTCTCCGCCGACGGAAACAAGATCGGTTCCATCGGAGAGGTCTACTCGGATGATGACAGCGGCCAGCCCACCTGGGTAACGGTCAGGACGGGCCTGTTCGGCATGTCCGAGTCATTCGTGCCGCTGGAAACTGCGCGGGTTGAGGGCAACGACCTCGTGGTTCCGTACAGCAAGGACCAGATCAAGGACGCTCCCCGGGTTGACACTGACGGACACCTTGAACCGGCCGAAGAGGACCGGCTCTACAAGCATTACGAGCTCGGCGGTAACCGCACTTACACGGAGGCCCGCGAAGGCACGGACGCCGATTTTGCGGCCACCGGCCGGGCGGGCACGTACGACACCGACAATACCCGGGGCACCGTTGGCCGGGACACGTCCGGGCCCACCACCGATGACGCCATGACGCGGTCGGAGGAGCGGGTGAACATTGGCACGGAACGGGAAGCCACCGGACGGGTGCGTCTGCGCAAGTACGTCACCACTGAGAATGTCACCAGGACGGTGCCCGTGCAGCGCGAGGAAGTCAGGCTGGAACGCGAACCGATCACTGACGCCAACCGCGGCAACGCAATGTCCGGTCCGGAGCTAAGCGATGAGGAGCACGAGGTGACCCTGCACGAAGAGCGGCCTGTCGTGGAGAAGGAGACCGTACCGGTGGAGCGGGTCCGGCTCGACAAGGAGACCGTCACCGATGACGTCACCGTGGATGAGCAGGTCCGCAAGGAACGCATTGAGACCGACGGGATCGACGACACCCGCCGGTAGGCAAACCGTCATCCACGAGGGTTGCTTCTCAACGAAGGGCCGGTGCGGCGGGCTGATATCAGCCCGCCGCACCGGCCCTTTTGTGGGCTCGTGCCTAGACCGTGACGGACCTGGACGCCACACCCGGCGCCTGGAAGCGCCTGCCGTTGACCCGCTCCGAGGCGCCAACCCTGTCCAGATAGGGGGTGATTCCCCCCAGGAACATCGGCCAGCCGGCGCCGAGGATCATGCAGAGGTCGATGTCCTCGGGGCCGGCCACCACACCTTCGTCCAGCATGAGCCCGATCTCCTCGGCCAGGGCATCCTGGACGCGCTGCAGTACTTCCTCACCGGTGGACGGTGACGTGCCAACGGACAGCAGCGAGAGGGTTGAATCCGGGATCTCCTGGCTGCCCCCTTCAGTGGGCGCCCAGAGGGACTTCACGCCGTTGTCAATGAGCTTTTGCAGGTTGGCAGAGACAGGGAAGCGTTCACCGAAAGCGGCGTGCAGCGATTCCTGGACATGCTGGGCCACCGGAAGGCCCACCATGGCGCCGAGGGTGAACGGGGTCATGGGCAGGCCCATGGGGCGCAGCGCGTTGTCGGCCACCTCTGCGGGGGTGCCTTCGTCAAAGGCCGCGATCACTTCGCCCATCAGCCGCAGCAGGATCCTGTTGACCACAAAGGCAGGTGCGTCCTTGACGAGCACCGCCGTCTTCTTCAGTCCCTTCGCGAGCTCGAACGCGGTGGCCAGTACGGCGTCGTCGGTCCTGGGTGCGCGCACAATTTCCAGCAGCGGCATCACCGCCACCGGGTTGAAGAAGTGGAAGCCCACCAGCCGTTCGGGGTGTGCCAGGTCTTCGGCCATCGCAGTGACGGACAGGGAGGACGTGTTGGTCGCGAGAATGCAGTCCGGCGAAACGATGGCTTCAACTTCTGCGAAGACCAGCTTCTTGACGTTCAGTTCTTCGAAAACGGCCTCGATGACGAAGTCGGCGTCCGCAAAGGCCTCCTTGGATACAGAACCGGAGACCAGCGCCCTGGTACGGTTGGCTGCGTCATGGGTGATCCGTTTCTTGCCCAGAAGCTTGTCAACCTCGGCATGGACGTAGGCCACTCCCTTGTCCACCCGGGCCTGGTCAATGTCTGTCATGACCACGGGGACTTTAAGCTGCCGGGCGAACAGCAGGGCAAGTTGGCTTGCCATCAGCCCGGCGCCCACCACGCCCACTTTGGTGACCGGCCGCGCCAGTGTCCGGTCCGGTGCTCCGGCGGGACGCTTGGACCTTTTCTGCACCAGGTCCAGGAAGGCGTAGACGGTGGCATGGAACTCATCGGTCTGCATCAGCCCGGCGAGCGTCTCACACTCCAGTTGAGCAGATTCTGCCTGCGTCATGGTGCGGTTGGCTTCAAGAATGTCCAGGACCTTCGCCGGGGCCGGGGACGCGTTTGAGGTCTTGGCTTCCACCAGTGCCCGGCCTGCCGCTACGGCTTTGTCCCAGCGCTCGCCGATGGCCGGCATGGAGGGGTCGACGGCGTTGGCCCGCTCCGGGACCGTTTCACCGGTGATGACCCTGGCTGCCCAGGCAAGGGACTGCTCGAGGAAGTCGGCAGGCTCGAACAGGGCGTCGGCGATGCCAAGCTCGAAAGCCTCCGGGCCGCTCAGGGCCCGGTTGTTGCTCAGGGGGTTCCCGATCATCACCTTGACTGCGTTCTCCGGTCCGATCAGCCGCGGCAGGATGTAGACGCCGCCCCAGCCGGGGACCAGGCCGAGGGCAGCTTCCGGCAGTGCCAACGCCCCGGCCGCGGTGGACACCGTGCGGTAGGTGGACTGCAGGGCAATCTCCAGGCCACCGCCAAGCGCCACCCCGTTGATGAAGGCGAAGCCGGGGACGCCCAGATTGGCCAGCGTGCCGTACACGTCGTGCCCCAGCTGCGCCATCCACAGCCCCTGGTCGCGTGTCTTGAGCGACTTGACCGAGGACAAGTCAGCCCCTGCCACGAGGAAGTACGGTTTGCCGGTCACACCCACGCCCACGATCTCGCCGCGGCCCGCACGTTCCCTGAGACCTTCCAGGACCGTGCCCAGTTCAATCAGGGTGTTGGGACCAAGCGTGGTGGGCTTGGTGTGGTCCAGGCCGTTGTCCAGGGTGATCAACGCGAAGACGCCGGGGCTGGGCTTGCCGGCGGTAGCCGGCAGCTGGATGTCCCGGACGAAGGAGTGCGTCACCCTTTCGTCGGGAAAGAGTTCGGCAAGCTTGGTGAAATCGGCGGCGCTCATGCTGCGGCTCCCTCAGTGGTTGCTTCGGTTGTGGCTTGGTTGCCCTGGGCACCGGCCGCGGTGGTGACGGTGCCGCTGTAGTCTGCGTGATGCGGGCTTTCCCAGATCACGGTGGCCCCCATGCCAAGGCCAATACACATGGTGGTGATCCCGTACCTGACGGAGGGATCCTCCTCGAACTGGCGGGCCAGCTGGTTCATCAGCCTGACGCCCGACGAGGCGAGCGGATGCCCCACCGCGATGGCGCCGCCGTAGCGGTTGACGCGGGGATCGTCGTCGGAAATTCCGAAGTGGTCCAGGAAACTGAGCACCTGGACCGCGAAGGCTTCGTTGATTTCGAATAGCCCGATGTCCCCGATGGCGAGTCCGGCGTTCTTCAAAGCCTTTTCGGTGGCCGGTACGGGGCCGATCCCCATCACTTCGGGTTCGACGCCGGCATAGGCGTAGCTGACCAGCCGCATCTTCACGGGCAGGCCGAGTTCTGCTGCGGCTTCGGAGGATGCCAGGACGGCGGCTGTGGCGCCGTCGTTCAGCCCGGCGGCATTGCCTGCGGTCACCCGGCCGTGAGCCCGGAACGGGGTGCGGAGGGCGGCCAGGTCCTCCAGGGTGGTGCCGGGCCGGGGCGGCTCGTCAACGCTGTTCAACGTCCAGCCCTGCCCTGGTTTGAGGGTGGCCACGGGCACCAGATCGGGCTGGATCTGCCCGTTGCCGTACGCTGCGGCGAATTTGTCCTGCGAGGCGACGGCGTAGGCGTCCGTGCGTTCCTTCGTGATGGCCGGGAAACGGTCGTGGAGGTTTTCGGCCGTGTTGCCCATATTCAGTGCGGCGGGGTCAACCAGCCGCTCCGCCATGAACCGCGGGTTGGGATCGGCGCCGGACCCCATCGGATGGTTTCCCATATGCTCCACGCCGCCGGCAATCACGACGTCGTAGGCGCCGAAACCGATGCCGCTCGCCGTCGTCGTGACTGCTGTCATGGCGCCGGCACACATGCGGTCAATGGCGAATCCCGGAACGGTGCGCGGGAGGCCGGCCAGGAGGGCCGCAGTGCGGCCCAGGGTCAGGCCCTGATCGCCGGTCTGGGTGGTGGCCGCCACTGCCACTTCGTCGATCCGTTCGGCCGGCAGGGTGGGGTTGCGGCGCAACAGTTCGCGGATGCACTTGACCATCAGATCGTCGGCACGGGTTCCGGCATAGATGCCTTTATCTCCGGCCCGGCCAAAGGGTGTGCGGACGCCGTCAACAAAAACGACATCGCGGACAATGCGCGGTGATCCGCTGCTTCCGTGGTGGCTCACGTGTTACTCCTCATCGAGACATGGGCGCCGGTCAGAAGCCAAGGGCAGTGACAGGCGGCAGTGCACACTATGTTACTCGCCAGTAACTTAGTCTGCAAGGCTCCGGAATGAGGGTTATTCGGAAGCTGCGGCGGCCTTCGCTTCCTTTGCCGGCAACGGCTGCGGATGAAGGAAAGCTTCAAGGATGAGCGGCGCCACCAGGCCCACCTGCCACGCGCGGGCTCCCAGGGCACGGAGTTCCGAAGCGATTGTTTCTTCGCTGATATCCGTAGGCGGACGCCACGCCACGCGCCGGAGGTAGTCCGGCGTGAGGAGGTTCTCCAGCGGAAGGTTCAGCTCATCGGCCTTTTCCTGCAGGAGCGGACGCGCCGTGGCGAGCCGGGCTGCGGCTTCGGGGTCGCGGTCGGCCCACACCCGGGGCGGCGGCGGAGCGTTGGTGGGCAGGTGCAGTGGCGGAAGTTCGGCCAGGTCACGGGCCGCAGCGATGCACCGGAGCCAGCGCGGTGCCTCCCGCTGGGCCGCCCGGCCATGGAAGCCTTTGGTGCCCAGCAGCTGGGGAACGGTGTTCGGCATCGCCTTCGCGGCGGAGACCAGTGCGGAATCCGGAATCAGCCGGCCCGGCGCAACATCGCGCTTTTGCGCCAGCGAATCGCGCTCCAGCCACAGTTCACGGACCGCCGCCAGTTGGCGCCGGTCCCGGATCTGGTGCAGGCCCGATGTCTTGCGCCAGGGGTCCACCCGCGGCGGGGCCACCCCTGCGGCCAGGATGGCGGCAAATTCCTGTTCCGCGTAGTCGAGTTTGCCGTCCGCCTGCAGCAGGTCGATGAGTTCCTCGCGCAGCTCGGTCAGGACCTCAACGTCCAGCGCCGCGTAGCGCAGCCAGGGCTCAGGCAGGGGCCGGGTGGACCAGTCGGCCGCCGAATGTTCTTTGGCCAGGCCGAAGCCCAGCAGCTGTTCGATAACGGCGGCCAGCCCAACACGGGGGAGTCCGGCCAGCCGTGCTGCCAGTTCCGTGTCGAACAGCTTGTCCGGCCACATGCCAAGCTCCAGCAGGCAGGGCAGGTCCTGGCTCGCCGCATGCAGGATCCATTCCACACCCTTGAGGGCGTCGTTGATGATGCCCAGGTTTCTGAACGGTTCGGGGTCGATCAGCCACGTGCCTGAGCCTTCGCGACGGATCTGGACCAGGAACGCGCGCTGGCCGTACCGGAAGCCGGAGGCCCGCTCGGCATCAACCCCTGCGGGACCGGTTCCGGCGGCGATGGCTGCCGCTGCCCGCTCCAGTCCGGACCGGGTTTCGATCACCAGCGGAACGCCGTCGCGCGGTGCGTCGAGGTCGATGATGACGGGGATGGGGCTGTCGAAGCCTTCCACCGTGATGTGGGGAGCGGTCTCAGCAGCCGGAGCGCCGGCCGTGGTGTTTTCCGGAATGTGAGGGGTCATGATGAGTTCAGTTTACCGACAAGGCGCGCCCTGGTTCGGTCGCCTAGGTCCGGCGCCGGCGCGGCAGGGCTGAGACGCCGTCAGGCAGTGGCGGCAGGCCGGCAAAAGTACACACCATCTCAGACCACGCCTCCAGATGGGCCGTGACGTCCGAGGACGAGGGCGTCCAGGAAGCACGCAGCTCGATGTCGATGGTCCCCGGCCGGTCAGAGAGCGTCCCGAAGCTCTCGGACAGGACACGGGTGGCAGTTCCGCCGGCGGCCCGGTAGGGGGCCTTGTGGTTCTCGAGTGCCTCTACCAGCCAGGTCCATGCCACGGTGCCCAGCATCTCGTCATTGCCCATCTCGGGCTCCAGCTGGGCCCGGATGTAAGTGACAATGCGGAATTCGCCGTCCCAGACCGCGGAGCCCTCGGGGTCGTGGAGCAGGATGAAGCGGCCGGTGGCCAGCTCGGTTTCATCCTCGTCCTCCGTTCCCGAGGCGGCCGCAAGGGCCATGGCGGCAGGACCGTGAACTGGTTTCGTGGCAGCGCCGGGACCCGGAGCCATGACCTCGGCGCCAAGCGCAACGGCGTATGGTGCCAGACGCGCGGGGGCCGGAATTTCCGCCAGGCGCAGTTCACTGCGGCATTGGGCCTTCCTGAGGGTTCCCAAGGCGTGGAGAAATTCCGGGGGAACCTGGGCGAGTGAGTTCACCATCGCAGATTACGCACCTGCAGCGGGCAGGCCGTGCAGGCTCGCCGTCGTCCGCTCCATGCTACTTGGCTGCCCTGCCTTCTGCGCTGCCCGTTTCCTGTACCGGGGCGCCGTTTTCAGCGTGATCTGAAAGCTCACGGCGGATAGCGGCAATAAACGCATCGACGTCCTCCTCGGTAGTGTCGAAGGAACACATCCAGCGGACCTCGCCGGCGGCGGCGTTCCAGTCGTAGAACCGGAAGTACTCCCTCAGACGGTCCGCCACACCGGCCGGCAGGATGGCGAACACCCCGTTTGATTCGGTCTTCTGGGTGGGCCGGACGCCTTCGATGGTGTCCACGGCGGCGCGGAGCCGTGCAGCCATGGCGTTGGCATGGGACGCGGACCGAAGCCACAGACCGTCTTCGAGGAGGGCAATGAACTGGGCAGAGAGGAAACGCATTTTCGAAGCCAGCTGCATGTTCATTTTGCGCAGGTAGATCAGGCCGTGGGCAGCTTCGGGGTTCAGTGCCACCACCACTTCGCCGTACAGCAGCCCGTTTTTGGTGCCGCCGAAGGACAGGATGTCCACACCGGCGTCGCGGGTGAAAGCCCGCAGGGGCACCTGCAGATGCGCGGCGGCGTTGGCCAGCCGGGCGCCGTCCATGTGGAGTTTCATGCCCTTGGCGTGGGCGTGATCCGCGATCGCCCGGACCTCCCCGGGCGTGTAGCAGGTCCCGAGTTCAGTGGTCTGGGTGATGGACACGGCCAGGGGCTGGGCACGGTGCTCGTCACCCCAGCCCCATGCCTCCCGGTCAATCAGCTCCGGGGTCAGCTTGCCGTCGGGGGTGGGGACATGGAGGAGCTTGATCCCGCCGATCCGTTCCGGGGCGCCGTTCTCGTCCATGTTGATGTGGGCCGTGGAGGCGCACACCACCGCGCCCCAGCGTGGCAGCAGCGACTGCAGGGCCAGGACGTTGGCGCCGGTTCCGTTGAACACCGGGAAGCATTCGATGCCGGCGCCGAAGTGGTCCTCCATCAGCTCCTGCAGGCGGGCCGTGTAGTCGTCCTCGCCGTAGGATACCTGGTGGCCTTCGTTGGCCGCAGCCATGGCCGCCAGCACCTCCGGGTGGACTCCTGAATAGTTGTCCGAAGCGAAACCGCGGACGGCCGGATCGTGCAGCCGTGCGCTGCCGTGCTCGACCATAGTGGGGTCCTGGGCAGTTGTTGTCATTGCTTTGCTCACGTTCTCAGTCTAGGGAAAAGGGGTCAGGAGGCGAGGACCAGCCGGCGGCCGTTCAGCTCGCCTGCCGGGCGGCTGAAAAGTCCGACGACGGCGGCCGCCAGCTCCTCGACGTCGGTGGCGCCGGGGAATGTCCGTTCCGGGTGCCTCTTCCGGAGTTCAGCATCAACCAGCGCCTTCACCACCAGGACGACGGCGGCGCTGCCGGGTTCACTGCCTGTGCCGTCAGGGCTGTCCTTGCCTGCAGCGCTGCTTCCCAGTCCTTCTGCCATGGCCATGGTCCAGGCTTCGGCGGCTGCCTTCGCCGCCACGTAGCTGGCGTTGGCGGCGAGCGGTCTGTCCAAAGCTGTCGAGGAGACCATGGCAAACCGCCCGCTGGGGGAAGCCGCCAGATCGGCATAGAAAACGCGCGTGACATTCCTGAGCGTGGTGATGGCGCCGCGTTCCAGGAACTCCCAGTCGTCGTCGCTCTGGTCCTCGATCCCCGTCGCGCCGCGCCAGCCGCCCACCAGGTGGATCACGGCGTCCGGCGGACCCGCGGTGCCCGCGAGGGTCTCCCGCAGGTCCCGGACAGCAGACAGATCCGCAAGATCGCAGACCAGCGGCGTCACGCCGTCGCCCGCCCGCCGTGCTGCGTCTTCGATGCGCAGCCTGTCCGAGCCCACGGTGAAGACCCGGAACCCGGCCTGCCGCAGGGCCCGGGCCACCGCAACCCCCGATGCTCCGCTGCCGCCGGTGACCAGGACGTTCAGCGCACGGCCGCCCTCCGGCGCACGCGGTGCCTCGGGTGCGTCCGGTGCGCCCGTGGGACGGTTTGGACTCACAGCTTCACTCACAGTTCCGACGTTCCGGTGATGCCTGCCGTGGATTCGATGACGGGACGCATTTTCTTCTCCAATGCCTCGTAGAACATGGACAGCGGGAATTCGTCGTCAAGCACCTGGTCCGTCAGCCCGCGCGGGGGACCGGAAACCGGAAGGGCGTCCGACCCCTTGGCCCAGACCGACGCCGGGCTGGGCGTGAGCGTTGCTGAGATCAGCTCATAGGCGGCGAGCCAGTGGGCCGTCTTGGGCCGGTCGATGGAACGCCAGTAGAGCTCCTCGATCCTGGTCCCGAGGGCGATGACGGCGTCCGCCACCTGGTCCCAGTCAATGCTGAGCCGGCTGTCCGTCCAATGGAGGACGTGGTGCTGGTGGAGCCAGGCGAACAGCAGTTGTCCGCCGAGGCCGTCATAATTGCGCACCCGGCTGCCCGTGATCGCAAAGCGGAAAATCCTATCGAAGATGATGGCGTACTGCACGAGCTTGGCGTGCCGCCGGGCCTCGGGGCCAGCGTCGTCGTCGTGTTCTATGCGCACCGATTCGCGGAAGGCGGTGAGATCGCAGCGGAGTTCCTCGAGTGAATACAGGAAGTACGGCATGCGCTGCTTGATCATGAAGGGGTCAAAGGGCAGGTCCCCGCGCATGTGGGTGCGGTCGTGGATCAGGTCCCACATGACAAATGTGGCCTCGGTGAGTTTCTGGTCCGCGAGCAGCTCGGCGGCCCCGGCCGGCAGCTCCAGCGAGGTGGTTTCGGCCGCAGCGCGCAGTACCCGCCGGAAGCGGGCAGCCTCGCGGTCCGCGAAGATCGCCCCCCACGTGAAGGCGGGCGTTTGCCGGACCGCCACGGTTTCCGGGAACAGCACGGCCGAATTGGTGTTGTAGCCGGCCGTGAAGTCCAGGAACCTGACAGGCACAAAAAGCTTGTTGGAGTAGCCACCGGACTCAAGTTCGGCGACAAAGTCCGGCCAGATGACTTCGATCAGGACGGCCTCCACCAGCCTGCTGCTGCTTCCGTTCTGGGTGTACATGGGGAAGATGACCACATGCTGCAGTCCGTCATGGCGCTGGAGCTGGGGCTGGAAGGCCAGAAGCGAGTTCAGGAAGTCCGGAACCCCGAATCCTGCGCCGGCCCAGGTGTGGAAGTCGGCGGCGACTGCCTCGAGGTAATCCGTATCGTGGGGAAGAAGGGGCGCCAGCTGGGCCAGGGAGCCTATAAGGGCGGAGACATGCATCTGCGCCGCGGCGTGGTGGCCGGGGTCGGCCACCGAACCGTCCTGGACCTGAAGCGCCTGTAATGCCTGTGCTTCCGTCCGGAGCCGGATCCAGGCCGGATTCTCCGCCGAAATCCGGGTGGGGGCGCTGGTGATGGTGACGGTCATGTCGGACTGCCTTTCTCGTTGCTAAGCTCTATGGCGAGCGTAACAAGCAACCAGATTCCCTAATTCAAAATGAGCCCTAGCGTAAGACATTCTCATGCTCGACTGCAGGAAAAGCGTGTCCAGATACAGGCACAGCACCGTCTGGCCGGATTAGGCCTCGGAGGATCCTTCCATCGCGCCAGCCCGTGGCATCAGTTTCAGGGACACTGAATTGATGCAGAACCGCTGGTCAGTGGGGGTGCCGTACCCCTCGCCCTCAAACACATGGCCCAGGTGGGAGTCGCAGTTCGCGCAACGGACTTCCACACGTTCCATGCCGAGTGTCCGGTCATGGATGTAACGGACGGTGCCGTCCGCCAGCGGTGCCCAGAAGGAGGGCCAACCGCAGTGGGAGTCGAATTTTTCGTTGCTCCTGAAAAGTTCGGCCCCGCAGGCGCGGCATTGATAGACACCCTCGGTGTGTGTGTCCACGTACTCGCCTGTGAAGGGACGTTCCGTACCGGCCTGCCGCAGCACGCGGTATTCCTCGGGCGTGAGTTCCTGCCGCCATTCGTCGTCCGATTTCCGGACTGCGGGCCCGGGGTTGCCGGAAGTACCGGTATCAGTGACCGCGCCAGGAACGGAATCTGTGGCCTTGTTTCCGAAAATGCTGTATCCGAAGATGCTCATAGTGTGGTCAACGCTCAGGAGTCGCCGATAAATCCCGAACCTGCGTACAGGTGCAGAACGGGCAGCCCCAGCTGGTCCTGGGCCTTGTTGGCCCAGTCGGTGTGGAATGTGTCCGCCACAGCATGGGGACGGGTGATGACCACAGCCTGGGCCGCACCGAGCTCCTTGACCTTGGTCACAAGGCCATTAACGGCGCCGCCGTCCACCACCTCACCTGTGACCCCGCCGCCGAGTCCGCCCAGGGCAGCCAGCGAGACGGCCAGGGTCTCCGCGGCCTCGGCGCGTTCAGCGTTCCGGTCCGGTGCATGGGCGGTCAGCTCACGGAACGCCTTTGCCACGTCCAGCATGGAGAGATTCTCAAGGAAGTCCACCAGCAGATGCCGCTCAGTGTTGCCGGGAACCAGCAGGACAAGGGGGGTATCTGATCCGCCCACCAGCCGTTCTATGTTCACGCGGTCGTCCGCGCCCAGGGGTTCTTCGGTCAGGATGACGATTGGATCGCTCATGGCTTCAGCCTAGTCGTGCACAATCGCCGCTGCATCCTTTTGCCCGCCATTCCCGCCCGGCGTGGAATATGGCCAATCGGCTCCTGGCAGTAAGAATGGTTCCATGGCACCTTCCCCGCGCACACCAACTCTGACGGCGACACCTCCGCTCCAGGCAGGCGGCGGCATGTCGTTGCGCGCCAAATGGGCCCTCGGCGGCGTCATCGGCGGTGGGGCCCTGGCCGGCCTCCTGGCAACAGGATCCTCCGCCCTCGCCCTCTATTTTGCCCGCCGCGTGATTACACCCGTCCGGCAGCGGGCTGCGGATCAGGAAGTCCTGGCCGTGATCAGGGAAGGCAGCGGGCGGCAGGTCATCCTGGCTGCCACCCCGGACACCACCGTGGACGGCGTGTACGGTCTTTTCTTCGATGGCGGCAAGGGACATGCCCGGATTGGCCGGATCGTGTCCTATTCGCCGGGGGACGGCACCGTCCTGCGGGAGGTGGAGGCCGTTTACGCCGGCGACCTGGACAGCGCCCGCCGGGGATGGTGGAGCGGTGCGATCCATCCTGATCCCGCGGCCGCCGGCTACGTCGCCAAGGATGTTCTCATCGAGGTCGACGGCGGTGAAGCGCCGGCGTGGCTCGTTCCGGCTGGCGGCAATCCGCGCACCTGGGCCATCATGGTCCATGGCCGCGGGGCAACCCGCCAAGAGGCCATCCGGGCGGTTGGCCCTGCGTTGGAACTGGGACTGACCAGCCTCCTGGTGTCCTACCGGAACGACGGGCTGGCGCCGTCGGCCAACGATGGCAGGTATGGGCTGGGATCCACAGAATGGCGTGATGTGGAGGCGGCCATCGGGTTTGCGCTGGCCAACGGGGCTGAGGAGATTGTCCTTTTCGGATGGTCCATGGGCGGTGCCATCTGCCTGCAGACCGCGGATCTGTCGCAGTATCGCCATCTGATCCGTGCCTTGGTCCTGGACGCTCCCGTGATCAACTGGGTGAACGTGCTTGCCCATCACGCCCAGCTGAACAGGATCCCGTCCCTCGTGGGCCGCTATGGTCAGCTGATGCTCGGACACCCGCTGGGGCGCAGGCTTACCGGCCTTGCCGCGCCCGTGGACCTCAAAGCCATGGACTGGGTGGCCCGCGCGGTGGAGGTGCGGACGCCGACGCTGATCATTCACAGCGTTGATGATGAGTACGTTCCCTACGGGCCCTCAACCGTCCTGGCGGAGCGGAATCCCGAAATGGTCACGTTCGAGACGTTCAACCACGCGCGGCACACCAAGGAATGGAACGTCGACCAGGAGCGGTGGGAGGGGCTGATCAAAGCGTGGCTGCGGCCGCAGCTTGCCCCGCGGCTTAACCCCGGCCAGCGTCAACCGGTTGACGGGTACGCCGGAGGCTAGGCGCCGGTGCCTATGGAGGCGGTGATGGCCGACGTCAGGCGGATGAGGTCGGCCGGAGCCAGCTCAATGTCCAATCCCCGCTTTCCCCCCGACACCAGTACGGTGTCGAAGGCAAGTGCACTCCCATCAATCACGGTGGGCGAGGACTGTCGCTGCCCCAGCGGTGAGATCCCGCCCAGGACGTAGCCGGTGCGGCGTTCGGCGGCCGCAGGGTCTGCCATGGCAGCCTTCTTTGCACCAAGGGCGGCGGCGAACGCCTTGAGGTCAAGGTTGCCGCTGACCGGCACCACTCCCACTGCCAGCCTTCCTTCAACTTCCACCATCAGGGTCTTGAAGACCTTTTCCGGGGCGGTGCCCAGGGCTTCGGCGGCTTCCGTGCCGTAACTGGCAGCAGCCGGATCGTGGGTGTACTGATGCAGCACAAAAGAAACGCCCGCCGCAGCCAGTATGGCTGTGGCCGGCGTTCCGGTTGAAGTACTCCTGCGTCCCAAAGATCAGGTCCGGCTCAGGACCCGGGCCGGGAGGAGGCTGCGACCTTGCGTTTGATGCGTCCGAGCATTGCGGTCATGCCGCGCATCCGCAGCGGGGTGATCGCACGGGTCAGGCCAAGGAGCTCAGGCATGTCATCCGGAACAGCGAGGATTTCCGCAGCGCTGAGTCCGTCGAGCCCCTCGTGCAGCACCCCTGCGAAACCCCGCGTCGTGGGGGCCTCCGGTGGCGCTTTGAAGTAAAGCCGGACCGCATCGGCCGCGCCGCCGTCGTTCTTTTCCGTTTCAATGGTCAGGAACAACGGTGACTGGCATTCCACCACCTGCTCCAGGAGCTCGGGATGGTCCTTCAACCGGTCCGGCAACTCCGGCAGTTCACGGGAGAACTCGAGCAGCAGCTGGAGGCGGTCGGGCTCTGTCAGGGCCTGGAAGTCATCGACGATTTCCGCCAATGCGGCGGGCAGGTCATGTGTAGTCATCTGTTCCAGTTTACGCCGGGACCGTGCCGCGTTCCGCGCCCTTGACGATGGGTGCACGGACGGCGTTGCCCCATTCGGTCCATGAACCGTCGTAGTTGCGGACAGTGTCAAAGCCGAGCAGGTACTTGAGGGCAAACCAGGTGTGGCTGGAGCGTTCGCCGATGCGGCAGTACGCCACCACGTCATCGCCTGCCACCAGGCCCGCCTCGCCCAGGTAGAGCGCCTCGAGCTCCTCGCGGCTGCGGTAGGTGCCGTCCGAAGCGGCGGCGCGGGCCCAGGGGATGGATGCTGCGGTGGGGATGTGGCCGCCGCGGAGTGCGCCCTCCTCAGGGTAGGCCGGCATGTGGGTGCGCTGGCCTGTGTATTCCTCCGTGGAGCGGACGTCGATCAGCGGTTTGCCGAAGTGCGCCAGCACGTCGTCCTTGAAAGCGCGGATGGGAGCATCGTTGCGCTCCACCACCGGGTATTCGCCGGGCTTGGGGGAAGACTGTTCGGTGGTCAGTTCGCGGCCTTCGGCGATCCACTTGTCCCGGCCGCCGTCGAGCAGGCGGACGTCCTCGTGGCCGAAGAGCGTAAAGACCCAGAGGGCGTAGGCGGCCCACCAGTTGGACTTGTCCCCGTAGATGACAACCGTGGTGTCGCGGGAGATGCCTTTGGAAGCGGCCAGGGCAGCGAAGGCCGTCCCGTCCACGTAGTCGCGGGTCACTTCGTCGTTGAGGTCGGTGTGCCAGTCAATCTTGACGGCTCCCGGGATGTGTCCCGTCTCATAGAGGAGGACGTCTTCGTCGGATTCGACCACCACGATCTTGCCGTCCGCGACAGCGCCGGACTCCAGTGCAGCAGCAAGCCAGTCAGTGGAAACCAGGCGTTCGGGGTTGGAATAGGCGGCGAACTTCTCGTTGTGCTCGGCTGGGTAGGACATGGTGATGGCCTTCCTTTCACTCTGACGTACTGCGGACCTGCTGAAGGCAGGTTGAAACCTCCTGTCCACCCTAGCCAGCGAGGGCCACCATGTCCGCCCTTCCGTTAACAGAGGGAAATATGGCCTTCGTCACGCCGGGGTGCCTGCCGGCGGCAGGACCCAGGAGGCCGGCGGCATTGCCGGTATCCTTTCTGGGGACAACCCACCAGCAGAACGGACCACCTTGGTACAGATCGAACAGCTTGCTGCCCGCACTCCGGCAGTGTCGGTGGATGAGCTCCTCAAGGGCTTCTATCCCTCCCCGAGGTTCGGCAAGGTCTCTTTTGCCAGCTACCGGCCCGATCCCAACCAGCCGTCCCAGGCCGCGGCGGTCAGGGCGCTGGAGGGCTTCGCCGGGGGAGTGGGGGCGGGCGACGGTGACGGGCTGTTCAAGAAGCTCTTCAGCAAGAAGGTGGCAACCAGGGCAGGGATCTACCTCGACGGCGGATTCGGCGTCGGCAAGACACACCTGCTGGCCTCACTCTGGCACGCGGCCCCGGGACCCAAGGCGTTCGGCACCTTTGTGGAGTACACCAACCTGGTGGGAGCCCTGTCGTTCCGCAAAACCGTTGAGGCCCTGAGCCACTACAAGCTGGTGTGCATTGACGAGTTCGAGCTCGATGATCCGGGCGACACGGTGCTGATGTCCCGGCTGATGCGGGAACTGGCCGACGCCGGGGTCAAGCTGGCCGCGACGTCCAACACCCTGCCGGGCTCGCTGGGTGACGGCCGCTTCGCCGCCGTCGACTTCCAGCGCGAGATCCAGGTCCTGGCGGACCAGTTTGACGTCCTCCGGATCGACGGCGAGGACTTCCGCCACCGCGGCCTCCCCACCCCGCCGTCCCCGCTGAAGAACAGCCAGCTCGCCGCCCAGATGAAGGCCGAGTTCGATGGCAAGACCGTGGCCCAGGACGAGTTCAGTACGCTGATCGCCCACCTCGCCGGTGTCCACCCCAGCCGCTACCGGCAGCTCATCGACGGGATCGATGGCGTGGTGTGGCGCAACGTTGAAACCATCACCGAACAGTCCGTTGCCCTCCGCTTTGTAGTGCTGGCGGACCGGCTGTACGACAAGGACGTTCCCATCCTGGCCAGCGGCGTTCCGTTCGATAAGTTGTTCACCGACGAGATGATGCACGGCGGGTACACGAAAAAGTACTTCCGCGCCGTTTCCAGGCTGACGGCACTCGCCCGCGAGGGCCAGAACCACGAACCGTCCTAGGCACGCACACTGCCACCTGCAGCGCGGGCCAGGCACCCACACCCAACGCGGGGTCCGGCACCCACACCCAACGCGGGGTCCGGCACCCACACCCAACGCGGGGTCAGATATCGCCCCTCCGGAGGCCTCGGAGGGACGTTATCTGACCCCGCGTTGGTGGGTGAGCGCCGCTTAAACGCCAAAGGTGCAGGTGCCGCCTCCCGGCGGGACCTGCACCTCCTTGACGTGCTAGGGCAAAGCCTTGGCCAAATCCTTACGGAGCCCTGTCAACCGGCGGAACCGGATTTACCGGCGGTGCCGGAGTGACGGGCGTAACCGGCGGAACCTGTCCGGCGGCAGGTGCCTGGCCGGGAGTTCCGTTCTTGTCAATGAGCTTGGAAGCACCATCCTGGATCTTGTCGACGTGACCGGCGTACTTGCCGCCGGTCTTGGAGTCGACAAAGTCGCCGGCCTTGGTGAGACCGTCCTTGATGGCCTGCTCGTTGCCGTGGATAAGACCTTGAGCCTTGCCCTTAAGATCGTCAATCAGTCCCACGAGCACCTCCCTTCAATAACGGAGCCAGTTCGCTCCTCCGGAAACGATCCTAGCCCCGTCTCCTGGGCATGCCAAGGAAACAGGGTGTGCTGGCCGTTCGCCCGGAGCGGATCGGGGAGGGGCGCCCTGATCGAAGAAACGAGAAGGGCAACAAAAAAGCAGCCCATAAGGGCTGCTGCTGTGGGCGATACTGGGATCGAACCAGTGACCTCTTCCGTGTCAGGGAAGCGCGCTACCGCTGCGCCAATCGCCCATAAGGGGCCCGGAATGAACCGGAAACCACCGGGTGTTCTTTGGGGGAGATGAGAGCGGACGACGAGATTCGAACTCGCGACATCCACCTTGGCAAGGTGGTGCTCTACCAGCTGAGCTACGTCCGCGTATGAAGTGCGCTCAGGCCTGCGCCCTCACGTACTGCATGAAGCAAGTTGCCTTGCCTGGTGGGCGATACTGGGATCGAACCAGTGACCTCTTCCGTGTCAGGGAAGCGCGCTACCGCTGCGCCAATCGCCCATGCGATATCCGGAATGAACCGGAAACCTTATGGTTTTCACCGAGGTGGGTACGGGATTCGAACCCGTGTAAACGGCTTTGCAGGCCGCTGCCTCGCCTCTCGGCCAACCCACCGTGTAAGCCCCGGTTCCTGGAAACCAATGCCTTGACAGTGTCCTGCGAGCGGACGACGAGATTCGAACTCGCGACATCCACCTTGGCAAGGTGGTGCTCTACCAGCTGAGCTACGTCCGCATTTGGAGCGTGCATTCCGTGCCGTTTTCGGGCATTTCCTCGCGTTCCAACGAGTAAGAACTCTATAGGAGGTTCAGGGATTCTCCAAATCGTCCCGCTTCAGACTCCGGCAGACCCGCTGCATCCCTGCAATCTAGGGGATTTTGCAAATTACAGGCATGTAATTCGAGTCTGGCGGTTTTTCGATTTCCATAAACCCCGCCGGGTCCGCTAGCATTCAAAGGCATCGGGGCGATTGGCGCAGTGGTAGCGCGCTTCGTTCACACCGAAGAGGTCACTGGTTCGAACCCAGTATCGCCCACCGAGAAATCTGGTCCGTTTCCGCTCCAACGAGCGGAAACGGACCTTTTTTGTGCCGCCTAAGTGTCAGCCTTTCTGTCAGCCCCTTGTGAAAGAGTCTTTGTATGACTGATCCACTCCTTGCCCACGCCACGGAATACGGCCGAATGTATGCCCGGTCCACCTCCGAGCAGTTCTCCGTTCCGTCCATCACCACCGTTATCGGGCAGCAACCGCACGGCCTGGATGGCTGGTTCGGCTACATGGGTGCCAGCAGCCTCGCCAAGGATCCGCTGCTCGCCGACTGCCTGGGCAGTCCGGCGAAGATCCGGCAGGCGGTCAACCGGGCCTCCAAAGCGGCAGAGACCTACCGGGATGACGCAGCCAGGCGTGGGGACCGCGTCCACAGCTACTGTGAGCAGGTTGCACTCCGGGCTTTGGGCCGCCCGCATGCCATGAAGGAGACGCGCGCGGCGCTGGCTGAAAATGGCGAGGAAGCTTTTGCCATCCGGTTCGACGAGTGGTGGGAGTTGTATGACGTCGAGCCCATCGCCCCGGAGATCACCGTGTGGAACAAGTCAGTGGGCTATGCGGGAACCCTTGACCTCGTGGCCCGCATCAACGGCCGGATCTGCCTTATCGACTACAAGACCAAGGGGACCACGCGGGACGGCACTGTCAAGGCCCTGGATGACAAGGTGGTCATGCAGCTGGTTGCCGGAATGAAGGCCGAGGAAAGCCTGGTGGACCCGGTGGCCGGGGAATGGGAAGCCTGGAAGTACGGTGAGGCCCCGCTGCTTCTGGCAGTTGCCATCGGCGAGACAGAGGTCCGGCCGGTCCGCGCCAACCCGGACGTCCTGAAGCACCACTGGTGGAAGTTCTGCGCCCTGCGCCGGGTCTGGGAACTGTCCGCTGACACAGTCGCCGCCGGTACGGCCCTGCTTCCGGTGGCGCCGCCTCCTTCGGTGCAGGTCCGCAGCGCCTAGGACAGGTCCCGCCCGGGTCGCCCTGCGCCTAAACTGGACAGGTTGATCGTTTTTACCACCGTGAGGAATAACAGCACATGGCCATTCTGAATATCCGCATCATTGGTGATCCTGTGCTCCGCACAGTTGCCGATCCCGTGACGGATTTCGGGCCTGAACTCGCCAAGCTGGTGGCCGACATGACCGAGACCATGGAGGACGTGGACGGCGCCGGCCTCGCGGCTCCCCAGGTCGGGGTCAGCAAGCGGGTTTTCACGTACCGGATTGACGGCGTCGAGGGGCACATCATCAACCCTGTCCTGGAAAACAGCGAAGACCATCAGGCGGACCACGTTGAGGGCTGCCTTTCCATCCCCGGCCTGGCCTTCCCGGTCCGCCGGTTCCGTGCCACACGTGCCACCGGTGTCGACCTGAACGGGAACCCCGTGTCCGTCGAGGGGGAGGGCATGCTGGCCCGCTGCTTCCAGCACGAGACGGACCACCTGGACGGCATTCTCTTCACCGACCGGCTGGAGGGCGAGGACCGCAAGGTGGCTCTGCGTTCCATCCGCAATGCGAACTACGACGCCGTGACGGAACGCACGACGACGAAGCGCGCCAAAACGGTCGGGTCCAGTTTCGGCGGTGCCAGTTTCGGGGGCGCCGGTTCCAGTGGGGCAGGCTTTGGCGGCGGCGCCAACACATGAGGGTTCTTTTTGCGGGCACCCCCGCCGTGGCGGTTCCGTCACTGGACGCACTCGTCAACGCAGGCTTTGAGGTCGTTGCGGTGCTGACCCGCCCTGATGCGCCGGTCGGGCGCAAACGGGTGATGACGCCGTCGCCTGTTGCAGCACGGGCGGCCGGGCTGGGAATCGACGTCATTCACGCCACCCGCGTGGACGACGCCGTCACGGCGAAAATCGCTGCTGCCGGGCCGGACGTGGCCGCCATCGTGGCGTACGGCGGACTGATTCCCCGCGCTGCCTTGAACGTTCCCCGGCACGGCTGGATCAACCTGCACTTTTCCCTTCTGCCCGCCTGGCGCGGGGCGGCTCCGGTGCAACGGGCCCTCATCGCCGGCGACGACGTCACTGGCGCCGTGACGTTCCTGCTGGAGGAAGGGCTGGACACAGGTCCGGTCTTCGGGACGCTGACCGAAAGTGTTGGCCCGGAGGACACTGCCGGGGCGCTGCTGGAGCGGCTTTCCCACAGCGGAGCCGTTCTCCTGACACAGACGCTCTCTGCAGTCGAAGCAGGGAAGGCGGCCCCGCAGGCGCAGGCGGGTGATGTTTCCCTAGCGCCGAAGCTGACCCTCGAGGACGGCAGGCTCGACTGGAAACAGCCGGCACTGGCTATCGGGAGGCGTGCCCGCGGGGTGACTCCCGAGCCCGGGGCATGGACCACACTGGATGGCCAGCGGGTCAAACTGGAACCGGTGAAGCTTCGGCCGGAGGCCCTGGATATTGCCCCCGGCACGGTCGGCTTCGACGGCAAGAGTGTCCTGGTGGGGACGGGGTCCCATGCGGTGGAGCTGACCAGGATCCAGCCCGCAGGCAAGAAAATGATGGCCGCGGCCGACTGGGCCCGCGGAATGGCAACACTTGAAAGCGTGGTATTTGAATGAGCGGGTCCGGCGGCAATGCAGGCGGCAGTGCAGGCGGCAGCGGCAGAGGTGCCGGCGGGAGGGGAGCCCCGCAGGGCGGACGCGGGAAAGGCGGCCCACGGGACGGCAGCCAGCGCAACGCGCAGGGCCGGGAGCGGAACAGGCCCGCCGAGCGGAGTTTCACCGGCAGTGCCCCCTCCGAACGCACCCGGCGCGCGGATCCCGCGCGCCTGGTGGCCTTTGAAGTCCTGCGCGCGGTAAGCGCCGAGGACGCCTATGCCAACCTGGTCCTTCCGGCCCGGATCCGCCATCACGGCCTGGACAAACGCGACGCCGGCTTCGCCACCGAACTCAGTTACGGCGCCTTGCGCGGGCAGGGCACCTACGATGCCATCCTGGCCCGGTGTGTGGACCGTCCGCTGGACCAGCTTGATCCCGCCATCCTCGACGCCCTGCGGATCGGTGTCCATCAGATCCTGGCAATGCGGGTACCGGCACACGCGGCCCTGGACCAGACTGTCGGGCTTGCCCGGGCAGTGATCGGTGCCGGGCCCTCCGCCCTGATCAACGCGGTGCTGCGGAAGGTCACGGCCCACACCCTCGAGGAGTGGCTTGAGCTTCTCGTCGAAGGCGAAACCGATGAAACCAAGATCGCTTCGCTCCGCTACGCCCATCCCGAGTGGATTGTCCGCGCCATGCGCCAGTCATTGGTGGCACACGGCCGGTCCGCGTCAGAAATTACCGACCTGCTCGAGGCGGACAACGCCGCTCCAGTGGTAAACCTCGTCGCTCTGCCCGGGCTGGGAAACCTGGACGAAGCATTGGAAAACGGAGCCACCCCAGGTGAGCTGGTGGAAGGTTCAGCGCTCTCCAGCGGCGGCGACCTTGGCCGGCTCGCGTCAGTGCGTGAAGGCAGCACCCGCGTCCAGGATGTCGGGTCCCAGCTGGTTGCCCGGGCCATGGCCGCGGTGGACCTGGGGCCGCGCCACGCAGACGGTTCCACGGCCGGTTCCAGCGCAGGCGTCACGGACGAGGCCTGGCTGGATCTGTGCGCAGGCCCCGGCGGAAAGGCGGCACTGCTCGGAGCCCTGGCCAACCAGAAGGGCGCAACGCTGCTCGCCAACGAACCGGCCCCGCACCGGGCCAAGCTGGTCAGCCAGGCACTGTCGGCCGTGCCCAGGGACGTCTGGCGGGTACGGACCGGTGACGGCCGCGAGGTGGGCACGGAACAGCCCGAATCCTTCGACCGGGTCCTGGTTGATGTCCCGTGCAGCGGCCTGGGCGCACTCCGCCGCCGGCCGGAGTCACGCTGGCGCCGCACGCCCAAGGACCTGGCAGACCTGGGGCCGCTGCAGCGCGACCTCCTGAAATCAGCCCTTGCTGCTGTCCGCCCCGGCGGTGTGGTGGCTTATGTCACGTGTTCGCCCCACCCGGCAGAGACAACAGCCGTGGTTACCGATGCCCTCCGGAAACGCGATGACCTTGAGCTGCTCGACGCCGGTGCAGTGCTGGACAGCGTGAGCCTCACCGGCAACCTCGGCGCCGGCCACGAGTCCACGGCGCAGCTTTGGCCGCACATTCACAGTACGGATGCCATGTTCCTGGCCCTCATCCGCAAGAAGTACTGACCTCCGTGAAAGGTTCCCTCATGCCGCAATGCTGCATCAACCCGAGCATCCTGTCCGCCGACTTCGTCAACCTTGAAGCCGAACTGCAGCGCATCAGGACCGCGGACGCCGTGCATGTGGACGTCATGGACAACCATTTCGTTCCCAACCTCACCATCGGGCTGCCCGTGGTCCAACGGATCCAGGCCGTCAGCCCTGTACCGCTGGATGCCCACCTCATGATCTCCGACGCCGACCGCTGGGCCCCGGGTTTTGCCGACGCCGGGCTGGCTTCGGTGACATTCCACGCCGAGGCTTCCATTGCCCCGGTCAAGCTCGCCCGCGAACTCAGGGCCCGGGGAGCCAAGGCGGGCATGGCGCTGCGGCCCGCCACGCCGGTGGAACCGTACCTGGACATGCTCGGGGAACTGGACATGCTCCTGATCATGACAGTGGAGCCCGGCTTCGGCGGCCAGGCCTTCCTTGACCTGACCCTGCCGAAGATCCGCCGGGCCCGGGAAGCCATTGACGGCTCCGGGATCGGGGTGGCCATCCAGGTCGACGGCGGCATCACCGAGGAAACCATCGTGCGGGCAGCAGAAGCCGGGGCAAATGTCTTCGTGGCAGGCTCTGCCGTCTACGGCGACCCGGACCCTGCAGCGGCCATCGAACGCCTGCGCGAAGCCGGCAGCCTTAAGTTACGTGCCGGGTCGGGGGAATAGTCCGGACGCCATGCGGGTTGTGGCAGAATAGCAACACACATTACGTGCTCCGGGGTCGGTGTAAGTCCGAACCGGCGGTGACAGTCCGCGACCCGCGAGCCGGTGCCTTTCCCTCGGGAATGGATCCGGCAGACGGTTGAACCGGTGAAATTCCGGTACCGACAGTTAAAGTCTGGATGAGAGAAGCACGTACAGCTGTATCTGCGGCGTTCCATGACGCCGCGGCCCTCTGCTGTCGTATACCCCCGGAGCCATCGCGGTTCTGAAGGGAAGGAACGACAGACACATGAACCCCCTGCGATGGCTCTTTGAAGCCACTTTTTCCCATGCCTTGGGAACCGGCGCAACCGGACCGGTGGTCACCACGTGACCCGGAACGATGTTGTGACGGCGTTCAGCCCGGCCGAGACTGCCGCCATGGACGCCGCGCTCGAAGCAGCCCTGCGCGGACCACGCGGTGCGAACCCGCTGGTGGGCGCCGTCGTCATCGATAACGAAGGGCGCCAGCTGGTCACCGGCTACCACCGCGGTGCCGGCACCCCCCACGCTGAAGCGGACGCGATTGCCCAGGCAACAGCCGCCGGTCTGGACCTGCGCGGCACCACCATGATGGTCACCCTGGAGCCCTGCGACCACTGCGGCCGCACCGGCCCCTGCACCCAGGCCATCATCGGCGCCGGAATCTCGGATGTCGTCTACGCCGTCGATGATCCGCATGACCCTGCCGCCGGCGGCGCTGCAACGCTCCGCAATGCCGGCATCCGGGTCAGGAGCGGCCTCGGGGCAGGCGAGTCACTGGAGCTGAACCGCCAATGGTTCCAGGCCGTGGCCGCGCAGCGACCCTTCGTGACCCTGCACATCGCCCAGACGCTGGACAGCAGGATCGCGGCGGAGGACGGGACCAGCCAGTGGATTTCGTCGCCGGAATCTCTGGCTGACAACCATGGACTCAGGCGCCGCATCGACGCCATCCTCGTCGGTACCCAGACCGTGCTCGTGGACAACCCGCGCCTGACCGCCCGTGACGCCTCAGGTGCTGTGACCGGCCAGCAACCCCTCCGCGCCGTCATGGGCCTGCGGGAGATCCCGTCCGATGCCGCCGTCCGTGGCGATGACGGACGCATCCTCCACCTGCCCACCCGCGATCCACGCGAGGCCCTCTCGCTCCTGTACGCGGAAGGCATCCGCCACGTCATGGTGGAAGGCGGCTCGCGCATCCTCAGTGCATTCCTGGCCGCCGGGCTGGTGGACGAGCTGATTGTGTACGTTGCGCCCACCCTGCTGGGCTCCGGCACACCGGCGCTGAGCGGACTGGGCATCACCACCCTGGCGGACGCCCAGCACTGGGAATGGGACCAGTCCGACGGCGGCGCCGTCCTGACCCTGGGCCGCGACCTGAGGCTGCACCTCCGCCCTGAACCAACCGAAGCTTTAGAACCACAACCATCCCGCTCTGCCGCGGAACCAGCCATGGGAGGCTACTGATGTTTACCGGAATTATTGCCGAACAAGGACAGGTGCTGTCCGTCGAACGGGACGGCGATGCCAGCGCGACCCTCCGCCTGAGCGCTCCGGGCACCACCGAGGGGCTTGGCCTCGGTGGCTCCATTGCCGTCAACGGTGTCTGCCTGACGGCCACCGCGATCGACGGCAAGGAGTTCAGCGTCGATGTCATGGGCGAAACACTTCTCCGGAGCACTATCGGCGAGCTCGCCGCCGGCGATTCGGTGAACCTTGAGCGCTGTGTCCCCGCCGGCGGGAGACTGGACGGCCACGTGGTCCAGGGCCATGTCGACGGCGTCGGGCGGCTGCTCGAGCGCGAGGCACTGGGCAACTGGGAACGCCTCCGTTTCGGAGTGCCCGCCAACCTCGCCCGCTATATCGCCGAAAAGGGCTCCATCGCGATCGACGGCGTCTCGCTCACCGTCACTGCGGTCAGTCCGGCGGCGGAACCCGAGCCCTGGTTCGAAGTTGGACTGATCCCCACCACCCTCGCTGAAACAGGCCTGGGAGCCAAGGCCGTGGGCAGCAGGGTCAACCTCGAAGTGGATGTGCTCGCAAAATACACCGAACGGCTCCTCTCGTTCAGCAGTGCTGCAGCCGCAGGAGGCGCCCGATGAACGCCACGGTCCGGCTGGAGCCGGCCACCGAGGCGCGCCGGGGACTCGACCCGGTGGAGGATGCCATCCGCGCCATGGCTGCCGGCCTGCCTGTGCTGGTGGTGGACAATGAAGACCGCGAAAACGAAGGCGATATCATCTTCGCGGCCCAGCACGCCACCCCCGCCCTGATGGGCTGGACCATCCGGTACAGCTCCGGCGTCATCTGTGTGCCTTTGGCCGGGGACCGCGCCGATGCCCTGGCCCTGCCGCCCATGGTGGCTGTCAACGAGGACGCGAAGGGCACCGCCTACACCGTTTCGTGCGATGCGGCCGTGGGCGTCAGCACCGGCATCTCGGCCACGGACCGGGCCCTCACGGCCCGCGTGCTGGCCGACCCCGCCGCCGGACCGGCTGCTGTGACCCGGCCCGGGCATATTTTCCCGCTCCGTGCTGTTGACGGGGGAGTGCGGGAACGCCCGGGCCACACTGAAGCGGCCGTGGATCTTTGCCGGCTTGCCGGACTGGAGCCAGTGGGTGTTATCGCCGAGGTGGTGTACGACGACGGTGAAATGATGCGGCTCGACGGGCTGCGGGCTTTTGCCGCTGAACACGGGTGCCCCCTGATCTCGATCGAGGATCTTGTGGATTACCTTGAAGCGGGGGCCGGTGCTCCCGCCGACAGTGACACCGGGCCGGGCGCCCGGGGGGAGTAGAGGAGAGAACGATGACGGCTTCAGGACACCAGAACGGCCACCATCATGGGGCAGCCGGCAACGGCCACGTGGCCCACCATCCGGTGAGCGGCGGTCCCATTGTGCAGCTGCCGACAGCTTTCGGGGAGTTCGTTACCCAGGCATGGACGGACCTCGTCACGGGTGCAGAACACCTTGCCGTGAGCTCACCGAATCCGCCCCAGGACGGCATCGCGCCGCTGGTCAGGCTGCATTCCGAGTGCCTGACGGGCGACGTCTTCGGTTCCTATCGTTGCGACTGCGGCGAACAGCTGGCGTACGCCCTGGAAATGATCAACGAGTTCGGCGGCACCCTGCTGTACCTGCGCGGGCAGGAAGGCCGTGGAATCGGCCTGGCCAACAAGATCAAGGCCTATGCACTCCAGGAGGCAGGCTTTGACACCGTGGAGGCAAACGAGCAGCTCGGGCTGCCGGTGGACGCCCGCTGCTACAAGGCGGCCGCCCAGATCCTGGCGGAGATGGGCCTGCACGAGATCCGGCTGCTGAGCAACAACCCGGACAAGCAGAACAGGCTTGCGAAGGCCGGCGTGAAGGTCGTGGAAATGGTTCCCACCGAGGTGCCTTCCCGTGACCAGAACATCCGCTACCTGCAGACCAAGAAGGACCGCATGGAGCACCGGCTGACGCTGGATACCCATGTTGCGACGGTGCCCGGCTCCGGCGCTGACCCCTACGACGACTAATAACACCAAGAGAACTGAACGGATCACGATTTACGTATGAGCGGACACGGCGCACCGGATATTGACCTGACCACCCTCAGCCCGGCGGAAACATCGCAGCTGCGGCTGGCCATAGTCGCTGCCAGCTGGCACACCCAGATCATGGACGGGCTCCTGGACGGTGCCCTGCGTGCCGCCAAGGACGCCGGCATCAGCGAGCCCACCGTGCTCCGCGTTCCGGGAGCCTTCGAACTGCCAGTGGCAGCCGCGCGGCTGGCACCGCACTTTGACGCTGTGGTGGCCCTCGGCGTCGTCATCCGCGGCGGGACCCCGCACTTTGAGTACGTCTGCCAGGCGGCGACGTCGGGACTGACCGATGTCAGCGTCTCCACCGGGGTGCCGGTGGGCTTTGGTGTCCTGACATGCGACACCGAGCAGCAGGGCCTGGACCGGGCAGGCCTGCCCGGCTCCAGCGAGGACAAGGGCCATGAAGCCGTGACGGCGACCCTGGCCACCGCCGTCCTCCTGAAACCGTACAAGTAGCAGGCAACGTCAGCAGCAACCCTGCGGGAGGCGGGCGCGGTGTGTGTTCACTCACACCGCGCCCGTCATGCAACCCCCCGACAGGCGCCGTCCGGGCCGCAGCAAGTAGGCTGGAGGGCGTGAAGAATTTCGAGACGCTGTTCGCTGAACTGAGTGAGAAGGCAGCCACCCGCCCGGCAGGCTCCCGCACCGTCGCAGAATTGGAGTCCGGAGTCCACGGCATCGGCAAGAAAGTCGTGGAGGAAGCAGCCGAAGTATGGATGGCTGCCGAGTACGAATCCGACGAAGCCGCGGCCGAGGAGATCTCCCAGCTGCTCTACCACCTGCAGGTTCTGATGCTCGCCAAAGGCCTGACCCTGGAAGACGTCTACAAGCATCTGTAGCCACTGCGGCACGCCAACGGGTCCCCAACTTCCCGCCCGTGCCCCCTCGTGGCCCGTTTGCCTGAACCTTAGACCTCCCAACCAAGAAAGCCCCCCCCATGCTGCGAGTAGCCGTCCCCAACAAGGGCTCCCTGTCCGAAGCCGCGTCCGAAATGCTGTCCGAAGCGGGTTACCGCCAGCGCCGCGACACCCGCGAACTGGTCATGATGGACCCCGACAATGACATTGAATTCTTCTTCCTCCGCCCGCGTGACATCGCCGTCTACGTCGGCCGGGGAACGCTCGACGTCGGCATCACCGGCCGCGACCTGCTGCTGGACGCCGAGGTGGAGGCTGAAGAGCTCCTTCCGCTGGGCTTTGCCGCGTCCACGTTCCGCTTCGCCGGTCCGGTGGGGGACTTCGCCAAAGTGGAGGAGCTTGAGGGCAAGCGCCTCGCCACCAGCTATGACGGACTGCTCCGCGGCTACCTCGCCGAGCGCGGCGTCAACGCCAAGGTGGTCCGCCTGGACGGTGCCGTGGAATCCTCGGTCCGGCTGGGCGTTGCTGACGCCATCGCCGACGTCGTCGAGACCGGCAACACCCTCAAAGCCGCCGGCATGGAGATCTTCGGCGAGCCGATCCTCAAGTCCGAGGCCGTGCTGATCCGGCGCACCGGCGAGGGCGGCGCCGCGAACGGCACCGCCAAGGAGATCGAGGTCCTCATCCGCCGCCTGCAGGGTGTCCTGGTGGCGCGCCAGTACGTGCTGATGGACTACGACATCCGCAAGGAACTCGTGGAACAGGCCGCCGCGCTGACTCCCGGCCTGGAATCGCCCACGGTCTCGCCGCTGCGCGACTCCGAGTGGGTCGCTGTCCGGTCCATGGTGCCCAAGAAGGAAACCAACCGGATCATGGATGAGCTCTACGACCTCGGCGCCCGCGCCATCCTGGTCAGCAGCATCCACGCCTGCCGCATCTAAAGCCGCAGCGTCCAACCAGAATTCCAGGAGTAGCCATGGCAGTAGCTGTACGGGTCATCCCATGCCTCGACGTTGACGCCGGACGTGTCGTCAAAGGCATCAACTTCGAGGGACTCCGCGATGCCGGCGACCCCGTGGAGCTCGCACACCGGTACGACAACGCAGGCGCCGACGAACTGACGTTCCTTGACGTCACGGCGTCCTCGGGCAACCGCGAAACCACGTTCGACGTCGTCCGGCGCACTGCCGAGGAAGTTTTCATTCCGCTGACCGTGGGCGGCGGAGTGCGCGGCGTGGCCGAGGTGGACAAGCTTCTTCGGTTCGGCGCGGACAAGGCCTCCATCAACACCGCTGCCGTGGCGCGGCCGGATGTCATCAACGAAATCTCGCGGCACTTCGGTTCCCAGGTGCTTGTCCTGTCCGTGGACGCCCGCCGCACCCGCCCCGGGTCCGAGCCCACGCCGTCGGGCTTTGAAGTCACCACCCACGGCGGCCGCACCGGCACGGGTATCGACGCCATCGAGTGGGCCAAGGAAGCCGCGGACCGCGGCGTCGGGGAGATCCTGCTCAACTCGATCGACGCCGACGGAACCAAAGACGGCTTTGACCTGGAACTGATCCGCCTCGTCCGGGCCGCCGTGAAGGTCCCCATCATCGCCTCAGGCGGGGCAGGCGAACCCGCTCACTTCCCGCCTGCCGTCGCTGCCGGAGCCGACGCCGTGCTGGCGGCGTCGATCTTCCACTGGGGCCCGGACGACATGATGTCCCAGGTCAAAAACGCCATCCGCGAAGCAGGCTTCGAAGTCCGCTGACCGCCCGCTTTAAAGCAACGCGGGGTCACTTTTCGCCCGATAAACCAAGGTTTTCGGGCGGAAAGTGACCCCGCGTTGCTTCTTGCTAGAGGCCGACTTCGGCGGACTGGAGGAGCGCGACGGCGTCGGGCTGGCCCTCGAAGGTCACCAGCGCATGGCGCGTGCGGCCGTGGGCGTGCATGAGCAGCTCGCCGGGCTCACCGACGATTGCCACTGAAACGGGTGCCCGCTTGGCGACGTGCCGGGGGCCGGAGGGACGGACCAGGACAATGCCAAGGTCCACTCCGCGGTAAAGGATCGCCGCCCGCTTGATGAGCTCGTCCCACAGGGCATCCGAATAGGCTTCGTCGAGCGCCCGCGGAGCCCAGCGGTCCACAGCCCGGCGGATGTCCTCGGTGTGGACGAAGTATTCGATCAGGTTCGAGCTCTCGTCCAGGGCCTTGATTTTCATGGGCGACAAGGCCGGGGGACCGGCGCGGAAGGTGTTCACCAGTCCGGTGTAGTCATCGGCGGTCTTCAGCTTCGCCGCCAGTTTGGCGGTGGCCTTATCCGAGGCCTTGGACAGCCTCTTGATAATCAGGCCCAGGCCCACGGCCGCTTTGCGTTCACGGAGGTAGAGGTGCGCGGCAAGGTCCCTGGTGCGCCAGCCTCGGCAAAGCGTGGGGGCATCAGGGCCGGCCGCCAGCAGGGTTTCGGCCAGGACTTCTCGGGACGGGTCGACGAAATGCATCACTTGTGAAACTAGCACGACCGCGGCGGACTTGGGCAGCAGAACCGCCAGCGGACGAGTGCCCTTGTTCACATGGCGTTTCCGCATCGGTCAGCAATCCTCCCGGTCGCAGCTGAGGCACTAGACTTGGCCTGATGTCTGAGCAGCCTGCCCCCGCCCCCATGCCTGTCCCGGCCCCCTCCGCCAGCCCGTTGCCGCCTGCGGTCGCCGCCGCACTGAAGCGGGACAATGCCGGGCTGGTGGCCGCAGTGGTCCAGCAGTTCGACACCCATGAGGTGCTGATGCTCGGCTGGATGGATGACGAAGCCCTGCACCGGACCATGACCACCGGCCGGGTCACCTTCTACTCGCGCTCCCGCCAGGAGTACTGGCGCAAGGGGGACACCTCTGGGCACGTCCAGTGGGTTAAATCCGTGGCCATGGACTGTGACGGGGATGCCCTCCTTGTCCGGGTCGACCAGGTGGGCGCTGCGTGCCACACCGGCACCAGGACCTGTTTCGAGGGCCGGGGGCTGGACGTCACAACTCTGGACGTCGCAACACCGGACATCACGACGCCGGACGTCTCAACACCGGACATCTCAACAACCAGCGGAGAAGCGTAGCCATGCAGGACCTTGGAATCATCAGCCCGGGCCTCGCGGAGTTCCGGGAACTTGCCGGCAGCAGCCGGGTCATCCCCGTCACGCTCAAGGTCCTGGCGGACGCGGAGACACCCATTGGCCTATACCGGAAGCTGGCCCAGGGCCAGCCCGGAACGTTCCTCATGGAGTCCGCGGCGGTGGGGGGCACGTGGTCCCGTTATTCCTTCATCGGAGCGAAGTCCCGCGCCACGCTGACCACCAAGGACGGGCAGGCGCACTGGCTGGGCGAACCGCCGGCCGGCGTGCCGCTGGACGGCAACCCGGTGGATGCCATCCGGGACACCATCGAGGCACTGCGGACCAGCAGGTTTGAGGGCCTGCCGCCGTTTACCTCCGGCCTGGTGGGCTTCCTGGGCTGGGAGACCGTCCGGCACTGGGAGCGGCTGACCAGCCCCCCGGAGGATGACCTCCACCTCCCCGAACTCGCGCTGAACCTGGTCACGGACATGGCAGTGCACGACAACCATGACGGCACCGTGCTGCTGATCGCCAACGCCATCAACTTCGACAACAGCTCCGAGCGGGTGGACGAGGCGTGGCACGACGCCGTTGCAAGGGTCAAAGCCCTCCTCACCCGGATCAGTACACCAGTGGCGCAGCCTGTCTCCGTTCTGGAACCTGCCGCCCTTGATTTTGCCTCCAGCGTCCAGGAGCGCTGGGACGAGCCTTCCTACCTGGCTGCCCTTGACCGTGGCAAGGAAGCGATTGTGGACGGCGAAGTCTTCCAGGTGGTGATCTCTCGCCGCTTCGAGATGGAGTGCGGCGCTTCCCCGCTGGATGTCTACCGGGTCCTGCGCAACACCAACCCCAGCCCCTACATGTACATTTTCAGCCTGGAGGACGCCGACGGCCGGGAATACTCGATCGTCGGGTCATCTCCGGAAGCCCTCGTCACGGTGACAGGCGAGGAAGTCATCACCCACCCGATCGCCGGCTCGCGGCCGCGGGGCAAGACCGTTGAGGGTGACAAGGCACTGGCTGAGGAGCTCCTGGCGGACCAGAAGGAACGCGCCGAGCATTTGATGCTGGTGGATCTCTCCCGCAACGACCTCTCCAAGGTCTGCGTCGCCGGAACGGTGGACGTCACCCAGTTCATGGAGGTTGAGCGGTTCAGCCACATCATGCACCTCGTCTCCACTGTGGTGGGAAAACTGTCGCCGCAGGCAAAGGCCTACGACGTCCTCAAAGCAACCTTCCCCGCAGGAACCCTTTCCGGGGCACCGAAACCGCGTGCCCTCCGGCTGCTGGACGAGCTTGAACCGCACCGCCGCGGCATCTACGGCGGCGTGGTGGGCTATCTCGATTTCGCCGGCGACATGGACATGGCCATCGCCATCCGTTCCGCCCTCCTGCGTGACGGACGCGCGTATGTGCAGGCCGGCGGCGGCATCGTGGCGGATTCGGTGAACCCCACCGAGGCGCTGGAGACCGTGAACAAGGCGGCTGCGCCGCTGCGGGCAGTGCACACCGCCGGATCGCTGCACAACATTGCCGTGGAGTCACTGCCCGACGGCGACGCGCCCGTTGCCGGGGACCGCCCGGTCGTCGAGGGAAGCCAGGCGGCGGAATGACGCCGGTCTGGGCCCGGAAATCAACGCTGGTCCTGCTGATTGCGGTGCTGGCACTTGCCGTGTTCGGCGCGACCACGCAAACGTGGATCACCGTAAACCTGGACCCGGACCAGCTGGGCCAGGGCGGCGGCCAGAATACGCTGCCCGTCCAGGGCAGCAAGGCCGCCACTGCCGTGACGGCTTTGGCCGTGGTGGCATTAGCAGGGGGACTGGCAGCGTCCATTGCCGGGAAGATCGCCCGGATCCTCATTACGGCGATCATCATCCTGGCGTCCGCCGGCATCGTTGCTGCCGCCGCCACCGTGCTCGCTGACCCCCTTGCCGCTGCCCAGGGGTCCATCGCCGCGGCAACCGGAATCACCGGCGGCACCGCAGAGGTAAGCGTTACCGCCTTCCCGGTCCTCGCCGTCGTCGCCGGCGCCCTGCTGGGACTCGGTGCCCTGCTGATTGTCCCGGCGGGCCGGTTTTGGAAGGGGCGGACCAAATATGACGTCGCCGCCGGCGCTGTACCGGCCGGAGTAAGCGCAGGCGGAGCCGCCGGTACGACGGACTCCAACGCGGAGGACAGTTCCGCAGCAGCCGCGGGCCCGGTGGACGAGATCGACAGCTGGGACCGGCTCTCGCGGGGCGACGATCCCACCTGAGCCCCTGAACTGAACGCGGCAGCCCCGCCGCACAGACACGGCCGGCGTTCGCCGATAAGCAGGACACGGCCAAAAAATGGCAGAATGTAAGCAGTATTCATCCTGAGGAGATTCACATGAGCAAAGCACCTGCGTCCGTAACCAAGTCAGGCACCAGGACCGTTGCCCCCGGCGCCGTTGACCACAGCCAGGAACTCGGCCACGGCAACAGCCCCGCCGCCTGGACCTGCGTGATCGTGATGCTGGTCGGTGCCCTCATTGCTGCCATCGCTTTCGTGATCGCCAGCACTCCGATCTTTATTGCCGGCGCGGCAGTGATGGTCCTCGGGCTGATCGCCGGATTTGTCATGCGCAAGGCGGGCTACGGCGTCGAGGGCAGCAAGCTGAAGAACTCCGGCCACTGATGGCAACTGTTCTCGATGACATCAATGCTGGTGTCAAGGAGGATATGGAGGCCCGGAAACGCCTCGTTTCGCTTGCAGAACTGAAGGACGCAGCCGCAGCCGCGGAGCCTGCCCGCGACGCCTGGGCGGCCCTCGGCGGCACCGCGGCGCAGCGTGACCAGTTGAAGGTGATTGCCGAGATCAAGCGGCGCAGCCCGTCCAAGGGTGACCTCGCCAGCATCGTGGATCCGGCATCGCTCGCCGAACAGTACGCCGGCGGCGGCGCAGCGGTCATCAGTGTGCTCACCGAACAGCGGCGCTTCAACGGCTCCCTGGCAGACCTGGACGCCGTCCGCGCCCGCGTCGATGTGCCGCTGCTGCGCAAGGATTTCACGCTCGATGAGTACCAGATCTGGGAAGCCCGTGCCCACGGTGCGGACCTCATCCTGCTGATCGTGGCGTCGTTGTCCGATGCCCAGCTCAAGGATTTCAGCTCGCTCAGCCGTGAACTCGGCATGAACGTGCTCGTCGAGACGCATACGGAAGAGGAAATCGAGCGGGCGGTGGCCGCTGAGGCGCGGATCATCGGCGTCAACGTGCGCAACCTGAAGACGCTCGACGTCGACCGTTCCGTCTTTGCCTCCCTCGCCGGCCTGATTCCTGCCGAAGCGCTGGTCATTGCCGAGTCCGGCGTGCGCGGCGTGGACGACGTCACCCACTACGCAGCGAACGGCGCGAACGCGATCCTGGTGGGCGAAGCCCTGGTGAGCCATTCGACTCCCCGGGAGCGGATCGCCGAGTTCACCGCCGCCGGCGCTGCCGCCATCGCCGCACGGGCCTGAGGCCCCAACCTGCCGGCGCCGGCGCCGGCAGCACAACACTTCGGAACGATCAACTGGAACAGGACGGTGAGACTGATGGTTGACGCTGCACCCTCAGAGAACGCTGAGAACAACACGGCCGAGGCATTTCTGCAGGGGGGTTCGCTGAAGCACGCCCCGGGGCCCTACTTCGGCACCTACGGCGGACGCTGGATGCCCGAATCGCTCATCGCTGCCCTGGATGAGCTTGAGGACACCTTCGAAAAGGCCAAGGCCGACCCCGAATTCGTTGCCCAGATCGCGGACCTGAACAAGAACTACTCGGGCCGCCCGTCGTTGCTTACCGAAGCCAAGCGGTTCGCCGAGCACGCCGGGGGAGTGCGCGTCTTCCTCAAGCGCGAGGACCTCAACCACACCGGATCGCACAAGATCAACAACGTCATCGGCCAGGCACTGCTGGCCAAGCGCATGGGCAAGACCCGCATCATCGCCGAGACCGGGGCCGGGCAGCATGGTGTTGCCAGCGCCACCGCGGCCGCCCTCCTGGGGCTCGAGTGCGTGGTGTACATGGGCGCCGAGGACTGCCGCCGCCAGGCCCTGAACGTGGCCCGGATGGAACTGCTGGGCGCCACGGTGATCCCGGTGACCAGCGGATCCCAGACCCTCAAGGACGCCATCAACGAGGCCCTGCGCGACTGGGTGGCCAACGTCGGCAACACCCATTACCTGCTGGGAACTGCCGCCGGAGCCCACCCGTTCCCGGCCATGGTCCGTTATTTCCATGAGATCATCGGCGAGGAGACCCGCGCCCAGATCCTGGAGCAGGCAGGCAGGCTCCCGGATGCCGTCTGCGCGTGCATCGGCGGCGGGTCCAACGCCATCGGCATCTTCCACGGATTCCTCGATGATCCTTCCGTCAAGATCTACGGCTTCGAAGCCGGCGGCGACGGCGTCGACACCGGCCGCCACGCCGCCACCATCACCCTCGGCAAGCCGGGGGTCCTCCACGGGGCGCGTTCCTACCTCATGCAGGACGACGACGGCCAGACCATCGAGTCCCACTCCATCTCCGCCGGGCTGGACTACCCCGGCGTCGGCCCGGAGCACGCCTACCTGGCCGACATCGGACGGGTCAGCTACGAGCCCATCACGGACAGCGAAGCCATGGAGGCGTTCAGGCTGCTGTGCCGCACCGAAGGCATCATCCCCGCCATCGAATCGGCCCACGCCCTCGCCGGTGCCATCAAGGTGGGGCAGCGCATGGCCGCCGAAGCCGGCGGCCAGGCGGCGGAGAAGATCATCATCGTCAACCTGTCCGGCCGCGGCGACAAGGACGTGGCCCAGGCCGCGGAATGGTTCGACCTGCTGGACAAGGATTCACCGGAAGCCGAAATCGGCAAAGAGGGAGAGCAGCTGTGAGCACCGCGCCAACGGCCAGCAAATCGGCAGCCGCAATTGACAAGGCCCGCGCCGAAGGCCGCGCCGCCCTGATCGGCTACCTCCCCGCCGGCTACCCGGACGTCGAGCAGACCATCGCCGCCGGCATCGCCCTCGCCGAAAACGGGGCCGACCTGATTGAAATCGGCATCCCGTACTCCGATCCCGTGATGGACGGCCAGGTCATCCAGGCCGCCACCACCGAGGCACTTGCCAACGGCTTCCACGTACGCCAGGTGTTCGACGTCGTCGCCGGTATCACCAGCAAGACCGACGCCGCGGTCCTGGTCATGACCTACTGGAACCCTGTGGTCCGGATGGGCGTGGACGAGTTCTCGCGCCGGCTGGCCGAGGCCGGGGGAGCCGGGCTGATCACTCCGGACCTCATCCCGGATGAAGCTTCCGAATGGTTTGAAGCCTCGGACAAGTACGGACTGGACCGGGTGTTCCTCGTGGCACCGTCCTCCACGCCTGAACGCATGAAGCGCACCGTTGAAGCGAGCCGCGGCTTTGTCTACGCCGTCTCCATCATGGGCGTCACCGGTGCCCGCACCTCGGTCAGCAGTGCTGCCAAGGACGTGGTTGCCGCGGCCCACCACGCGGGAGCCGAGCGCGTGTGCGTCGGACTCGGTGTTTCCACTGCGGACCAGGTCCGGGAAATCGGGGCCTACGCCGAAGGCGTGATCGTGGGAACCGCGCTGGTTGCTGCCATCCGCGACGGCGGAGTCCAGGCAGTTGCCGACCTCACCCGGGAGCTCAGCACCGGACTCGTCAGGGAAGAAGCCTAGAACCCATGCAGACCCTCATGCAGGCTGCCGCCATGGTGCCCGCCAGCATCCCCAGCCCGGACTGGTCCGGCTTCGACATCCCGCTGCCATGGGGGACACTGCGCATCCACGCCTACGCCCTCTGCATCCTTGCCGGCATCATGGTTGGCCTGTGGCTGACCTCCGTCCGGTGGGCCCGCCGCGGTGCCCCCGAAGGCAGCGTCTGGGACATCGTCATCTGGGCCATCCCGTTCGGCATCATCGGCGGCCGCCTCTACCACGTGGTGTCCTCCCCGGACGCCTACTTTGGCCCCGGCTTCGACGGGACGGGAGACCTCTCGCTCATCCCGCAGATCCAGCGCGGCGGCCTGGGTATCTGGGGTGCCGTAGTCCTGGGTGTCCTGGGCGCCTGGATCGGCTGCCGCCGGTCCGGGGTAAAGCTCACAGCCTTCCTGGATGCCGCGGCACCGGGCCTCCTGCTGGCCCAGGCCGTTGGCCGCTGGGGCAACTATTTCAACCAGGAACTCTTCGGCGGGCCCACCACCCTGCCGTGGGGGCTTCAGATCGATGCTGACAACCCCAACTTCCCTGCCGGCACACCGGCGGATACCCTGTTCCACCCCACGTTCCTTTACGAGTCGCTCTGGAACGTCGTGGGTGTGCTGATCCTGCTCGCGCTGGACCGGCGATTCCACTTCAGGCGCGCACGGCTCTTCTGGCTCTACGCCATGTACTACACCCTGGGCCGGGTGTGGATCGAGGCCATGCGGATTGACGAGGCTGAACAGATCAGCCTCTTCGGCATCACCACCAGGCTCAACGTCTGGACCAGCGTCTTCGTCTTTGTGGTTGCCCTCATCGCCTTCGTCCTGCTGGGAATGAAGGGGCGCCCCGTACCGGACACGCCTTACCTGGCCGGGCACGAGCCGGCGGAAGACCGCGTCCTGGAGACAGGGGATGACCGTGAGGCAACCGTCCGCGATACGGACCCTGTTGTCTCAGATAGTGAATCGCGTGATAATCTCCCTGATAGCAAAAACGGTTCCCGGGACCCTTCCGCCCCAACGGAAGTGGAAGCGGCATTAAGGAACGGCAAGCAGCCCGTTCCGGAGTCGCCGGTAGCCGGAAGTTCCGGTCACAAGGCAACGGAATCCGCGCCGGAGGCTGGCACGAGCAAGTAGTACGCCAGTACGGCAGGGCAGCAGAGTTACCGCTCGCAGCGCCCAGAGACCACAGCGTCGTGGCAACGGGGCCCAACCGGCCAGCAGAGACAAAGCTGTCCGGTCAAGCCCGGGCCGGAGGCCTGCGTAACTGTTAGTTCAGCAGGCCAGGCTGGCCTACAATTTCCTGTAAATAACACTTTGTTGTGCCATCACATCAGGCGCCGACGAGTGGGGCCAACGGTGTCCCTTCCATACGCTCTATCTCGAGGAAGGACGTCTTCAATGACCCATCTTCATAGCCCACGTTGGTCCGAAAAAATAGGATCAGACGGCCCCGTTTCTCCGTTCAAGCGCTTCGCCGCGCTTCCGGAGGCACGGGGTCTGTACAACCCGGACAATGAAAAGGATGCCTGCGGCCTGGCGATCATCGCCACGCTCCGCGGCGAACCCGGCTACGACATCGTCGACGCCGCGCTGACCGCCCTGCGCAACCTTGAGCACCGCGGCGCCGTGGGCGCCGACGAGGGAACCGGCGACGGCGCCGGGCTCCTGATGCAGATCCCGGACGAGTTCTTCCGGGCGGTCACGGAATTCGAACTTCCGGCGCCCGGCCAGTATGTGGCCGGCACCGCCTTCCTGCCCGCTGAAAAGCGCGAGGCCGACGCTGCCAAGGCCGGCATCGAAGGGCTCGCCGCCGATGAGGGCCTCACCGTGCTCGGCTGGCGCGAAGTGCCGATCGTCGCCGACCTCGTGGGCGCCATGGCGCGTGCCTGCATGCCGTATTTCTCCCAGCCCTTCCTGGCCTCGGCCACCGGCGAGGAACTGGACCGCAACGAGCTGGACTCGCGTGCCTGGCGGATCCGCAAGCGAGCGCAGAACAAGTTCGGTGTGTACTTCCCGTCGCTGTCCTCCCGCACCATCGTCTACAAGGGCATGCTCACCACAGCGCAGCTCGAGCCGTTCTACCCGGACCTTTCGGACAAGCGGTTCAAGACCAAGCTGGCCATTGTCCACTCGCGCTTCTCCACCAACACTTTCCCGTCCTGGCCGCTTGCCCAGCCGTTCCGCACCATCGCCCACAACGGTGAAATCAACACGGTCAAGGGCAACCGCAACTGGATGCGGGCCCGCCAGTCACAGCTGGCCAACCCGCTGCTGGGTGATTCCCCGGAGGAGCTGTACCCGATCTGCACCCCGGGTGCCTCGGACTCCGCTTCCTTCGACGAGGTTGCCGAACTGCTGTGGCTCTCCGGCCGCCCCATCACGCACTCGATCATGATGATGATCCCCGAGGCCTGGGAAAACCACGCCACCATGGATCCTGCCCGGCGTGCGTTCTATGAGTACCACTCGCTGCTGATGGAACCGTGGGACGGCCCCGCGGCAGTCTCCTTCACCGACGGCAACCTTGTAGGCGCCACCCTGGACCGCAACGGCCTCCGGCCCGGCCGCTACTGGATCACTGAAGACGGCCTGATCGTTTTTGCCTCCGAGGTCGGCGTGATCGACGTCGAGCCTTCCAAGGTGGTCAAGAAGGGCCGTGTGTCGCCCGGCAAGATGTTCCTGGTGGACACCGACTCCGGCCGCATCATCGACGACGAAGAGGTCAAGGCCGAGGTGGCCGCGGCGAACCCGTGGGCCGAATGGGTCAAGGACAACCTGATCGACCTCAAGAGCCTCCCCGAGCGCGAGCACGTGGTCCACACCGCCGCCTCCGTGAACATCCGCCAGCGGACCTTCGGCTATACCACCGAAGAGCTCAAGATCCTGCTCGGACCCATGGCACGCACCGGCGCGGAACCGCTCGGCGCGATGGGCTCGGACACCCCGGTGGCTGTGCTTTCGAAGCGCCCGCGCCTGCTGTTCGACTACTTCGTGCAGTCCTTCGCGCAGGTCACCAACCCGCCCCTGGACGCCATCCGTGAAGAACTGGTGACGTCGCTGACGTGTGCCATCGGGCCGAACGGCAACCTCCTGGACACCAAGCAGGTCCGCCAGCCCCAGGTCCAGTTGCCCTTCCCCGTGATCAACAACGACCAGCTCGCCAAGATCGCCAACATTGAGAACGCCGACGGCGACCGTGTGGCCATGAAGGTCCGCGGACTCTACCGCCCCGAAGGCGGCGAGAACGCGCTGCGTGCCCGCCTCACCGAAATCTGCGAACAGGTTTCCGGCGCCATCAACCGCGGCGTGCAGTACGTGGTCCTGTCCGACCGTGACTCGAACGCCCAGTGGGCGCCCATCCCGTCGCTGCTCCTTGTCAGCGCCGTGCACCACCACCTGCTCCGCAGCGCCAACCGCACCAAGACCGCCCTGGTGGTCGAGGCCGGCGACGTCCGCGAGACGCACCACGTTGCGGTACTGATCGGCTACGGCGCGTCCGCTGTCAACCCGTACCTGGCCATGGAATCCGTGGAACAGCTCATCAGCAGCGGGGACGTCGTCGGCGTGACCGCGCAGGATGGCGTGTACAACCTGATCAAGGGCCTTGGCAAGGGTGTCCTGAAGATCATGTCCAAGATGGGCATCTCCACGGTGGCTTCCTACACCGGCGCCCAGACGTTCGAAGCCCTCGGCCTCGGACAGGAGCTGGTGGACGAGTTCTTTGCCGGAACGCACTCCCAGCTCGGCGGCGTCGGCCTTGACGTCATCGCTGCCGAAGTTTCCGCCCGCCACCAGATGGCCTATCCGGAGGGCGGCATCGAGCTGCCGCACCGCCCGCTTCTTGGCGGCGGCGAGTACCAGTGGCGCCGCGACGGTGAGCCGCACCTCTTCAACCCTGAGACGGTCTTCCGGCTGCAGCATGCCACGCGTGAGCGCCGCTATGACATTTTCAAGGCCTACACCAAGGGCGTGGACGACCAGTCCGAGAACCTGATGACCCTGCGCGGGCTGCTTAAGTTCAAGAGCGGCAACCGCCCGCCGGTGCCGCTTGAGGAAGTGGAGCCCGTCTCCAGCGTGGTCAAGCGTTTCTCCACGGGTGCCATGAGCTACGGCTCCATCTCCCAGGAAGCGCACGAGACCCTGGCGATCGCCATGAATCAGCTGGGCGGCAAGTCGAACACCGGTGAAGGCGGCGAGGACGTGGACCGCCTGCTGGACCCGAGGCGCCGCTCTGCCGTCAAGCAGATCGCGTCCGGCCGTTTCGGCGTCACCAGCCTCTACCTGAGCAACGCCGATGACATCCAGATCAAGATGGCGCAGGGTGCCAAGCCCGGCGAAGGCGGCCAGCTGATGGCGCAGAAGGTCTACCCCTGGGTGGCCCGGACCCGTCACTCGACGCCCGGCGTCGGACTCATCTCCCCGCCGCCGCACCACGACATCTACTCGATCGAGGACCTCGCGCAGCTCATCTACGATGCGAAGCGCGCCAACCCCTCGGCCCGCGTGCACGTCAAGCTCGTCTCCGAGGTGGGCATTGGCACGGTTGCCGCCGGTGTGACGAAGGCGAAGGCCGACGTCGTACTGGTCTCCGGCCACGACGGCGGAACCGGCGCCTCGCCGCTGAACTCGCTCAAGCACGCCGGCGTGCCGTGGGAGCTGGGGCTTGCGGAGACGCAGCAGACCCTTATGCTCAACGGCCTGCGCGACCGCGTGGTGGTCCAGGTTGACGGCCAGCTCAAGACCGGCCGCGACGTCGTTATCGCTGCGCTGCTGGGCGGCGAGGAATTCGGCTTCGCCACCGCACCGCTGGTGGTGGAAGGCTGCATCATGATGCGGGTCTGCCACCTGGACACCTGCCCCGTGGGTGTGGCGACGCAGAACCCCGAACTGCGGGCCCGCTTCACCGGCAAGCCCGAGTTCGTGGTCAACTTCTTCGAATTCCTGGCCGAGGAAGTCCGCGAGATCCTTGCGGAGCTTGGTTTCCGGAGCATCGAAGAGGCAATCGGCCACGCCGAGGTCCTCGATGCCCGCGAAGCCATCAACCACTGGAAGGCCGAGGGCCTGGACCTCGACCCGATCCTGCACGGTCTCGAATTCGATGATGACGCGCCGCTGCGCAACATGACCGGACAGAACCACGAACTGGACAAGCACTTCGACCAGCGCCTGATCACCATGGCCACCGAAGCGCTGACCGACCGCAGCCCGGTGAAGATCGCCGTCGACGTGATCAACACCGACCGCTCCGTGGGCACCATGCTCGGCCACGTGGTGACCAAGACGTTCAGCACGGACGTACTGGCGCCGGACACCATCGATATCACCCTGACCGGCACGGCAGGCCAGTCGCTCGGGGCGTTCCTGCCGGCCGGCATCACGCTGCGCCTGCTCGGTGACTCCAACGACTACGTGGGCAAGGGCCTCTCCGGCGGACGCATCATTGTCCGCCCGGACCGCACCAACGTCTTCAAGGCGGAGAACAACGTGATCGCCGGCAACGTGATCGGCTACGGTGCCACCAGCGGCGAGATGTTCCTGCGCGGGCAGGTGGGCGAACGCTTCCTGGTCCGCAACTCCGGTGCCACCGCCGTCGTCGAAGGCATCGGCGACCACGGCTGCGAGTACATGACCGGCGGGCAGACGCTCATCATCGGCCGCACCGGCCGCAACTTCGGTGCCGGCATGTCCGGCGGTACGGCGTACGTGCTGGACCTCGAGACCACCCGGGTCAACAAGGACGCCCTGCAGTCCGGTGAACTCCAGCTCCGCGAGCTCGACGCCGAGGACCGTGACATCGTGCACGGCCTCCTGGTCAAGCACGGCGAGGAAACAGAGTCCCTGCTCGCCGCCCGGTTGTTGGAGAACTTCGACGACACCGCCGCCCGCATTACCAAAGTGCTGCCGCGTGACTACGCTGCAGTCCAGCAAACCCGTCTTGACGCCATCGAAGAGGGTCTTGACCCTGACGGCGAAGAAGTATGGGCTCGAATCCTGGAGGTAACCGGTGGCTGATCCACGCGGATTTCTCAAAGTACGCCAGCGTGAAACCCAGCCGCGACGTCCCGTTCCGGTCCGCATCATGGACTGGAAGGAAGTTTACGAGGCCCAGGAAAAGGGTGTCCTGAAGGCACAGGCCGGCCGCTGCATGGACTGCGGCGTGCCGTTCTGCCACCAGGGCTGCCCGCTGGGCAACCTGATCCCCGAGTGGAACGACCTCACCTGGCGGGACAAGGGCGAGGAAGCGATTGAGCGGCTGCACGCCACCAACAACTTCCCGGAGTTCACCGGCCGGCTTTGCCCGGCACCCTGCGAGGCGTCCTGTGTGCTGGGGATCAACCAGCCCGCGGTGACCATCAAGCAGGTTGAGGTCTCCATCATCGACGAAGCGTGGGACAACGGCTGGGTTGAGCCGCTGCCTCCCACGCGCCTGACGGGCAAGACCGTTGCCGTCGTCGGCTCCGGCCCTGCCGGGCTAGCCGTGGCGCAGCAGCTGACACGGGTTGGCCACACCGTGGCCGTGTACGAGCGCGACGACAAGATCGGCGGGCTTCTCCGGTACGGCATCCCTGACTTCAAGATGGAGAAGGAGCAGGTTGACCGCCGCGTCGAGCAGATGAAGGCTGAAGGCACCCGGTTCCGCACCGGCGTTGCCGTGGGCACTGACGTGACCTGGGAACAGCTGCGCCGCCGCTATGACGCCGTGGTGATTGCCACCGGCGCCACGGTCCCGCGTGACCTGCCCATTCCGGGCCGCGACCTCGAAGGCGTGCACTTCGCCATGGACTACCTCGTACCCGCAAACCGTGTGGTGGCGGGGGAGACCGTGGAGAACCAGATCAACGCCAAGGGCAAGCATGTAGTCATCCTCGGCGGCGGCGACACCGGTGCCGACTGCCTCGGCACGGCGCACCGCCACGGGGCAGCCTCGGTGACGACCCTCGCGATCGGCAAGCAGCCGCCGTCCGAACGTGCCGGGCACCAGCCCTGGCCCACATTCCCCACGCTCTTCGAAATGGCCAGCGCCCACGAGGAAGGCGGCGAACGCACCTACCTCGCCTCCACGGTGGAATACGTGGGGGAGAACGGCAAGCTCACCGGCGTGAAGGTTGCCGAGACGGAATTCGTCGACGGCAAGCGTCTGCCCAAGGCGGGCACGGAGCGGATCATTCCCGCCGATCTCGTGTTCCTGTCCCTGGGCTTCACCGGACCGGAACCGGCTGGCATCAACGAACAGGTCAAGGCCGACTTCGATGGGCGCGGCAACGTGGCACGGGACGGCTACTACATGACCAACACCGAGGGCATCTTCGTAGCCGGTGACGCCGGCCGCGGCCAGTCGCTCATTGTGTGGGCCATCGCCGAAGGCCGCGCCGCAGCCGCCGCGGTGGACAAGTTCCTCATGGGCAGCACCATCCTGCCGGCCCCGGTTGCACCCACGGACCGCGCCATCGCCGTGCTCTGAGGCGGCGTTCCCACGCTCCGGCGTTCGCCGCAGGTTCATCTCCACAACAACTTAACCAATGCAGCAAACTACTAGGGTAGGTATATGAGACGCGCTAAGATTGTGGCCACTTTCGGCCCGGCAATTGCCAGCTTCGACAACACGCTTGCGGTGTTGGAAGCGGGTGTGGATGTGGCCCGGATGAACATGAGCCACGGCGATTACTCCGTGCATGACAACACGTATGAGAATGTCCGCAAGGCGGCGGCCCAGCTGAGCAAGCCCGTGGCGATCATGGCTGACCTGCAGGGTCCCAAGATCCGCCTGGGCCGCTTTGTGGATGGCCCCCACGTACTCGCCGAAGGCGACACGTTCACCATCACCACCGACGACGTCCCGGGCACCAAGGACATCTGCTCCACCACGCTGAAGAGCCTCACCCAGGACGTCAACGTGGGCGATGCCCTGCTGATCGACGACGGCAAGGTGGCGCTGCGTGCCATCGAGGTGGACGACGTCAAGGTTGTCGCCGTCGTGACTGTGGGCGGTTCGGTGTCCAACAACAAGGGCATCAACCTTCCCGGCGTTGCCGTGAACGTCCCCGCGCTGAGCGAGAAGGATGAGGACGATCTCCGCTGGGCCATCCGCCGCGGTGTGGACATGGTTGCCCTCTCGTTCGTCCGCGATGCGACGGACATCAGCCGCGTGCACGAGATCATGGACGAAGAAGGCCGCCGCGTGCCGGTCATCGCCAAGATCGAGAAGCCGCAGGCCGTGGAGCAGCTCCACGAGATCATCGACGCGTTCGACGCGATCATGGTGGCCCGTGGCGACCTCGGCGTGGAGCTTCCCCTGGAGGAAGTGCCGATCGTGCAGAAGCGCGCCATTGAACTGGCACGCCGCTGGGCCAAGCCGGTCATCGTGGCAACCCAGGTGCTCGAATCCATGATCGACAACCCGCGCCCCACCCGCGCCGAGGCCTCGGACTGCGCCAACGCTGTGCTGGATGGAGCCGACGCCGTCATGCTGTCCGGCGAGACCAGCGTGGGCAAGTACCCGATCGAGACCGTCAAGGTCATGGCCCGGATCATCGAATCCACTGAGGTCCACGGCCTGGAGCGCGTCCCCCCGCTGGGCACCAAGCCCAAGACCCGCGGTGGCGCCATCACCCGTGCCGCCGTCGAAATCGCCGACCAGCTGGAAGCAAAGTACATCTGTACCTTCACCCAGTCCGGCGACTCCGCACGCCGGCTCTCACGCCTGCGCCCCATCAAGCCGGTGTTTGCGTTCACTCCGGTGGAGCACGTGTGGAACCAGCTTGCCCTGACTTGGGGCATCCAGCCGGTGCTGGTTCCCATGGTGGGCCACACCGATGAGATGACCGCACAGGTTGACCGCAGCCTCCTCGAACTGGACCTGGTGGAAGACGGTGACCTGGTGATCATTGCTGCCGGTTCCCCTCCAGGAAAAGCCGGTTCCACCAACTCGCTAAAGGCGCACAGGGTAGGCGACCTCGCCGACTCCTCACGCATGGGCGAAGAAGGCGGAGCACCCAAGGAAAAGCTCGGCCCGTGGCCGGAAAAGAAGAAGAAGTCCTAGCTTCTTAGGCTTCCGCACAAAAGGGAGGATCCCCGCCGATTGGCGGGGATCCTCCTTTTTGCTTTGTTGCTTTGGGCCGGCTGTTAGTTGACCTGGTTGATGATGGTCTCGGCGACCTCGCGCATGCTCAGGCGGCGGTCCATGGAGGTCTTCTGGATCCAGCGGAAGGCTTCCGGTTCCGTCAGGCCCATCTTGGTGGTCAGCAGGCTCTTCGCGCGCTCCACGAGCTTGCGGGTGGCGAACTGCTCCTGCAGGTCTGACACTTCGCTTTCGAGGGCCTTGATTTCCTCGTGGCGGGAGAGTGCGATCTCCAGTGCCGGGATGAGGTCCGCGGGGGTGAAGGGCTTGACGACGTAGGCCATGGCGCCGGCGTCGCGGGCCCGCTCCACCAGTTCCTTCTGGCTGAAAGCGGTCAGCAGCACAACTGGGGCGATGCGGGCCTTGACGATCTTCTCAGCGGCGGTGATGCCGTCCATGACGGGCATCTTCACGTCCATCAGGACCAGGTCCGGCTTCAGCTCCTCAGCCAACTGCACGGCCTTCTCGCCGTTGTCAGCCTCGCCCACAACCTCGTAGCCTTCGCCGCGCAGGATTTCGATGATGTCGAGGCGGATGAGGGTTTCATCCTCGGCCACAATGACGCGGCGCGCCGGTTGGGACGTGGGGTTTGACTCCGTCTGTTCAGTCACGGGATCTCCTTGGAAAGGTACGGCAGGAACATCACCATCTTAGGTGCGCCCGCGGCCGTACTTTGATCTGCATGGGTTGGTTGCGGCGTCGGCGGCGCGATTCTGGGATTCAGCCTATCTGCATGTAGAGTAATTCCGCGTACGTGAAGTGATCGCGTTGCTCACAATCAGCTGTGGGCGTACCCTGTTGCTCCATGTATTCCGCGCCCGAGTGGCGGAATTGGCAGACGCGCCGCACTCAAAATGCGGTATCGAAAGGTGTGTGGGTTCGAGTCCCACCTCGGGCACAGTGTTACCGCAGGTCAACTCCCTGTGGGACGATCAGGTGTGTACAAAAGCGCCAAAAGTGTGTACACGAGCGTAACGTTTTTCTATGGCCAGCATCGCTACACGCACCAAAAAGGACGGTTCCAAGTCCTACATGGTGCGTTGGCGGGATCCGAAATCTCGATCCAACCAGGGGCTCACCGTTGCCACGCTCGTTGAGGCTGAGACGCTCAAACGGCTGCTGGACGCCAATGGCCAGTCCTTCGAAATCGCGCAGCATGCCATCCTGTCGAACGAGAAACGCACGCCCACTGTGGCCGAAGTCATCCAGGAACACATCGACCTGCTGATCCGGCCGTCGAGCGGAACCACAAAGACCTATCAGACGATGCTGGACCTGCACATCCGGAACGTAATTGGCCATGTCCCGGTGGACAAGTTGGATTACCGGCTGATCGCGCACTGGGTGAAGTCGATGATGGCCAGGGGCAAGGCGCCGAAGACCATCCATAACGTTCATGGCCTGATTTCGGCGGCCATGAATACGGCGGAGATGCTCGGCTACGTCACGCGGAACCCCTGCCGTGGGGTTCAGCTACCGGGCATTGAGAAGGCCGAGGACGAGGCGATGTTCCTCACCCATGCGGAGTTCAGCCTGATCATGGAGGGGATGGGGGAGCGGTACAAGGCCTTCACCAACTTCCTGGTCATGACCGGTACGCGCTTCGGGGAGGCCACTGCGCTGACTGTGGCGGACGTTGATCTTCTGTCCAAGCCGCCAACTGCCCGAATCAATAAGGCCTGGAAGCGGGACGGGCAGAACCAGTTCTATATCGGCGCGACGAAGACAGGCGCCGGCAAGCGAACCATAGGGTTGAACCCTGCGCTTGTGGAATTGCTGATCCCGTTGGTGGCGAGCAGGCCCGGGAAGGAACTTGTGTTCACGACGCCGAAAGGCGAGCGCATCATCCACAAGCTCTACTGGCACCATTACTGGGTACCTGCCGTCCGCACCGCCCAGGCAATCGGCCTGACCAAAAATCCCCGCATCCACGACCTCCGCCACACCCACGCGTCCTGGCTGATCCAGGACGGTGTGCCCTTATTCACCATCTCACGCAGGCTCGGGCATGCCTCTACCAGGACTACAGAGCAGGTGTACGGGCACTTGATGCCCGAGGCGCTTCAGGCTGGTGCTGACGCGACTGAGCGGTCGATAACGGCTTTCCTGCGGTGACGGTCATACTACTTCAGCATGGCGGAAGTATGTGCCCGGGCTGGCTTGACTGACGCACAGCGCCGGTCATGTCGGTTGGTCTCCATGCGGCCATGAAAGTGGAAAGTAACGCCTTCCTTTTGGAGATCCAGTGGAGATCGAATTCTTTGAACCCGCCGAAGCTGCCGCGCTCATGCGCTGCACAGAGTCATGGCTCCGCGACGGCGCCACAAGTGGACGCTTCCCCCATGCATGCTGGGGAAAGGGGAAGATCATTTTCACTTCCGAGCACATTCTGGAAATCGCAAAGTTGAGTGAGATCCTCCCTGACAGCACTGGGTCCCCGTTCTCCGGCAGCGGGCCCGTGATGAAGGAAAGGCTCATCGGTACCCGCTCGAAAGTCAGACTTGCTACGGCGCGTTAAGTAAGTGGACATTTCCCGTGAGGGCCATGGTTTGAACAGTTGAGGCAACCAGTGGCATCCGAAGCGGAGTTCGCAGAGTGCTAAAGGTGCGGAGGTGTGGCAGGCACCACGGACTCGGTTACCCGTGGCAGATGGTGGTCGAAACTAGCGTGGAACAACGCCCTATAACCAGAAGGACCATGAAGACCACCTGTTCTCTCGCCAAAGTCCTAACCGCTTTCACCGCAATGATGCTGGCTGGGTCCTTAGTAGGTTGTGACGCCGCAGCCAACGCTTTCGAAATCATGGAGGCTGCTCCAGGCGTCGCCGCCGAGGCGCCGTCCCCTGGCGGTGACGCCGCCAACGCCGCCAACGCCCTTGTACAACTGGAGAGCCTTCCGGTGAAGGGGCGTGCTCCGAAGACCGGCTACAACCGCGATGAGTTTGGACCGGCCTGGGCTGACGTTGACCGCAACGGCTGCGACACCCGCAATGACATTCTCGCCCGCGAGATGACCGATGAGACGTTCAAGCCCGGCACCAACAACTGTGTGGTCATGACAGGAACCCTGGCCGATAAGTACACCGGCACTACGATTACCTTCACGCGCGGCCAGGACACGAGCTCCGACGTTCAGATCGACCACATCGTCGCGCTCAGCGACGCCTGGCAGAAGGGCGCACAGCAACTCAGCGACGACCAGCGCAAGGAACTCGCCAACGACCCCTTGAACCTCATGGCTACCGATGGCCCCACCAATAGTGCCAAGGGTGACAAGGATGCAGCTACTTGGCTTCCGCCGAACAAAGCTTTTCGATGCGAGTACGTGGGCCGCCAAGTTGCCGTCAAAGCTCAGTACGCCCTTTGGGTCACCCAAGCCGAGCATGATGCCATGACAGGGATACTTTCGAGCTGCAAATAGATCACGGCGTCCGTACGTCGTTGACGGGTGAACCGGCCGAATTGTTGTACCTACGTTGGGTGAAACGGGTCCGGCAGAAGCAGCTTGTCCTTTCTGTACGCCTCAAAGACCTACTGGCATCTCCAGGCCGCGTCCTCCTATCCATCTGTTCCCAAACTTGGGCAGCCCACCGGCACGCAATCTCAGGCAGCCGAAGAGTGCCTGGCCGCGAAATCCACCGTTTACCCACCTAATGGGGCTATAGGCCAGACAGGCGCGCCCGAATATGCTTCCCCCATGGGGGGTTAGTAATTTTCATGGTCATCGTCTTCATTCTCATGTTCTGCGCGGCCGGCTGGATTGGGTTTGCGCTTTTCTTGACCGGTGAGAAAAGTAAGAAGAAAGCCTAGGCAAACGCGCCTGAGATCTTAGACAAAGCATTCGTCGGGGAGGACGTTGTATTCAAGACCAACGATGCCTCGCCTAAGTACGAGACAGTGATTCTCGACGCCAAGGCCCGCGGGTACGGGTTGGCCAACGAAACGAGAGACACTGCCAGCGGTTCCTCCAAGACGCTGGTCTTCGAGAAGATCTGACCGTATGCAGGAGTGTGCTTGTCGGTTTTTCCATGCTGCCCGAAATACAAGTAAACGATTCAGTTCCTAGGTGGCAGTAGGAGAGCGCGGCGGCACCTTTGACAAGCTAATCCCTTCGAAGACACGCGCTGCTGGTACCGCGACACGCCGACACGGAAAAATTGTTTTGAGCTGATTTTCTGGACACCCTTCGGGGAAATATAGGGAAAGCTGCTCGGCCCTCTCAATGTCCGTTTGGCGCACAGAATGTTCCATATGGAGTCCGACGAGTCCATATAGAACATTTGGATCTATACAGGGCACGTCGTTCCCAGCCAGGCTTTCCCTAATGTTGACGAGATCCCCCAGGGATTGGGGCCGCTTGGCCCCGTTTTCCAGAATGACCATACGGGTCTCGTCGTACTGGACAGTTAGCCTTTTAACGTAAGCGGCAGGGCCCCCCCGAGTCGGCAAACTTTTAGGGGCCCTGCCATTAGGAAACGATCAGCGCGTGCTGTTAGGTTCCGTGCCTAATGCTACCCATCCCTGGCACCGAACGCACTCAGCCGTGCGGGAAGTCTGTGCAAATGGCGAAGCGAAACAGCCCACACCGGCCCTGTCAATGCCGTCACTGCAGGTCCGCCGTGCCAAGGATTCTTCATCCCTGGGCGGCGCCGGCGGCGGCCGTCATCATCGAGCTTGTCAAGGCGCTGATGAGGGCCTAGACAAAAAGGTGCCTCTGCGGGCCTCCCTGCCGCGGAGGGGCCCCTTTCCGGGCTCGCCTGCTTCCCGCTAACAGCGCGTTCTCAGTCCACCTCTCGGTGGCACCAGGACGGCAAGGGCCCCCCGCTTGGGCATCTCTTCCGAACTCCAGTGCATCCACCGCTTACCCACCGAAATCCGGCGCAACCACTGTCATGATGGACCAATGAGTGCATCCATCAAGGTTCCCTACGCAGAATCCCGGACCGGGGAGTGGGAGGGAGTTCGGAAGGTATACAAGCCGTCGGTGCCCGGGCCTGACGTTCTCCGGGCCTTGCATTGGTCCCGTCATGCTCTTGGTGAGGCGTATGGCCGCTGCGCCGGCAACCAAAATGATGCACAAAAAACTTGGACGGCAGCCGTTGAAGGTGTCTGGTGGGCACTCGCCTTAGACGAAGAGCTCAAGGGGCAGATGCCAGTGATTTACCCGGAGGCGCGAGCTCAGGACCCGTACGGCCAGACAGTGAGTGGGTTTCGGTGGCTGCGTAACCGTCACGCCCACGAGATTCTCGTGACTGGGCAGGGAGGCCCGAAGAAGGACTTTTTCGCTAAACCCGGCGATGACTACATGTTTTTCATCAGTCCTTCGAACCGCTGGAAGAGACGTGATGATATAGCACCTCGCCGGGAGAAGATCGACGAAACAGCCCAAGAGCGTTACGACAGCTACGTAGCTGGGTGGCCCTTGGATATGACACTAACCAGGGCTTGTACCTGGTTCGACAGGGTATTCAGTGCGTGTGGTTATCCGCCCGTTGACGGGATGGTCGACAAGACGGTCCTCTAAGCGATGGCATAGGTGAGGCCCCGTGGCATTGGGGGGTAGCCACGGAGCCTCTTGACGGCCCGCCCAGATGGGGGAAAATGGGCAGCCGCCTCAACATAGTTACTGACCGGTCAAGTTCCGTGCAAATCAAACGTTCCCGGAGCTCAGCCGACAGGGATGCCAGCGTGCAGGTGGCATTCCAGTGACCGTTCTATCCCATGCAACTCGTCGAAGAAGACAACCTCACCGACAGTTGACATTTCCTCCACCATGGCCTTGTCCCAGGTTTGTTCGACTCCGATCAAAACTGCGATTCGAGATTCCTGCGGTGCCTCGGCAAAGCTGAACAAGTGGAAACAGCGTTCGATCTGGTCCTCACGCTGCTGCTTATTGGTGCCACCAATTGCTTGGACAATTGTCGGACCAGAACCCGGCCGATCAATTGCTGCGGTGACCTGTCTTTTTCGTCCAGACGTCAGGCTGACTTCTGGTGCCTATCAGCTCTGGACATGTCCAGAGCGGGGGCGTTCAATTGAAGCTGGGGCGCTTGGCGCCACCGGTGGCTCTACCAACGGCAGTCACCTTGCTGTCCGCTGCAAGGAGGGGGCGGTATGGACCAGCAAAAATCGCAAGACCAGGGGCCACTTCAGGTTGCGGCCGAGGCATTCCTGTCACTGAGGCTACCGAGCCACCTGACACTGGAGAGGCTCATCGTAATCGTGGCCGCCCGACGTCGGCGTCGAATCGAGATCGAAGCCACAACGATCCTTAACGGCACGTCAGTCTGCGGTCTCTGGTTATCCACGGATACCCGGGAAATCATTCTGCACGCCGTCACCGGCTCGGCGCTCCATAGGCAGCAGTTCATCCTTCATGAACTTGGGCATATGATCCTGCGCCACGATGAGTTGGGAATTTCCTCCGACTATGCAGCAAGCCTCTTCCCGAATCTTGACGGAGAGATGGTGTCACGAGCTTTGGCACGGAGCAGTTTCGTCGACGACCTGGAGGCCGCAGCTGAGACTCTCGCAGATCTTCTGGCCGGCGCCATCCGCGACAGCACCCTGGAGCCTAGATCATTTGAACAGGTCTTCGGGTGATCCAGGCAGTCACGGCTGCGGTCATCTGGGGCCTCGTTCTGTGCTTGCTGCCCGGGGCGCGCACGAGGAAAGACCACACCATCCTCGTTGCCGCCGTTGCGATTGCAACCGCGCTCTCCCTGAATGTCGATCCGATTTATCTCGCCGGTGATCAAGCCCTCGGCGGCCACAACCTCCTGGATCTTTTCGCGAATCTTTTGATGGTCGTCGGAATCTACTTCCTTTCCCAGGCGATCCTCCGGGCCGCAGAGCTTAACGATGCACCTGTGCGCAAAGACCGTCGCGGCCTCCTCATTTTGGGTCTGATCTCCGTGGGGCTGGTCCTTGCATTCCTCCGCATTGAAGCACCGGCGTCCTCAACCCAATTCATGTTGGATTACGGGGACCAGCCTGCTGCCGCCCTCTATTCCGCGATCCAGTTTGTTTACATCGGGGTGGTCGTCGGCGTCACCGGATATGTGTGCTTCAGATTCCGACGGCGAATGGCCGCTTCCTACTTTCGTGTCGCCTTCACCCTCATCGGCATAGGCTGCTTCCTGGCTCTCGTCGTAGTGTTCTCAGTCTTGGGAATGGACCTAGCCCATCTTCTCGGAGACCAGTCGACCATGCAGCAGTTGGCGGCTGTCTACGACACCAGTTTTGTCGGGGCGATGTTGTTTCTGTGTGCCGGACTGGCCCTGCCGCCAGCAGCGCGCCGGATCGTTCAACGAACGCAACAGAGGACTCAAGCTGGCTTACTCGACGACCTCACATCGACTTGGGAAAAAGCGACAGCTACCCGCAAGGATGTACGCCTGGCGACGCCATCTGTTGTCAGCGAGCGCGGAGACCCAGACACGCGGAGGCTTCATCGGATGCTCGTCGAGATCGAGGATGCTCTCCTGATGGATCCCGCTGCTGCTAAGTTGCTGGATGAAGCTGATTTTCAAACATTGACTCGAACAGAGCATTACCTCGCTTCCCGTAGGGACACGCAGGGTGGTCGGTTGGGCATGGCGCGATGGGGGAGGGGGAAGAACCCAAGTGGCAGATGATGCCGTAGAACCCGCGGAGTCGCCGCAGGCCAGGCTAGCTCGCAAGATCAATCTCCTACTGGATTTGTATGAGTCCCGAGGAACAGGCCCCTTGTCCTACAGGGAAGTCAGCGAAGCAATGTCTCAGCATGGGACGCCGTTGTCGCGGTCAAGGTGGGCCTACATGCGAAGCGGTGATAGCTCCCTGGCTATGGACCAGGATCTGCTGCAGAACCTCGCGGCATTCTTCGGCGTGGACCGCCGATACCTTCTGGATGACTCAACAGAGATACCCGAACTAGTGGATGCCCAGCTCAACCTCCTTAGGTCGATGCGTGAAGCTCGCGTCAAGAATTTCGCAGCAAGGCAACTGCAGGAACTGTCTCCCGAGACGCTGGCCCGGCTGAGGGAGGTCATCGACAAGCATGTCAGGAGCGAAGATGAAGACTCCTAGAATGCTGGGCCCTCTCACCGTTGCAGCCATATGCGCATCCTCAGCGACGTTCCTCGGCGCCGCCTACTTTGCGCGCCGGGTGGTGGTGCCGAGCACTTCACGTCGGGAGGATCTTCCCATCAGGCAAGTCTTCTCCGGCGAGGATGCATCCCTAAGGATCGAACTGCCAGCGACCCTATTGACGAGAGCGCCAGGCCGATACAGCTTGTGGTTCGGCAACGGGAAGGGCCACGCCTGCATAGGGGCTGTAATAGCCGAGGACGCCAGCGGGGGAACAGTGACTCGGCTCGTGGAGCGAGTCGACTCCGGTGACCTGCACGCTGCTACCGCCGGCATCTGGAGCGGGTATGCGTACTCCAAACCAGAGCAACTGGGCCTGCCCTTTGAGGACGTAGAGATTCAGGTCGACGGCGGCATGGCGCCTGCATGGAAATTCACGCCCACCGCCGCCGGTCCGGTGTCGTCGACATGGGCCATCCACGCGCATGGAATGGGTGGAAAACGGGCCGGCGCCCTTCGCGGTGTTCCTGTTGCGAGAAGACTCGGCATCACATCGCTGGTCGTGTCGTTCCGGAACGACGGCGAAGCGCCGCCGTCGAACGATTTTCGGTACTCCTTGGGGCAGGGTGAGTGGTTGGATGTGGAAGCGGCCATCAACTACGCCGTGGACCATGGCGCTGAGCGGCTCTTATTGTTTGGATGGTCCCTGGGCGGTTCCATGGCCCTGCGTGCAGCAAATCTCTCAGCCCACTCTGATCGGATCATCGGCCTGGTGCTCGTGGCTCCCGTCCTGGATTGGGCCGAGACTCTGACGTCTAACGGGAGTGCCAGTGGATTGCCCAAAGCTATCGCCAGGGCTGGGCTGAGCTTGTTGGGTTCGAATGCGGGCCGCTGGGTCACGGGTCTCAAACAATCCATTGACCTCTCCGCGTTGGACTGGGTTACCCGCGCTGGTGACCTCACGACGCCGACCCTCATATTGCATGGGATCGACGACAAATCGACGCCAGTCGCAGTCTCTGAACGATTCGCCGAACTACGACCCGACCTCGTTCAGTTGGTTCGCTTCGATGTTCCTGGGCATTCACTCGAGTGGAACGGGGATACCGAGAAGTGGGAGTCGTCCGTTACGCGCTTCCTGAAGTCGCTGCCCGCTGACTGAAACGTGGCCGCAAGGTCCGCAAGTTCCCTTTCGACCCTATCCGGCTGCGCTTGATATGTTCCCGTACCGACGATGACTACGCCTGCCTCGCAGAGAAGACTGAGATGTTTGCGGACAGAGGAAGCAGAAATGGTGAGGGCTGCAGCGACCTCACGGCAGGTCGCCGGGCCATGGGTGATCAAATAGCGAATGAGGCGGCTTCGCGTCCGGTTCATCAAGATGTTCGCCATGGAGACCACAATCAGGTGACGAGGGAATCTCTTGTGGCCCGCTGTAGACGGGTCTACAGCAAAACGATACGCTCATCCACATACGGATGGAAGGACGAGGCCTCGCTTATTGCATGTGGGGTTGGCCAAGGCAATACTGGGCACAATTGGTGACTCGCTGACGATAGTCATGTCTGGTCTGGGAGGTGAAGCGTGTCTGGAGACGAAGAAGGTCTCAAAGGCGCGGAACTGCCTCCCCAAGCCGAACTTGCACGCCGCCTAAACCTGCTGCTCGACGTCGTCGTTGCAGAGCGAGGACAACCCGTCACGTTCCGCGAAGTCCAGCAAAAGTTGGCGGAGAAGGGCATCAAGCTTTCCAGAGCCCGCTGGTTCTACATGAAAGACGGCACAGGCAGGCTGGTGAGCGACCCGGCGCTACTGGGCGCCTTGTGCGACATCTTCAATGTGGATCCGGCTTATCTGCTGGGCAGCGACGCCTCAGATCTGCCCGAGCGCATCGATTCCCAGCTTGAGTTTGTGAAATCTCTCCGCGCTGCGAGGGTGAAGACGTTCGCGGCTCGGACCCTTGGTGACGTGTCGCCCGAGACGCTTCGGGCGATCACAGAGTACTTGAATAAGGACATCAGCCGTCGGCCAGAAGGGGAGAGGGCCGAGGCCAGTCCGCAGTTGAACGCGGATGAGGCGCCGGAGCGCGCAGACTAAACGTTGGGCTCATTTTTCCAACTCGCTGCGGCTACTTTTCCAGCAAGTACCTAAGGTGAGCGTCGAGCAGTTCCTTGATCCGGACAGGGTTCGCCGAATACCGCGGTGACCGTCCGTGTCTACGTCCAGGCTCGACGTCGACCATCACCACGCCTGCCTCTTCGAGCGCCGCCAGGTGCTTTGCCACGCTGGGATCGCCCGCGCTGACAGCAGCGACGATATCCCCCCGCGTCGCCGGCCCACTAGAACTGAGGAACCGAAGAATCTCGTTTCGCGCCCGGTTGCCGAAAGTTGCGACGGCAGCCTCGACGTCGGCCGACCAGGCGGCGTCGTGAGGCTGCGTAATTCTCGGCATAAGGTCATTCTTCCCGAAGGCATCCCAAAAAGTAAGAACAGCACTCTTGACGATACTTTAATTATCTTCGACAATAATTCCTATAGCTTCTTCTGGTCGTTGTTGGATCTCCGCATCCACTAACTGGGGTGGCCGTTTGCGCGACTCTGCGAACTACTCGATCTGAACAGTCAAAGCGGTGAAGCCATGGAAATTGAAGCCAAGGCGTATCAATCTACAAAGGGATCAGAGACGGTCGCTGACGTTGATGTCTCATTGCGAAGCGCACCTCCGCCGGGAGAGCCCGTCATCCAGATCGACCGGATCATGGTCGCGGTTGATGGCGTGCACCGTTACGTCGTTTCCCGCCTCGCACGGATCGGGCGAGCCTGCGACGCGGACGACGTCATGCAGGATATCCGGGTCGCCGTTTGGGACGGGGTTGCGCGGGGACGCTACCGGGAGCTGCCCGGCATCCCGTTTGAAGCGTGGGTCCAAGGTGTCTGCAATAAGATCTGCGCTGCCCATATCCGGCGCGAGCTTAGCCATCAAACGTTGCCCTTGCTTGTGGACTTCACGACGACGGAGAGCTCGCCGGAGCTTCTTGCTGTCGTCCACGCTGGGGCGGCAGGAAACGACGTCGAGAACTATGTCGATCAGGCCTGGGCACAAGCCATGCTGGGCCTGGTCCAGCGCAGCGTAAGCGAGGAAACTTGGAGGCTTGCCGTAAGCAGCCTCACAGGGCCGAGGCATTACGGACCTCCGTCTCCTAAGGATCGGCGTCGGTGGCATGCCGTAACCGTCGTTCGGCAGACAGCCAAAACAATCAACACGGCGTTGAACTGCCACCCCGAACCTGGATTAGGCGTCGACGAACTGTGCCGGTGCGCTGCCAACTGCCTTCCCACAAATGTCCTGCGGAGCGTCGCGGAGACTATTGTCCGCCCGGGACTGCGAGGACTGGATAGGTCCGTCCAGATGGCTGCTCTAGCCGGTGAGCTCGGCGTCACCGAGAGGTACATCGCGGTCAATATCGGATTTGCCCGGCAGTTGTACCAGGCAGCCTGGCGCGTGCTTCAGCACGAAGTGCATAGATCGGCTCTTTAGGTCGTGGGTGTCTGACATTGGTTTGTACGATGAATTGGTTCCGTAGAGCTGGCCGTCGGGAGTGGGTGGCAGCCGGGTTGGTGGTTCTGGTCATTATTGGCGTGATCTTCCTGGTTTGGCCTGCCGATAGCCCCAGCGGACGGGTGCCGCCGATGGCGGCCGCGACCCCTCCGGCAACGGCGAAGGCATCAGGTACTGCCACTGCACCGGGCAGTACGTCCGGGGTTCCTGACGAGCCAATCGTTACGGCGGAGGCAACGCCGGATGTTCTGCCGCATACCCGCGATTACCGGGCGCTCGCTGTAGCGGCAGCAAAGGGAATCTACACCTGGGACAGCCGTTCGTCGTCGTACTCGGATGTATATGCCAAGGTGCGGTCGTGGTGGGAGTTGCTGCCTGACGGATCGAATCCCTTATTAGTGCTGGTTCGAGAGTTTGAAGGGACAGGCGTGACGGCGGGGACGTTCACCACCCTGACAGACCAGTCCGCTCGCCGAAGCGGCACCGTTGAGTCCCTGCGCTGCGATCTCGAGTTGGCCAAAGTTCAGGAGTATCCGGCCCCGTGGGAGGGCTTTCACGTGTGCACGGTGACGGTGCAAGTTGTGGACGAGTCCAGCAACGGCAGAAGTGCCTATGCGGCACCCGTAACGGTGATGGTCAACTGTCCTCCTGCCGCCACCGCTCCATCTGGGCGCTGCGCCATGGTTGCCTTTTATGCGACCGCAGAGAGAATCGTCTACTAGTGGCTGGACTGGTGGTCGTCGCAGGCCTCATGCGGCGCCGGGCATTGGTGAAGGTCGTATCGGCGGCCGCTTCCCTCGCTCTGCTAGTTGGCGCCATGGCATTTGCCGGAGGCGTGGCGGCACTAACTGGTGTGGCGCGGCAATCTGCAGTTGCCTGTACACCAGCGGGAACCACGGTGGCCACTGCGTCTAGCGAGGCTGGTACCGGCTTGGAAGTCCGGAATGCTGGGAACCTGGTTCACGAGCTGACGCCTCGGCAGGAGAGCGTTGCCCGGACATACATCGCGGTCGGCAAGCAGCTTGGAATACCGCGCTTCGGGCAGATCATTGCCATCATGATGGCGCTGCAGGAGTCAACTCTACGCATGCTCGCGAACCCCAACGTGCCTGCTTCCCTACATTTCCCCAATGACGGCGTTGGACGTGACCACGACTCGATCGGCTCAGCGCAGCAGCGCCCGGCGGCAGGTTGGGGGACGGTTGAGCAGCTGATGGACGCCACTTACAACGCGCGTGCCTTCTTTGGCGGTCCGTCCGGACCGAATCGCGGCAGTCCTCGCGGACTGCTGGACGTTCCCGGTTGGCAGGGAATGGACAAAGGACTGGCGGCCCAAGCCGTCCAGGTGTCTGCGTTTCCTGAACTGTATGCACGTTGGGAGCCAGCCGCTACGGCAATCGTTGCTGCACTTGCGGGTGGCACTGCTCCCGCCTCTTGTGCAGATTCGTCGCCAGCGCCGCGGCCCACAGGATCTCCACACAACTTGAGTCAGTTACGGCGGGACATTCTGAAGTTCACGCTGGATGGCCTGGGCGGGCGATACGTGTGGGGAGGCACTGCCTTCAAAGCCTGGGATTGCTCCGGCTTTGTACGGTGGATTTATCGGCAAGCCGGGATCGACTTGCCGCGAGTGGAACAGTGGCGCGTAGGTGTCCGAACTGAGGATCCTCAACCAGGAGATCTGGTCGTCCAAAATCCGCAGGGACCCGACAACTGGGGCCACGTTGGTATCTACGCAGGCGACGGCATGATGTGGAGTGCGCTGAACCCGGCTGTGGGGACGCTGTTGCATCCCGTGAGCTGGAATCCGGGCGCGGCCTACTTCGACCTTTTGCGGCGCTGAGGGTGCACATCGGGTTTGATGGTCAAACGCTGCGCCCAGCCAGAGGCGTGTTCAGCGAATAAAACGATCCCGGTTAGAACCCGCCTCGCTACGGTCAGCGGGAGAATGTTTGAGAGATGGGTGTCGCGGCTTTGTGTGGAAGCGACCCGCCGTCCGCTCCCAGCGCGGTGACCCTGATCGGGTCCCGGCGAGCAAGCCCTCAGCGGCTTTGACCACGTCCGGCGTGGGATTCCTGGCCCGGCGGACCCGGTTGCCCGCGATCGGTCAGGCACCCCGGGCGGGAACCTTAGCGAGTTCTCGGGCAGTGAAGAGACAAATCAGCCGCCAAGCCAGGGCATTCTTGTGGACTCGAACGTGAGTTGGCGCGAGCGGGGAACAGCCGGCGGAGTGTGGCCGCGACAAGACTCGGGAAATTTGCCAGCGGGTTCCTGATAAGTGCGCTTATCGGGCCATGGGGAAGCACTGCTGTCGCGTGACGCGGTGAGGGAAAACAACCGCATCATGGTCCCCGATAAGATCAGGAGGAGGTAGTGCGCTCAAGCGCTGCCATGGCTCGTTGGGGGAAGAGGAACCGTGGCCGAGGAACGTCTGAGCCAGCCGGAGGCACCGCGGCAGCAGATCAAGCTGCGCAGCCTCGCTCCTGAATTCGAGAACGGCCAGCACGGGATCTACGTGCGGCACCTTGAAGAGGCGGTCCTCGACGAGAGGAACCGCAACATCGCCCTAACCGGCCGCTACGGAGCCGGCAAGTCCAGTGTGCTGGATGACTTTCAGAAGAAGCACGACAAAGACACTGTCCGCATCAGTATCAACACCCTTGGCCCGGATAAAGATGACGAGGACCTGACCAACCGGATCCAGAAGGAACTGGTCAAGCAGCTCGTCTACCGGCTGACACCAGGGAAGATCCGTCGATCCCGGTTCGCCCGGCCCAAACCCGTGACCAAGGGCCGTGCGTTCCTTCATGCCCTCTTTATCAGCGTGGTGGGCCTGGGGTTTCTGTGGGTGCTGGGGGTGCGTTCCGGACCCGGCTGGCCGGAGGCCGCAGCTGACTTGCCCGGGTACCTCGTGCGGGCTGGAATGCTTTTCAGTCTTGTTCTGGCGTCCCTGTGGGCGGCCCGGTGGATCATCGGCGACCGGATCGTTTCGGAGGTCACGACCGCCGGCACGAAAATTGCCCTGGGCGAAGGCCCGACCACCTACTTCGACAGCTTTCTCGACGAGATCGTTGCCTTTTTGACACCGTCAGGCCGAAGTTCGTGATCTTCGAAGATCTGGACCGCTTCGAGGATCCGCAGATCTTCGACTCGCTTCGGGAACTGAACACCCTCATCAACGCTTCGGCGAACTGGCAGGCCAGTGACGAGCCTCTGCGGTTCATCTACGCCATCAAGGACAGCCTGTTCGAGCAGCTCGGAAAGGAACCGGAATCCAAGGACGGCGAGGCTAAAGCCAGTGACGGCCAGGACAGCCCAACGGCCAGCGCGAAGCCCCGGCTCGACATTGCTGCAGAGGCCGTCCGGCGGGCGAACCGGACCAAGTTTTTCGAAATCGTCGTTCCCATGGTGCCGTTCATCTCGCACCGCAACGCCCGTGACCTCCTCGCCGGGGAGCTGGTGAAACTTGGTCTTGCCGAGAACGTCGTGTCACGTCCTCTCCTGGACCTGATCGCACGGCACACCACCGACATGCGCCTGATGAAGAACATCTGCAACGAGTTCGTGGTGTTCGCCGAGCACCTCCTGTGGACGAAGACCCCCGCGCCGGGCATGACGGCGGACCATCTCTTCGCACTCGTCGCGTACAAGAACTTCCACCTCGCCGACTTCGAGGCCATCTCCCAGCGCACCAGCACGCTGGATGAGCTCGAACGGCTCCACCGCGACGAGGTCAGGGCCCTGATCGAGGTCCTGCAGGAGCAGCGCCGCAAACGGATGAGGACCGAGGAACAGCGCGAGCATAAAGAGGAGACCGCTGCGAAGCTGGGAAATCGGCTCCGCGAGATCAAGGACTTCTTCCCTCCGTCAAACGGCTGGCCGTACATTTCAGTCAAGGTTGACGACCAGAATTACGCGTTCGACTTGGTCGACTCGGTGGGGTTCTGGGAGCACGTCGCCAAATCGAAGTCCTTCTCCATCGTCCAGAGGCACAACTCAACCGCCGTGACGCCCTCTGCGGAACAGATCAGCCGCATCTTCCCAGAGGTCATGAATTCCACGCAATGGTTGGATCCTGATCCCGTTGAGCTTGCCCGCCTGATCCAGCGGTACGACCAGGACATCGCGACGTTGCGAGGAGCCGACTTCGCTGGCCTGGCCCGCTACGAACGCGTACCGAAGGGGCGAATCGGGTTCGACCAGCGCATCACCGACGTGCTTGAGTCGGAGCTGGCGCGCGATCTCGTGCGGCGGGGTTTCATCACGCGCAACTACGCCGAATACTCCGCGATCTTCTACGGCAGCTTCGTCGGAGTCGATGTCGCCTTCTTCTACAACCACAGCGTGCAGCCGAACGAGATGTACCTCGACCACGAGTTCACCTCTGAAAATGCCATAAGTAATCTGCTCGAACAGGTTCCGGCCGATTTCACGAGCAGCGTGAGCGCGCTGAACCTCCAAGTCGCGTCATACTTGCTCAAAGAAAAGCCCGAAGAGGCGAAGCAACTTGTCACGTACGTCATCACGCATGACGGCAAGGACGTCCAGGCATTCATGGATGCCTTCCTCAACGCACCTAACGCCCTGCGCGATCTATTCGTCCAGCAGCTGACGGAACACCCGTGGCGCGACGTCTTCGAGTACCTCGCGAACCACCCCGGCATCCCGGATGAAGAGACGCGGCTGAACCTGTTCGACGCGGCGCTCCTGAACGCGCTGCATGCCGACGCCTACGAGATCGGCGAATCCTCCCGGGCGCTGCTCGAGTCTTCTTATCCACGGCTCACCGCCGTCCGCGAGAGTCAGGCCGCAGCACAGACTGAGCGGGTCTTCGAAATCCTCGAGGCGGTGGACCTGCTGGTCACGGACCTTGGCGATCTGAGCGCCCCGCTCCGGGACCGCATCGTGGCAGCGCGCAGGTACAAGATCAGCCCGCCAAACCTACAGCTGGCACTCGAGGTCGACGAAGCCCCGACGCTCGACGAGGTGCGCAAAAAGCCGAGCGTGTGGGAGTTCTGCATGACGCACATCGACGACTACATCGCCGCAATGGAGGCCGACGGGTCGGCCCAGCCGATCGTGCTCATGGAGTCCGTACTGGTCGATCTCATCAACGAGCAGCACGGCTCCTGGACGGAGGACCAGCTGCGCGAAGTCATCGAGCGGAGCTCCGATTCCGCCACAATCCAGGAGATCGAGGACGTCCCACAGCCGACCTGGCCCTTGATCGTGGATGCGGGCCTCATGGCTCCGACGGTCGCCAACGTGTCCGCTTACGCACTGGCTCATGGGGTCGACGAACGTCTGTCCGGCCTTCTCGTCCCGAACGAAGCCGATCCAATCGAACTGCGGTACGTCGAGGAGATTGCGGACCAGAACCGAGGCGTCCTCGCGGTCGGCGTACTGAATGCTTCGACGCATCTGACGGCGCAGGCCCGGGTCCAACTCGTCAAGCAGCTGAATCTCGAGTCCGCGATTGAGCTCGCTGAGGTGACTCCGAGCCCAGACCAGCTACTCGCCAGTGCGCTGGAGGCGAAGCTGTTGCCGGATACTTTCGACACCTTCGTTCATTTCGCGAAGTGCGGGTGGGAATCGGTCTCCGAGGCCTTCGCGGTGTCGGAGAATGCCTCGGAGTTCATGACGCCGGCGCTCTTGGCGGGTTTCGTCGGCGAGTTCGTGGAGAGCCCATGGATTCCCGACGAGCTGCGTCGGATGGTGGTCGAGCGCCTTGGCGACTATGTGCCTGGCGACGACAAGAAAGCTCTACGCGCCGCCGGACAGTTCGCGATCGCCAACCAGATCTGGCTGCCCTTCGGGGAGATCCGCCGTATCGCTCGTGTTACACAGGACCCGGACGTGGTCCTGCGTCAGCTGACCTACGCTAAAGACACCGACCCGGCCGATCTCTCGGGCATCCTCGTGTCGCTCGGCCAGCCCTACGACGAGCTGTCGGCAGGTCCCGGGATAGAGTTCGACCTCCCCGGAGGATCGTCGAACGAAACTCTGTTCAAGCGCCTCGAAGCCGCCGGGAGGATTGAGATCGTCCCAAAGCTCATCCGCGGAAGGAAGGTCCGGAACCTTGTATGAGATCCGGGCGGAGAAGCGGGAGCATGGCTATGGGTGACCCGTTGAATCTCGCAGAATCTTCTCAGCGTGAGTCCATCCGCGGCGAAGTATCCCGCATCCACGAAAGCGCGGTCTATTCAGCACAAGGACAGTTCGAGGCCGCCAAGGCTTGGCGAACCATCCATTGGAGCCTTGGCGGTCTCACCGCTGCCCTCAGCACGCTCGCAGCGGTATTGACGTTCGCCACCGACTCACAAGTGGCCTCTGGCATCCTCGCTGTACTTGCAGCGGTGGCTGCCGCTGTACTCACTACCAGCCACCCGGACAAGCTTGCCGAGCTTGCCGTTGCTCGGGGCAACGACTACACCACGCTGCGTAACGACGCTCGGAGGCTGCTCCACATCCAGGTTCCCAGCGACCCAATCGCCACACTTCGTGAAGCACTAGACGGGCTCGCCGCACGTGCATCCGATCTCGACCACATCTCGGATCCGATTCCCCGATTTGCCTATAAGAAGGCTAAACGAAACGTCGAGCGGGATGGCGGCCAGCAGTTTAGGGCCGATGCCGCATGAGCGCAACAGCAGCCTCGACGTTGGATTTGCTAATCCGCGCAATGACCCCCGATGAGGCGGCGCGTACTTTGGCGGCACGTCACCGCGGAGAAATCGAGGACTGGCTAACGTTCGATTTGGGCATCATCCGCATGCGGGAGACCGGCTCGTGGCACCACGGCACCGCCCTCGACCGGTTCAGCGACGTAGACTACTTCGTCACAATGCCGGGGATCCGACCGAACTTCTCTTCAACAACGCTCGAGGTGCTGCGGGCGTCGCTGGCGCGTGGTATCCAGGGTGCGTCTGTATCCATAGACCGGCCAGCAGTACGCCTGCGCTACTTCGATGACGGCCCTGACGTGGAAATCACGCCTGCCTACTTCCAGAACACAGACGACTACGACATCCCCGACCCCAGCGGCATCGGCTGGATCCGCAGCAATCCGGCTGTGCATCTGGAGTACGTGAATCGAGCACAACAGGAGACTGATGGCCGGGCCAAAGGCCTCATCCGCCTTATGAAGACCTGGCGGGCCTGGAACAACGTCCCGCTGTCGTCGTTCTACCTGGAGATGCGCACGGCCCAATATGCGCTCGGTAACAAGCCGATCATCTACGACTGGGATCTCCGCAACCTCTTCAAGTCGCTTTCAAGCAACGGCCTCCGAGAGATGAATGACCCCACCAACTACGGACGACGCATAGCTACAGGCACCAGTAGCGTTACAGAGTCGATCCTTGCGAAGTTTGCCGTGGACGAGGCGGCGAGACTCGCCGCCCTCGCGCGAGGAGCAGCCGAGGTCGGCGACCATCCGTCAGCCGTCGGACACCTCGTCCGGCTCTTCAACGTTCAGTCATGACGGAGGTGTGAAGACATGGTTGTGCAACAAGCCCAGTGGTCGTATGCGACTTTGAAAGAGGTCGGAGCAGTGCTCGCGGACACTGAGAATGGACGGCTGACGCCGAGCTTTTCGGCGAGAGTGTCGGAGGTGATGAGCGAGTCGAGCAACGGTGTGCTGACGACGGATGCGGGGGTAGACATGACGGTCCTCTCCGGATATTTTCATCCGGAGCCCTGCCCCGCCGTGGTCGCAAAGCCGTTCCGTCGGCGAGCTGCGGCCGGTTGCCGCGTGCTCCTTCTCGGAGTGAGCGTCTGGGTGGCTGTCATGTCGGGCCGCTCGCCCCTGCGCCTTGTGTCTTGGCCCCGCGGCCGATCTTCACGCTTGCACCAGTTTATCGGACGGTTGCGGCCCGTTGCTGCGGATTGGTGTCATTCCGCTCAACGAGAATGTCCCGTAGCGCTCCCGACCGACGCGAATATCGCAGCGTTACACGACTGACTCTTTCCAAGGCTCGTGGTGCGAATTCGGACCCCAGAGACTTACCACCCAAGCATGGCCGAATTGACGGAATACGAGCGGTGAGGGGACAGGAACGCAAACCTTCGAGCTGACCGGGAAGGCCGATGGAGTGCGGCGTCCCGTCGCTGAGGCGAGCAGCGTGGTCTTCATGTTCGCGCCTTCACGAGGCCTCCAACGGTTGTCGTCATCGTGTCGGAGCCCCTCGATAAGGTCTCTCATAAGAGAAGATGAAGTGACCGTCCACGCGCAGCGAGCGTCTTTGAGATCCGGAGAAGTACCCCATGTCTGTCCTTTCCAACTTCGTCTGGAGTGTCGCCGACACGCTGCGCGGACCGTATTCCGAGGCCGAATACGGCTCCGTTATCCTGCCGTTCACTGTGCTGCGCCGCCTTGAATGCGTGATGGCTCCTCACCGGGAAGCGATGGCCGAGATCGTGGCGCACCATCAGGGGGAGCAGCAGCGGCGGACCCACCTCAAGCTCAAGACGCGCACCGCAGACAGCGCAGGCCTGTCGTTCTGGACGACGAGTGACTACACCCTGAAAAAGGCGCTCCAGGACCCGGACAACCTCGCGGCGAACCTCATCGACTACGTTGGCGGGTTCTCCGCCAACCTCGACGTGTTCAAGTCCTTCGACTTGGAGAACGTGATCCGCACGCTCGATGCGCGCGACCGGCTCGCCCAGGTTGTGCGCCACTTCGAGAAGATCGACCTGTCGCCCGATGCAGTGACGAACGCTGACATGGGAGACCTGTTCGAGAACCTCATCTACCGGTTCGCTGAGTCCGCCAACGACGGCGCAGGCCAGTTCTACACGCCGCGTGATGTTGTCCGTCTCCTTGTCGACCTCGTCTACGCCGAGGACACCGACGCCCTGCGCGGCCGCGGCACTGTGAGATCCATCTACGACCCCACGGTCGGCACCGGTGGCATGCTTACTGTCGCCGACCAGCACCTGCGCGATTTCAACCCCGATGCCTCGACCGCTCTGTTCGGGCAGGAGATCAATCCGAGGACCTATGCCATCTGCAAGGCTGACCTCCTTATCACGGGGCAGGACCCTTCGAATGTCCGGCAGGGCGACACACTCGTCGTCGATCGGTTTGAGGGCCGCCGCTTCGACTATGTGCTCTCTAACCCGCCATTCGGGACCGACTGGAAGGCTGTCGAAAAGAAGGTAAAGGAAGAACACGCCCGCGGTGGCCAGGGCCGGTTCGCGCCCGGCCTGCCAGCCGTCGGCGATGCCGCCATGCTGTTTCTGCTGCACGTCGCGTCAAAGATGCGTGACGTCGACGAGACAGGGCGAGGCGGCAAGGCCGGCATCGTCCTCAACGGCTCGCCGCTGTTCAATGGTGGTGCCGGCTCCGGCCCGTCGGATATCCGCGGCCACGTGCTTGAGAACGATCTGGTCGAGGCGATCGTCGCGCTCCCTAATGACATGTTCTACAACACCGGCATTGCAACTTATCTGTGGATTCTGTCAAACGCAAAGCCCACAGAGCGCAAGGGTACGGTGCAGCTCATTGATGCCACCGGTCTGGGGTCGAAGATGCGCAAGTCGATAGGCTCTAAACGGGTCGAGATCGAGGACAAGCAGCGCACAGCAATCGTTCGCGCCTTCACCGGTGACGAAGCTGCAGACGACGAGATCCGTGTTCCCGTCAAGGTTTTCGCCAACCGCGACTTCGCCTACTGGACGGTCACCGTCGAACGTCCCCTTCAGCTGCGGTTCGAGTGCACACCCGAACGAATCAGTGGTGTGGCCGAGGACAAGAGGCTCGGTCAGATCGACGGGCTTGTCGACACCCTCAAGGCATTCGGCGCGGAGGCATATCTGAACCGTGAGAAGTTCAATCACGCGCTCGGCAAGCACCTCAAAGACCACGGTGTGCGGCTGACGCCCGCGAAGACCAAGTCGCTGTGGCAAGCCATCGGCGTCCACGACGAGACTGCCGACTTCTGCCGTTTGTCCTCGGGAAAAAACAAGGGCGACATCGAGCCTGACCCCTCGCTGCGGGATACCGAGAACGTCCCGTTCGGGTGGGGCGGGTACCCCAAGACTCACGAGGCGCTAACAGAGACGGTACAGGCGTACTTTGAAGCCGAGGTGAAGCCGCACGTTGCCAGCGCATGGATCGATTGGGAGAAGACCAAGACGGGCTATGAGATCCCCTTCACCCGCCACTTCTACACCTACGAACCGCCTCGACCGCTCGAGGAGATCGACGCCGACCTCGAACGAGTCGTCGGCGAGATCATGGAGCTGCTGAGGCAGGTGGAAGCATGAGTACCACGGTATCCCCATCTCGCGCGATTAAACATGTCGGGAACCGGTGGCTGGGGGAGGTTCCCGAAGATTGGTCTATCACCAGGCTGCGCTTCGTCTGCGATGTTGCGACTGGCTCAGGCGACACTCAGGATGCCGAGCCACACGGTGAATATGACTTCTACGTCCGATCACCGAAGCCGCTCCGTAGCACAGGGTTTACTTTCAACACCGAGGCCGTGCTTACCGCTGGTGATGGTGCGGTGGGAGAAGTCTTCCACCACGTTCGCGGCAAGTTCCACGCGCATCAGCGCGTTTATGTGCTTACGAACTTTCGTGAGGTTCTTCCTCGGTACTTCTTCTATTACTTCTCCTCCTTCTTCAGGTTGATGGCGCAGGATGGTTCCGCCCGGACCACAGTCGATTCTGTGCGCCGATGGATGTTGACAGACATGCCATTCGTCCTCCCGCCAGTCGATGAGCAGCGAGCCATCGCTGAATACCTAGACCACGAGACGGCCCAGATCGATGCGCTCGTAGCCAAGCAGGAGGAGTTCGTTGGCTTATTGCGTGAGCGGCGCTCACGTGCGCGGGAAGTACTCGCAGACCGAGTTGCAGTCGGGGCGCGATTGCGCTGGATGCTTCGCGAGATAGACCACCGCGCCGGATCACGTGCTGCCGACCTGTCTCTGTTTTCAGTCTCGATCGATTGGGGCGTCCGCCGACGAACTGAAACAACGGACAAGCTTTCACGAGCTGAGGACCTTAGCCATTACAAGGTCTGCCTCGAGGGCGACATCGTTGTGAACCGGATGCGTGCGTTCCAAGGCGCGCTCGGGGTCGCGCCCTCTGATGGCATGGTCAGTCCTGATTACGCAGTCCTCCGGGCCGCGCCGGAGGCTGACCCTTCTTGGCTCGCCGAGTTGATGAGAACCAAGGCCTTCATCGGCGAGATCACCCTACGGCTGCGGGGCATCGGGGGAACGGATAGCGGCAACGTGCGGACGCCGCGAATCAACACTGCCGACTTGCTCGACATCCGCGCGGATGTTCCCGATGCGACAACTCAGGGCATGGAGTTGACGAATCTTGTGGCTGAGACCACTCGTATCGATGCCCTCCTTGCGAAAACCAAGGAACATATCGCACTGGCCAAGGAGCGCCGCTCCGCGCTGATCTCGGCAGCGGTCACAGGGCAGATCGACGTGCGCACAGCACGAAAGGTGGCGTGAAGATGATGGCGGCACCGGACGGGACGCGGGAGGAAGCGTTCGAGACCGAGATCGCAGAGTACCTGGCGGCGCATGGATGGGACTACAGCGAGAACGACGAGGGATACGACGTCCAGCGGGCGATCTGGTCCGAGGACGTTCATTGGTGGCTGAGCGAGACGCAGCCGGACGAGTACGCCAAGGTGGTGCGTGTGGGCACGGCAGCCGAGTCAGCGGACCGCGAGGCGTTGCTTTCATCTCTCGTGTCTCGTTTGGACACCCCGATGAGCTCCGGCGGAGGCACCCTGAACGTGCTGCGGCGGAAGTTCTCCCACACCCGGGGTGCAACGGCCCATCTGCGGATGTGTCAGTTCAAACCGGCGACGACGCTGAACCGGGACGTCACCAAGCACTACGGCAAGGTGCGGCTGCGGGTGGTCCGGCAGGTTCACTTCTCGCCAAAGCGCGGGGACAGCCGGTCGATCGACCTGGTGTTCTTCGTCAACGGCCTGCCCGTGACCACGCTGGAACTGAAGTCGTTCTTCAAGCAGGAATGGCGCACGGCGGTGACGCAGTACCGCAAGGACCGGGACCCGGCCGGGCAGCCTCTTCTTGGCTTCGGCAGCAGAGCGCTGGTGCACTTCGCTGTCGATGATGACCAGGTCCACATGACGACGAAGCTGGCCGGGGAGAAGACATATTTCCTGCCGTTCAACCGGGGGCACGAGGACACCGGCGCGGCCGGCAACCCGTCGAACGCCGACGGCCCGGCGACCTCGTACCTGTGGGAGCAAGTCCTGCAGCGCGACAACTGGCTGGCGATCCTCGGCTCGCAAATGTTCCTCAAGACCGAGGCTGATGAGGACCCGGTCACCGGTCGCATCAAACGCTCGACGACCCTGATGTTCCCGCGCTACCACCAATGGCGCGCGGTGACGAAGCTCGTCGGCGCGATCACCGAAGAGGGCCCGGGGCGTCGTTACCTGATCGAGCACTCTGCGGGTTCGGGGAAGACAAATACGATTGCGTGGACCGCGCACCGGTTGGCCCGGCTCCACGACCAGGCGAACGAGAAGATTTTCGACAAGGTCCTGATCGTCTCGGACCGTCGGGTCCTTGATGCTCAGCTGCAGGAGGCGGTGGAGCAGGTCGACGACACGGTCGGGACCGTGGCGGTGATCGACTCCTCAGCAGTGCGGCGCTCCGGCGGTTCGAAGTCCCGGGCACTTCTGGATGCACTGACCGGGTCCGCGTTGATCATCGTGGTCACGATCCAGACCTTCCCCTATCTCAAGGGGCTGCTGGAGACGACCCTCGGTGACCGGAACTTCGCGGTTATCGTCGACGAGGCGCACACCTCGCAGTCGGGCAAGACGGCGGCGGATCTGAAGAAGGTTCTCACCCAAGGCGGTCAGCTCACCGACGAAGACGAGCTGGACAGCCAGGACATCGTCAACCAGATGGTCGAATCCGACGTGGCTCGTGAGCAGCAGATCGCTCAGGAGACCGCGGCGCGCGCCGGCGCTCGGAATGTCTCATTGCTGGCGTTCACGGCGACGCCCAAGGCGAAGACGAAGGAACTCTTCGGGCGGAGCAATGACGAGGGTAAGCCGGTCTCGTTCGACGTATACCCAATGCGCCAGGCTATCGAAGAGGGCTTCATCCTCGACGTGCTCCGCGGGTACCAGACGTACAGGACGGCGTTCGAGATCGAGCAGCACGGCGAGGACGGCATCGTCACCAGCATCACTGAAAACGAAGGCGGAGACGAGGACCGGCTCGTGGACCCTCAAGCGGCGACGCGCAAGATCATGCGGTTCGCAAAGCTGCACCCGACCAACGTCGGCCAGAAGGTCGAGATCATCGTCGAGCATTTCCGGGCCAATGTCGCCCATCTCCTCGACGGGCACGCAAAGGCCATGGTCGTCACCGACTCGCGGCAGGCGGCCGTGCGGTACAAGTTGGAGGTCGATAAGTACCTGGCGCAGAAGGGGTACGGCTACCAGTCGATTGTCGCGTTCAGCGACAAGATCAGCGACGACGAGTACGGGCTGGTCGACGTTACAGAGGCCTCCCTGAACCCCGGCCTTGGTTCGGATCTGGCGAAGGAGTTCCGCCGTCCGGAGTACCGGCTGATGCTGGTGGCGGACAAATTCCAGACCGGCTTTGACCAGCCGCTGCTGTGCGCGATGTACGTCGACAAGCGACTCCCGGATGTGCACGCGGTTCAGACGCTGTCACGGCTGAACCGCATATACCGTGCACCCTCGGGAGAGCTAAAGAACCGCACATATGTGCTCGACTTCGTCAACGACCCGAACGACATCCGCGAGGCGTTCCTCGCCTATTATCTCGAGGCCCACGTTGAAACGGAGACTGATCCGAACCTCGTGCACCGGCTCGCAACTAAGCTCTCGCAGGCGCGGATCTACACCCCGGCGAATGTGGAGCGTTACGCGAAGGCATGGTGGACCCCGACCCAGTCTCACGCAGCCCTCGTGGCCGCCGTAACGCCCGCGCGCGACGAGTTCGTGAGCCGGTGGGTGGAAGCGGGCGAGCAGCACGACAGCCAGGCACTCGACGAACTGCGGGCATTCCGCAAGGACTGCGGCTCGTACGTGCGGCTGTACGACTTTATGTCGCAGGTCGTCGACTATGGCACCAGTGACCTTGAGAAGCTCGCCGAGTTCCTGCGCCAGCTGACGCGACTCCTGCCCTCGGATGAGACCGGGGTGGATGTCGACGTATCGGGGCTTGAGCTGCGGCGCGTCCGGCAGATCGACCAGGGGAAAGCCGAGATCGGCCTGTCCGGAGACCAGGACACGCCGGGCCTGCGTGGCATCACCGGTGTGGGGTCCGGCGTTTCCCACCAGGACCCGCAGCATGAGTTGCTGTCGCAGGTGGTGGCCCGGATCAACGCACTGTTCGGTGCCGAGTTCGCCGACCCGCAGATCGAGGGCTTCATCGTCGCCGCCGCCGGTATGGCCGAAGAGGACCTCCGGATCGCCGAGCAGATCGACCACAACGCCCTTGACCAGTTCATGTCTTCCCCGGAACTGCGTGAGACGCTCACAGATGCGGCCGTTTTGAATGAGGGCGCGTTCGGGAAGCTTACGGAGGCATTGATCGGCGAGAACGATCGCGCGGACGAGTTCATTAGGCTCATCGGCGAGTACCTCTACCGGTCGCGTCGGCTTCGGATGGCTGACGAGGCAGAGGGCGACGAAGACGGTTCTTCTCCCGCGGAGCGTCCGTGATGAGCGTCAATACATGAGACCAAAAAGACTGCATCCCGCGATCGAGCATCTCCTCGCCAACACGGAGGAAGGTCCGATTCCCGGTCGCGGTGGCTCGCGTTTCGCCGAAGAGCACACGACCAGTCCCTCGCTCGCACGAATCCTTGCTGTGAGCTGTCTCAGTCGTCTCGACCCAGGTCCTGCGGTCGTGAACATCTGGGATCCTGCGGCTGGCACGGCTTTCGCCGGGTCGCTCCTCGTCGAAGCACTCCGCTCTGCAGGCGTGCAGGCCCGCTATCGCGGCCAGGACATCTCTGAATCTGCGGTCGATGAGGGTCGGAACCGCTTTGCTTCTGTGCCCGATGCCGAGATCGCGCTCGGCGATACGCTCGCCGTCGATGTCTTCGAGGACTTTGCTGCCGACCTGGTGATCGTCGACGCGCCATGGGTTCTGGATTGGAGGCACTCCAGCCGGGCAGTCGAATCCCGGCGGAGGGGTGGTGCATTCACTTTCGGGCTGCCCCAACACAAAGACGGCACGTGGCTGTTCATCTCGCTCGCGCTGGAAAAACTTCGCGCGCCTTCGGAGGGCGGTGGGCGTGTTGCGGCGCTGGTCCACCCCGGTGCACTCAGTGCCAAGGGTGCCACCGCCGAAGTCCGGCGACGTGTGCTTGAAGCAGGTTTGCTGGAATCAGTGACCCGGCTTCCGGAGGGTCTTGCGCCGAACACGTCGATTCCTCTCTACCTGCTGACTTTCAGCAACAGGGAGGGTGAGGCGGGTCGCGGCAAGGCGCTGGTCGCCGACTTCCAGACGCAGTACTCCACCGAGCATCGTCGCCGGAGGATCCTCGAGACTGCGCTCCGCGAACTCGCGTCAGGCCTCAGGACCGGCAAGCAGGGTCCGCGGAACCGAAGCGTCACCCTGCAGAAGTTCATTCGACGGGAAGGGAGCGTCTCACGAACCACACGCAGTGGACAGACCCTGTCATGGCGCGTCACGACGTTTGCCGACACCGTAATTGACCAAGGAGAGCTCGACTCCCGATACGGGCAGGGATCAGGAGTCGCCCTTACTGAAGCGCCCAAAGAATTTATCGACCTGGATCCCGGGCACCTCCTGCGTGACGACTCGCGGAGCGTTCCGAAAGACATCCGCTCGAGAGGATGGCGGGCACTACGGCTTACCGGGCTCCTCGAGGCTGAGCCTGAGCTGGCAGATCCATCACAGGACGCGGATGCGGGACGGATCTTCGTGCCGACCACGCGAAGCGGCCGGGCGTCCGCCGGCGTTCCGGACATGGACGCCAGCGGCCGGATCCTCACCTGCGGCGTTGACCGGGCCCGCCTGGATCCGAGATTCCTTGCAGCGTGGCTCAATTCGGAGCAGGGGGTCGCAAGCCGATGGAGTGCCATCGAAGCAAGCAGTACCGGGCAAAGCTTCAAGATGCTCCGTTCGGACGCGAATTCGCTGATGAACTGGGCTGACGAGCTCGTTGTTCCGGTCCCGGCCTTGGATGTGCAGCTGTCCTTGGCTGAAGCAGATGACCGTTTGGCCTCGTTCCAGGATGAGCTGAGCAGTCAAAGAGAACGTATCTGGGCGTCACTTGAAGACGCCGAGGCCGCGGTGGAAAAGTTCGCTAAGGTGTTCGACGACTCACTTGTCAGCTGGCTCGAAGAGCTGCCATTCCCGGTGGCATCAGCCCTGTGGACCGCCGAGACCACCTCGTCGCGCGGGGACAAGCTGCAGGCATACCTCCACGCTTGGGAAGCGTTGGTGGCGTTTCACGCGACGGTTCTACTCTCCGCGTGCCGAAGCGACCCGGGCCGCAGCGCCGAGGTGGAAAGCGCGATTCGTCGTACACTCCTCAAACACGGCATCGGAATCGAGCGTGCCTCGCTGGGTACCTGGATGGTCATTGTCGAGAACACGTCAAAGACCCTCCGGACCGCGCTGCTCAGCGATGACCCGGATGAGACAGCACGCGTGCGCGCGGTCTTCAGCGACCTTCGTGAGCCTGCCATCGAGCGCTTGCTCTCGAAGGAGATCACCAGGAAGTTCAACGACGTAGTTCAGAAACGGAACCGCTGGCAAGGACACGGAGGGCACGTGTCGGATGACGAGCGACAAATAAGAATCGACTCGCTTGTATCCGATCTCCGCGATATCCGCCGGATCCTGGGGAATGTGTGGGCGCAGTTGCCTTTGGTCCGAGCCGGAGCCGCGCGGCGCGTGAAAGATGGCTACGTCCAATCCGCGGAGGTCGCCGTCGGCACCCGCTCGCCCTTTGTGTCCAAGGAGTTCCACGTCGGCGACGCCATGCTAGACGGCGAGCTCTACCTTGTGCGGGACGGCTCCCTGTCGCCACTTCGAGTCGGGCATTTTGTCCAGCTTCGGGCGGCTCCGAAGAATGCACACTACACCAGCTACTTCTACAACCGCACCGAAGGGTCCAATGTTCGAATGGTCACCTACCAGTACGGGCCGGAGAGCGAAGTCGGAGATGATGCGGCGAGGTTCCGCGAAGAGTTCGGGGCCTTGGTGCTCGAATGACCCTGACTCTTGACGCGATCCTCCGGAGCGCTGGCATCGCCCCTGCTGATGCCCAAGTGATCCGCCACGCCTTCGTGCGTGAACACGAGGACACCGGTCTGCCAGGCATCCATGCTGACTCCACCGACACCGAAATCCTGCGATACACCTCGCAGCAGTCAATGAAACCAAGAATCTTCCCCGCCAATCCGCCCAGGATCTGGATCGTGTGCATCCGTGAAGGCGGCGGCCGTGCCCGGTTATGGTCGGCCCTGGAGAATCGGGGTGAGGTCTCGAACGACGGCGCTCTCCGCACGTTCGACCTTGTGGTCTCGGACCATCTGGCCGATCTGAGGAACCGCCTTGTGATCGGTTGGAAGTCTCCACGTACCTGGCGGCTCAACGGCCCCACGGCCGCGGGATACCCGGTCATGGAGATTGCGGACGCTCAGCCAGTGCCATTTCCCGGGTTCGACCGGCTGTTCCTGAGTCACGAGCGACTCCAGGCTGTAATGCGCGAGCACCGGTACGCCGCTTGGCGCACCGCCCTCTCTTCCGTGGTGGGGGTTTACCTGATCACCGACACCAGCGACGGCCGACAGTACGTTGGCAAGGCCGACGGTGCGGAGACCATACGACAACGGTGGAACGCGTATGCGACAAATGGACACGGGGGCAACGTCGAATTGCGAGGCCTGGATCCGACGGCGTTCCGCTACTCGACCCTCAGGGTGTTCGATCCTGCCACTCCGAGGCTGGTGATCGACGAGGCCGAGAACCACTTCAAGCACGCACTCGACACCCGGAAGAACGGCCTGAACCGGAACTGATTGTTCACATACGCCGAAGGCTCCGGCTATGCCGGAGCCTTCGTTCGTTCGCAACCCCAGGGAAAGGGGGCGTGCCGCCAATAGACCAGCGCCGTATGCCCACAAGGATTCCATTGCATACTGCCAGAACTTGCGCCCTGACCACTGTGACCGCCAAGCGGTCACCTTGTTGTAGAACTTCTTCAACATGTTTGCACTCATGATGGACCTCCCATCCTCTTTGCCGTCGTTACTTAGATCAGTGGTCCTTGACCAGTCACTCAGTAGGCGAACGACGCCGAGAAGCAGCAGTACCACCACAACCTCTTGGAGGCCCCAGGTTTGAACTGGGTCCGCCCCCAGATTTTAGGCTGCGAACGACTCCTTACTACCGCCCGGATCCGGCGACGCGTACGACATCGCTGCCTTCAAGGTCGTCTACCCCGGAAGTCCCAAAGACGGCGACTCTCGATTGGGGTGCGATGAGTCCTGATCGGGCAGCTCCGGGAGACCTTGCCGCATCATCCGCCCCCAGACAAAGACAATTCTTTGGGTTCGGGTCCTGGTCCCTGAATCGCAGTTACTTCCCGCATACTTCACACTGCAGACAGGCGTTGCTACAACAAGCGATCACCCGCCTGCTAACAAGGAAGGCCTGAAGGAGCTGCGCAACTCAATGTCTTGTCCGGGCACGCAGTGCCGGGCTCCAACAACAGATAAACTCCCTTGAGAAGGCAATAAAAGGGGGAAAGTGGACGTCACGACGCGACTTCGCGAAAGCGAGTTAGCATCCATCCGTATCCAAGTCGACAACGATTTGCGGGATAATGTCCTGAAGAGCTTGGATGAACGTGGCGGCGCACAGGATTTGGTGCGGCAGCAGTACACCGGACGATATCCATTCGAGTTACTGCAAAATGCTAACGACGCCGCTCGTGACACTGGAGCCCGTGGCCGCGCGCACTTCCGTCTGACGGAAACAGCATTGATCGTGGCCGATAATGGTTCCGGCTTCGGAGATCCACAGGTCGAAGCCATTTGCTCATTGGGGAGGTCTTCCAAAGATCCTTCCGAATCAGTCGGCCACAAGGGACTTGGATTCAAATCAGTCGGGGAAATCACTGACCATCCGCAGATCGTCTCGGATTTGGCTTCGTTCCAGTTCAATGGCGCGCGCGTTCGTGCGGAAGTCAATCAGCTTCTCGGACTGTTGCCGCAGCGTCAGAAGCTGCCGGTTTACGCTTTTCCGTTCCCGGTGGAAAGGACGGACCTTGGACCCGATGCTGCCGCGATCGAGATGCTTCGTGCGAGTGGCTTCACCACGGTCATCCGGCTTCCATTCCGGGACGGCGTCGAGCGTTCGACTGTTGAAGCCGATCTCATTGAGAACCTCGCGTCCCGACTCCTGCTTTTCCTGCCGCATGTTGATCATCTGGAGCTGCAAGGAACACACGGCGACTTCACTTCCGAGATCTTCCGCGACGCGGATGGTGGCGTCGAGCACGTCCTGCTCGAAACCAATGACAGGAATGAAGAGTGGTTCATCTATCGAGGGTCCGTAGTGCCTGACTCTGCGGTCTTCGAACATCTCGGAGAAATGTGGAAGGAGATGGACGAGGTACGTTTCGCGGTCGCTGTACCTGTAGATGAAAAGGGACAGCCTCTTGTAGACGCGACATTCCCACTTCACGTCTATTTCCCGACTGACGAAGAACCGGGGCTTCACGTGGCCATCCATGCCGAGTGGATGTTGAGTATGGACCGCCGCCAGATCGCGACGACGCCCGAAGCCGCGCAGTTCAACCGCATGTTGGTCAACGCGGTGGCAGACCATCTCAAGTCCACCGTCGCTCCTGACCTGGTGCGCCGAACTCGAGCTAGTTCAGCCGCCATCGAGGCTCTCGTCCCGGCGATCGACCAGCCGGTCGGCGGGGGCGGAACGGCCGTTCGGAACCAGTGGAGGGAGGCGCTGCTGGATTCTCCCTTCCTTCCTACAGCAGACGGTTCGGTGCGTCGTCCCGCAGATATTTCTCTCCTGCCGCGAAGCCTGCCGGATGCCGTGACGGCTCATGAGCTGGCAAACCTTGACCCCGCCCGCACCCTGCGGCCGGACGTCGAAAGACTCACTCCGATCAAGAACTTTCTCGCTGGCGTGCCCGAGACCGACGAGATGGGTATTGGTGAGTTCATCGCGCTACTGGCAGCGCCGTCACGCGAAACCGTCGAGCACTACTACCAATTCCTGGTGGACTGGCGCGAAACAGCTGGCACCAGAATCATCAACGAACTCAGGAAGGCTCCGGTCGTCCTGGGTACGGCGGGGCAGCTTCTCACGCCGAGCGACGACACGATCTTCTTCCCCCGGGAGCGCGGTGACATCACCATTCCCGACGACCTGCCCGTACCCATTGCGCATGTACCAGAGGTCGAGGACGCGCGAAACCTTCTCCGCGACCTGGGGGTCAGGTCCTTTGAATGGCGCGAACTCATCCGTGAGTACCTCATCAAGATTCTGAGCAATCCCGAAGCCGAACAGCTTGCAAGGGCTGGTGCTATGGCCGGTCTGCGCGCCTACCATCAAGTTCGACTGCAGGGGAGCGAAAATTTCGAGCCGCTCCTGGGGGGAGTGCTCCTTCCTGCCCGAACGGCAGACGGCTCCGTCAAGCGGCTTCGACCATCAGCCGAAGTCTACTTCAGTTCACCGTGGACCGGATCCGATGATTTGGAAGTCATTTACGGTCCATTTGGGGACGCCGAATTCCTCGACATCACGCCTCCGCGGGATTCCGAAAGTCGCCAGGATGACTTTGACTTCTACCGCATGCTAGGCGTGGTTGAGTATCCCCGCCTTTCTGAAGCTGAAACGAACACCTTCACCAACAACAGCGTCAGGCACCCTCACCGCGGTCCGCTGTTCCAGGAGTGGTTGAAGCTTCCCGAGGTCAAGGCGGCTGCGATGTGCCCGCACGGACACACCCAGTCCCAGCAGCTGCGAGAGTCATACCGCCTGGACCGCCACGCGGAACTCACAGCGTGCGAGGATCCTGTCCGCCTTATGGCGCTCTGGAACCAACTGGCCCGGCGATGGGGTTCCGTTTATGAGGACGGCATTCAAGCGCTCTTCTATTGCGTCCACGGCAGCCATTCCGGGGATCGTGGACGCCGGGCACCGTCTTTGTTTGATTACACGCTGCGGTCGCAGGCCTGGGTGCCTGTCGACCGGGGCAACGTGCCGGAACTCGTCCGGCCGTCAGAGGCATGGATCGAAGCTGCGCAAATTCCGCGCCGAATCCAACAACGTGTTCCGCGAATCAGCGGGGCAATGTATCAGACCCGTGGAGGCGCAGGCCTGGCCGCCGCCCTGCGCCTGACAGACGCCGGCCGTCCACGCGTCGCCGATCTCCTCATGCTGCTGGAAGGAATCGCCGAAGAGGCGGATGCAGCAGGGGGAACGAACCGTGAGATTGACCAGGCAGCACGCTGGGTGCAGCGCACCCTGCATGATGTACTTCGAGATGAGCCCGAGGCGCACCCTGCACCAGAAACTGTCCGGCTTCTGGCCAGCCAAGACGGAGTCAGGCAGTTCGTGACACAACCGGCCTATGCCGACGATCCACTCCTTCGAGATACATTCGAAAAACAGCTTCCTTTGCTTTCTGCTGAGGCTGGTCTAACAAAACTGGCCCGGTATCTCGCACTGAACAAGCTCGACGACAAGGTAGTTACCTCCGCGGTCCCGTTCGAGGAGGATCACGGAGTGATCGCCGAAAAGGTCCGGCGGCGAATAGACGAAATTAAACCGTACCTGCTGGCATTAGTTCGCGCAGAGAACTCCAGTGGTGAGAACCGCGTCCGGCCAGCGCTGCGAAGGCTGGAACTCGTCGTATGCGAACGGCTGGTCCTAACCTACGAATTTGATGGTGCGACAGCGTCCCGTGAGGATGCAGTCTGTTACATCGCGAGCCGCACGGAGAAACGAGGCCGCAAGCCCTTCAACGTGGGCACGGCCTATCTGGAACTCGACCCGGCAACGGGTGAGCCGCATTGGTTCCCGCTCGGACGACAACTGGCCCAGTACTTGAGCGTGCCGACTCTGTCGGATGCATTCACGATGTTGCTGACAGCCTCGGGCGATGACCGCAAACGAATGATGGACGACCGCCAGATTCAGCCACAGGACATCACCGAGGCCAGGCGCCTGCTCAGGCTCAGGCAAGAGGACGAGGAAGAAATCATCAATATCCTCGATTCGCTTCTGCCCGATCTCAACGATGACGATAGTTCTCCTGACGTGGCGGCACTAAGAACACATCAATCGGGGGTCGTCGCGGAGCATATCCCGGAGACTAGCAATCATTCGAGGGATGCGGCCCACCAGGATTCGGCAGGGGAGGAGCGAGAGGTGCCGAGCAATCCCCCACCGAAGGTTTCCCCTCCAGCAGTCGACTTCTCAGCCGTCAGGATAGTTGACGGCGTACCGGGCGAACATCCTTACACCGGGAGCGCCAATTCCAACGGTTACGGGGAAAGCGGTAGAAACGGCCACAGCACAGCGCCGAGCATTCACACGGACGAAGAGAACCGCCGCATCGGCAAGCGAGGTGAAGAAGTTGTTTACCATGCCGAGCGCGAGCGGTTGAACAAGCTGGGCAAGAACCCGGACTTGGTCCGGTGGGTGTCAAAGGTGGATGAACTGTCGCCATATGACATCGTCAGCATGGATGAAGGTGGCCAGCCGATCTACCTCGAAGTCAAGTCGACGAAGGGGGCCGATCCTACCGACACGTTCTACATCTCACAGCGCGAGCTGATTGAAGCCACAGTGCGGCGGAGCCGGTACTACATATACCGGGTCACCGAGGTTGACTCGGCAGTTCCAACCATCACCAGGTGGTCGGATCCACTCGGACTGATCAAGGATGGCAAGGGACACCTGCTGCTCGCAAAGGCGCAGATGGCGCTGTCACTCGCCGACGGTGCCGGGGGAGACTAAGGAAGGCGGTGCATAGCCCGGTTGACTGGTTGCCGACATGGAATTGGCCTTTGAAATCGCCATTGACTGTCTGAGGGTCCGTCCTGGGGAGGAACCCGATTCGAGTGAAGTGGTTCAACTGATGGCGAAGCAGGGCACTTTCCCGTCACCCCGACAAAGAGCTTCTCAAGATACTCTTCGAGACTGTCCGCCGGTCTCTTGTTGGAGACTAGACCGGAATACGCGGCGGACGCCAAATTAGCCATGCCATCCGTTCCATCTGGCAGACTGGACGACAATGACGCAGTCGAATCAGACAGGTCCTTCATGCGCAGGCGGGATCGCCCAGGATGAATCCGTGGCCGCACCGGTCTCCTTCCTGAACCGAGTGCCGGGCCGCGCCCGTCCCGGATGAAGCCGCTGAAAAAGTTTGAGGAGAACACTGAGCTTCCCCGTCGCCGGTATGAGCCAGTCCTCTGGCCGGTCTTCGTGCCCCAAGCCAAGGACATGTACCGCTGGCGAGTCCGGCTGGAGTGCGGTTGCGTGCACGAGCTCTACACGCGCGGGGAGGACAATTAACCGGATGCCCGGCGCTGGCTCGACCCGGTGGCTAAGCGCCTACTGCCCGCGGGTGAGTTCTGGTGCCCGGACGACCACGGGGAAGTGCAGAGGGTGTGCCGCGACGTCGTCGAGTGGATCGAGTCCCGTGTCGAGGAAATCCCGCCGGACCCGGAGGAGTGTCCCTACACTGGGATCGACGCCGAAACCTGGCCAAAATGAGGAGGCCCGCGCCGCACTCGAGCGCGTTCTGGCGCGTCCGGCTCGCCTGCGGGCACGTGCACGAGCCGGTCGTGGCTGGGGTGGGCTGGAAGCCCAAGGACGGGCCGAAGCTAGCCACCGAGGCCCGCGCCGCCTTGATACGCAGCTCTACGACGACACGGGCGGCGCGACCAGCACGTCGGATTCATTGGGCCGCACCACCTCGTCCTGAATCAGTCGAAGAACTGAGAGCAGCCCTGCCGAGAACGGGGAGCCTGCGGCGGCAAAGAAAATCAGCCCGCGCCTGACGGCAACGGACTGATCATGATGGTCCGAGTCTACGTCACCTCAGGATCCTGCCGGCGTGCGGCGGTGTCAATGGCCAGTTGTTTCTGCGGCCGGAGGATTCGAATCGTAGCGCCCCCTGGCTGTTCAAGGCGCTGTACAGGGTCTGCCGGCTGACGCCGAGTTCCCGAGCCACGGCGGCCTTGCGGACGACCGTTTGCGTGGTCAGTTCATCCGATTACTTGCGAATTGTGCCAGCAGAGTCGATATGAATGAGCCGATTCGCTCGCGCTCTTGTTCTGCACCTTCTTCCCTGGGGAAATCGAGGATTAGGCTGATATGCGCTGTCTGCATGGACATATACAGACCGAGAACGTTGCCTTTAAGAATCGTGCTGGAGCGGACGCCCTTCGGAATGACCAGTACAAGCCCTTCCGGGACAGATAGATGGATGTCAGTGATATCGCGGAAGCTAACTAGGAACGGCTCTTGCTCGGTGCTGACACCGGTCTGACCCTCTGGGAAATAACCCAAGAGATGACCAGCGACCACCAAGAGGCCAGGGAAGAAGTCCTCGTCCAGGTAGAGCTTGGCAGGCGCTTGCACGGCATCGGACATGTCATGCACGCCGCTGGCGGCAAAGTGCTGAACCACACCCTCCTCGACCGCCGCTTGGGCCGGACGGGCCAGCATCTCCCGGGCTGGGCCAGCGAGGTCAACCACCTCGGGTTCCTCATCGCCGTCGTTTCCTTCGCCGTGGTGCGCATCGAGATAGTCGTGATCGTCGCCATCCCCATCGTCGTCCGCATAGTCGATTCCTGGTGCTGCAGCGAAGGTCTGCTGAGGGGCAGGCAACAGGGGTTCCGCGGCGCTCTGAGTTGGAAGATTTGCTGCCGGTCCCGGTCGCGTACCAGGGATGTGCGATGCCGTCGGGCGTGGGGAAATGCCGGGGCCAAACTCCGGGAGCACAAAGTTGTAAACCAGGGTGTCGATGACAAGCCCTTGGGGAGTTCCGGTATCCAGTTTTGTGATGCCTGCTCCCAGCCGATACCGGTCCTCCACCACCTCACCAACATTGCTGTGGTGCCACCCGTCCGCAACGTAGACCCATGCATCAATGGTCCAGTACCCGTTCCTGATATAAAGATCGACCACATTGTCGCGGCATATGATCCGGATAACTCGGCGTTCCGGTGGATCCGGGCGGGGATCGTCCCGCATATTTGTTGTGTACCCGCGCCGATTCAGCTCGCCCTCCAAGTGAGTGAAAGCGCGCTTCCGCAGCAGGTTCCCAAGTCCCATGAGAGGCCTTTCATATAGCTGGACAGGCGGTTGCTGCAAGACTACTTCGGGATCTCTTGAAACTAAGCGCTTGGGACTGCTGAAGGTTTGGTTGACTCCTGATCTGTGAGGATTAACCTCGCGGGTGGAAGGATGTTCATCATGCCCAAGGCCTTTCCCGAAGAGTTCCGCCGTGACGTGGTCGCGGTTGCCCGCAAGGGCGAAGTACCCCTGACCACGATCGCCAAGGACTTCGGCGTTTCGCCGGCTGCGCTGCACCGTTGGCTGAAGAAAGCTGACGAGGAAGATGACCCAAAAACCAGGGCCGCGAAGGAAGAATCCGCCGAGCT